>NZ_JBBNAC010000001.1:0-634004 GCF_037996825.1 Bdellovibrio sp. BCCA | reverse complement strand
GATTTTTACATTCGTCCTTTTGTGTTTCACGTGCAACGGGATTTTGGCATCACGCTGGATGCTGCTGAGGTCGCCGATTTTTTTTGGATTCCAATAAAACATATCAAAGATCCGCAAAGACAAACTCAGTATGAAGTAAAACGCGAATCAGGCATTGCTCAACTGCCTGCTGTCTATTTGGATCGCGAGCCCCCGCTTTGGGGACTCACGTATTTGATGGTGCTGAATCTCTTAGAGAGATTTCGCGGGGTCATAAAATAGGATAAGCACTTTCAAGTTTGAGCGCTTTGGCCGTCCAAGGACTGTTCGGCAGATTGGCTTTCATTTGCTCCACGTAGTTGCGAGCTTGCTGACGTGTCTGTTCAGAAAGTTCTTTACGTTCTTCCATAGTACTGACTGTCGCAAAATCCCGTTTTAAAAACTGATTTAAACTAAAATCACTCAAAAGAGATTTATTCGTCAGAAGCCAGGATAGTTCAAAGTGATATTGAATCATTTCGTACAGAGCTTCTTCAAAAACTCCGACGGCCGGACCCCACTTTAGAATCACATTGTACTTTTGAAAGGCCGTTGGGTAATCGCGTTTTAAGATAAACATGCGCGCTTCATTTAAAACATTTTTTCCGTACATTTGGCGCGAGTCATTGAGCATTCCTAAAACTTCATTCTTCCAAGGTGATTGAGGATACTTATCTAAAAAAGCACGGTACTGAAGATTCATCAAAAAAGGCGCATCTTCGGTTTGCGCTAAAGCCGCCCCTAAACTGAAGGCTACAAATTCCATTTGACGGTTTTTATCGCGCCAAGATTGTTTGATCTCTCCATCCACCGCACGCAATAAAAGCAAATGAATGTATTCGGAGTCATTCATGCCTCTCCAGTTTGTGATGTACATGTTAGCTTCGTTCATCGCCATGATAAAATCTTGCGCATTCAGAAAAGTCTCAATGTAGCGGCGAAAAGCTTCGCGATAGCTGCTGGGATAATTCACATAAAGACTTCTGTAGTATTCAGCAGGTTTGCATTTGTTATAACCCGCTTCCGCTTTGCGGGCACTCGCCCACAATTCAGCTTCTGTCGCTTTGTAATCGATCTTTGTATCTTCAGGGCAAATTTGAATGTAAGGATCTTCGATAAAACCAAGTTCGAAAAGAATACGTTGCAAAGCGGATGTGCGAGCCGAAGCCGCTTGAGAAACCATAATCATCGCAAGAATCAAAAAAACCTTTTTCATAAAAATTTCCCCTCAAAATAAGAGGGGCGCTTCCCCCTCCGAAAAGCGCCCCAGGATCAGATCCAATTAATTTTTCTTACCAGTGAGCAAATTGTGACGAACTTCTTGATGTGCTTGAAGACGTGCACGGATTCCTACAACAGTGTCGTCAGTGCCGGAACCAGTGCGGTCCATACGGTGACGGATCTCTGGGCTTAACACCAACCATCTGCCGACAGGAAGATTGTAAGCTACAGCCACTTCGTGCGCTTGCTTATCAAGATATTGATACTCAACAACGATCGCGCCCGGACCTACTTTGTAAGATCCACCGATTTGTCCACCCACAGTCGTGTCTGTGTAGACGGGATTATCAACGATCACGAGTCCCTCAGCCCAAACTTTCCAAGAACCGTCTTGAGATTTGAAAACAAAGCCAATGCTGCCGCGTTTTTCTTTAACGTCAGTGCCTTGATTTTCTTTCATCATTCCTGAAATCTGTGCAGAAAGTTGGCTCGTCAACTCTTTGCTCAGACGGATGGAAGCGCCCTTTTCATCAGAGATTTTTAGGTCTCCAGCACCCGCTTCAAACATAGAGATCGCGACAGAGTCGACAATCTTAAAGAAGTTCATTGGAAGCTCGACAGTGAAACCAATCACTTCATCTTGCTTAGAAAGGTTGTATAAAAGAGAATCTTTGAACATTGGCAATTCATGGTAATTTTGACCAAAGGCCATTTGGTGTTTACCGGCTGTGATGATGGCGCGAGGCAAACCTGAAATCTTGTCTGTCTCGATTTGGATATAGGCTTCTTCTAAGAATTTGCCGATATCAAATTTATCATCCATCGTGGCTTTATTTAGTTTTTGCTCAAGCTCTGTTTTTACAACGAGCTTGATACCTTCACGAACCAAGAGTTCGAACTTGATTTCCGCATCTTGCACGCGAAGAGTTCTTTCATAATCTTCTGAAGAGCTACCAGTAACGTCGAAATTCGCTTGGCCATCTACCTTAAGCCAAGGTGCGCCTTCTGCTCTCACTGTTTGTGCGCAAAACAATGCTGCTAGAACGGCTGTGGTTAATTGTACTTTCATGATTTTCCCCCTTGTATTGGTTAATTGTTACCGCACTCTTTCCCCTATATTGTGAATGCGGCAGCGATTGGGGTTATTCCAAGGAAGATGCCAAAAGATCTCCGCGTGAGCGGGGAAAAAATTCAAACTCCCAAGATCACTTCGCTTTTTTCCCGCGCCAGGCTTGGCCCCGCGGGCAACTGTGACAACAATTGTTCCTGAATGTCTCAAAAGCAGAGACCTATTTTGTCTCAACACCAAATGTCATTTTTTAAGCATTTAAAGAAGAGCAAAGTTATTTCGGTAAGATAGAAAGATGTCACAGCTAGAAGAACAATTTATGGCTCCTCTAAGAGAGAACAAAAACTGTGAATGTAATTTGACTGACCTCGTTCCAATCTTGGACGGCGCCATTTTTTTCGAAATATTTGCAAAAACACCCTCAACTATCCCAAGGTCCAGCCGATAAGCTTACTACCTTGAATGAAAGGAGCCTTGAATGGCGAATTCAAAAGTAGTACGTCACGAACTTGTTTTATCAACGGAGATTCGTGAATTGGATCTACACAGGGAGACGGGGCCACCATAACCCAGATATCAATTTAAATATTGGTGATTAATAAAACCAGAATCACAAGGGATTCTGGTTTTTTCTTTTTTGAAAACGCTTACCACCAGGGCCAGCGAATTTTTATCGGCTTCGGCTTAAATGGAATCCACTTCCCGTTCTTACAAACAACCGTGACAGCCCTAGATCTATCACCACTCGAATCTTCCATTGTCCAAATTTCACGACGACCTTCCTTGCAGCGGATGTGGGGGTTGTAAATATATTCGGCGTTGCGATCTCCGCGCAGACCGCCGCCGCCAGAGCCTCCTCCTCCCACACTTTGTGCGTATGAGTTTAGGGAAATAAGTATAAAAAACAAAATCAATAGCTTCATTGTTCGTTGTCCTTTTGAGAATTGTGTTCAAGTTCGATGACACCTGTGTGGCTCCATGAAAAAAGACAGTCCTTAACGACGCGCGCCTCGTGAGATTTTTCATGAAGCTCTTTTAAAGCCTGATTTACCTTCACAATAAAATTGCGAATCAGTCCTCTGTTGGTCACCACGGACAAGGTGTCATATTCATAAGACTTTGAATCTGAAAGATGAGAGATAATACTCACAGTCATCGCCAGATAGTCTTTCACGGAAATATCACCCAGGTTTAAAAATTCAAAATTTGTTTCAATGCGATCTTCGGTTGCGGTCCATAATCCCGCACGCAAAAGACGATACGAAAAATCATTAGCGGTCACCGGATCAATTCCCAATTTTTTTGAAAGCTTTTTTAAAGTATTCAGATCAGAAGCCAATCCTGGCAGAATGCTAAAAAGAGCGAACTGGTAGTTCTGACGGATGTCGGCCTTTACTTTCTCCAGAAAGTCTTCGGCACCGAGATCTCCGTCAGTGGCCCTCGATTTATTTTGATCCCAGAATATGAATGATTCTGAGTAAAGACTGTCTTTTGTAGTCATCCAAGCGTCCTATTTTCGCGAGCACTTTGTTTTCGGTTTCCTGAAAAGACCGAAGTTCTCCTCCCAGTTCTTTGATTTTTTCTTCAAGCTGGAGCTCAACATCGACGCCGAGAATTTCAAGCAGTGGGAGCAGACGCTCGACTCTCATTTCTACTTTGCCGTTAAAATATAAATTCATCTGACTTGGCTTCAGCTGCAGACTCTGGGCAAGATCTTTCTGACGAATACCCATAAGCAAACAGACTTCACGAATTCGTGACATTAAGATTTCACTACGCTCAAGTCTTAGATCCGTCGTCTGTGACATGCGTTTTTTCTAATGACAGAACTTTACGAATACAAATTTAAAGGACGTAATGAAGAGGAAATAAAGAAGCGAGAAGGTCCGCCACAAGAACCTTCTCGCTTGGTGGATTTTTCGAGAATCAATTTCCCGCATCCACCCATTTGCCGTTGCGGCAAACTTTAGAAACGTTCACTGTGTGATCATTTACAGTGTCATGAACAGCCTCAATACGGCGAGACCCTTCTTTACAACGATTCTTTGGAACACGAACATAGGCGGCTCTTTCTTCATCCGTCATGTAAGAGCCGTTTCTACAAATACGCATTTCGGTATAAGAATGATCGTTATCGTCATACAACGTCACCCAACCTTTTGATCCTTCCACACACGTCGTGCGCGGATTGTGGATGTACTTCGCTCTTTCTTCAGGAGTCATGTACGAACCATTTACGCAGGTACGAACTTCGGTGCGTGAATGATCGTTGCTATCGCGAACGGTGATGATACTTCTGCGCCCTTCTTTACAAGCCGCCGAAGCCACCCCTGCGACACCCAATAAAGCTAAAACCAAAACTACTGTTTTCATAAATCCCTCCTAAGGATTGTTGTTATGGGAACCCGTGCAGAAGGATTTATTTCGAGTAAGGCCCTCCTCGCAAACCAAGCCGCTCAGCCGCAAAATAAACGATTTCGTTAATTCCCTTGGTGTGCCCTTTGCTTTTTGTCAAATCAACCGAGGAATTGATCCTTAGCGATCATTCCGTTGCAGTTCATCGACCAAAAGATGAACGCCTGTTGAACTTTTATCGGAGGTCTCAAAATGAGATGGTCTCGCGCGGTGATGACACTTGGAATCTGTGCTTCAGTTTTGAGCCTTGTTGCTTGTAAGACGGACAGCTCTGATAAAAGCTCTGTGCAAGCTCCTAAGAAGGTGCAGCAGACAGCGCCGTCACCAGGGAAGCCTTTGTCACCTGAAGAACAGAGCCGCCGTGCCTCCTATTCGCCAAGCCAGCTATGCTACGCGGATCTTTGTGTTGCAAATAGCGAGCTGTCGTATCCCACAATGATTCAACTTGCGACTACGGCCACAGAGGAACAAAAGAAATACTACGCTGATTATATTTCCGCTCCTACTTTGCAAATGATCGAAAAAAAGAAAGCCTCCACTCAACTCTTCGCGGATCTTTTATCTCAGCACGAAGGCGAATTTAAAAACGCCAATCTTTCGGAAGCTCAACAACGCATGGTTAAAGCCATGCTTTTGGTAGTAACGTCCAATCAACTGAACACTCAAATTCATGAAAATTTCCGCAACAAAATTTCTTCTTACGACTTTATGAAGGCTTATTCGTTAAGCCGCGTGAAAGGCCCTCAAGGATATTTCGACACTCTTTACCCTGGTGTTTCCACGCTTCAGGCTGCAGGTCTTGAAGTGCAAAAGATTTTGGACCTTGAAAACAAAATCAATGATGTCATGAAGGCTCGTATTATTGATCTTGAGAAAGCTTCTTTGACCCGAATTCAAAAAGGCGAAGGAGTTGATAACGATGATCTCATGCGCATGATCAATAACGCGTTGGCGCTTCGTATGCTTGATGTTTTGGTTATCAGAGACACCGCTTTGACGGACTCCCTTCCGCTAAGTCAAGAAAGCATCAAGGCGATCTTTTTCCAATCTAAGATTCGTGACACACTTTTAGCTCGCATTGAAAAATCTAAAGATCTTGCTGGAATCTGCGAAAAGAATTTCTATAGAGCTATCAATCTGTATCCGCAAACTAGCGAGATCGGCTCTTTTAAAGAGACATCGGAAAAAGTGCGCGCTCAAGTATTGCAAGTTCTAAGTCAGCAAGATCCAGCTTATAAAGTCGTGCAAAAAGCTCCTCTGTATATGCCTCAAGATGCAAAAGCGATCGCCGCTCGTTGGTCGAAAACAGTTAAGGACAGTGCAGAAGATGCGCGCCAAGAACAAGAGAACTTTAAAAAAATGGACAGCTCATCTTTGATCGTCTTAGGAACGATTTTTTCTTTGATCTATACCGTAGACGATAAGACTTGTGATGAGATCGTAGATCTTGGTATTTCCGATGCAACCAACACTCTTGATAAAGGTATTAAAGTAAGTTGGATCTCGGTTAAAGCCCCAGCTTACGGAGCTTCCATCCTTGCTCACGAATTCGGACATTTGATTTCTAAATACAGCAATGCTTACGGTTCACAAAAAGCGTGTCTCGCGGACAAGCAAGGTGCGACAAAATATATTGAAGAAGACTTTGCGGATGTCATCGCTTCGAAAGTAAGTGTTGGTTTGCAAAACACGCTAGGCAAAAAACAAGGGAACTTTGGTTGTCTTCTTGCTTCAACCGACGCCCTGCCAAGCCTTAAAAATCAAGATCCTACGGATGTTCACTCCGCCACTCTTTACCGTGCGATCCAAGTCGCATTGATGCGCAAAGAAAGCCTGCCAGAGAGCTGCAAAACCGCCGTCCAAGCGGAAAACCCAAAGGCCATGAACTCTTGCGAGTAGACGTCTGTTCACATAGAGATCATAAGCAAGAATCCGCGCATCCAAATGAAATTTAGGGGGTGCGCACGAAGCGGACCACCACACCTCTTTAGCTCACCTTAAATGTCTCCGAAAAGTGTTAAGACACCGTATTCTGGCGGAGGGGATGTTGAGATATTTCAGACGCTCAGTCGCGTTTATTTTCATTTTCCTTATAATTCTATTATTCCAGAACTGCGGTGGTCTACAGCCTTTGGAAGTAAAGACCCTATCTCCAAAGGATGATGATCTTTCCCAGGTTCCTCCAACAAATAATAAAACTTGCAACCCACTTAAAAAATTTATCTATACACAGACCAACGCTATTCCGCTTCAATGCTCTAACGGTAGCAATGACGTAGTCCTTTTCGATGTACAAGTTCCCGCCAACGGACGTGCGTTTGCCAGAGCTACGTTTAATATCTTCAACTTTGCTTCTGCAGGTGATCCCTTATTGGGTGTACACTCATGGGCGGGTTTTGGCTCCACAGGAGACACATCGTTTTCACAGCGAATCGGAGGAGGTGCAGGACAAACGATTTGTCCTGCACAGTCATTGCAGTCACAGCAGATTCTTTCGTATGGAATGCTCAATGCAAACTCCAAAACCGTGCGCATGCAGGTTCATCAATACACAAGCTTGAATTGCACTCATGGTTCGTTGATTATTCAACCAGGAGCGCAACTTGAAGTATGGGTGGAAGATCCCGACTGTCCGGGTTCGAGTCTTATCACTGCAAGCTACTTTCGTGATGTGCGATCCAAGTTCGGCGTGGAAACGCCTTTTGCTCTGACAACAGCAGCCCAAGATGTCGTCGCCGCGAATATCACGACGACAGAAACAAAGAATGCCCTTGTGTATGGTCAAATGGAGGCCTCTCTGCCTACCACGACAAACCGTTGTGGCAGTCAGTATGAAACTGCGTCTTCCGTCATCGGTTTTAATGGAACTTATCAAAGTGCTTCTGTCGGAGCCTGGCCGGCTTCGGGCGGTGAAACACACATCGCTCTTTATCCTGCGGCTTCGCTCAATTTGCCTGCGGGTACACACCGAATTCACTTGGCAGCGGCCGTGAATCAAAGTGTGAACTCTGGTCAAGCCAAGGCCGGATTGGATCACTCAGCAGATACGATCCTGGGAGTGATTCTTAATCCTTCGTCCGCTGTAGTCAGCGGCACGACTCAGTTAGGGCGCATTCACAAAATTATGGCTCTAGGTGACTCCATCACTCTTGGTTACGAAGACACCAGCGAAGCTACAAGGTTGGGTGCAAATGGTGGGTACAGATATTTTCTTTATCACCACCTGACCAATCGTGGTTTCAAATTCAATTTTGTAGGTAGCGGGTCAGCAGGGCCCTCAGATCTTCTTCAAAAGTCTCATGAAGGACACTCAGGATGGAAGATCAGTGACATCTTGGCTGGCGTTCAGCAATACGGCTGGGTACGCACTACTCAACCCGACGTGATCCTTCTGCATATCGGAACGAACGATTTTTTCCAGAACTACGATTTACAAAACACCCCTGGCCGCCTGAGTTCACTGTTAGATCAACTTCACGCCGATGCACCTCAAGCTAAAATTGTGGTGGCGAAGATTGTCCCGATGCCTGTCTATCAGCAGTACAACGCCTACGTTGCCGACTATAATAATTCAATTGGTCTTGTCGTCGCGCAAAAGCAAGCGCTGGGACGGGCTGTTTATGTTGTGGATATGAACAGTGCCTTGTCGAACGCGGTGAACTCGCAGGATTTCTGCGCCGATCAAGCACATCCTAATACTCAAGGATACGCCAAGATGGCCAACGTTTGGTTGGCGGCTTTGATTCAATTATTATTGTAAATATTTAGCAGAAATAGCCGAGCCAAAAAGTCCCAAATCTTAAACACTACTGCCTAAAATTTGGGACCGCTGTAGTACACGCTCTACAAGATCGAGAATGTCGTCGAAAGATTCACAGTTGTTGAATCTGCTGTGAAGCTCTTAGGATAGAAATTGAAATAAGGTGCGAAATAAATATCGCGGCTGAAAGCATATCCGAAGCCCAGGCGTTGGCTTAAAGTTCTGTTCCACAAAACTGTGTGATCTTCAGTGCCACGTGGATTATTAAAGTTGATAGCTAGTGACGTGTAAGCATTGAACTTGTCCGTGAAGTTGTACTTCACTTGTGGGTAAAAGCCCAAGCTATAACGACCTGCTGCTGCTTCTTTTCTGCTTTTCGGTTTAATACCGCGCTCAAACAAGTAGTAGCTCAAAGAAGAATCCAAACCGACGGCAAAACCAGAAGCGCCGATGTTGTAAACCAAAGAGTTGTCGTAGTTTAGACCCGCATACTCACCGATATCGCGATAAGCTGGATTTGTAACTGCAGTCACACCAAAGCTGTTACGCATTTGCACATCACCAAGACGAGCATTGCGATCGTAAGACAGAAACGGATTTTTAACGTCATAACGTTTCACACCTTGAATCGGTGTTACAGCGTTCACACCCGTTCCCAAAGACAACGCACTTTTTGTATCGAAGCGATAACGGAAACCAATCGAACCACCCAAAGCCGTTTCATAAGTTCCGACAGAACCGTCTGGGTTTGGTTGCATTTCATTAGAAAGATCGCCTACTGGAGGACCGAAATAAGAAAGAGAGAACTTTAATGAGTAACGAGAAAGAGAACCTGAATCAGCTTTAAGTTTGGAGTCTGTGATTTCTTTATCCTCTTCAAACTTTTTATTTTTAAGAACATCACCCACAGTCGTTGTCGATTGTTGAGTTGTGGTTGAAGATGTCTGTGCGTAGACTGAAGAAGTCACACATACAAGAGCCGCGATCAAAAGCTTCATGAATATCTCCCTGGTTTCGGGAGTTTGTACCTGTCCCCTTACAAAAAAGAAAGTCAAGGTTGGGTCAGTAGGCCTACTTAGTAGTTTTTTCAAGCCCCGCGTCGAAGAATAAAGAGCACCTTAGGGAGGTAATCCAGGACATCCGAGGCCGTCATCGACAGGAGATCGCGTTTATTTGCTTTCCACAGATTGGCCGTCGCGCCATGCACATAGGCTCCCAAAAGAGCGGCCCGCATGGGGGATAAGCCTTGCGCCCTTAAAGCCGTGATAACCCCCGCCAAAACATCCCCGGTTCCCGCCTTAGCCAGAGCCGAGTTTCCGGAAGCGATTTTATAAATTCTTTTTTGATTAGCGATCAAGGTGCCGTGACCTTTCAACAAAACCACACACTGAAAAAGAGCCTGCGCTTTTTCGATAGCCGCCACACGGTCTTTTTGAATTTCTTCTGAAGAGATTTTTAAGCAACGAGCCAGTTCTCCTGAATGAGGCGTCACAATCCACGTCGGCAAAAGTGGAAAAAGATTTTTCTTTGCACACACTGTCAGAGCGTCAGCATCTAAAACCACGCGCTCGATTTTTTTCTCTTTAAGTTCCTGAATCACGGACGCCGTAAAATCATTCACCCCAAAACCGGGACCGATCAAAACGGCATCACTTGGCACGTCCCTCCAGGATTTTTTGTTGAGGTCGCACAATAAAAAATCCGGATTTTCTAACAATGCTGCCGGAATATTTTTCTGTGCGAGTGTTACATACCCGCTCCCCATTCTTTGCGCGGCTTTGGCGGCAAGAATCCCCGCGCCCGGATACTCAGCACTTCCCGCTAAAAGCAGGCTTCGTCCACGTGATGCTTTGTTATCCGAAGGTGAAACAGCCGGTAAAAGTTTCCGAGCGCTCTGTTTCTTAAAGATAAATGTGGGAGCAGTGGATTTTTGCATGCTTTTAAGTGTATAACCAGCGTCTATGATCGTAAAGACGGAAGCAGACTTAGAAGGTCTAAAAAAGATTGGCAAAGTTGTCGCGAACTGTTTGCAGTACATGGCTCGAAAAATGGAGCCCGGCATGACAACGCGCGAGCTTGATGAACTGGGTGGCAAGTTTTTAGAAATGCACGGCGCCCGTTCCGGACCGAAACTCACTTATAATTTTCCAGGCTATAATTGCATCAGTCTTAATCACGAAGTCGCGCACGGTGTGCCGTCAGACAAAGTGATTCAAAAAGGGGACTTGATCAATATCGACGTGTCGGCAGAACTTGGTGGTTATTATGCTGATAACGGAGGATCTTTTATTGTTCCTCCGGTGAACAAAGACTATCAACGCTTGCTCGACGTCACTCGACAGGCCTTGGATGCGGCGATTGCGGCAGTGAAAGCCAAAGAGCTTATCAACGTCATTGGTTACAACATCGAAAAAGTGGCCCATGCAAATGGTTACACTGTGATTGAAAACTTAGGAAGTCACGGTGTGGGTCGCGGACTTCACGAAGAACCAAAATTTATTGCCGGTTATTACGACAAAAATGACAACCGCAAACTCAAAGAAGGACAAGTCATCACGATTGAGCCTTTTGTTTCGACAGGCGCTCGCTTTGTCGATGAGGAGCCTGACAATTGGACATTGGTTGCCGGAAAAAATCATAGAACTGCTCAGTTTGAGCATACGATGGTTGTGTTGAAAGACCGCGCGCTGATCATGACAATTCCTGATCCTGTTTAAATACACGGGCGCTTGCTTTAACGAAGTGCCTCGCTTTATGCTTTCTCCACTTTGAAGGAGATTTTATGAAGCACTTATCTGTTTTCGCTGTTTCCTCTCTTTTTGCTTTGAACTCTTTTGCAGCGGGAGTTCTGACTCAAAAAAATATTTCTTTGGAACTTGCACAGATGGCGGCCGATGCAGCAGTGGAAAACTGTTTGCGTTCGGGTTATCAGGTCACAGCCACAGTGGTGGATTTTGCCGGTGATGTGAAAGTCTCTGTGCGTGCGGACGGTGCTGGCCCCCACACCATCGATGCAAGCCGACGCAAAGCTTATACTTCGGCCTCCGCAAAAAATGCGACGTCAGCAATGCTTGCGACTTCGCAAACAAATCCCACGGCACAAAACCTCGGACAGATTGATGGCTTCTTGCTTTTGGGCGGCGGACTTCCCATTCGCTCTGGAAACGCAGTTATTGGCGCCATTGGCGTGGGCGGTGCGCCGGGCGGACCTCTTGATGAAGTCTGTGCTCAAGCGGGTATTGATAAAATTAAAGACAAGTTAAACCCTTAGTGTTTCCGGAAAATGGCGTAACAGGCTGGCCTAACTTTCTTTGTAGACACGCTGCCTAAAGGCTTGAGCTTCGCTGAAAAGGTGAAAGGCTAAACGGGTCTAATAACGGAGGATTTATGAAACTATTTTTTGTTCTAGCTACAATGTTGATGGCTTTCACTGTTCACGCTGCGGATCGCAAAGTGGGTAACGTGATCGCTGTTGAAAGAGAAATCACAGACCTTTACAACACTTGCCTTGGCAAAGTGGAAGATACAACAAAGCCAAAAAGCTTTTTCTCTTGCGGTATCAAATACACAACTGACGGAGAACTTCCAGTGAGCAAAGGTCGCGTGATCAAATTGATCGACGACAAATGCTCTGTTGTTGGTGAGACAATGAACGGTGTTCTTTTAATCACTTTCTCTGGTGCACAAAATCCTTCAACTTTCGAAGCGTCTCGCGCTTGCTTGGAAAAAGCAGTTATGCCGAAAGACTCTGTGAAAGTTGTTTTGTACACTCTTGAGTAATCGCGACTGAAATTTTTAAAGACCTCTTTCAATTGATTTTCAATTTGATGAAAGAGGTCTTTTTTTTTGCTCTGAAATTCATTCTTTGACTGAATCTTGATGACACATTCATTCCACAATTTGCGATATTCTCTCATACATGTTTTTTATCGCTAAAGCTGCGTCCTTTTTCTTGCACTCTATTGGGCCCCTCACTTAAGCTACTTCAGTACTTAATCTGGAACCCTAATTAAGATTGGAGTAAGTATGGCGAAGCTCTTCTTTACCGAGATTCCAACTCGTGAAGAACTCCAAGAGAATGCAGCCCTTCTGTATCCTGAGTTAGATCACCTCACTTTGTACTCACACATTTTGTTGAGAAAAGTCACAACGGATCTGGAAATCAATCTCGATAGTTTCTTCTCGCGCTTTAGCCTGTCTTCAGGACGCTTCACTTTGATGATGTTGTTGCAGAAGACTCCAGGAGGTTTGATGCCTTCTGAATTGGCGCAAAAAGTAGGCGTCACGCAGGCGACGATTTCGGGACTGATCAACAGTTTGGAAAAGGCCGAGTTGGTAAAAAGAATGACTCACGAAAAAGACGGTCGTTCTTTTGTGATTCGTTTAACAGAAAAAGGCGAGCGTCTTTGCAATGAGATCGTGCCTCTTTACCATGAGCGCATCAGTCACTTCTGGTCCGCATTCAACGAAGGTGAAAAACACACATTGAATAACTTCATGGAAAGAATAATTAAAAGCATTCACAAAATTGGCGAAAAATAAAAAAAGGCCCTTCGATGAAGGGCCTTTTGCTTTTCATTTTCGATTTAAATCTTAGTACTCGCCATTAAGTGTACAGCTCAAGATATTATCCAACGTAAAACCAGAACCGTTTTGGAAAGGTGCAAAGTGATTGTACGAGCGACCGACTGCCATGTGCGGGCTCACGCAACGCTCTGCTGGCGCTTTCAATGTACCGTTGGCATTCACGTTATAAGGATGCGTGTTATACGCTTTTTGAGCATTCACTTGCACGGCAAACATGCCCGTGACTTTCGCCGCCGCACAGAAAGCATTGAACGTTTGCAAAGAGCTTCCCAATACGCGAATCATTTCAGACTGACTTGCCGTTTGTGAGATACCGCATTTTGGATAAAGGATATTCCACTCACGAATACATGCTTGGATATTTCCGCCCGCATCCGGAGTGAATTGGAAAAGACCGATATTTAAACGCGACTCTGGTGGTTGCGCTGGGTCTTCATAGAAGTTTACACCAGCTGGACGACGATAACCTGATGGAGCATATTTCTCAGCCACGCGTTGCGCTTTTGCAGAATCCGCCGTCGTCAGTGATTCCATGTACGACAAGCACATCATGTATTTTGACCAAAGCTTTGAAGCTTTCACGTAACCTTCTCTGCTGCCAGAAAGAGCTTCGCGACGATAGGCATTCATCTTGTTGGCAAACTCATTGGCTTTTTTGATTGTCGCTGCGGAAGGAACGTTTTTACCGTTCAGTGTTGTATTCAGCGTATCACTTGTGACGTTACAAAGAGGATGCGAAATCAAACTGTTTGGCAAATACGTGTTCACATCTTTATTCAAAGCAAAGTAGGAAGCGACATAACCTAATTGCGCTTTTGACGGCTGCATTTTTAATTCAACAGCGTAAGCGATGCGGTCTGCAAAGCGATCGTTCTTATCAAGATTCGCATCACAGTTGTCAGTGCGGTAAGACTCTTGCGCATTTCTTTGCGGCAAAAGTTCGCGGTATTGTTTGTAAGTCGTATCAACGATGTTTCCTACTGGGTAAGCCACTTCGTTGAAAGCATCAAAACCAACTGGCGTGATGGAATCAGAAATTGCCGCCGGTTCACGTGGTGCTGGTGGAGTTGTCACCGGAGGAGTTGTTGTTGGAGGCTTCGGCGCTGGAGTCGAGCTGCCTCCGTCATTCACCGGGCGCTTGGACATTGCCAAAGTCGCGCTTGAAAAAAGTGTTGCTGCTACGAAGGCCATCAGGATGTTAGTTTTGTTTGTTTGTGTTTTCATACCTCCCAGATCGGAGGTAGGTCTTAAGACTTAAGATCAACTGGACTTTACCTGGACCATTTTTCCCCGACTTTTTCTGGAAGAAGGTAAAGTCTGAAAAACTGAAAAATTATTGTTCAGCCACACTTAGGACGTTGGTCGGAAAACGGTGTTTAAGAACTCTTTCGGTCTAACCGATAATGTTTATGTCACCAAAAAAGGGAGTATCAAAATGAGTCAACAATATGATGTACCGAACCTCTACAACTTCTTACTTCACACACCAGAGGGCGGGCTCAGAAAAATGCTCGTAGATAACAAACCTTTCACTGAAGCTCATTTCAACTTGATGTTGAAAGTCGTGCGCGCTTGCAACGAGACTCAATTCACTGAGCATTTCGATAAGCAAGACTTCCCAAAAGTAAAAATGGGACCGGCAGAGGTGAAGCTGAAAGAAAAGTTCTGGGCCGATTGCATGACAACCTGGAACAACCGTGGACTTCTTACGCCAGCTGTGGCAACTAAGGCAGCGTGATCGCTTATCTTGCAACTGAACAATTTCTACCAGAGCTTCTTGAAGAACTTAAAAATGTGAAGTCCGTTCATGGAAGCCTGGTTCTTACTGATGGGCCCTTGCAGAACTCTGTATGGGCCCAAAATATTTGGCTTAACCCCGAAATCATTTCTTTTGAATCTATCAGCCAAGCCGCAAAAGCTTTAAAGGGTCTCGGAAAACTCTGGGCGCCCTACACTTTTGAAAATCATCGTCGCGCGCAGCTGATTCAAGATCAACTTCCTAAGCTCAAACCCCGTGTGATGGAGTTTTTAGGACCTCTTCCTGAAGACAATCTGGGCGCTTGGACTTTGATTGATAAAAATACTTTGATTGCCTCCAGCAAAACCAACTCGCCTTTTCCTTTGGGAGAAGTGCAGTTCCATGAAGACAAAAAGAATCCTCCTTCGCGCGCTTACCTGAAACTGTGGGAGCTTTTTACAGTCTATGGCATTCGTCCTGAGGCCGGGCAAAGAGTTGTCGACTTCGGAAGCTGTCCTGGAGGATGGACGTGGGTATTGCAAAAAATGGGATGTGAGGTCGTGAGCATTGATCGTGCTCCCCTAGAGCCGCACATTGCTAAACTCCCCCGCATTCATTTTATGAAGACTAATGCCTTCACGGTGAAACCCGAGGACATTGGGGCCATTGATTGGTTTTATTCCGATATCATCTGTTATCCAGAAAAACTTTTTGAGCTGGTGCAGATGTGGCAGAGTTCAGGACTTTGCTCAAACTTCGTTTGCACGATAAAATTCCAAGGTAAGACGGACTTTGCGACACTTAAAAAGTTTCAGTCGATGGAAAATGCTCGGATACAACATCTGCATCACAACAAGCACGAGGTCACGGTATGGATAAAGACATCTTCGCCCTGATTAGCCGAGACGAAGAAAAAATCAAGCTGTGGCAGGATTTGGCACAAGCCAAAGGCGAACTTCTTTGCAAAGGCCAAGAAGATGCCGTTTGTAAACTGCGTGTCTCCTCTTACAACTCAAAATCACAAAGCTTAGAGTGCGTGTTTGAATCTTCAACGACTTTGAAATCTCAAGAAGAATACTTGGGTCATTTCTTTTTAGGCGGAGAAAAATATTACTTTCAAACTAAAGCTCAGATTCACCATGGCCGCGTTGCCATTCCCATTCCTAAAGAGTTGTATCACCTGCAACGTCGTCAAAATTATCGCGTGCGCATTCCTGACGGTTATCACGCGTTTTACAATATTATTTTAGTGAATGGACAAGCCCAAAAAATCACAGGACAGCTCGCGGACTTAAGCAGCCAAGGGTGTCGTGTGGTGTATCGCATGGACAATCCCTTGATGAAAGTGGGTGACCAAGTCACGGGTCACTTGATTATTGCGAAACGTCCGCCGATTGAAGTGCAAGGTGTTGTCCGTCATATCAAAGTCGATGACGGCAATAAGGTCATTCAAACTTTTGGTATCGAGTTCACTCCCCTTATTCCGATTATCGAAAATAAACTTTTTGCAATCACGATGGAAATTCATAAAGAAGTTTTCAAGCGTCCCAGCTAGGCTCTGTTTCATTCTGAGACTTTAGAGTCGTTCACGATATTCCGATAAGTTCTTCATACCGGAGACGTTATGGGACTTTTCAGCAAAGCACTGATGATCGCTTTAATTGGCAGCAGCCTTATGGGTTGCTCTATGGAAGCGTCGTTGGAACAACTGGTTGGAGAAGTCAAACCACCCGAAATGAAACTGCAAAAAGGTCAACTCACAGGATTCGTGTCCGGTTCTTCGCAAGGTTCACCGACATCTAATGGCTACACAGTAGAAAGTGCGACAGGAAATTACACCAATAAACTTTCCGCAAAAACCAATGGCGGTTACAAAGTCTTTATTTCCGTTCAGGGGAATATTGTTTCAAACTAATAGTCTTTAAAATTAAGAAAAAAATTTATCTTGAGCCTCACATTGTGTGAAAGGTGAAATCTATTTTATAAAATTTGAAATTCGCGCTTTCAAGAAACTTGGCGTTAATCCAGCAGAGACAATTGCACGGTCTTCCGCCATCCATGTGCTAGCCGTTTCCCGCTCCTCCTGAGCGGGAAAGAATATTTATTTTAAATTCATAATCATTGAATGCAGAAAATGCTTGACGGTATTTCGTACTTTTTTAAATGCGTGAGGATAAACGATTATGCGAAACACACGGTGGATCTCACTTTGAATATTTTGTCTGTACCACGGAATGTTTATGAGCATTAACAGCTTACCGAAGACTCTCTGCTAATTTAGTTCGTTCTTTCAAAAAACCGCAAAAATGGAAATTTAAAACCTGTGATACAACTTTTTCCGAAAAGAAATCTACCTAAACTAGATTTGCAATGTGGGAGCAATTATGGATCTTTCAAAAGTTACTAATTCTGAATTGTTAGTTCGTTTGGAAAAACTCGTCAGAACGGAAAGGAAAATCACACACTTGATTTTATGCCACATCAACGAAGTAGAAGCTCGGAGGCTTTATGCCGAGCTAGGGTTTGATTCTATGTTTAAATACCTCACGAAGCACTTAGGTTATGGCGAAGATAGTGCCTATCGCAGATTGCAGGCCGCTCGAGTATTAAAACAAGTGCCGACAGTCGCGGAAAAGCTCGAAGAAGGTTCATTGAATTTGACTCAGCTCACCCAAGTTCAAAAGTGTATTAAGCAGGAAATCAAACTTGGCAATAAAGTTGATATTCACCAAACAACTCAAATTTTAGAAGAGATTCAAAACAAGTCCAGCTTTGAAACTCAAAAGTATTTGGCTCAGGAATTTAACCTGCCGATACAAATTCACGAAGTGATCAAACCTCAACAAGATAATAGTGTTCGTCTGGAGATAACTTTCACAGAAGACCAAATGAAAACTCTGCAACAGGCTAAAGATTTGTTGTCTCATGTTTTACCGGATGGAAATTGGGCAGAGCTAATTACCCTGCTGGCCGAAAAGCATATTCAGAAAGAAATGGGAAAAATATCGAACCAAAGGATAAAACCGCCTAAACGAATCATTGAAGCTAACGAATTGGAAAAGTCAGAAACTAAAAATTTTAATAACGCCGACATTCGTGAACTAAAGCTGTCGAACCATTCGGATGCTTTACTAGGGATTACTGGGTCCTTAACCTCAACGCACAGTTTCTTGGCTCAGCGAAAAAGAAAGAATCTCAAAGTCACTCTAAAAAGAGCGCTCTTGAAAAAAGCGAATCAACGTTGTGAATATACGCATCCTCAAAGCGGAAAGAAATGCGAAAGTACTTATCAACTTCAGATCGATCACCTTATACCATTGGCCGTTGGTGGATTGGATACCTCAGGAAACTTAAGAGTGCTGTGTCGAGCCCACAATCTTCACGCAGCTCAGCGCTGGGGATTATTGGCAATCAAAGATGGAAATGGAACTCGGACTTAAGCTATACGTGTGTTTTCCTTTCCCGCTCAGGAAGAGCGGGAAACAGCTTGCTCACGGATGGCGGAAAAACGCGCAACTGTCTCTGCGTTTATATTTAACAATTTACTATTTTACTAACCCATAAAAATCAAAGGTAACCACAAAATACCAGATTGAAGAACATAGTTTCGATCTAAGTTATTCACCAATCGTATTCGGCTCTAAAACCGTCGGATCTTTCTTACGGATCACTTCGTATTCTTGATCCAGATTCTTTTGCATGTTTTTACGTTTTTCTTCCGCTTGTTTTTTTAAGTCCGCTTGAGCTTTTTTGTTTTCTTCAAAGCGTTTTGTGTAATCGCGGTGAAGCTGGTTGAATTCATCGGTTTTTGCGCGTGTGTAGTCTTCAAAGTTTTTTCGTTTATCGCGCATATCCGCTTCAAATTCATCGCGTTTTTCTTTTTGATCGGCGTAAAAGTCTTTTCTTTTCGCTTCGATATCTTCAAAGAACTCTTTGCGTTCGTCTGAACTAGATTTTTTCTTAGCAAAATCTTTGCGGGTTTCAGCTTGTGCTTTGGTGAAGTCTTCGCGCTCTTTCTTTTGGACTTTTGAAAACTGCTCGCGCGCTTTATTCATGTCTTTGTTAAAAAGCTCTCGCTTCTTGTTCATGATGCTTGAAAACTTGCTGCGCACTTCGGAAGGGTTGCGCGAAAGATCTGACATCATTTGATCCATGAAGGCTTTTTCGTCGTTCTCTTTTTGTCTTTCAGGAGGAATGTTTTTACGAAGAGCTTCCAGAGCTTCGCGGTCGGCTTTCAAAGAATACTTATCATCGACCAAGGTCGTGTCTTCATCCGCGGCAAAAACAGGAGTGGCAAAAGCTGCTAACAAAATCAGACCTCCCACAAAGAACAACAAAGACTTTCGTCCGTATGTTTCTTGAAGGCAGGACCTTTCGACTGAAGTTACGCGTGTTAAGCTCATGAAGTTCTCCTTAGCTGTCTGGAAAAAGTCTACTTTTGAGAATAATTGGACTCTCTCGAAAACACAACCGGCCGATAAGAGACTATATGTTATATGGACGAAGAGTGATCGAACCACAACGAGTACCCCAGGGAGAAGGCTCCCGCCGATTTATTCTGAACAAAAGTTTTCAGTATAAATACTGCTGGTACATGATCACGGCGGTGGCCGGTGGTGCGATTTTATTTCTTTTGCCGGCGTTTTATTTTATCAATCAAAACTATGATCTCTTTAAGAACTTGGCTTACGATACCCACCCTCACTTGGTCGAGCATCTTGAGCGTGAAGTCACGTGGCTAAGGATTTTCTTAGGCGCAAGCTTCGTCTTTCTGACAGGTGTGACGTTGTTCTTAAGCGTTCGTATGACAAAGAATCTTTTGGCTCCGCTAGTAACGATGGAAAGACACATGCATCAATTGATGTTGGGTCAGTGGCATATTCCTGATTATCACTTGCCGGAAGAAGATGACTTTAGAGACCTTGCGATGACTTACGATTATTTCTATCGCGCTCTCAAAGCCAACACAGAGACAGAATTAAAACTTTTGGAAAAATTAAGCATCGACCCACAAAACCGTGAAGCCTATGCCGCTTGGAAACATCTTTTGGCGGAAAAGCGCGCTCGTCTTGGTATTAAAGAAGAATTTATTACTAACGAGAACGTCTTAAGCTTGAACGAATTTGATCAGAAACGTCGCGTTTCTTAATCGCTTCACGCTTGTCGTGAGTTTTCTTACCCTTCACTAAAGCAATCTCTAATTTTGCACGGCCATTCTTAAAATAAATTTTGAGTGGCACGCAAGAGTAACCTTTTTCTTTCAAAGCTCCGAAAATTTCATCAAGCTCTTTGCGATTCAGTAAAAGTTTACGAAGACGCTCTGGCGCGTGATTGTTGTAACTAGAAGCTTTGTATTCGGCGATGTGCGCATTCTGCAAAAACGCTTCGTCACCACGGAAACTGATATAAGAGTCTTTCAATTGCACGTCTTTGTTACGCAAAGACTTCACTTCGCTTCCCATAAGCTGAAGTCCCGCCTCGTAGGTTTCTACGATCGTATAATCAAAGCGGGCTTTTTTGTTCTCTTGAACAATTAAAATGCTCATGGTTCAAATCCAAAGTTCTTATAAAGACGGACAAACTGCGCAGGGCTGAGTTCTTCAGCACGAGCAGTTTCTTTAAAACCCATCTCGGCCATCCAGCCCACCAATTGCTCTTCAGTTAGCTTTTTTTGACTTAAAAGACCAGCTAAATTTTTCTTGAGGAGCTTACGGCGCTGAGCAAAGGCCGCCTTAACAAAGTTTAAGAAAGCTTTACGGTTTTGCACCGGCGACTCAATACGTGAGAACGCCAAAACACGGCTTGCCACGCGCGGAGGAGGAGAAAAATCCCGAGGTCCCGCCTCGGTCACCATTTCTGGTTTCCAGAAGGTCTGCGCAATCACGCTTAAAAGACCGTAATGCTCGGACTGCGCGGGTGCTCTGATTCTTTGCGCGACTTCTTTTTGAAACATGAGCACCATGTGCTCAACACCTTTATCTTCCAACGAGCGATCAATCACAATGCTAGAAGAAATTTGGTAAGGAAGGTTGCTCACGAAAACTAATTTTTTATCAGAGTAGAATTGGGACCAGTCCAAGCGTAAAGCATCTTCTTCAATCACTGGGATGTTTTGTTCTCTCCAATAAGCGGCAATCACACGATCTAATTCAATCAAAGTCAGCGGCACATTCATTTGGCGCAAGAAATACGTCAAAGCTCCCGGGCCGGGTCCCACTTCGACTAAAGCTTCGGGAGTAAATTCTTTGACCTTGTTGATGATGCGCTCAATGACCAAATCACTGACAAGAAAGTTTTGACCTAAAGATTTTTTAGCAAGAATCCCTAGTTCTTGAAGGGTCTGCTCTAAACGTTCACGGGATTGACTCATCTAAAATCCGTAACTAATGGCTGCGGAGAAGGTCCCAAATCCAAAGAAGAAAATTCACCAGCGTTCATTCTTAAAATACCTGCATAACCAATCATCGCCGCATTATCTGTGCAATAACGAATTGGAGGAACCACAAGGCTTAAACCTTTTTTCTGCGCCCACTCTTCTGCACGCGCACGTAAGCGAGAGTTGGCACTCACGCCTCCCGTGAGGATCACACGTTTGGCTCTATAAACTTTGGCGGCACGATCCAGTTTTGCAATGAGGACGTCAACAATAGCTTCTTGAAAAGAGGCACACAAGTCCGGCAATTGTTCTTGAACTAATTCAGGGCCTAATTGTTCGAGCATTCTTTGGCCTGATGATTTTAATCCTGAAAAACTCATATCAAAAGTTTCATCATGGATCATGCTGCGAGGAAACTCGAAAGCTTCGCGATTTCCCGTTTTTGCCATCTGATCAATGCGCACGCCCCCTGGGAAACCCAAGCCTGCCATTTTTGCGAATTTATCAAAACACTCCCCGGCCGCATCGTCTTTGGTGGCACCAAGCACGCGGTAATCACCAAGTCCTTTGATCTGATAAAGACTTGTGTGGCCTCCGCTGATGGCAAGGCCCACATAAGGATAATCAAAATCTTCGGGAGGTGCGTATTGAGAGTCTTTTAAAAAAGGCGCAAGCAAATGACCTTCCAAATGATTCACACCCAAGAAAGGAATTTTTTTAGCTTGAGCTAAGGATTTCGCCGTTACTAAACCCACAATCAAAGCCCCGATCAAACCCGGGCGGTTTGTCACGGCAATGCCCTGAATATCAGACCATTTCATATTGGCTTTTTTCAAAGCTTCTTCGATCAACGGAATTAAAGCGATGGAGTGATTGCGGGCGGCGATTTCGGGAACAATACCGCCGTACATTTCGTGTTCAAGATCTTGAGAGGCAGCCACCACAGAGTGAACCCATCCGCCGCGATCTACAATCGCTACAGAGGTGTCATCACAACTGGTTTCAATGGCTAATACTCGATCAATCACAATCTTACTTTTTTAAACCCTTCAAACGGATCTTAGCACGACGAGCTTCTTCTGACTTCGGAAATTTGCTCACAACTTCATCGTAAAAGGTTTTTGCTTCGTCTTTCATGCCCAATTCTTGGAAGGATACTCCGATTTTGTAAGTCGCATCGGCAAATTTGCCGCCTTTCGGGTTCTCATCGCGGTATTTTTGATAATTCAGGATCGCTTGTTTCCAATCCTTCTTTTCAAAATAACCTTGAGCCGCTTCGTAGATATCTTTTTTCGAAAGTTTTACAGGCACTTCCGCATGAGCCGCCTTCTGCGCTTTCACGGCTTGAAGTTCTGCATTCAAAGCCAGGATGTCTTTTTCCATTTTTGTGAGGGCTTCTTGCAAAATCATCACTTTTTGATTCAAGTCACGGTTTTGCTCTTGAGAAGATTTCAAAGCGTTTTCAACACCAGAGTTTCCTTGACCGATGCGATTTTCAACCACATCCACGCGACCATTGAGTTCACGGATGGATTCTTCGAGATCAGAAACTCTTCCCGCCGCATCCGCATTGGTTCTTTGCAAAGTAACGACTTGTTGTTGCATCACTTGGCGCTGTTCATTTTCACGAACATCGTTACGAGTTTTCAAACAACCTGTAAGGAATAATGTCGTTGCAACAAGAGCAATAGCGAACTTCATAGAACATCTCCAGTTCTTTGGCGAATCAAACGAGCGGAGTTTTCTGCTTTTTCAGCAGCAACTCGGGCACGAACAAACTGTTCTTTGGCTTTTCCAAAATCACGATCTTCAAAATAGATGCGGCCCTTGCGATAAGCCTCTTCCGCCTGATGCCAGTATCCGGGAGAGTGACGGGCCGCTTGAACAGAACGAGCCGCATCTAGTGCAGCTCGTGCGAGGGAATAATCCTCAATGGGTGCGGGAACTGTCTGACAACCAACGATCACCGTGAAAAGTAAAATTCCGATGAAAAGTCTTTGTAGTCTCATCCGCACCTTTCTTTATTTTAGAGATTACTGAGCAGGAACGAAGTTTGCGCGGCGGTTTTTCGCCCAAGCAGCTTCAGAGTCACCCATCTCAATTGGTTTTTCTTTACCGTAGCTGATCACGCTCAAACGATCTGCTGGGATACCAGAGCTGATCATGTAAGCTTTCACTGCGTTTGCGCGTCTTTCGCCCAAAGCTACGTTGTACTCAATTGTACCACGAGAATCACAGTGACCTTCAATTTGAACTTTCACACCAGGGTGAGCTTTCATCCATTGGATGTTTGTCGCAACGTCTTTTTTAGCTGCAGCATCTAGGTTTGATTTATCGTAGCCAAAGTGAACAGTCACAAGACCATCGATTTTTCCAGAGTCAGAACCCATTGGATCAAAACTAAGAGGTGCAGAGTCAATCGCTGTAGATTGTCCACCTGTCGGCATTGTTTCAATTGATTGATCTGATTGAGTTTGTTTTCCTTTGCAACCAGCAACAAGTGCGCAGGCAACAAGACCTAGAGCTAATTTACGAACCATGATGTCCTCCTATGAAGTTCCTATAGTTATCATTAACAAATAAAAACTTTAATTTATAGCGGCTCATTGTCAAACCTTAGATTTCCTAATTGATGTTGCGTTGCTGTACGGGCTAAGACGACTTATGAAAAAACATCTTGTTTATCTTCTTTGGAGCGCCATTTTTCTTTTTTCTCTCTCGGTAAAAGCACAACTCGAAGTGCCTCCCGAACTTGAATGGAAAACTCTTACGACTCCCCATTTTCAAATTATCTTTAATGCCCGGCAGCAGGACCTAGGTCTGCTTTACGCTGAAAAGCTAGAGAAAGCCTACTACGAACTTCGCTCTTACTTTCACACCCTTCCCGAAACAACAGTGGTGATTATAAATGACAAAACGGATGTCACAAATGGGTATGCGACTCGCATTCCGTATCCTCACATTATGGCGTACCCCGTTTTGCCGGGTCCGGAAGAGAGTCTTGCCGACACAGGGGATTGGGCGTTTGAGTTGTTGGCGCATGAATACACTCACATTCTCAATTTTGAACCCGCCAACGGAATCATGAAACCTTTGCGTTCCATTTTTGGAAATATCATCGCACCAAATATTCTTCTGCCGAATTGGTGGAAGGAAGGCTTGGCGGTGGAGATGGAAACACGCCTGGGAAATCACGGCCGTCTGCGTTCGTTTTATCAAGACGCCACCATCCGCGCGATGGTTGAAGACGGCACGCTTCATTCTTATGACATCGCTGAAGCCAATGAAGTGATTCCAACATGGCCCGAAGGCATGCGTCCCTACCTTTTTGGCTCTTTGATGTGGAGTCAGATGCTGGCCGACAAGGGCTCTGCTCTGGCTGGAACTCTCAATGAGCGTCACGGCGGACGAGTTCCTTATTTTATTGAAACTCCGGCGCGCGAACACATTGGGAAAAGTTATCCCAGTGAATACGAGCGCATGCTTGAGGAAACCACTCTGCGTGCACAAGAACAGATGAAAACCTTGCGGGAGGCAACAGTCACCAATGTGATTGTCCCTAAAAATGCCTTTACTTCAGTCACCGCACCTGCGATTTCTCCGGATGGAAAACACTTGGCCGTCGTAACTGAGGATGATGCGAACTCTCGCTCTGTGAAGTTGATCACCAAAGAAAACGATCAACAAAGTTTCTTGGACGCTAAAGCTGCTGACACGGTGGAAAAGTTTAATCAAACTTTTGAACCTTCCACTCCTCAAGATGGCCCTCCAACGGGAAGTATTCAGCGCATCAGTTGGTTTCCGGATTCGCAAAAAATCGTCTATGACAAAATTGATTACACCAATCGCATTGAGCGCTATGCGGATTTGCACGTGTACAATCTTACGACAAAGAAAACAGAGTCTTTAACAAAAGGCCTTCGCGCCCGTGAGCCTTCTGTTTCCCCGCAAGGCGACTTCATCACTTTTGTAAAGCTTGAGGGCGGCAAAACACATTTAGGTCTTTTAAAAATTTCTGATAAAACCACCGAAATTCTTTTCTCCGGAGAAATTCAGCAGCGTATTTCTTATCCCCTTTTCTGGGATCAAGACACGATCTTGTTCTCTTTGAGAAAAGTAGACGGCAGTGAACAGCTGCAGCGGTTCACGATTTCTTCAAAAAATTTAGAAACGATTTTTACAGATTATCCCAATGTCCGTTTTGCTAAAAAAACTTCGGAAGGTTTGATTTTTACTTCGAGCAAGAACGGCGTTTTAAATCTTTATTTAGCTGATCGTGAGCTGAAAACCGCCCGTCCGATTTCTCACACTCTCACCGCTTTTTTCACAGGCGACATCGATCCTGTTCGCAAAGAGGTTTTTGCCACTCACATGACTTCTCAAGGCCCAAAGGTCGCAGCGATCTTGCCTCAAGACTGGCAAAACACGCCTGAAGAGCTTCCTGTGATTGCTCCTTTGATGGCTGATCGTTATCAAAAGGTCAGCAAAAATGAAGAAGCTCTCGATGCGGCCCGCATGGCGATGAATCAATCCAAGATTGAAGATTATTCTCCGTACGGATATTTGTGGCCTCAGTACTGGATGCCATTTATCTCGGGTTCTTCAAGTGAAACAGGCGTTGTTTTAACTGCGCAAACTTCAGGATTTGATCCTCTAAAAAAACATTTCTACACTCTGATTGGATCTTGGGACACGGGACTGAATCGCGGAAGCCTTCAAGGAACCTACTTGAATCAAACAACGTCCCTGCCTTTTGCCGCCATTGCTTACAAAAGAAGTTCTTACCTTGGCACAACCTCCAACGAACTAAACGACTACGGGGCCGCAGCCGCCGTTCTTCCGGATGTCTTTTGGCTTTCCCGATACGCCAGTTTGCAAATCGGTTGGCAGTATTTGGAGCGCTCAACAACAAATTCAGAAACAAAGCGCACCGGTCCATTCACCATGTTTAATTACACCAATTATTCAAAATCAGGAGCGCAGATTTCCCCTGAGTCCGGCCTTGGGGCTTACCTTGGCGCTTACAATTACATTCACACAGATGGCTACTTGAACCATTCGCAATTTTTAGCGGGCGGAGAAGTTTATTTTTCTTCATTTCTTCCCAAACACAACGCCCTTATGTTGCGTGTGAACGGCGTTTATACTCCGGAAAAAATCGCGTCTATCTATGGCGTCTCCACAGAGCCTTTGGTTTTCATCCCTGACAGTCCGTTGCCTCAATATATTTTGCGCGGCTACAAACGCGGGCAGCTCTTTGGGCGTAATCTTGTGTCGGCCAATGCCGAGTACCGATTTCCAATTGCAAATATTTATGCGGGCTCAGGGACCGATCCGCTTTTCTTACGTCGATTTTCGGGAGCGATTGTCGCCGATGGAGCGGCCGCGGATGGACTTTTCGTCAATGACAAGGACTTGGTTTACGAAGTCGTAAATATGAGGCGCTCTTTCTGGAGTGCCGGGGCTGAGTTGAAGCTTGAAACCACCATCGGTTACGTGATCCCCGTCAGTATCATCTTTGGTTACTATGTCGCCTTCAATACACCGACAGGAAACGAAGGCACTTTGGGAACAACCTTACAGATCGTCGGGTTTTAACCTTTTTTGCGAGGCCGCAAGTCTTAAAGATGACGGTTGCGGCCCATCGCCCGTCCCAAGGATCCCCCTCCTGAGGGCGATGGGAGTCCCCCTTTCGCGCCGAGCCAAACTTACCAATCTTGACAAAGAGCGAGGCCCTCGAAATTATTGAAGATATCGACAACTAGCGGCGAGGACGTTGCGTTGTAGACCTGGAGGGGTTCATGGAAAAAATCAGCTGGATTAAAGAACTTGTGAAGGCTGAACAACAGATGGAAGAGTCGGGACTCGTGGACATGAGTTTCGGATTTGATTCAGAAAAAATTCTGATCAATGAAACGATTCAGTTTCTTTTGGAACTAAAGACAGAATTCGTTGATGCTTCCACTTCGTTCAATGAATTAAAACCTTCCGCACTTGGCCGTATTAAAATCTACGGTATCGCAAAAACTCACGCGGACTTCATGCTTTTCCGTAACGGCTTTAAAATGATTTTCTCATTGAAAGCTCCGGGGCAAATCAGCATCCGTTTTAATTTTATCGGAACAAACTACATTCCAACTCCGGGCTCCACAGAAGCTCAGCAAACGGCGACCAATGTGATGGACGAGCACATCGTCGAAGCAAAATGGGGCGCGTTCGGAGAACTTGTGTGGACGTACCAAGGACTCCCAGTGAAATTGGAATACATGGTTCGCCACTATCTGACTCTTTTCATTAAAGAGAGTTCAAAATAAATCCAGCGATGGAACAAGAAAAAGGCTCCAACAGGAGCCTTTTTTATTTCTCAATTCTGGAGGTCGGCACAAGCTGTATGCTTAAACAATAAGTGTCCTCGACATTTTCTTCGTGCGCGAGAGCCGCTAAGTTGAATTGAAACTGTCTTACGAGAACTCGAATCTGATCCAACTTCTTTGCGCTCACAGGGACCGTGACGGAGGTAAAGTCACATAAGTCGGTGTCGCCAGACTCTAAAATCTTCAGCGCTTCTTCCAAAGATTTTTTCGTGTCTTTAAGAAAGATCACCTGCTTATCAAAATTGATTTTGCGACGGCGGTCCATTTTGTGAACTTGTTCATTGCGCACAAGATTTAAAAAGTGCTCTTGATCTTCGCTGGTGACATCAAGTTTTTTATAAACCAGCAAAGCCATTTTTTCGCTCAGAGGAATTCGTTCATTCATGAGATCGGCAAGTCGACCACTGGAGATTCCCAGAAATTTCGCGTAGGACCTTTTTGAAAAACGCGGGTTGCGTTGCCTTCGCGACTCGTAATCGTATTTTAGAATGTCGACGGCCCTGTTGAATCTCTTCATCTGCTTAAGTAGCAAAATCATTTCCCGAGATTTTCTCAAGCACTAGTTCAAAGAAGGCACCTCAAGCCTCCTGCGAGGCAGATTAAGTCCGTTTGTCCAGAGTGTTCCAAAATGCATTTCTTTTTTGGAGCACAACTCTCGTTCAAACTTTATTGCGCTCTACAAAGTGCTCTAAAGAACTTATGCCTCTGACTTTTCAAACCGAAATAAAAAAACGGAACGTCTAACGATGAGGTTAAAGCGATGAGTCTTTTCATGAATAGGTATCGTCTTCTTGTAGCACTGCTAAGTCTCGCCTTGTCCCTTCAGCACACCGTGGCCTACGCATCACCTTCCACTCTCACGTATCAAGGTCGTATCGTTAAAGATGATGGATCTCCGCTGGAATTCGGAAGCGTGAGTTTTATTTTTAAAATCACAGACCCTTCCGGTGCCTGCATTATTTATCAAGAGCAAGTGAACGGTTATGATATGACAAATTCCAACGGTGTGTTTGACGTTCCGATCGGCAATGGCACGGTCACTTACCCGACGGATGGATCTTTAAGTCTTCTGGAAGCTTTCAACAATTCCCGTTCTTTTACTTGCAGCGGAAGTTCCACTTATGCCGCGAAAGCTGACGACGGAAGAAACTTGCGCGTGCAGTTTTTTGATGGCGTTGGTTGGAAAACGATTTCTCCTGACAACGTCATTCGCACGGTGCCTTTTGCGGGTTACGCGCTTTCTGCCCAAAAACTTGGAACTTATGCTGCAAATGATTTCCTGGTTAAAGCGGGGCTTCCGACATGTGCTTCGGGAAGTTATCTTACTTGGGACGGCAGCGCTTTAACTTGCGCGACTCCAGCGGCTCCTCCTTCAACAAATCTTTCCGGAGACGTCAGTGGCACTTTATCTGCCAACACTGTGGATAAAATCAAAGGCGTGAGTGTTAATTTTAGCTCCCTTAATTCAGGCGAAGTTCTTAAATACAATGGCAGTGCTTGGGTGAACGGAAGTCTCTCCTCATCGAGTCTTTCTGACGGTTCAAGTTTACTAAAAGCTTCTCAGATGCCGACGAACTGCTCTGCAAATCAAACACTGACGTTTTCTTCGCCCACAGGCAGTTGGACTTGCGATAACATCACTGTTACAGCCGCAAACTTTGGATCTCAGTCTGCGAATACTTTTTTAGCAGCACCTAATGGCTCCGCAGGGAATGCTTCCTTTAGAACGATCGCCGCGGCGGATTTACCTGCGGGTGTTGCCACACAGTGGACAACATCTTCATCCAATATCTATTATAACAGTGGAAATGTTGGTATTGGCACAAACTCCCCGACTGCCAAACTGGAAGTGGCGGGAACTGTTTATTCCACAACAGGCGGATTTAAATTCCCTGATGGCACGATACAAACAACGGCGAGTACAAGTTCTTACGTCACCGTCGGCACCTTTGATGGATACAGTCGCAATGTCTTTGTCGGCGCGGGCCACAGCAATGGCACCGCGACCGGATCTTCCAACGAAGCCTATGGAGATAGCAGTTTAAACTCACTGACAACAGGTTACCGCAATATTGCTATCGGCATTAACGCTCTGGATAGTGTCACTTCGGGCACACAAAATATTGGTATTGGTGAGCACGCCGGTGATAACGCGAAGACAGGTTCAAATAATATAGCCATTGGCCATCACACCTCTTTTGCTTCAGCGACCGGAAGCAATCAACTGAACATTGGAAATTGGATTTACGGAACCAATGGAGATATTGGAATTGGAAATTCCAGTCCCACACAAATCCTTGAGGTCAGTTCATCGGCAAAAGTGCCGTTGATCACCTCAACAGGCGGCTACGGAGGAGATTACGTCGGAGGCGGATTCCTTGCGCAAGGAATGCCGAGAGCCAATGGATACTTCGCTTTCAATACCGCCCATGAATGGTTTGCGGGGATTCCTTATGGTGGTGATGGTTATGCCATCAACTACAAACCAACATCGTCTCACTCTAACTCCACATCGGATATCACGGGCATTGGTGGCAACTTGAATTATTTTTATATCTCAACGAATGGCAAAGTAGGTATTGGTACAACGTCTCCGAATTACAACTTGCACGTCATCGGAAATGCCGGATTAAGCACGGGAACATCTTGGACGAATGCCTCAGATATTCGCTTAAAAGACATCCAAGGTGACTATGAATACGGCCTTAAAGAAGTTTTGCAGCTTCACACCGTGAGATATAACTATAAAAAAGGAAATCCATTGGGACTTCCTTCGGACTACTCAAAAACAGGTTTCATCGCGCAAGAGGTTCAAAAAGTCATTCCTGATGCTGTCAGCGTAAGGGATGACGGCTACCTCGAACTCAATGTGGATCCCATCCATTGGGCGGTTGTCAATGCTGTGCAAGATCTCAATAAAGAAATCACGCGTCTGAATACCGAGAATCAAGAACTTCGCCAACGACTCGATCAGCAAGAAAAAGAATTGGTAGCCATCAAAGCCAAGCTGGGTCTTTAATAGAAAGAAACCGCTGGGGATGGTCCGCATGAATGAAAAAGAAAAAAGCCAAGCGTCTCCGATGCTTCACGCTCTTCGGGGTCTAGTGAAAAGTTCCGACATCACATATGAAGATCTTGGAAAGAAAATGGGACTGAGTCCTGACACCATCAAACGTCTTTTGAATGGTCGCATTCCTATTACTCTGCAAAGAATTTCTGAAATATGCGACATCTTAGAGATCGACTTGTACGAACTCGCCCGCCTTTCAAAATTTGGCAGCAAAGGACCGACGACGTTTTTAACGCTGGAGCAGGAAAAAGCCCTGGCGTCTGACGATGAACTCTTTGCGGTTTTTTATTTGGCCGTGATGGGATTTTCTTTTGATGAAATTTCCAAAAAATTTAAATTCAGCCAGGAAAAAATCCTCAAAATTGCGCTTGAGCTTGAATCATTTGGTATTTTGGAACTTCATCCGAAAAATAAATTAAAGATGATGGTCTATCGCAAAGTCCGTTGGAACATGAATGGTCCGCTTCACAAAAAATACATGGTGCCAATGACCGTGGATTTCGCGGCAGATGTTTACCAAACACCGGAATCCTTTAAATTCTTTTTCAACTGTCCTCTATCATCGGATTCCCAGGAAATTGTCTTGCGCAAATTAAAAGAACTCGGACGCGAGATTGAACACATGTCCGAAATGGATCTCAATATTCACGGTGCGATGGATTCAAATATCAATATTCTGATCGGCGCAAAAACCTGGATGCCCGAAGTCGTTCGCAAACTGATGAAATAAAAAAGGCTCTCTTGCGAGAGCCTTTTTCGTTCAAGCCTATTTAAAGATCGGCAGATACAAGTTTTGATCTGACAAGATCGCCAAGTAGCGACCCGCCACAACTTGTGGGAAGTCGGCGTTGGCGTTGTACTTAGCTTGATACTCTACGATCAGTTGATATCTTTGTTCGATATCCATGAGTTTCACTTCTTTTTGCAGGGCTTGTTCAGCCACCACAAATGCGTAAGCGCTCATATCACGATGAGTGGTTTTTAAGAACGCATCATCTTTAGCACCGACATAAAGTTTGTAGTAGTTTGTGCCTTCTGTATCAGCTTGGCGGAAGTTCCAGTTCGCAGCAGAAATTTCTTTGCGATATTGTCCAGGAATCATGTCACGCACCTTCGTCATGATAGAAATATAAAGAGGACGCGCACGGCTTCCTTCTGTCATAGAAAGCTGTTTCTTATTTAGATCCAACGCGATTTGGATTAACGAATCACTTGGAAAACGACGGCATGGCAATTCGTTTTGGATCGCCAACTGTAGAACGTCATAGGTCGCCGTTAACAATGTTTTATAAGCGGGTTCAGAAACGCCGCCTGATCTCACAGCATTGTATTGATCTGCAAAGAAATTCAATAGTGTTAAAAGATAAGTTGTCGACGTATAAGCACCACCCATGCGCAATGTTGCAATGTAGTCGTTCACTTGATCTTTCAATTGATTGCCTGCGAATTTTTCTTGTACTGACCCAGGAGCCGCGGCTTCCGCACGAGACACCCAAAGCTGAACCGGCTCTAGCTTATCTTTAAGAAGAGCGTCGATATTTTTCTTACACGAAAACTCCGGCACACGACTGCCCAAAGAAAGTTTCGGCGCTTCCTTTGTCGAGAACGCTTTGATTTCCAAAGTCGCTTCCCCGCCCATCGCTTCGGCAAGAACTTCAATGGCTGCAATGCCTGTCGGAATATTCAGCGCCTCCGAACTGATCGCAGGACTTGGCTCATCAACAAGAACTCCTGCTAATTGGCGCACAGGAATTTTATCACCTTTATCAGTTACAACAGTTGTCGAATAGATCTTAAGACGACCCATTTTTGATTTTGCTTCAAGGCGCACCAACGGCAAAGCACGAGCAAGATCCAGACGGTAAATCTCTCCTCCCACTTGGCGCGTGACCTGGTCAATACGACCGACGCCTTCATACTGAGCCTGTCCCGGCGGAGGAGACGGTTGTACCGGAGGAGCCGGTGGCTTCGGTAATTCCGCCGCAAACGCTACTTGTGCGCCCATGAGAACTGCGATGAGAACTTTCTGAAAAAAATGAAGAGACATTTTGTGAACCCCTTTCTTAGTTTAATCATTCGAACTCGTGTTAAAATTTGTATTGGACTCGCTGAGCTTTCGCAATTTACGAATTCGTCACCTAGAAGGAGTTTGTTAAATTGCGTCGGACCGCCGCGTTCTGTCCGTAAATATCGTCAACAAAGCGAACAACTCCGTCTGAACTGATCGTCGACGTCAAATACGCCGTGTAGACAGGTGTGATCTTGGCTTTGGGAATTGGCAGCTCTGTGGACTTCGTAAGAACTTCTCCTGGGCGCGCCATCACCGCCTGAATCGTTGCGCGATCCCAAGGCGTGTCTTCAAGAAGAAACTCTGCCAGATCCAATGGTTTTTCGAGACGAATACATCCGGAACTTACTTGGCGCATCGGCGTATCAAAAAGTTCGCGCTGATTTGTATCGTGCAAATAAATCGCAAACGAATTTGTTAAATCAAACTTCAAAACTCCTAACGCATTCCCCAAATGTGGCAATTGTCGGATTTGAATATCAGGAGGAACGCGTCCTTCACTAATGCCCATCCAATCCACAGTCGTTGGATCAATTTTGCGGCGGAAACTACTGTCCCACACTTCGTAATTATGTGATGTGAAATATTCTGCTACTTGCGCTTTGGAGAGCTTTTTCAGGTCGTTGACCTTGTCTTCACTAAATATCGTTGGTGGCACAACCCAGAATGGATTGATAATCACACGCACAACCTCATCTCGCATCGTTGGAGATTTGCGTGCAGGGCGACCATTCACCGTTCTGAAGCTCATCATACGTGGCCATTCATTGGTGCGATCGACGAGCATAAAATAAGACATCGCCAAGTTCACAAAGATATAACGATTTTCAAAATATTGCGGGAACCAGCGCATTTTCTCCATATCCACCTGCAACTGGCGCACGCGATCCATACAAGAGACGTTGAGAAACGCCCACACTTTTCCATTCGGAGAGATTTCGCCGTCAGGATTGATACGCATATTCCATTGAATGTCGCTGATAGCACTCAACATGTCTCCATCAAAGGCATCATCCATTTTGCTAATGCGATAACCTAGAACAACCAGGCGTTGTTTGATATCGACGACGGTTTTGTGACGTGAGTAAAGACGGATCGGCGTAGTTAATGGTGTGATAGGCTGCCACGAACCGTCCCGACAAGCAGAATAGATCTTCTCAAAGGCCTCTTTCACCGCCAGATACGGAGCATTTTGCGGAGCCACCATGTCCGCTAAGGCGGCACTTCTTCTTCCTGCAGTGACAAACAAAGTCATCAACTGTTGCGGTGACAAAAAATCTTTGCGAATGAATTTGACGTCTCTTCCGACGCTTTGCGGATCTACACTGCCCCGATGCAAATCATTGAGCATCTTTAAATACGCTTGATCGGCAAGTGGTTTTAACGTGCGCGAAAGATTTCCTCCAGTGACGTAGATGTTCTCTAAGCGTTCTGTCCAGTACGCTTGAGGATTTAAACCGTGGCGCCAAACATTCATTATAGCGTTTCTCATGTCCAAAATATCAATCTGCGATAACACGTTGGAGTAATCAGCTTTATTTCCCGACGAAGCGTTTGTTCTCATTTGAGCCCAACCGTTCACAACGTAAAGCTGAGACACGAGAGACACAAGAACCATAAAACGTACAACTTTGATCATGGCATTCTCCTAAAAGTCATTTTTAAGATGTGCCTGAATTCTCAAATGCGAGAGTAATTTTCCGGAAGGAAAAAACAAGTTCCTGCCTAAAATCAGATGTGGTTTGTTTCGGGGTCCGGTGGCAAGAGTATTGACAGTCCTGTCTTTATTTCACGGGGTTTCGTTTTTTCCCTCTGTACAAAACATCGAGGCTATAAACAGTGTCTTATGCGTAGTTTGTTATTTGTTTTTACATTCTTAGCGTTTGCCAGTGTGTCTTTTGCCTCGAGTGAAAACCTCTCATGGCCTGTGAAAGATCCCGAAAATCTTCGCCTTAAAAAACTGATTTCCTTAGATCACGAAAATCTTCCTGTTTCCGGAAAAGACGTGGTCGTTGCGGTGATTGATACGGGAGCTTCCGCTATCACGAAACCTTTAGCCAAGCACTTGGTTCCCGGTTGGAATTTTATCGATGACAATGCTTCGACGATGGATCTTGACGGCCACGGAACTCCTGTCGCAGGAATTGTGACCTTGATTGCTCCTTCCGTTAAAATCATGCCTTTGTTGGTGATAAAGGAATATGGTTCTCAAGATGACATCGTCGATGCCACGGTTTACGCAATCAAACACAACGTCCCTGTGATCAATCTTTCAGTGACGTTCACGGAAGAGATGTTAAGACGCGTGCGTGATACTGTCGGTGCTGAAAGTTTTAAGAAAAGTCTTTTGGTTTTAGCTTCCGGAAACTCCGGGGAACGTTACCCGAGTTTACAAGAAAGATGGCCCAACGTGATTGTTGTCGGCACCATCGGTCTGGATCTTCCGATTCATTCTACTTCGTACTCCGTTTACGGTCCTGATGTGGATATCGCAGCACCGTCGGGAGATGCCGAAGATGGCATTGCCACCTACAGCCCTTTTTCAACTTCTTTGCATCCTTTCAATGGAACTTCGGGAGCGGCTCCCGTCGTTGCCGGAGCTGCCGCTTTACTAAAAGAAAAATTCCCGAAGGCACAAGGTGCCGATCTTAAGAAAATGCTGATAACAAAGACCTGCCACTCTAAAGAAATCAATGTTTTTGAAGGGCGTCTTTTGAATATTGGTCGTCTCTTCGATAAAGCCTACAAATGTTTTTAAGGACTGAGATCAATAAAAGATTTTAATTCTTTGAGATGAATTGCCCACGCTGTCTCAAAATCTTTGATCACGTTTTCGCGTTTATCTTCGGGAAGATGCTCCCATCCGTCATGCGTGACAGTAAGCACGCGTTCTTCACCATTATCATCAATCTTGAAAGAGCACTCCGTTTCCCACTCAACGGGCCAGTCTTTCTCGTGCCAGGTGAATTTAAGTTCTTCTTTTTCGCGGGCCTCCAGAATTTTTCCTGTAGCCACTTGCGCGACGCCTTCGCTATCCACCCAAGGTTCCTTAAAAAGTCCGCCGATTTCAGGCTCGATAACGACGCCGTCATTCCACCACTCTGAAAGCTCCTCAGGAGTCGTTAAAGCCTCCCAGATTTTCGAAGGTTCTGCATGCAAAGTTATGGATTTCTGAATGACTTCACTCATACGCCACCGCCTTGATGAGGTTGTCTTCAGAATAAGAGAATGCGCTTAAAGGGAATAGATAATTTAGACGACCCGTTCAAATTTCAAATTACGGGGATCGAAAATGTGAAATTGCAGTGGGTTGACGCTCTTCACTTGCAGGCGAATCGGGTCCCCTTTTTTAAAAAGATGTCCTGTATGATTGGCAACTAACAAAAGCTCTCCTTGAAAATTGCAGAGAGCTTCTGAAGGTGACGCGGCTTCCTCCACCACGGCGAGAAGGATTTGACCTTTCTCAAGAGATTTCAAAAATGCTCTTGAAGCCAAGGTCTATCCCAAATCTTTCGCCATATCGATGCGGCGGAATTCCACCGGACGAATCACAGCTTCTTTATTTGTATTGATGGGTTTTGCAGTCACCACTGGAGCCGCCGTCGGTGCTGCAGGAATTGGTTTTTCACCCAAGAAGTTTTGCGCGATATTTTGAGTGACGTTGAACAACGCAGAAACGTTGTTTGCCGTTTGTTGAGCGGCGTCTTCTTGTTGTTTTACTTCTTGGCAAGCGGCTTTGAAAGCTTCGCCTAGTTTTTTCAGCGCATCTTGATCTGCTTTGGGAACTTCGAAAACATTACTCATGTCTTGCGGAGCCTCTCTTTGCAGTGGAGTCATAAAGCTAATGTTATCGACATCGCTTAAATCAGATGCGGATTCGACTTGCGCTTCTTCTTGCACCCACTCTGGAAGACTTTCTTCACAGAACATCAACTGATCGCGATTCACTTTCGCGATAAATTCAATCTCGCCCATGGAAAGATCCACTTGTTGTGCGATTTCTTCTGCACTCAAACCTTGATGGGCTAAGCGCGCGGCCTTCACATACTTAATTGTATTCTGGCGTTCAAGAATTTCAGTATGCGGGATACGGTCTTGGAAAATCTTGGCGACTTCCAAACTTTTTTGCATGCTCTGTTCAATTTTTGCGAGCTGCTTATCCGAAGCTTGAATTTTTGTTTGAATGTCTTTGACCTTCGATTCAAGCAAAGCCGTCAGTTGGTTCACCTGAGTTTCCGTGCGATCTGAGAGATCTTCAAGAACGGCAATCTTGCTTTGCAAAAGCTGCAAGCCTTTGCTCAAACGAGGATCATCTTTGGGAGGACGATTAAGGCGAACCCACATCCCTACAACGCCTGCTAAAAGAATCAAATTCACTAGAACTTGTAGTAAGAACCAAAAGCTCACCCGGCCTCCTCGCCTAATATGATTTAATTCTAAACTGCCGAAGGTCTGTCTCACAATGAGACCTAGGTCTTAAAATGCCGGGAATGCCTGTATTTACGGGTGTTTCAAATCAGGACTAGACCCCGGACCGCTTTGGTACACAAAAAACGGTGTGCTATCCTGCATGAAAGGGGAGTGTGTATGTTCCGTGCATCAGTATTGGCGATGGTGTTGTTGTTGTCTGCCTGCGGGCCTGTGAAGTTTTCAGCATCATCAGAAGAAGACGTCAAAGTCGATCCGGAATCAACCCCTACTCCTACTCCCACAACGACTCCACCGACAAGTTTGCGTGACGTTCACTACAATAATACGGTGACGGCGACGAACAATAAGCTTGATATCGTTCTTGTGGTGGATGATTCCAACTCCATGTTGCCTGATAACCAAAAGCTTGCGGCGAATCTTGCTGGGTTTGTGACGAAGCTTCAAAATTCAAATATTGATTGGCAGATGTGTGCGACGGTGACGCGTGAACTTCCAATTACAAAAGATACGACTGCTTGGGGCGCCTCAATTTACTGGCAGCAATCGTCGACTCCGTCCTCAAGCTTAGGAATTGTTCTTAAAAAAGGAACTGCGAATCTTTCCTCGATTTTTACAAACACCATCAACTATATCAATGCAGGTTGGATCGGCTCTGATGATGAACGCGCCATCAAAGCAGCTTACCGTCACGTCTACAATGGTGACCTCCGTTACAATCCAAATAGCGGCTGTTATCGTCCAGACTCTGCGATCGCCTACATCATTATCTCTGACGAAGACGAAAGAAGTATCGGCGGTGATGCTTCTCAACAGGTTTACTCTGGCGAGCTTAAACCTCTTGAAAATGAAGACAAACCGGATGTATTTGTGAATTACGTAAAAGACACATTCGGAGCCACTCGCCGCTTTACTGTGAACTCCATCATTGTGAAACCGGGCGATACATCTTGTAAATCAGCCCAAGACAGCGGCGGTTACAAAAGCCATTACGGATTTAAATACGCCGAACTTTCAAACCTCACAGGTGGTGGTGTTGGAAGTATCTGTGATTCTGACTTTTCTGCGAACATGAACTTGTTCTTTGACCGTATTCAAGATTCTTTGAGTTCTGTTCCGTTGGAGTGCGCTCCCTATAACGGAAACCTCACTGTGACGATCACGCCGACAATTGGTGTTGTGCAGTCTCGTATTGAGGGTATGAACTTGGTCTTCGATACGCCGGTTCCAGCGGGCCGTACAATCGATATTCAATATCAGTGTGCTGATGATCGCGCGCCAAGCTCAGTGGACAAAGCCACTCCTCTGAAAGAGGAAGGTTTCTTTGCCCGTATCTTCGCATTCTTCAGAAATCTATTCTAAGATAAAGATTAAAAATAAAAAAGGCGAACACTCGGTTCGCCTTTTTTATTTGTTCCGGGCCTTAGCCCTCAACCCTTATCGGAATTGTACAAACCAATTAGTTTGCGGAATTAAAGAATCCATAAGACTGACGAGGCGCAATTTCATAGATTTGGCCGTCGATCGCCGTTTGGATCGCTGTTGTTTTCGGTCCATCGATTTGGAACAAGTGACCGTCGTAAGTCAAACCCACAACGATATTGCCCACTTTGTGGATGCGTTTGAAGTTCTTATCAAGCTTCATAGAAGAAGCGCGTAGGAACGGTCTGAAAGACTCTGTGCAACCGAATTCGTAAACGTTGCCATCGTCCGCCATCAAGTAATTCAAACGAGACGTACGGTCGTAACCATTCACGTACAAGATGCCAACGGCTTTTGCGCCATTCATTGGAAGCTCATTCACAGTCGCCGCGCGCGGATCACATGTGAACTTCACTTTATCAGCGTAAACTTTCGCCATCCATTGAGCACCGATGTGCAAGTCAACAAGCTCTGCTCTTTGTGCCGGAGTTTGTGAGTTGTACTCAATCGCCGCTTCCCCTGCCGCTTGAGAAATCTTGCCTTCATTTTTAGTGAAGAGATATTCCGCAGGAAGATTTTTATCTTCAGGGAACAAGATCAAGTGCTGAGCACGAGACACAATGTGACCCAAAGCTGGAGTGCTACCCAAAGTTTCTACACGGTTGCTCTTTGTCACATCCAAAGAGAAGAAACCTTTTGTGTTGCTCATCAAAAGAAGCTCATCCTGACGGTCTACACGTGCCGGAGTTTCAAACGCTTCATCCGCATAAGTCACAGCCGACGCCAAAGAGTAAGCTTTCAACGCCGGATGAAGATCTGTCGCGTATTTCGCAAGCTGAGCGTAAGTTTCAACAGTCACCGCATAAGAGCCACCGTCAGAAATACGCACGTCGCAAGCGCCTTGCAAACCTTTGCGGGCACCACGAGAGCATGTTGTGTGAGGATAACCGTCAATGTGACGAGCTTCGTGCATGAACACGCTCGCACGATCCAAAGCCGAGAAGGCATCCGTCAACATCATTGGGCAGATGTACATGGTGTTACCAAAACCGTAAACGTAAGCGCCTACACCTTTTGGACAGCTGCTTTGTACATCAAGATCATCGATACGACCGATGAAGTAGTTGTACCAGCTTTGTGAGAAACGGCCTGAGAAAAGTTCATCGGAGCTTTTTGGCATATCGGCTTCGAAAGCCGTTTTTCTCATGAACATGATTGTGGCAATCAAGTTCGAAGTTTGTGAACCATCAAAACAGAAATCTTTGTTTGCAAGGTTTCTGAATTGTGTGAAGTGAGAAGCGATCTCTGACATTTCTGCTTTAGAAACGCAGTCCGCTGCAAGAGCCGTGGAACCTGTGAAGCCCACGATAAAGCTTAATAGCAAAACCAGTCTTTTCATAATTTCCCCTCTGTTATGAAAACTTGCAGGGGATCTTAGTCAAAAGATTCAAAAGATCACGAAAAAAGACTAATAATGCAGCAGTACAAAATTATTATAAATATCTTTAATCTCAGCTATTACTTATTTGAGCTTGGTAAAGCTTCTTTCCGCATATTCGCGCAAAGAGCGGTCTGTAATTTGACTGATGATGTTCTTTACTTGCTCATGGCGGAGTTCATCCTTACGAGCCTGCTCAATCAAGGAATCGATCGCCATGCGACGCAAAGACTTTTCTTGAGCCGCCAAGGTCTCTTCCGGAGAATGCACGGGGTGTTCCCCTTGCATTGCCAAGGGAGTTTCGACGATTTCACCCAAAGCCCCCGACGTCACCTCAGGGGCCAAAGTCAGCAAATACACTGCAAGAATGCGATTATTCGCGGATTCCTTCATATTTAAGGATGTATCTTTAAGGAACTGAACTTCGAAAGGCTCCATCTTTTGAACGGCTTCTTTAAGCTGTGCCTCTTTGACCTTCGGATCTATCGAGGATTTCTCCATATCTCGGGCTTCGTTTTCAAACCACTGAATGAAGACAGCGCTGACTTTAGGAACATTCGCGGCTTCATTCCCCTCAGAAGATCCACCTTGAACTTGTGAGGCCGTGTCTGCAGTGATCGCAATATTTTTTGAAACACTTTTGCGAACGGATGGGGGAACCCATTTTTCTTGAAAGTCATCATCGCCCAAAATCAGAAATAAAATTCCAACGGCGATCACAATCAGTAAAAAATAAAGATTCCGTTTTTTCATCTAAACGAGCTGTCCTACAAAGTCTTTCATTCTCACAATCGCTCGCTTCATAGTCTCTTCAGAAACGGCGAAACTTAAACGCATAAATCCTTCTGTCCCGCACTCAGCGCCTGGAACCGTCGCCACGTAAAAAGTTTCAAGCAAGATATCGCAGAAATCTTTCGAAGTGCGGATCAAACGATCTTTGTATGTTTTGCCAAGGCAGGAACGAATATCCACCCAGAAATAAAAAGCTCCTTGTGGTTCCGCCACTTTAAAATGCGAAACGGAAGAAAGCTCTTTCATGCCGGATTCTTTTCGCGCGATTAATTTATGAACCACTTCAGAAATATCTGATTCGCTGACTTTAAGACCCGCAAGCAATGCATGCTGTGAAATGCTCGAAGGAGATCCCGTCGACTGGCTTTGATAATCCGCCATCGCCGTGATCAATCTTTCAGGTCCCGCCGCCCAACCAATACGCCATCCCGTCATCGAGTAGGCTTTAGACCCGCCGTTCACCAAAACCGTGCGATCACGTAAGTCCGGTGCCACCTGTAAAATATGCGGCGCCACTTTGGTGCCATCGAAAACCAGGCGGTTGTAAATATCGTCAGAAATAATCGCCACCTGCGGATGTTTTCTTAAAACTTCCGCGAGAGCTTTCAATTCTTCAGCGGAATATTGAAGTCCCGTGGGATTGCTGGGAGAGCAAAATAAGAACGCTTTCGTTTTTGAGTTGATCGCTTTTTCCAACAAGGCCGGAGTGATTTTGAAATTTTCCTCTTCACCACACTCCACAATGTGAGGCACGCCATCGGCCAATTCAATCATCGTTGGATAGCTGACCCAGTAAGGTGTTGCGACAATCACTTCATCCCCAGGCGAGCAGAGCATTTGCAAGGCGGCGAAGATAATATACTTCGCTCCTGAGGCAACCGTGATTTCTTTGGGCGTATAATCAAATCCCAACTCGGTTTTAATTTTTTCAGAAATGGCTTTGCGAAGTTCGACCGTGCCATTCGCAGGAGTGTATTTCGTAATTCCTTTTTGGATAGCTTCGATACCTGCATCCGAAGGAGCTTTGAATGTCGGCCAGTCAGGCTCGCCGACAGTGAGGGAGATCACGTCATGTCCTTGTGAAGCCAGCTCACGAGCTTTGGCGACCAGGAACAATGTTGGAGAGGTCTTCAAATTTTGGGCTCTTTTTGAAAGCTGAATCAACTCTCACTCCTTTATTTTTTAATCTTCTTTTCTAACGCATCGATCACACATTCAGGAACCAGATCTTTTAAAGCGCCCCCGTTAATGGCCAACTCTTTCACGCCACGAGAAGAGATGTAGTAGTACTCGGGGCTTGCAAACACCAATAGAGTTTCAATTTCCGGCGCGATCTTTCTGTTCATATTTGCCATCGTCATTTCGTATTCAAAATCCACCACGGCGCGAAGGCCTCTGACGATGACCTGTGAGTTCGCTTTTTTCATATACTCTACAGTGAGTCCACCAAAAATATCGACCTTTACATTCTTTAAATGCGACAAAGATTTTTCAATCAAAGCTTTGCGTTCTTCGGCTGTGAACATGGATTGTTTTTGTGAAGACTGCGCCACGAGAACAATCACTTGATCGTACTGACGAGCAATGCGGTTGATGATATCAACATGTCCCATCGTGATCGGATCAAAACTTCCAGGATAAACCGCGATTTTACTCATTGCTTTCGCCTTCCTCCAAAGCGCTTTCGTGACAGAACAAATTCAGATACTTGTCCCCGTAGTCCTTTTGGCTATAACGAACCAAAGCGCCATAACGCTCTTCCATGCGTTCTTTTTTCTCAGACTCGATTGCCATAATTGTATGCGCGCCAAAACCTTCGCTTTGACTAGCAGCTTCCATTACGGCGTGAGCCATTTTTTCCGTGAATGGAGGATCGGCTAAAATCACATCAAAGGCTTCGCCCTTGTAGGATTTCAAATACGCAATCACATCCATGTTAATAATTTTATACTGATCACTGGGAACCTTGAGCTTTTCCAAATTCTGACGAGTGATCGTCAATGACTTTGGATTTTTTTCCACGAAAGTGCAAAAGGTTGCATCCCTGGAAAGAGCTTCAATCCCTAAGTTGCCTGTGCCGCAAAAAAGATCGACAACTTTAGCCCCTTCGATATGAAACTGAATTTTATTAAACAACGTTTCTTTCACGCGGTCTGTGGTCGGGCGAATATGATCCGCCTTAAACGCCACCAGTTGATGTCCACGATACTTGCCCGCGATAATTCTCATGCTAACAATTCCTCAGCCATTTTTACGATGGCGAAAATATCCTCAAAAGGTTTCGGCACAAAAAGGTTGGCTCCCATCTGCTGAGCCGTTTGCATATTGTGCTCTCCAGAAAACGCTGACATCAAAATCACTTTCGCGTTTCCTTCAGCGCCGATTTCTTTCAGCACTTCAGGTCCCGTCAAGCCCGGCATCAAAACGTCAAGAAAAACCAAATCCGGATGCCATGTTTTCCAGGACTGCAAGCCTTCGGTTCCATTCACAGCTTCCATCACATCATAGCCTTTGCTTTTTAAAGCACGGCTTAAAGAGCGGCGAACTAAAGCTTCATCATCAACGATCAGAATTTTCAAAACTTACTCCGGACGCTTTTGTGGGAGCACGATGGTGAAACAACTGCCATGAGGTTCCACGTTACGAAACTGGATGGTGCCCCCGAATTTTTCAATGATGGACTTAGACATACTTAACCCAAGACCCGTTCCATGTCCCTCTTTTTTTGTCGTAAAGAAAGGTTCAAAGATGCGTCGTTGAATCTCAAGCGGAATGCCCGGTCCCGTGTCTTCAATCTCAATCAAAATTTTTCCTGATTCCGCTTTTGTCACGACACGCAAACGACCTGGGTCTTTCATTGCCTGACAAGCATTGTTAATCAGATTAAACACGACTTGTTGTAATAGATGCGGCTCAACGAAGACACTGCTGCCTAAAGTTTCTAAATCCACTTCCAAACGGTGCAGGCGCAAAGCCGATTTCAACATCGGCAAAGTTCTTTCGATCACTTCATCAACGCTGATGTATTCCGAAGGCTGATCTTCCCCTTTTGAAAAATCGAGAAGATTTTTAATAATTCTTTGCGAACGTGCCGTGGCCTTTTCAATTTCCAAAAGATCGGCGTGCAAATTGCCCTCTTTCGGAGATTCCTGCAAAAGAACTTGCGTTAAAGAGCGAAGCCCCGTCAGAGGGTTATTAAGTTCATGGGCGATATTTCCTGCGAGCATTCCGATCGCGCCCATTTTTTCACTTTGAAGCATTTGCAAATAAAGCTCGCGCGACTGCGTGATATCCACATATTGATTCACAACATTCGTGGGACGACTGCCGTGATCAAGCAAAACCGGATAGCTGTGCACCTGGTACACGCGACCGTCGACTTGAATTTGCCCGGCTTGTGGACGACCGTCTTTCAAAGCTTGCGGCACGGGACATCCTTCGCAAACTGATTTTTTATGCGCAAAACTTTCGTAACACTTATGTTGCAAAAACTTATCCGTGAATTTGCGATTGGCGCGCACCACGTTGTATTCCACATCCACAATCGCAATGGGATCGCGCATACCATCGAATGTTTTTTCCCACCGATATGAAAAACTGGAAAGCTGATTCTCTAAAAGCACACGGTCTAAAGCCATGCTGAGCGGGCGCATACGGTCTGCCATAAAATCGATAAACGGTCCCATCTCTTTATCGGAAAGGGAGTTTTCAATACACAAAATGGCTTCACCTTCGCCACCAACGAAGTGACTGGTCAGACGAAGTTCCATCGGAACAACATAAGCTTTAATAAAAGGACGGCCGAAATGATTGGCAAAGTATCTCACAAGCTCTGCACTGGGAACTTGCGCCGCTTTTGGAAACTCGAAATGAGTCATAGTTTCAGTCTGCGTAAAATGCCCCAACTGAAAACTCAAAAAGAAAGTCTTCCCACCGCCCAAACGATACGCCAGGATCGGATCACCCATTTTATGAAACTTGCGCAACTCTTTTCTTAAAATTCCCAAGATGTCTTCAAAAGAAGTTTGCGTCGCGAGATCTTTAATAAAACGAATAAGCTGTCTTTCGCGATTGAGCTTTTCACTTTCTTCACGGTGAGACATCTCGATGTACTGCGTGCGCTCTTCCACCATTCCTTCAAGAGAATTGGTCAACGCTTCAAGCTGTTTGTTTTGATACGAAGATTCTCTCAAAAGCAATGAACGAGACAAGTACGTGGAATGCTTTTGCAAAGCATTTTCAAGCTGTGTCCATACTTCTCTTTCACTCAAAGGCCAGCGCATAAATCGGAACACCTGCGCTTTATTGATCCCCTCACGCACCTCTTGTTCTGTGAGATCAGCGGCAATTAAAATTCTGGGAGCCATAGGTTGATACAGACGAGCTTGGACTAAAAATTCCAAACCTTCGCCCACACCAATGTCCTGGACTAAGATCGAGGAAAATTTCTGGGTTTTTAAAAGCAAAAGGGCCTCTTCGCACGAGGCCCTAAAAATAATTTCCACTTCCCGCTTTTGAAACGGGAAGAAATGCGGAAGTCTAATTGGCGATACGTTTCCGACCCATAGAATGGGATCCAGTTTGTTCGGAATCGATATGAGACCCTGCGTATTCCCCATGAAGTGACTTCTCCAACACCCGCAAATGATCTAACCACATTTGCAGAACATTGTTCAAATCATACTCTAGGACATCCGCTAAAAGAACAAAATCCTTGTTTTCCAAGGCGCGCAAAGCCTCGGTCACAGTTTTTTTGCTCTCTTCTTCGGCCTTGAACCAGTTCACTGGACTAGCGACCAAGAATTGATCGCCCATGGTGGCCTTAATCGTCATTGTGCTGTCGATAAGGAACTCACAGTTTTGCACAAGATCGTGAATCGGTTTTAAAAGACCGCTCAAACCTTGAGCGCGCATTCTTTGCGCCAAATGTTCGGTGCTCTCGATCAGCTCCGGCAATGCTTCGATCCAACCTTTTAAAACAATGGCTGTGATGTCACGGCTGTTTTCCGTAAGGTATTCCAGCGTTTCAATTTCCGCCAAGGTCACAGTCGAAAAACGAGCTTCGTCAGACTCGGCGATTTCCAAACCATTGATGACGTAACGGCACACCACTTGGTTTGTTGAACGCAAATCCTGTTCGATATCACTGAACACACGGCCCAATGCTACGTTCTCTTTATAAAAATTGCGAAGTTCCTGACCTGATACTTTAAAGCGTTCCATCGACACCCTCTTCTTCCTGCATAAGAGCTTCGTGAGGAATGTAGACTTCCAAATGGCGAGCCCAACGATCATGAACATTCAAAGCAGCGGTACAGATTTCCTCTAAAGTCCCTGGACCAATGCGGACTTTCTCCGCTTGATACCAGCTAATAAGAGGACTCAATTCGGGCACCATCTGGCTAATATTTTGAATAACTTCTTCCGCACGATCCAATAAAGGCCCAATAATTTGCAAACCTTTCTCAGGTACAAGAGCAATTTGCTCCATTGCAAAGGCATTGATGTCCTGAAGCTGGATAGCTCCTTGAATAATTTCCATTCTTTCGGCCATGGGATAAGCGCCGCCCAAATAAAGAGCCTGCACCAGGTCCCACTGAAAACGCTCAAGAACCGTGTCCGGTCTTTCATAGCTGACAAGACCCCCTTTACGATTGATAAGCTCGGGAGCCACTTGTCCTTCTAGCAACATAGCTAAAATTTCGCCTAGACGCTCAGGAACCAATTTTGTTTCATCTTCAATACGATAGATAAAACCAAGCGTGGCTTTCGGTCCCGTCTCCCAGAAATTCACATTTCCGATACTCAGATTAAATGTCGGAGTATCCGTCAATGAAGCCATGTGAATCGGAGCACTATCACAACCCACTAGAATTTCCGCCTCTTGAATGACAGAAAAGAGTTCAGAAATTTTCGTTTGTCCTACAAGATTTACGAAATGCGCATCCGGAGCTGCGTTTTGAATTTCATTTGCCAACGCGATTTCGTTAGGAGCACCAATCAAAACGACCGGTAAACCTTGATAGCGTTTCGCAAAATAATTAATCGCACGTCCCCAAGCTTGCGGAGTTAAAGATTTGTGCTTTTCACTGGCACCGACATGCACCGCCATATAACAATCCGGCAAAGAGATCGCCGCATTGCCAAGCTGAGGAGCCGCCCAATCTTCTTCGGTGTATTGCAGATCTAACATCGAAGCAAAGACATCCGACAAATGCACGCGGTTGGCTTTACCAATTCCGACTTGAGCAAAGAAATAAGAACTCACTTCATCAGGCAAACACAAAGTGCCGTCGTTGTAGCGAGAATATCCCGTCACTGTCGTGTGCAGCTGACTGATCGCATGGGTCAGATAGCTCGACACCGGAGAAAAAGTAAAATTGATGATGTGATCATAGTTTTCTGCACGCAGATCTTCGATGACACCGTTTAATCTTTCCAAAGAAGTATCGATATCAGCATCTTCTTGCACAAGAGGAGCTAAGATCGTGCTCACTGGCAACGACTTATGACAGTCAATAGCGGTCAACCCCTCAACAGCGCCTTCGAAGCGAGGACGTGTCAGGAAATGAATTTCGGCATTCGGATGCGTGCGGCGAAGAGCGCGCAACGCAGGCCAAGTCATGTAAATATCGCCAAGTCTAGCGAGTTGTATTACTAGAATTTTCATTCTTCACTTGTTCCTTTACGAGTTCTTTTAAAAGCTGCACTCTCTCGGCTTCTTGATTATAACTCTGCGTCTTCAAGATTTCGTTGTACGCTTTTTCCAGCCTCTTCAAAGCCACTGATAGGTAATTGTCCAATTCCTTTTGCATAGTAAGCTCCTTCCGTGGAGAGTGTTTGCAAATGATGAGTGAAATTTTCACGAATCGTTAGTAACTCTTCAACCTCTTGCAAAGCTGCATGAACACGGTCATAGATTTGCACCGGTTGACTAAAACGAGAAAGCAGGGCTTCCACAAAGGATTGGAAGTAACCAGCGTCGTCCATTTTAGATTTGAGAATATCTTGGGCACAAAGAATCATTTCGGCAATGTCTGAGGACTGAAAGGTCCTGTGTGTTGCCAAAACTTCACGAGCCGGCAAAGCCGCTGTGGCCTTTGCTAACCACGAACGGTACAACGACGTCTTTGCGTTCCAAACTGCCGAGTTTTCCTGCAAAGAGTTGATTGACACTTTTTCTAGAAGATTTGCTGCAGCTTCACCGTAAAACGGCTCCACCGCGCTGTTGTTTTTATCTAAGAAAAGACTCCAAACCGCTCTTTCCATTTGATGATGGAAATTGCGTTCAGCGATTTTTTCACCGCTTAATTGATCCCAGACAGCTCCAAAGACTTGTTCAACGGTGACGTCATCCGCGCAGATGTGACTGCTTTGCGAACAATCCTGTGAGTGATTGCAAGGAGCACACGGTGCCGCCGTCTTTAGGACAACAGATTGTGTTGAAAAGGCAGCCGTCTTCGTGGGATCGCTGCTACCAATAGCGATTTCTACAATCGGGGTCCCCGCTTGCGCCGCCATGTGTTTGATGCTTGTGTCACCACTGACGAGCAACGCTGCATTTTGCAAATGTTTGCGTGCTTCAAAAAGATCACAGATCAAAAGATCTTTTTCAGAGAAAACTTTCAATAAGGAGTCCCTTTCAAACGAAGCTCCTAAAACCAGAACCTCGTAGTCCACCAATGAAATTTCAATTGTGCGTTTGAGCTGAAAAAACTTTTCTAAGCCCCAGTTCTTTTTCTTATCACTGGTAAGGCATTGCAAAAGAACCAATTTGGACCGGCGGGTTGCAGAGCCGGAGCCTTGAGACACCAAGGCTGTAGCAGGACCCACCGGAATATCAAAAGCATTTCCCAAAAGTTCAACGTAATGAAATAAAGATTTTTGATTTCCGGAAAAACGGTCGTTGAAATAACGAATCCAACGATTTGAAAGTCCTTTAAAGCGTCCGTCCTCTTGGTAAAGGCCTCGCTTATCGGCAATATTCAAAGCTCCGATAAGATATGCACTCAGTTTATTGTGAGTGAGGTTGATCGCCGTATCGTAAGCTTCTTGGTTGAGTCCCTGTACCAAGTTTTCCACCTGAGTGTAAGACCACAGAATATTGTAAGAAGCTTCTCCCATTCCTTTTTGCAAAGCCTCACGGTCAAAGAAGATGTACTTATCTACGACACCTTCCAAGATGCGCTCGACATTTGCAAATTGACGATTGAGCAATAGATGAATTTCCGCTTGCGGATTTTTTTCGCGAAGGCCCTTTAGTAAAGGAACCTGCTGAATAATATCACCCAATCTTAGCAATGAGACGGCAAGAATTTTCATTACTTCACCAATTCCCCAAGAACGCGGAAAATTTGTTTTTTATTTTCTGGCATCACCGATGCTTCTACAACAGGCAAAACATCTTTAATAGAAAGCATCTTGTTTTGCTGAAGATATAAAGCCTTCATATTGATACCGAACTCTTCAAAGTGGTATTTGACCGATTCTGTCGTACGACCCGTAAGGTGAGCAAAAATCTCCGAGAAGAAATTCACTTGCTCTCCCCAGCATTCACGGAATGAAAGCACATAAGACCTTTGTTCTAATACTTCCTGAAAAAGATCTGTTTTGAAGATATCTTGTCCCTGTTGCACAATGACGACTTCAACACGGTCGGCAAGTTCCGGAAATTGCGAACGAAAAACGGGAAGCAAAGATTCTCTGGATTCCACGACTGTGATTTTAAGATTGGGATCTACATCCGCTAAAGCGGCAATATGAAATCCAGAACCCAATCCCACCACAACAACGTTGGAAGCCGGGATAACTCCCAAAGAGTAAACCCATTTCAATCCTTCTCCGCGCGGATCACGCAAAGAAGCCAAAGATTGACCTGCTTCAAAAGCAATTAAAGACGATTCGTGATTTTCAGAAAAAGTGACCATCGACATAAGTTAAGCAGCCTTTTGTGATTGAAGGATTTTCTTTTTGAGATTACGAACTTCGGTGTGATTCGGGTTCCACAAAAGAACTCTTTCCATTTCAAGGAGAGCCTTATCAACTTGCCCCGCTGTACAGAACAGATTGATTAAAACCAAAGACATATCTTCGTCTTCTTCAACTGACGCCAGATAAGATTGCAATGCCTCGATGGCTTTTTGAATTTTTCCATCACGCAATCCCCAGTTGGCTGCCAAATGAACCGCTGTTCTATTTTGCGGATTGATATCAATTGCCGTTTCGATATTTGCCCACGCCAGTTCGTTGTCACCAAACTGGTTGTGAACCATGGCAAGCCCCACCCACGCTTTGTCGTTGTTGGAATTGATCTCAACAGCTTTGCGGAAGCAGAAAAGAGACTTGTCGAAATCGTTGCGTTGAACTTCCAAAGTACCGAAGTTCACAAGAAGCACGTCGGATTGCGAATTCATTGTGTAAGCTTTATTGTAGTACTCTTCAGCACCGTCAAAATCGCCCTGGCGAACGAAGATATTTCCCATGTTCTTATAAACTTCGAAAAGCTGATCGTTTTCTTCCGTGATCACGGCCAACGCTTCATAGTATTTATCCAAAGCTTCTTGATCGCGCCCCAGCTTATATAAAGACGTTGCGTACTTATAAAGACTTTCAAAACCGTAATCGACTTCAATCAAAGTTTTGCGCGCGATCAATGCCTCTTGAACACGAGAAGAGCGTTCTAAGCACGTTGCCAATAAATCCAATGTCACAGGATTGCGCGAATCAAAATTGCTCGCTTGACGGAGAAGGCTCATCGCCAACGGAATTTCTTTATGCTTCATAAGCACGCGGGCATTTTTGATGAACGTCGCTACACGCGCATCAGTAATAGAGACTTCTTTTTCCGTTTGAGATTCTGCCTCGAATTCGGCGATCGCTTGTTGCGGGTCGAAGTAAACTCTGCCGGTCACTTCATTTTGAGCGTCAACATTATGAGCTTCGGCATTTGAATTGATTCCAGAAATATCACTGGACTTTTGAACGATCTGATTTTCCAACATCTGAATTTGTCTCCCTCGAAATTTCTATAGGAGCAACACAGATGCCAATGGGTCTTTTTGTGTTTTATTGAATCTGAGGCAAGTTCAGCCCGTCAGTTTGACTCTTTTGCTGAACTCGCCGTCATGATTTTGTCAGGAAAATTTTTCCTAGACCTCTTCGTTCAAGCGTTGATTGAAGGTCTTGCTTTTGTAACCGCCAACCGCTTGACGACCGCGACGAACTTCCTGCAATTCTTTGATGATGGAATTCTTCGCCATCTCAATGCAGGACAGCACTTGAATGTCTTGCTCAATGATACGCGCCACGTATTCATCCTTGATCGCCAAAGCTTCTTTCACTTCACGGCGTTCAGATTCTTGAATCAGGCCCCCTTGCGCGACTTCCCCATGAGCTTTTTCAATTTGCGCGTCGACGTATTTTAAGACGTCCAAAATTCTTTCACGCGTTTGATAAAAATGCTCGAGGTTGTCGAATTGCCCTTGGGCAAAATTCGCCAATTCTACTTCATTCAAAGAGTAGAATTTTTCGAGGTAATGATTTTTTTCGTTCAACAAGGTGATAATTCTCGTCATGTTCCCCTCCGTGGTAAATCAGCCTGCTTTTTGCCCAGAGCCGTCTGTTTCTTTTTTCAATTTTTCAACTGCTTGCACCCATCCATCATAAAGCGTCTGAAGCAGCTTCAGATTGGCCTTTAATGGTTCCGGATCTCCAGAAATATTGGCTTTCGTGTATTGCTCCATCATGAACATATAAAGCTGTTCAAGCTGAACCGCCACGTCCCCGCCCACTTTGTGATCGAGAGTGTTGTTCAACTCCATGATGATGTCGAAAGCGCGACCGATATTCATACCGCGATCCGCGATCTTTTTTTCCTCAGCCGCTTTGATCGCCAGCTTCGTGAATTTGATGGCTCCTTCATAAAGCATCAAAAGAATTTTTTCCCGGCTCGCACTTTGCACCGAGGTGGTCTTATATTTCTGATAAGCATTTTTGTTCATAGTCCCTCACTACATCCTTAAAAAAATCAAATCACTTATCCCGCTTTGGAGGCCATTGCCGCCACACGCGCCTGTTGCGCATTCATGTCGGACATCTTCTGTTCAAGGTCCGCGAATTTCTTGCGCAAGCTGTCTTCTTTTCTTTCAAGTTGGCGCTCCTTCGTCTCAATCCGCGTGTTTGCCTGATTGATTCTGTCTTGCAGACCTTTCTTACGATTTGAGATCGTTCCGAATTGTCCGTTCACCAAGTTGCCAATTTCTCTTTTCAAAGTAGAAACAAACCCTGTGTTAAAACCATCTCCACGGAAGAAGGCCGCAACACCTGCGGGATTTGTGTTCAATACTTTGTTGAACTTGTCTTGGCTAAAGTTCAAAGTACCGTTTCTGTTAAACTCAATTCCCAATTCACCAATACGACGGATCGGAGTTTCCACACCCATCTGCGGGTTTAAAATCACGCGACGAAGGCTGTTTTCCACCGAGCGAAGCATTCCGTCGCCGCCCAAAGGCCCCAAGCGCGGATTCTTTCCGTCACTGCCCTGCAACTTGCTCTGCTTTTGAATGAATTCCAAAGCAGCGTTGTAAGCATCGACAAAGCTTTTTACTTTGCCGCTGATCACTTCCAGATTTTCTTTTACACTCATACGGATCTCACGGCCTGGAGCTGCCGCTTTTAAATCCAATGTCACTCCCGGAATGATGTCCGTCGCTTTATTATCCGGAAGCTCAATTTCAAATCCGTTCACTTTCACTTTCGCGTTCTTAGCTTCACGCGATTGTTCGAAGTACATGTCCTGATCCCCGTCCAAAAGATAAATCTTTGGAAACGTAACCTGGTTGTCATTTCCTGTTGAAAGACCCGAGATCATAATCTTAAAAGGATTTTCTGCATCCTTACGGTCTTCCAACACCTGAGCCGTCAATCCAACATTGGCAGCATTGATTTGTTTCGCAACGCCTTCCAATGTTGAGTTCGAACCGTTGATGTAAACTTCCTTTACTCCCTCCGGAGTATCAAACTTGATGTAACCCACACCAATTTGCGTTTCGTTCTTATCCGGAAATCCATTCGAAATCGCTCCCGGTTTTTGCGCCAATTGCACAACTTCCAAAGAGTAATCTCCAGGCACCGCCGTTTGCGGGTCCACTTGTCCATCAATCACGTTCGGATCACCGCTTAAGAATTTCTTATCGATGAATCCTTTTGTCGAAGTCAGCTCTGAGAGATTTTTGGTGATGTCATTCACCTTGGTCTCCAACTCACCCACAAGTTTCAGCTTGTCTTCTTGCTGAGTCTTCTTGGCTTCCATTTGTTTCACAGGAATACGCTCAGCATCCATCAGCTGATCGACGATATTCGGTGGGAGCCCAGAGGCCATGCCTGTGATACGAAATCCTGCCATGAATTCATTGTGTCAAAATGATTCACCAATCGTGAGTCAATTAAATGTCTCTCAGAAGGGCCAGGAGAGCGGATTTCAAGGCTCAGCTACGTTTTAAGCCACAGGAATTTTGACAGAAGGGCATTTCTCTAGACGTCGATCTAGGAAGCAAATGCTTGGATTACTAATAAATTTAAGCAGAACGCTTGAGCAACTGTCCTCTTGGAGAGTTGTCAGAGGGAAGAGTCCACAATTCCAATTCAGGAATGCGGCGAATGATTGCGCCAAGGTTGTCTTTCACGATCACGAACTTTCCGCTGTCTTCGACTTCAAGATGCACGGTCCACTTGTGCTCTTTCATCGCAGGTAAATTGCGCAGATGTTCCATTGCTTTCTCAAGCTGTTCATCAGACATCGGCTCACGGTGTTCACCTTGGTTTCCACTGTAAGTTTCCTGTCCATTCGCATCGCGATCATGAGTCTCATCAGACTTAATAGTCTTCCCGATGTTCTCTACCGAGCGCACCTTCGTTTCTGGAAGAATGTTGGAGATAAGTCCTTTGATATTCATACGAGGAACTTATCGGAATTCTCGAAATGGAACTTGAATTTCGGGATGTTGGTCGGGCTATTGCTGCCAAGGATTGCGAGGATGTCGATTGAGATGCACACGATGTCCTTCGCTATCAAGAATCTCAGTGATCTGAGGTTCTTCTTCCTCTTCGCGCTTAGGCTCCTCCACTTCATTTCTCTCGGGAGGATGCTCGACTTGAGGCTTCTGCGGGACCGTGGCGTGAGTCAAATTTGAAACGACCTTTTTAAAAAAACCCTGCTTTTGCGGAATCTTCTCCGGCATACAAACCTCTCTTGCGAGTTGTTTCACACCGTCTATTTTATCAAACTTCGTCTGCCGTGTTACATGCAAGTTGGCAAACTTAGTACCCCAGGAAGATCGAAATCCCCCTGGGTAGGTTGGTACCGAGAGGGAACGGAGGTGCCCTCTCAGATCAAACTCTTATTTCAATTCAAATTAACCAATCAATTTCAACGCTGAGTTTGGCATTGAGTTCGCTTGAGCTAACACGCTTGTGTTCGCAGCAAGAAGAACTTGGTTACGTGTAGATTCAGCGCTTGCCAAAGCTACGTCTGTGTCGCGGATACGAGAGTTCGCAGCAGAGATGTTCTCATGTTGCACACCCAAGTTGTCCACTGTGGATTGCAATCTGTTTTGAAGGGCACCGAGATTTGCGCGGTAACCGTTCACTTGAGTTTGCGCTTTATCCACCATTTCCAACGCTTCTTGCGCGCCTGCTTTAGAACTGAAGTCGAAACCCGCAATTCCTAGACTGTCGATCTGCGCATTCGTTTCGCCTGCGTTGAAAGAAATTCTGTCTGCTTCTTCAGAGTTTCCGATACCGACTTGGAAGTCGAACTTATCACCGGAACCATCAAGAAGTTTAGTTGTACCGAATTTAGTTGTTTGCGTGATACGTTGCGCTTCTGATTTCAATTGCTGAACCTCTTTATCGAGGAAGCCGCGCTCAGTATCACCTACAGTATCAGAAGAAGCTTGAACACCTAGTTCTCTCATACGAGTCAAGATGTTAGAGATTTCACTCAAGCCACCCTCTGCTGTTTGCACCATTGAGATACCATCGTTGGCGTTTCGGCCCGCTTGGCTCAATGATCTGATTTGCGATTTCAAGTTTTCACTGATCGCCAATCCCGCAGCGTCGTCCGCCGCTTTGTTGATACGTGATCCAGAAGACAATTGCTCCATGGATTTACCGATCTGACGTTGAGAATTCACAAGAGTTCTCTGTGCATTGATCGCTGATACGTTAGTAGAAATTCTCATTCCCATGTGGGACCTCCATTTATGAGCATGCCTTATACCTACTTAGGTCATGCCACGTGTTACTTGTTGGTGACTCCACTTTTGTCTTGGCTCCCTGCAAGCGAAATCTCATCTGGCAGTCACTCCATTTGAGCTTCTCAAGAGCGTTCGACTTAGTTTCGTCGTTGCTTGTGACATACCTTTCGGCGAGGTCCTGGAAGGCTTTAGTCGCGTCCTGCAAAACTAGACCATCATCCAGCAAAAGCTAGACTAAGGTTGTGAAATCAGGCCCATCGCACAGCAAATTTCAAGACCAACGTCCAGCCCAGAACAAGGTCCACCCCGACAAAAGGTGCCTGCTTCTTTTTTCTGGCTACACCGCAAAAAGAAAAAGTCGATGATCGGACACTGAATAGTGCGAAAGAAATGAAAACATAAACGGAGCAAGGTCTTCGTCTTGCTTCACGGACAAATATGCCTAGAAAAATTTTTGAAAATCACACCGAACTTCCGTATCACGTCACAGCCCGATGTATTAACAGAGATTGGTTTTCACTCGAAATGCCACTTGTCTGGAAAATCATGTGCCTTCATTTGCACTTTACTCATCTTGCCTTCAACATTCGCGTGCACTCATTTGTGCTAATGAGTAATCACTTTCATATGATTGTAAGAACTCCCGAGGGAAATCTCAGTCAAGCCATGCAATTTTTCATGCGCGAAACAAGTCGTGACATCACTCAGCTGAGTTCGCGAATCAACCAGACTTACGGATCTCGATTCCACAGAAGTCTTTTAGGCTCTCCACAGTACTACCTTCACGCTTATAAATATGTTTATCGAAATCCAGTTGAAGCAGGCCTTTGTCAAAAGGTGGAAGAATATCCCTACTCGACAATACAGGCACTTTTAGGAAATTCGCGAGTAGAAATTCCGGTTCTTGACGATTGGAATTGGGGAAATTTATTGGCGAGAGAAGAAACATTGAAATGGCTCAATGAGAAGCCACCAAAAGAAAGCTGGGAAGAAGTGCGTGTAGCCTTGAAAAAACCTGTCTTTAAGTTACGCAAGAAAGACAGCCGTCTTTCGCCCCTTGAAGATACCGCGCTGTAGCCAGAAAAAAGAAGCAGGCACCTTTAAAATCCCTGGGAGCGGGTGCTCCCAGGGTGGGCTTAAGACACGAGAGGTTTATGTGGGCGACCCCTCATTCTCGAATGAGGCCATATCCCAGAACAGGCCCCATCCGATATCCGTAGTTTGTACGAATGGTGATTCTTAAATTATGTCTTTGATTAAACTAGTTTCAATGCAACGTTTGGTAATTGGTTCGCTTGCGCGAGAACCGATACCGCAGTGTTTTGCAAGATACTTGCTGATGCCATTTCTGCTGTTTCTTTCGCAACGTCTGTATCACGAATGCGAGAGTTCGCAGCTGACAAGTTTTCGTAAGAAACGTCGAGGTTACTTACTGTAGATTCAAGTCGCGACTGCATCGCACCGAAGTTCGCGCGCAAAGCACCGACTTTTTGAATGGCTTTATCCACCGACTCCAGCGTGTCACGAGCACTGCTCTTGTCGTCCACCGCGATTCCACTGATACCCAACGAACTTGTCGTTGCGTCGGCATCGAAATCGAATGCGATGATGTTTTCTTCTCCACCGTAGGCACCGACGTGGAATTCTAATTTACCACCGGAACCATCAAGGAGTTTTGTGTTACCGAACGTAGTGGTTTTTGCAATACGGTCCGCTTCTTGGATAAGTTGTTGGGCCTCGTTGTTGAGGAACCCGCGTTCCGTATCACTGACAGTATCGGAAGCTGCTTGTACTCCGAGCTCGCGGAGACGAATCAAGATATTTGATACCTCGCTGAGACCACCCTCACCCACTTGCGAGAATGAAATCGCATTATTCGCATTGTTACGCGCTTGCGCGATACCTTTTAACTGTCCTTTAAAGTTTTCTGAGATCGCCAAACCGGCAGCGTCGTCGGCGGCGTTAACGATGCGAGAACCCGACGCTAATGCTTGCGCTGAGTGCTCTGCACGTTTTTGTTGTTTCGAAAGCACGCGTTGTGCTGCGATAGATGCAGTATTGGTAGCGATTCTTAAGCCCATGAGAACCTCCTAAGGGATTGAGAGATCACTTCCGCTGATTTTGTATGGAATTGAGACATGAACCTAGGTCGCACCACTTACCTTCAGAACACTCTGTAATCCCGTCAACGTACTATGATCCGATTTATTTTTTTGTACTAACTCACTAACAAATTATTTATTTAAGGTTGGAAAAAGCTCCTCGGGATCAAGGTGACTGAAGTCTCGATCGTCGAGGAACCCTTTGCCACGGAGGTCTCTTCTTTGAGGAACTCTCTCTGGGAGAGTTTTTCTGGAGGAGGTGACCGCAACATTATTTCCCAACAAGTAACAGCAAACTCTTCGGACCATGGTCCAGAAAACTTTAGGCCCTTGGTCCAGGAATTTTTATTACAACTTTCCTAGTGCTTGATTTTACTGGATATTAAGGATCAAAAAATATTGCGACAAAGGTCCAGGATGACCTCGACTAAGGACGTGAAAGCGACGTTTTATCAAAGGGTTATGTTACGCAAGATCAGTGCGCTTGAATGCGAAGAATATTGAATCCCGCCATCGAAGGCGACTTCATCATCACGCGGGAAATGTACTCACGAAGAGCTTCCTTCTTCACGCCTTTATAGTCTTCCCCACCATCACGAAGACCGTTGCTGGCGTGAACCATGTAAAGCACTCCATTTTCACGAATAAAAAAACCTTCGTGAGAAACATCGAGCTCAGTGCCAATGGCTTTTTTCAAATCCCAATTAGGACGAACCACATGAAAGATCGCTCCACTGGGAATACGATTTTCCAGAGCGCGGTTGTTAAGAAGATCTTCTTTAGAAAGATAAGGAATTTTGCCAAGCTCTTTGCCAAACTCCGTACTGAGTTGAAAAAAGTCAGGACCCTTCATGCGGAACCAATTGTCTTTTTCAATCCACGTTTGTGACCATTTCGTCTTTTCACCACCGACTTTGCCTGTGATGTCTTCCACAAATCCCGCTCGAGTATTGTTGGGAATCCAATCCACACTCGGAAAGTGATTGCGTGTTTGGTAAGAGACTTCGCCATTCTTATAGCGAATTTGATTGATCGTCTGTTTAAACTGTTCAGGAGTTGAAGAAAGCGATAAAGCCAAAACCGTTTCAACGAAGGTTGTGCAATCAAAACCATCAAAACGATACAAAGGTCCTTTGTTGAATTCGCCGTTTTCCCCTTCGCCCAAGGGCTCTACGACATAAGGAGATTTTTTCGCTAAAAAGATATTCGCGTAGTACTTCACACGCGACGTGACCGAAGTCGACAGAATATTGGCTGACGTCGAATTTGCGTAAATAGAGGCTAAGGTTTCATCAGAACGAACAAACAAACCTTCCTTCGGGGCATCACTTCCCGCAGAAGAAAACGCTGATACGGGCAAAAGGCTCACAGCCATCAGCATCGCTAAAAGAGTTTGTTTCATAGACACCTCAACACAAACTCACAGAGCAAAAAGAAGGCTCGCCAAAAACACATATAGGGGCCAAAGAGGCCCCTATACTGTGTATCATTTTGACATTGCGACAGTTTTTAGACTTATCTGAGATCTTCAAGAGCGTCAGGAAAATAAGCTCCAAAACGCGTGAGGAGTTTGCCTTTGATAACAGGACTTTGATTGACCCTGAGGCTGTCTTTCATGTACTCGACGACGTCTTCCCTTGGTGCATTGTTATTTTTCAAGAACACAAGAGCCGTCGTGATATTCAAAGAATCAGGACTCCATCGTCCCTCGGCATCGAGGGACGCGGGACGGGATATTTCTTTTCCAAAAAAATGAACTTTGTCTTCCGGCGGGACACTCATTTGATTGACGATATTAAGAAGCTGACTTCTTACAAAACTATCGTCAGGAGTCAGAGATCTTGTCGCGTTTTCAAAAATGGATAAATTCACCCGCGAGTTTTCGTTGATCTTATTCATCGAGTATTCCAAGAGTTCGCCGTATGCCGGGTTTGAATCCATAATATGACCCATGGCGATCCATACCGCGATCTGTTCCGCGTTCGGACTTTCTTTAAAAAGATCTTTGGCCTTATAAAACGACTTGGCCACTGATTCATCACTCATAAACGGCTTAAGGTAAGCATTGTGAGCATAGTAAGGATCAGCGACGGTCATTTCCCGAAATTCTTCAATCCTTGCTTCACTCGCCACGGCGACGGGCGCTGGATTTTTCTGTGGAGATGAGTTTGCAAAAGTGTGCGGAGTGTAGGACTCCTCTTCTTCTGTGGATGCTAAATCAACACTGGAGTTCATTTTGCTGATGGCCAAATAAACTACGCCCAAAATCAAGACCAAAGCTATCAAACCTTTTTTCATTGCTGTCATCCTTTGCCGTTACTTGTTCTTCGCTTTGCCGACGAGACCTGTCTGATATCCGTAAATGGCGATGTAAAAATAGTTGATTGCCCTTCTTCCCACAGGGGCCGGTGCGCCTTTAGCCGTGACCATTTTCTGCGTATAACCTTCCAAAGAATCATCCATCAAACCGCTGTCCCTAAAATAACCGGAATCACCCACAGGAATGCCCAGCGCCACTTTCATATTGAGTGTCGGCACCTGCGCATTTTCAATGATTCGTAAGTTATAAACTTTTCCCCAGGGATCGTAAATCTTCACATAACCGTCTTCGATCCCATTCACACTCAGCGCGTGAGTCATGCCCGATCTTTTCCACTCACATTGGAAGTTCGACATCTCCCAATAGTCGCGTTTATCGTCTGAATTCACCTTCTTCACTGTTTGGGCGTAACAGTCTCTGATAATGCCGGAACCACGAGCGAAGTTATTGTTTTGTCCCACCGTCAATCCTTGCACGAGCGCCTCTTGGCTCCATTCGTCGGTGAGAACTTTAAATCTTTTGGTGAGAACCTCACCTTCATAAGAAGCTTTATTCAAATTACCAATGGAAGGATCTTGGTGACTTAAAATAACATCCAAACCTCTGTCAGTGAGCGTGCCGCCTTTCGCCCAATTCGTTCCCGCGATATTTCCAATCTGATAAACGAAGTTCGCATAGTGCGCCGTTCGTTCATATAAATCCGTGATCGCAAATCCCCTTTCTGCTGACGGCAAATTACGTTTCCAAAAAAACGGATCTTGCAAAATTTCACCCGGAGAAGAATAAATCACTCCCAATGTGGACATCGTCAAAGACACCGCTCCACACCATCCCATATCTTTTTTGATCGTGCTGTCACCCGTGGCTTTGGCTATATAACTGGCAAGCTGCGGAGACGACTGGGATAATAAAGGAACGGAAGGATTCACGCAAAATTTTGTTTTTGCATAATTGCAGGAGCTGACTTGGCTCCAAAGAGTTCCTTTGTTTTTTTGATACTCTTCAGAGGTCACGCACTTCGAAGCGCCCATTGCCACAACGCTGCTTCCCTGTTGCAGAGAAATATTTCTAAGGCCACCGGCCGTATTAAATTTCAAAACGCCATCGGCCGTGTTTTTTAAAACCCCAACAACGGACCAATATTTATTATCGACAGCACCAACACCGCAACCCTCGTGCGAAAGATAGTACTTTTCAATAAACTTCTTGCAACTAGCGACACTGGCAGTGGCCTCTTTAGAAAAATCTTCGACAACATACATATTGTAACTAGGTGAAGAGTCATAAAACTTATAGAGAGCACAAGATCTCTCCGCCGAATACTGACCGGCAGGGCTTTGCAAGAAAGCCTCGGGTCCCAACTCCTCTAAACCTGTAAGATCAAATGGAGCCGGCGTCGGAGTTTGTTCTGCGGCCGTCGCGAACTGCACGGTTTCGATGGCACTGGTGACTTTGTCATTCACACTTTGGCAGGCAATATAATAAGTATAAGACTTTTTCGGCGTTAAACCGGAAAGACCATGACCATGAATTGTTCCGCCCGTTGTCTTAAAGCCGAATGGCATCTTCGCGAAATCCTGCTTTACTGTTGAATACCTGCAGGTCGCGTTTCTCGCAGTTTGCAGATAAAAAGTGGCAGAGCGAGGGCTCGAAATATCGCCGCTGGGTTTTACATATTTTAAAAGCAACGGTTCGGACACCGTGACTGCGCTGGCAGAAGTACAAGCCAGACATAAAAAGAAAACAGTAAAAATGGATTTCTTATTTGATCCCAAAGACATTGATTTCTCTTTTCCCCAAGTACATGAACGGTTAGGAATTAGATCGAACGTCTGGGTGATATTCTTTAGCAAATACTCAAATTGAGACAGCACTCGACAAACAAAGTGTTTCTATTTTTTTTCGAACTGAGTATTTCTCTTGCCGCCCCATATCCAATTTTTAATGTTTCAAAATCAGACAATGCAAAACACAGAGAACCTCCTCTAATCACAGTGGAAAGTGCATTTTCTCCTCGAGGATTAGTGTTTTTACTCTAACATCTGTAGTTGCATTTTGATTGACTGAATTTAAAGAAGAATTCAAATCGAACCTTGAAGAAAACATTCAGGAGAACTTTCGTATGAAAAAAACAGTTTTGGTTTTGAGTGCTTTGCTTGCAACTCTTGCGATGCCGACGGCGTTCGCACAGGAAGAACAAGCAACTCAACAGATTTCGACTACGGTCAAAGCGCCAAGTTATTTTCTCACTTACAGTTACTACAAATATGATTTGCAAGGAACGAACAACGCCAACACACGCATCTATGGATTTGATGCTTCGACAGTTGATTTGAACATGATCACAGCGACCTGGCTTTACAGCCCACAATGGACATTGTTAGCTTTCGTTCCGCATATCAAAAACATGGTCGAGACAAAATACGAACCCATTCCGGGTGGTTTGAATTTCAAAACTCGTGACTACACCGAAGGCCTTGGCGATGTGCGCTTGATGGCGATGACGGCTCTACACGCCGCTGACAGACATCTTGTCTTAGGCGATATCAGCGTGACTTTGCCAACAGGAAGCATTGACGAGACTTTCACTTCCAATCCTTCCCAAAACGCCGCCTACAATATGCAATTGGGTTCAGGAACTCCGGATTTGATCTTGGGTTCAACATACACTTACACACCTGTAGCAAAATGGGTGAACTCAGCACGCGGGCAAATCACAGTTCGAGGAGGAAGAAACTCCAGCGGTTGGGCTTTGGGAAATGAATTTGTCACGACTCTTTCAAGCAAATACCAAGTCGCAAAATATTTTGAATTTGGTGTGGCTGGAAACTACAAAGCACGCGATGCCGTTCAAGGTCGTGATGCAAAATACGAACTCAATAACAACTGGAATGGCACAGCCAAAGGCGACGGCCATCAGTACTACCATGCTCCGCAAATCAATTGGGATACAGAGCTTGTGGCAAAGCTGACAAGCCCTGCCTATTACGGCGTTAATGGCGCTCTTGAAGGAGGCGTCTCCTTCTGGAGAGATGCCATCAATAAGGACGATATTCGCTTAGATATGCCTTATTGGGTCTCAGCATCCGTCACTGGTAGCTTCTAACAGTGAAAGATTAACACCCCCCTCGGGGGCTCTATTGACAGAAAATAGAGTCCCCTTTACAAAATGCCTTCAGTCTAAAAAACGGGAGGATTTTGTTATGAAATCTCTGGCTTTTTTCCTGCTCTTTGGTGCCTTGTCTGCACATGCGGCTGTTCTGTCTCCAAGCTCAATCGAAGTTAAATTTTCTTACTCCGCTGAATTTCAAACGACCGACACTTCTGATGCCGTGACACTCGCGAACTCTCACATGCAGCATCTTTTTGGATACTTGCAATCTCATTCCATGGTCATGAAGTACAATATCAACTCAGAGACTCCTGGAGTCGGGGCTCCCCGTTTACCGTTGAGTTATGACATTTTAAAAAATAAAAAGCGCGCAGGTGTTCGCACGATTGCTTATAAAACTTCCGGCGTTTTGCTTTTAAATAAAAAAGTGGCGCAAGATCTTTTAGCGCAGGGCACTTGGCAGATTACTTTGCCTTCAGACCTAGATAATTTCTATGACGAGAAATGCACGGATGAGCACTACAATAGCTTCGGTGATTTCTGGTATTTCTATGACCCTTTCCGCTTTGGCTGTGAACAATTGCGTGAAGCTCCACTGGCTTCCCCTGTGGTTGTAAAGATCTCTGCTTTGAAACAAATGGACGATGCCGATGCGCAATTAGATAAAGTTCGCGGCGACAATGGTAACGGAGACCTTTTCCAAATCACAACGATCAATGGTTTTTCCGAAGATGCTACAAATCCTGGGGACGATGGCCGCTTAAGCTTTGAAGAAGTCAATCAATGGCTGCGTGAAGCAGGCTTTACGGAAACTGTGATCGCTAAATTCAAAAACCGTCCTGTTCATCAGTTTGACAAGGCGGTTCGCAAAAAGGACGGCACGACGGTGCAAATTCGTGTCACTCGTTTGCTCGCTGAAACAGGTGTCATGAGTAAGAACGTGACCTTTGCTAAATTCTTTAAAGAGGCCGTAAAACAGTCCGATGTGATTATCTATGCAGGACACTCGGGTCTTGGTGGAAATCTTGACATTGGCTCGTTAGAAGAGAAAGCCGGGCCTTTAGAGTTTAACAACCGCAAACATCAGATCTTTTTCTTCGATGGATGTTCTAGTTATTCGTATTATCTTTCGATGTTTGAAGCTCAAAAAAGCAAAGGCAAGATTGATATTCTAACAAACGGTCTTTCAAGCTATTTCGCTTACGAAGCACCAATTCATATTCAATTCATGAAACGGCTTTTTAAAGTGAATGACAATCCAACTTGGGGCGAAATCCTAAAAGATATGGAAAAGCCCCTAGATGGAATGACCTTTATGCTTAACGTTGGTTCGCTTTAATCCAGTTCTCTAAAGCGGAACCATCCTGCCAACGCAAAGATTTTAAACTCTCGGCGGAGTTCACAATTGCAAACTGCACTGAACTTTGTCGAGGTTGGGTCGCGAGTAAAGTCAAAACACCTGCATATACTGTAGGATCATCCGTCGGAAGAATGTGCCCTGCATTCGCCACCACAAGCACACGTGCTGGTTTTCCGCTTGCTAAGTAATGCTTTAAAACATCAATTTGATTTTTAAGACGCTCCGGATTTTCCCGGCCCGCAAAAACAAAATCACGCGTGCGTTTTTCTTTTCTAAAATCCCACTCCGGAAAATTGAAATCTTCCACAGCGCGAGCAATCGTCACATAGCCGGATTTGATATCGGCAACGCGTGGATTTTCACCATAGAAATCAGCATCCGCTTTTAAATTCGCATCCACCGTCTGTCCCCAGTGAGTGGCATAGGCTGTGTCGCGGAACTGACGAATCCAGAACGGAGCCATGAATGGATTTAAGCGAAGCCAATTTTCCCAAAGCTCTGCGTTCTTTGCTGACGCTGGATCGGCTTCTGTAGCGACTCCCAAAGGAACTGTTTCAATCACATGAGGAAAAAGTTTTTCGTTCAAATAAGCACCCACAGAAGAACTGTAAGACAGTGTGACGGGAATGGCTTTTTTAATTCCCAAATACGCTGTCAGCGCTTCGATATCGCCCGCAAAGTCTTTCACACGGACAGTGGAATCATATCTGAAGTACGGAGCTTCCAAAGACTCTAAGCCTCGCACAGAAAGAGGATGTGCTGGCAAAGACGGCATCAAAATATTCCAACCTTGCTCCGCTAAAGCGCGCACGGCACGGTCTGATGGATTGAGTGCGCGATTCACTCCCGGAAGTAAAATCAGAGTGCCACTGTTTTGATTTTTTGCGATGTGCTCGTAAGCGATCACTTTACCCGGAGATAAGCGAAGATACTCAACGTCAGCAAACGAAAGAGACGAAACAAAAAGCAGAGAGAAAAACAGAACCGATTTTTTAATCATATAGGTGCCCCTTTTCCGCATATTGGTGAACGAGAGTTAGCAAAACCCTCTGCGGAAGGCAAAAAATATAAATAGAATGAATGCTCTAAAGGCGGCCTTCTTCAAACACAGACTGCTTGAGGCGCGGATAATTGCGACGCGCTCTTGCGGCTTGAGCCTCGGCTTTACTTGCTAAGCGAAATTCAAAACGATTTTTAGGATCGCCAAATCCCAAACGCGCCAGAGTATTTTGTTTCGCAAGATGATTGAAAAATCCAGTGAAGAAATCAAATCGATTGGCCCCAAGAACCCCACCGCCGGAATCACGGATGACGATGTAACCATCATGCACTTCTCCATTAGGCATCACGGCTCCAACTAAACGCGGAATGAAAATGACGTCGCCCGCATTATAATATTTAAGATCAGCGGCAGCTGAAAAGTAAGGATCAAGACAGCTATTGCGAACACCGTAACCATAAGGGCAGGAGTTCAAATCGACTTCAATAAAACGCGGTATCTTTTCTTTTGTTGAATAGTAATTGTAGGAAGTGATTTTACCATCGTCCTCAATAAAGCAAGATCCCTGCAAAAGACATTGCTTGTAGTCGGATTCACACAAAGTCACTAGAACCTGCCCATCCGGAGAAAGCAAGTCACGCAAAGCGTTCGCTGAGCACTTGGTTTTATTTTGATGAATCGTGGGCTTATAATAAATTGTTGGATTTAACGACATGCCATCAGAGTTTTTAGAAACTGCACAACCGGCAAAGAATAGAGCGAACAACGCCACTACGACGAACGACTTGGATGCCTTCATTTTTCGCTCCTTTCTTTGCTTTCTTTATACCAAAAGTTAGTGACTTTTTCCGGAGGCAGCGACAAAAAACAAGGCTCCCTTGCAAAGGCTTCATGGCTGTCTAAACCTTGATCAGCTTGCCTTCGCTGACGATTCAAATTTTGTAATGAAATCCGTGCCCCAGATGTGTTTTAAAGGGCCTGATTTAGAGGTCGTATGTAAGTACTCATTGCCCCTCTAAGACCGATACGATATCACTAAATTTACAACAGGCTTTCAGGGGACATGACACTACGATTAAGGATCTTTTTATTCAATCTCATCTCGGTCTTTCTTGCGACATTTGTCGTCGCACTAATTGGCCTCAAGATTGTTGAATCCACTGTCATCGATAGCACCTACGAAAGACTGACACAGATACGCATCAGCAAAACCACCGCCATCGAAAATTATTTCCGCGATTTGCAGACTGCGATCAACCTCATTTCTTCACACGAACTCACAGACAACCTAATGATGGAATCCAGACTGGACAGTCATCCAGAGTTTCGCCGCCTTCTCGATAACTACGTTTTGGATTTCAATATTTACGACATGGCTCTGGTCAATCCCAAAGGCATTGTGATCTACACCACTCGTAAAGATATCGAAGACGGCACGTCTCTTTTAAAAAATGGTGCTGCGAGCAGCAAACTGAAAGATCTTTTTACTTGGGGAATGAAAGCTCAAGAGGGATCGACTCTGTTTTTGGACTTTGACAAAGACACCCTCAGTCCCAACTCGGCGACAGGGTACGTAGCGGCTCCCGTCTATCGCAATAACAATATCGTCGGCGTTTTGATGCTTAAAATTTCTATTTCAGAAATTGATCGCATCACCAGTGATAACTTCGCCTGGGCAACACATGGAATGGGACAAACTGGAGAGACCTTGATTTACGGCGAAGACTGGAGCTTGCGCAACACGGGACGTTTCCGTGTCGAAGGCATTCAAACCAGCAAAGCCGTCAATGAAGCAGAGATTCTTTCCTCCAATCGCGGCGATGAAGACATTAAAAAAATCGAAAACCTCAGTGAGGTGCGCGAACTTGGCACGGACTATCGTGGTCAGAAAGTCATTCGTTCAATCGGGAAAATTTATTTGCCCAATGGCGAACTTTGGTACATCCAAACAAAGATTGACGAAAGCGAAGCCTTTGCCGTTCTTGATCGTATCGCCATCGCCTCCAGTGCTGCCGCGGTATTGATCTTTATTCTTTTCTTCTTTGCGACGTTTGCAGCGACAGGAAAAGTTGTCGAGCCTATTCAACTTTTGACAGATCGCCTGGAAAAGCTGGGAACTAGCAACCTTACTCAAAAGATCAACTACAATTCCAAAGACGAGATCGGTCTTCTGGTCAGCAAATACAATCAGCTTGCTGACCGTCTGGAAACTACCACGGTATCCAAGGAGTTCTTAGACAGCGTTATCCAGTCTATTAAAGCTTTTTTGTTCATCGTGAAAGTCTCTCATCACGAGGATTGGCGCCAGTGTTCTTACGTGATTTCACAAGCCAATGAATCGGCTTTAAAACTTTTAGGCCTGTCACCAAATCAAATGTCCCAGATTGATTTGAAAACAGTGATCCATGCGCAGCCTGAATTTAATAACTACATGTGGCTCCTGCAAACCCGTCACAGTATTGAAGCTGAAATCGTCAATCATGAGGGTCGACGAGTTCCAATGCTTATGAACTGGGCCGCTCTTCCAAACCGTACAAGCAAGGACCTCACTTTCGTTTTCGTCTGCACCGATATCACGGACCGTATCACTGCGGAAACGGCTTTGATTGAAGCGCGTGAACAAGCCGTCAAAGCTTCCCAGGCAAAATCAGAATTCTTGGCTCGTATGAGTCACGAAATTAGGACTCCACTTAATGCGATTATCGGTATCACTGACATTCTTGCAGAGTCTGATCTTAAACAAGAGCAGGCTCAGTTGGTGAAAGTCTGCGCCAATGCCGGGGAAAATCTTCTTTCTCTGATCAACGATATCTTGGATATTTCTAAAATCGAGGCCCGCGAAGTTCGTCTTGAAAGAATTGCTTTCGACCTAGAAGCCACGACCACAAATATCTGCGACATTTTAAAACAAAAAGCCGCAGAAAAAAATCTGCAGTTCCATTTACGCATGAGCTTAGATCAAGATGAATCCCATCTCGTTATCGGAGACCCAACCCGTCTTCGTCAGATACTTTTTAATCTGATCGGCAATGCTATTAAGTTCACGCAAACAGGTGAAATCTCTGTCGCCGTGGATTTTGAAAGCGACGACAAAAAGTTCGTGCGCTTTGCCATTCAGGATACAGGAACGGGGATTCCGCGCGATAAACAGCACTTGTTATTCCAAAATTTCGTTCAAGCGGACAGTTCCATCACTAGAAAGTTCGGTGGTAGCGGTCTTGGACTTACGATCTCCAAAAATCTTGTGGAGCTTATGGGCGGTCGTATCTGGTTCCAGAGTGCGGAAGGCAAAGGCAGTTCCTTTTTCTTTACAATTCCGTTCTTGCCGGCGGATGCGTCTCATGAATCCGTAAAAACGGTGGAGGCCGCTCGTCCTTCTCAACCGACCCAGCCCATAGAATCCAGCATCACTCGCAATGCACGCATTTTGATAGTCGACGATACCGAAGACAACCGTTTCCTTTTACTGACTTATCTAAAAAAGCTTCCGTTTGATGTCGTCCAAGCTGAAAACGGACTTGAGGCGATTGAAAAGGTTTTCCGCGAGCCCTTTGATCTGATCTTGATGGACATTCAAATGCCTGTGATGGATGGCTATGCGGCCACTCAAAAAATCCGTCAATGGGAAATAGAACAAAACAGAAAACCGATTCCAATTATTGCCGTCAGTGCGAATGCGATGGCGGAAGACGTGCAAAAATCTTTGGATGCTGGTTGTACAGAACACGTCACAAAACCGATTAAGAAATCGGCTTTGTTAGAAATGATTCAACGCTATACGATTTAAACCAACCGTCCATGACGGATCTGGGTGACTTTATTGGCAAGAACATCTACGTCACGCTGATCGTGAGTCACCAATAACGTCGGAATTTTTTCGGTTTCTATCACTCTTTGCACGAGCTTACGACTTTCCTCGCGCAGTTCTTGATCCAAGGCAGAAAAGGGTTCATCTAATAACAACAATCTAGGCTCACCCATAATCGCACGGGCAATCGCCACGCGCTGCTTTTCTCCACCAGATAAGACGGCGGCTTTGCGTTTTAAAAAGCCTTCCATCTGCATCACTTCGGTCAGTTCCTTCATGCGCTCTGAAACTTTCTTTTCATTCACATTGCGGGCTTTGGCCGCAAAAAGAATATTTTCTTCCGCGGTCATATGAGGGAAAAGATCTAAAGTTTGAAACACAACACCCAAACGTCTTTGCGGCGTTTTTAATTTCGCAAGATCAACATCTTGAAACGTCCACTTCATTCCCGGGCACGCTTCAAGTCCCAAGAGAATGCGAAACACCGAAGTTTTACCAGAGCCTGAAGGCCCCATTAAAACCGTGACTCCTTCATCAAGAATGTCCCAGGCATCAATATCCAACTTAAAGTCGCCATAATCACGGTGCAAATTTTCGACGTAGGACACGACTTCCTCCCACACATGCAGTGAAACACAAAAGTCCCGATAGAATAATCAAACTGCTTAAAACGATTGCTTGGTTCAGGCGATACCCTGACATCAAGGTCTCCGTCATCATCGCAATGCTGAGATCCCGGTGCGCGAGGATCCTGGAAACCGCAAAATCTCCACACGCCCAAACAGAGGCGATTCCGGCAAGAAGCCCCGCACGCGTTGAAATCTGCGGAAATAAAATATCTCTAAAAATTTGTTTGTGAGAAGCCCCCATCGCATAAGCCACTGTCATCTGCGATTGCAAAGCATGAAGCTCACTGTCCCAACCCATGCGAAAAAGGCTGTTCAGACTTAAAAGTGTTAACGCCACGGGAATTTTTATGAACGGATAAAAACTTTCATTCGGCGTTAGGATTAACAAACTAAAACAGGCCAAAGAAGTCGACGGAGCGACATAACCATTTAAGAACTTTTCAAACCACGCTTTAGGCCAACAATAAGCAATACCCAAAAGTCCAACGTAGCAAAGCAATCCCACACTCAAGCCAAGCGCCATGCTCCCTAAAAAATTCCAGAAAAGAGCCGATTGCACTTCGTAAAACGTCGAGATCATTGAAAGGCCAGAGACGAAACCTTGGACATATCCGAAGAGATACAAAAACGAAAGCCCCGCGACGACGACAACTCCCGAATGGCTTTTAATAAGACTTAAATTTGCAATACGCGTAGAGTGCGAACCCTTCCCACGGCTGGCAATGAAAGATAAAGCAAAAATAAAAGTGGATTGCAGAAAGGCCAATAAGACCGCGTCCCCCCAATCACTGGAAAGACGGATTTTTTCGTAGATCAAAACTTCGACAGTCGTGCCCTTGCCACCGCCCACAATCAGTGGAACGGCGAAACTTCCAAAGCACACGACAAAAATGAAAAGACCTAAAAGCCAGAAATCTTTTCGAAGAGTCGGAAAAAGTCCTTTCCACAAAAAGTACCTGCGACTGGCGCCTTCAACATAGGCAAGCTCCACCATGCCACCCGTTTTGTTTTCAATAATTCCCGCAAGCAAAACGGCGACAAGACCAAAATTCATCAAAGTGTGAATGATCACAATGCCAGCCACTCCCATAGGGAAGGGCTCAATGATGTTCAACGTGGAGAGTAAAATAAATATCGGCGGAAGAAAATTCGGCAGCAAACACAAGATTTCAAGGACAAAGCGGCCTTGTTTGCGGGGACCTTCATTCAGACTGAGAAGTCCCAATGACACCCAAAAACCCACCAGAAGAGAAAAAAACGCAGAGAAGAACGCCTGAATGAAACTGTTTTTAAAGGCCCAAAATAATTCTCCCCAATCCGGCATCTCGGTCACACGAAACTGTGTGAATAAGAACAGAAAGGGGAACAAAAGAAACAAAACATAACTGAGACGCAGGCACTGTCTTAGATTCAATTGAGTTCGCCTCGGCGGACTTCCGTCCAACGTCGCAAAAGACGATCGACTTCAGCAGCAGAAAGAATTTCTACTTGGCTCATCGTTTTCACATTCATCAACGGCGCAAAAGGAGTATTTTCCATCACACCTTTCATCACCGGGAACATATAGTTTTTTTCCATGATGATTTTTTGACCTTCAGGAGACAGCATCAAGTTAATAAACTGCTCTCCTAATTCACAGTGACGACAAAATTCTGGGATTCCCACAAATTCAAATTGCACCGGAAGTGGTTCATTAAATGGCAATGCCACATAGTCTTTATTTTTTTCTTCAATCTCGTGATAGAGCGGCGACGTCACGTAAGAATAAACCAGCTTCGCCTGTTTATTCGTGAAAAGCCCGTAAGCCGCGGACCAAGTTGGTGAGAAGCTGTGAACCTGTCCCATCAATTTTTGCAAATATTTGAAACCTTCGTCTTCACCTTTAGAACGAATCACCCAATACAAAAACTGCATGCCCGGTGAACTCGTGCGCGGATCTTGAAGCGCAATTTTTTTCGCAAGTTCGGGTGCCAACAAATCGTCTAAAGAAGCCGGAAAGCGAGGAAGATCCCCTTTTCTCGTCACAAACGTCAAAGCTCCCCAATCATAGGGAACAAAGAAGCTATTGGACAACGCAGGTTTCACCGAATCGTAAACATTGAGTTGTCCCAAGCTGAGCTTGCGCCAAGACTGCTCGGCAATCGCTTTTGATAAATCAAATTGATCAAGACCGATAACGACGTCAGCGCCTAAACTTTCACCTTCGATTTTCAGACGCTGCAAAAGAATTCCTGAATCACTGCCTTCGATGAATTCCACTTTGCACTTACAGGTTTTTTCAAACTGCTCTTTTAAAAGAGGCCCTGGTCCCCAACGTCCCGTGAAAGACGCATAACCAAACACACGAATTGTCGGAAGTGAATTTGAAGCCGCTCCCTGCTCGGTTTTATTGAGAACCGCCAGAAACAAACCCAAGAAGATAACTGCCATGAAGAAGATGAAATGTTTCACGTCTTACCACCACAAACCGCGACGACGCTTGAAGAAATAATAATCAAACCCCAAGCAGCGTCCTGCGCCCACCCATGCCAAAATCAGATGAATCGCTAAAAACGTTTTATAAAGATCTTCTGAACCGGGACCGGAAATAAACAACATCGTCACGCAAAGAAGAACACCCAGAAGCGCCACGGGTCTGACAACGTAACCGATGATGTAGGAGATCGCGATTGCGAACTCAAGGCCTAGGATAATGAATGCCACCGTTTGCCAATTGGGAATCATCTGACTGCTGGCAAAAATCTTAAACCAATTTGGAGCATGACTTGCCGGCAACCACTCTGCCATTTGATCAGCAATGCGCGGACGAGTTAAAAAATCGCCGCGAAACTTCATCATCGCTTGTTCTAAATAATAATAACCTAAGAAAATTCTTAAGAAAGAAATCGGTAAAAGATGGCCTACGTATTTAACGCTCTCAAAGAATGCAACAAACATGAAACCATTGTGAACTAGACACCCTTCTTAGGGCAAGTCTCCTCTAGGAAACAATGACTGCAATCAGGTTTTCTCGCCTTACAGATAGCTCGGCCATGAGAGATCAGATAGTGCGACAGCATGACCCAGTCTTCCTCAGGTACATGCTTGCAAAGTTCCTTTTCAATTAGCACGGCGTTTTCAGTCTTCACCCAACCCAGACGGTTGGACAAACGAGTCACGTGAGTGTCCACGACAATACCGCTGGCAATACCAAACGCATTTCCCAAAACAACATTCGCTGTTTTACGTCCCACTCCAGGCAGCTCGACCAAAGCCTCGAGATTTTGCGGAATTTCGCCTTTGTACTTTTCAACAAGCTCAATCGCAGCCCCTTTAAGGCTCTTGGCTTTGTTCTTAAAAAAACCTGTGGAGCGGATGATGTTTTCAATATCCTCCACCGGGGCCTTCGCCATCTTTTGCGGGGTCGGATACTTTTTGAAAAGGTTTGGAGTCACCATGTTCACGCGTTCATCCGTGCATTGCGCGGAAAGAACCGTGGCAACTAAAAGCTCATAGGGATTTGTGAAATTAAGGGCACAATGAGCGTCAGGGTAATAGCGCTTAAAAAGCTCAATGGTCTCCAAAATAGGAGCCGCTTTTTTGACGACCTTTTTAGGGGCTGTTTTCTTGGAGGGGGATTTCTTTTTACTGATCGCCATCGTTTCCGATGGCTTCAACTGGACAACCTTCCATCGCCTCTTTACATAGAGCTTCTTCCTCAGGAGTTTCCGGTTGTTTAGCCACGAAAGCATGGCCGTCTTCTTCATGCATTGAGAAGTTCTTAGGAGCCGTCAAAACGCAGGCATCGCAGGCAATACATGATTGATCCACGAACATTTTACCCGGTTTATTCTCTTTCCATTGCTGACTCTTATCGGCCATGAGGTCTCCTAAATATGCGACCTTAATATAAAACTTTTGACCTTTATGTCAAATCCAGTTCCAGACTTGGGTCGCATTTTTCACACCTCGGACTTTGCCGTCCTATGGGCCTCTGCTTTTTAACGCTAGACTATATAAGGGGTAGGGAGTGGCTCTCATATTAAAACACTCAGACAGTCCTCGCTGACGCGGTCCCTTCGGGCCTCGCTGCTGCGGAACTCGCATTTTAATATGAGAGCCACTCCCTACCCCACACAGTTTAGCTTTTAAAAGGAGAGATCCAATGGAAGGACCTCGTTCACCCTCTGAAAATGAATTACCCACGGTGCTTGATTTCTTAAATAAGAAATTGCGCAATGAGGCTTCTTGGTCGATTGCGGCGGAGTATCCGACGGCGTTTTCTTCTAACAACTTGCATAATATGCGTATTATTGCGGATGAGGGGCATGTTCTTTCTCATGCTGTGTTGAAGCCTCTTATTATTAAGTCGCCGCATGTGATTTTTAAAGTGGGTGCGATTGGATCTGTGGTGACTGACGATCAACATCGTGGTCAGGGGTTAAGCACAAAAGTGATTTCGGATTGTTTGAAGCTGGCTACGGAACAGTCTTGTGACATTGCTATTTTGTGGACGGATCTTTTTGATTTTTATCGTCGGATGGGATTTGAGCTGGCTGGCAGTGAAATTAGTTTTGTGGTGGAAGAAAATTATGACATTCCACCTATAAATCTTCGTTTTTCAACGGACACTAAAGTTTCTCCGGATGCGATTTATCGTCTTTACTCTTCTCACTCTGTAAATTCGGTTCGCACTATTGAGGAAACTCGAAAGTTTCTCTCGATTCCGCAAACGAAAGTTTATACGGCTTGGGAGTCCAATGGTCAACTTGCGGCTTATGCCATTGAAGGCAAGGGGGTTGATCTTGGTGGTTACATCCATGAATGGGGTGGCTCTATTTCGAAATTGATGGCGCTTTTTAGTTTCATTCGTGCTCATAAGAACCAACCTTATACGATTATTTGCCCTCGTCATGCGCAGAACTTAATTCAACAGTTGCAGCAAAAACCTGTGACGATGAATCAAGGTTTCTTGGGCATGATCAAACTTGTGAACTTCGATCAACTGTCTGCGAAAATCAAACGCGCTTTCCGTGCGGAAGGTGTCGCGGATATCGTCTTGGAAAAACACCCGCAACATTTTGTGTTTGGTGTGGGCCAGGATCTTTTCACTATCAATAATGAAACCGACATGGTTCGTCTTCTTTTTGGCCCGGTGGACTACCGCGCTTTAGGAATGTTCAAGGAAGAGACCATTCAAAAACTTGAAAAAGTATTGCCACTGAATCTGTGGATCTGGGGATGGGACTCTATATGAGTTTAAATAAAATCATCGTGCTACTGGCGCTCACAGCCAGTATGGTTTCTTGTATTAAGGAGCCGGTTGAAGAAACGGAAACGCCCGCGACAGCTCAAGAAGTTTATTCTGCCGTGGCTCAAGGTTGGGGCAATACCGATCCCCTCACGATGGCGCCGAATGATTTTCTTTTTCAAGAAACAGAACAAACAATAGAAAACAATCCAAAGCCTTTCTATGTTCTACAAGAAGGCATCACGATTTCTAAAAAAGAAGAGCAGACGGACTCTTGGCTTTATACTTTTCTTTATCAAACAAAAGTCTATAAGCAGGATCAAGAAGGTGCGCAGTCCACTCGCGAAGATCATCGCACTGTTGGAAAAGCCAATGCAGCTGTGACAATGGCGCAGAATGCTTTACGAGCGGCCAAGCCTTACGCTTCGTTAAAAACTTTAGCTGAAGACAATCAAATGTCTTTGGGCTTTGAGCGCATTTATGGTTTAGCAGGTTCTTGTGTTAAGAGCGACGCTCTTGATAAATACTGCAAAGAAGATTTGGGAATGGATAGCTGTGAAATTCAATGCTCGAATCTTAAGACAGCGGATGAAGTGCGTCCCCTTCCCGACATGATCAAAGCGCAACCTAATTGCGGTGGTTTTGCCGACTGCACTTATCATGTGAAGACGGTTCAATTCAATTGGACGATTTCTCTAAAAAAAGGTGAATCGGTAGAGACACAAAAAGTGAATTACTCTATCGCTTTGAGTCCTGACATGCCGTTCTTCTCGCGCATGAACGAATATTGCTATCGTCAACTGTACACAGTGCAAGATCAGAAAGTTCTCGTCACGACGTGCACTAAGTTAAAGAACTTTAAAAAGGGCGGAACCTAGAGTAATCTAAAACCTCTTTCGGGAGGTTTTATGAAAAAGATTGCCGTTGTTTTATCTGGTTGTGGGCATCTTGATGGCAGTGAAATCACGGAGTCCGTCAGTTTGCTGATTGCTCTTCACCAAGCCGGAGCAGACGTTTCTTGTTTTGCTCCCGACATTGAAATTCCAGTGATGAATCATATCGAGGGAAAACCTCAAACAGAAAAGCGTCGCCTGCTTGTCGAAGCTGCGCGTATTGCTCGCGGAAATATTCAAAGCCTAGATCAGCTTCAAGTGAAAGACTTTGATGCCTTGGCATTCCCCGGCGGCTACGGAGCCGCAAAAAATCTTTCAAACTGGGCCGAAAAAGGTGCCAAGTGCGACGTGAACCCCGACGTCAAACGCGTGATTTTAGAATTCCACAGCGCAAGCAAACCGATTGGCGCATGTTGTATTGCCCCTGTTTTGTTGGCGCGCGTTCTGGGTGATAAAAAAGTCACGGTGACCATTGGTGAAGATCCTGAAACAGCGGCCGAAATCAAAAAGACAGGTGCACAACATGAAGATTGTCCTGTTGATGATTACATTACGGACCGTGAAGGAAAAATCGTCACGACTCCAGCATATATGTATGACGACGCAAAACCGAATGAAGTCTTTAAAGGCATCTTTGGTTTGGCGCATGAACTTGTAGAGTGGGCATAATATGAAAACAGTTGTCGCACTTATTTTCGGTGGAAAGTCAGCGGAGCACGAGGTTTCCTTGCGCTCTGCCAAAAACATTGCCGATGCTTTGGATAAAGAAAGTTTTGTTCCCGTGCTTATCGGAATTAGTAAGGAAGGCAGTTGGTATCGTTTTCCAGATATGAACGTTTTCCAATCAACAAAAGTTGTTGATTCTGCCTTACCTCCGAATGCGGAACCCGTGGCCCTTATTTCTCTCCAAGGGAAACCGGTCCTTTACTCTTTGAAAGACCAATCGAAAACATCTGTGGATGTGGCATTTCCAATTCTGCACGGAACTATGGGAGAAGACGGAACCATTCAAGGTCTTTTTAAAATGGTTCAATTGCCTTTTGTCGGTTGTGGAGTTTGGTCTTCCGCCGCCGGCATGGATAAAGAAGTGATGAAACGTCTTCTTGTCGAAGCGAAAATCCCGAATGCTCGTTATATGCTTTTGACTCCGTTTAAAAACATTTCTTATGCGGAGATCACAACACAATTGGGCTCCCCGTTCTTTATTAAACCTGCCAATGCAGGTTCCTCTGTGGGCGTTCATAAAATCAAAAATGCAGATGAGTTTGTGACGAAATTGAAGGACTCTTTCCAATTCGATAATAAAGTTTTAGCGGAAGAATTTGTTCAAGGTCGCGAGATTGAATGCTCCGTAATGGGACATAATCATGCTCCGCAAGCTTCTTTACCGGGTGAAATCATCCCCCAGCATGAATTTTATTCTTATGAGGCTAAGTACGTTGATGACAATGGCGCCCTTCTAAAAATCCCGGCAGAGATGACGGCTGAACAAGTCCAAAACCTGCAAACCTTGGCAAAAAAAACATATCAAGTGATGGGTTGTGACGGTTTAACTCGTGTGGATTTCTTCATGAAGGCGAACGGTGATATTTTCGTAAATGAAATCAACACGATCCCAGGTTTTACAAAAATATCGATGTATCCAAAAATGTGGGAAGCCGCTGGCGTTTCCTATAAGGACTTGATCACGAAGCTGATTCATTTCGGTCTTGAGAAATATCAAGAAGAGCAGAAGCTCAAAACCAGCTACTTAGATTAACGATCTGCAATGAAAGTCATCAAAAGGCCTTCCTTGTGAAGGCCTTTTTTTTCTGTCCTACGTCTGGATATTTACAAAATGGAATTTGTTTATAATAATCCCACATCTGTCCGATAAAGAGAGTATGGGACCACGACGATTTTGGCGACACCTTTCAGTTTCAAACAAACTTTACGCTGTTATTGGCGTGATGGCCTTACTTATTGCTTTAGAGCTTTTCTCTCTGTATTTCGCGATGAATACGCTGTCTTCCTTGCGCGGCTTCGTTACAGGCGAAAGCCTGTGGTCGAAAGCGCAAAAGGACGCTGTGATCAGCCTGCACAAATATGCGCGCACTCGTGATCCAGAATTTTATCGCTCTTTCCGTGAAAATCTGGAAATTCCTTTGGGCGATAGTAAAGCACGTCGAGCTTTAGAAAAAACGCCGCCCAATATTCGCGAGGCTCACGAAGGTTTTGCGCAAGGGCGAATTCATCCCGACGACGTTCCCGGCGTTGTGCATTTGATTTTGAAATTCAATAATGTCTCTTACGTCGCCAGGGCCATCAGCATCTGGCAAGAAGGTGACGATCTGACCAACGAGATGATCTCTTACGGAGAAAACCTTCACCATTTGATTTCCACTCGGGCCCCGGAAAAAGAAATCATCACGACACTGGATAAAATTGACGAACTCAATGATCGTTTAACAATTTTAGAAGGAAGTTTTTCTTACACCTTGGGTGAAGGTTCACGCTGGCTCGAAGGTCTTTTGATGATCACTCTTCTTCTAGCAGTGTTGATTGTAGAAGGCACTGGCTTGTTTCTTACCGTTACCTTCAGCCGCAATCTTTCAAAAGGACTTAAAGAGCTCAATGTCGCCGCTCACAAAGTAGGCCACGGCGAGTTCGATGTTCATGTCCCCGTGCGCTCAGGTGATGAGTTGGGACAACTCGCAGAGTCTTTAAACAAAATGGCTTTCGACTTACGGCACAGTATCGGCGAACGACAGCAAGCCGAACAAGCAAGCCAGTTAAAAAGTTTATTCCTTGCAAATATGAGTCACGAGATCCGCACACCTTTGGCTGCGATTATCGGATTCTCGGACTTGCTTAAAGATAAAAATCTACCCGAAGAAGAGCGCCTGCAATATTTGAATGTCATCCATCGCACGGGAGAAAATCTCACTCGCATTATCAATGACATTCTAGATTTATCTAAAGTCGAAGCCGGTCACTTAGAGATTGAAAAAAGTCAGTTCTCTTTATCTTCACTTCTGGATGACATTCACGTCGTGATGGTGGCAAAGAGCCAAGACAAACCTCTTCATATTGAATTCAACCGTCGCGGCATCGTTCCCGACATGATATATACGGATCCTCTTAGGTTACGCCAGGTTCTGACAAATGTTTTGGGTAACGCGATTAAGTTCACGGAAAAAGGCTACGTGCGCATGACCTACGAAGTCTCTGGCGATAGTCTTGTTTTTACAATTCAAGACACCGGTGTCGGTATAGCGCAAGACAAACGCACCTTGCTGTTTCAGGCATTCAGTCAGATCGACAATTCTGTTTCAAGAAAATATGAAGGCACGGGATTGGGTTTGGTGCTGTCTAAAAAGTTAGCGCAAATGATGGGTGGAGATGTGACGTTGGATGACAGCCAGATCGGTAAAGGTTGCACATTCACCGTGCGAATTGCCTTGCAAACGGTGGCACCAACCATAGCCAAAGCTTCCACTCACCGCGGAGAAATTCATCTTGGAAAACAACTTGCCAGTACAAATATACTTTTGGTCGATGACGTCGAAGACAACCGTCTTTTGATTCAGAGAATGCTAAGTAAAAGGGGCGCCAAACTGACCTTAGCGACAAATGGCGAAGAGGGTCTCAACAAAGCTTTGGAAAATAATTACGATATTATTTTAATGGATATTCAAATGCCGGTGATGGATGGCTACACGGCCACACGAAAATTACGTCAAGCCGGATATAAAAAACCGATCATTGCGCTGACTGCTCACGCTATGAAGGATGATCGGGAACGTTGCATAGAAGCCGGTTGCACGGATTATTTAACCAAACCCGTGCAAGTCGAAGCATTGATTCAAACGATATTAACGCATTCGATGGAAGAAATGACTTAGTTTGAGCAATTCATTATTTTATTCTTTGTGATGCAGGAAGTTTGTACTTCACCATTTGCACCATTTTTCCCATCGGGTCCTTTGTCTCCTCGTGGCCCCATCAATCCCCGGATTCCTCCACAATTTTGCCCTCGGCTATCGACCGTGGGATTGCCTCCGTCGCCGCCGTCGCCACCGACACCTCCGGGTTTGCCCATTCCTCCCACGCCTGGAACTTTTTCGACATTGTGAACAAAGCGACTTGAGTCTTCGATAGAGATTTCTAAAGTACCCGTGGCCCCGCCTTTTTTGCCGTCTCCACCGGGATAGCCCGGAAGACCTTTAAGGCCTTCAGCACCGCTATAGGCAAATGGCAAAAGAGCTTCAGGACGACGGCGTTGGCAGAACCTTTCACTACGTCCGTCTTTGCCTTTCGGTCCCTTAAGCGCAAAATCAGGATATTTCGCCGGGATTCCATCTCCGCCTGATTCGCCACGCATTTCAATAGTAAGACCTCCAACCGCGACACCAAGATTTAAAAGAATATGTCCTCCAGATCTTCCTTCTTCACCTAATTGCGCTTTCATATTTTTGGGAAAGGTCGCAATTCTTCCTTTAGCAGAAACAAAACGATTGGCGTGGATTCGAACATTGTTTCCCATGGTATAAAGAACACCGTTTTCCTCAAAGCGGAGTTCATCAAACTGAAATTCGAAATCTTTGTTTTTGCCAGATTCTATCGAAAGCATTTCTTCTTCAGTAACAATTTTACCGTTCCAGATGTAGAGGTTTTTATCGACCACAAGATTTCCCATGCTTTGAACTTCGACCATAGGTTCTGGGGCATGGGGTGTTTCGTCGTCAGCGTCTTTAAATTCTACGCAGCCTGCGAGCATTGCTAAAGCAGCAAGACCGGTTGTTAGCTTTAAGATTGTTTTCATTGTTATCTCCTTTTCATCGCTTCGAGGCCTATCCAAAAAAGACACCTTCAGAAAATCCAAAGAGACGACGCCAGGGTTCCGGACACCGGACGTTGGCCTGTGAACAGCTTTTGCAGTGGCTCCTTAATGCTCCAGGATGGAGCCTTGGCCGTAAAGGTCGATGAACTCGAAGGAACGAGACAAAATGGAATACAGCAAGATCAACTACTTTGAAAAAGCCGACTCGAAAAAGCACCGCGAGTTTATAATTTCTCAAAACAATTGCATACTTTGCGGCACAGTGCTGGAGCTAAAACACATTGCTGATCGCGGAATTTCTGAAATCAAAGAAGAAGCATTCTGCCCTCATTGTGAAGTCAAAACTCGGGCGAAAACGCATAATTTGAATTGAGCTTCGTCAAGAATTCGACAGGGGATTTCGTCAGAAGGTTGACGTTATAAGGTCCCCGCCAATTTTTTTACATCCGAATAAAAGCTTCCAGACCAAGACATCTCAGGATTTCCAAAGCTGGATTGCTTATGTCCAAAGATGATTTCTGTCTCGCCTTTTGTCCAAGAGTTCACCCACACGTAAGCGCACTCTAATTGCGAAATCACCTTCATCACTTTTTCCGAAGGTCCCCACACAATACCTGAATGAGCAAGATAACTTGTATTCGCCCACTTTAAGCTTTCGTGTTGATACTTTACCGGAGTTATTAACAACAACGGTCCTTGCAATTCATCTTGTTGAAGAACGCTACAGTTCGGAAGATCAAGCATCACAGTGGGCTTATAAAAATAACCGGGACCGTCGAAACGGGCGCCGCCGACAAACACTTTTCCGTGCTCTTCTACACCGCTATGAATTTTTGCATCAATGCTTTGGATCGCTTCCTCTGAAATCAAGGGCGTCCACACTTCAGAACCGCGCGGATCTTTAAGAGGTGTTAATGTTGAGAGATATTCTTTAGCGACATTCAAAAAATCCTGCGCAAAGGATTCAAGAACAAAGATGCGTGAAATATTCCAACAAAGTTGACCTTGCCCCATCAAAAATGGACGAAGGATTTCGGGCATCAAATTTTTATAATCTGTATCTGCCAAAACAATCGCGGGATTCTTTGCACTCCCATTGAGTTGCATTTTTTTGAACTGTGAAAGACCTGCCTTTGCAATGCTTTCCATGGTTGAAGTTTTGCCAACGGCCGTGACCGCGTGAATGCTGGGGTGACCTGCAATCACTTGAGCAATATCACTTCTGCCTTGCAAAACATTGATGACACCCGCTGGAACTTGCGCCGCTTTGGCGACCTCACCCAGAATTTTCGCCGTGATCGGAGACTGCTCGGAAATTTTTATGATCACAACATTTCCAGCAGCCAAGGCCGGAGCCAATCTTTCGATCACGAGTTTTAAGGACAAGCACCATGATGTGATAAGACCCATCACACCGTTAGGTTGTTGTACAATATGTATCGAATTTCCTAGCAAAAGACTTTGCGCATTGTTTTTCAAAATTTGAATCGCGGGTTTCACACTGTTTTCTAGAACGAATGAATGCGAAAGACCTTGGTGAAGGGCTTCTTCATAAGCAATCACATCGGCATTTTGCTCTAGGTAAGCGGCCATTTTAGCTAACAACTCAGATCTATTTTCTTTTGAAAGCTCTTTAAAAAGAGGTGCCGCTTTTTTTGCGATCTGCAAAGTTTTAATGACGTCCATGGCATCGCTTGACGCCACTTGCGCTAAAACACTTCCATCAAAAGGAGAATATTTTGTGAAGGTTGCCTTGCTTTCGGCAGGAACAAATTCCCCGCCTATAAAATTTGAGAGGTCCAAAGAACATCCTAGTACAAGTTTTGGTTTCGATACTGCATCAAATGATGCGCCAACATATCTGATTTAAGTACCTCATCCGCAACTCCAAGTTCAATGGCTTTCTGTGGAGCATAGGGAAATTGCGCTTCTTCAGGGTGCTGCACGACGCTAGCGCCACCCTTTTTCTGCACTTCAATAAGACCGTCGACGCCGTCCGTTCCGAATCCACCTAACAACACAGCGTAGACACCTTTGGAATAACTTTGGGCTGCTGACTGAAACAAAACGTTGCTTGATGGCAGCTGCGAACAAACAGGTGCCCCTTTTACGATGTTCAACATAGGACCATGCGGACCCGCTTGAATTTTTCCGTGATGTTCAGAAGGGATAAAATATACATGTCCCATTCTTAAGAAATCTCCGTCCTTTGCAACAACGGATGTCACTTTTGAACCGACCTTCAGTTTACTGATAAAGGCTGTGATAAAATTCGCTACCGTACTGCATGACACCACCACAGGAGGCGTATCCGCAGCCAATCCTTTTACGAATTTTTCCAAGGCGTCGGCACTTCCGGCATTCCCCCCAAGAACAACGACTTTTAGCTCCGCAGCTTTTCTAAGTGTAGAGGTCGCGTTGTTTGCGCTTTTCATTTCCATCACTGGCGGAGCTTCTTTTAATTTTTTAAGGACATTGACTGAAGCCGCCGCACGAACTTTATCGACGAGCATTCCTGCAAGGTCCTTTAAAACTGCCGGGTCAAATTGCGAAGGCTTATGAACGAATTCAATTGCACCTAGCTCTAACGATTTCAATGCGGCTTCCCCGGTGCTTGCAAGAGATGACACCATCACGACAGGTATTGGATGATGCTTCATGATTTTTTCTAAGAACATCACACCAGACATTTTCGGCATCTCGATGTCCAAAGTAATTACATCTGGTTTTTTATTCAGAATAAGCTCGCGAGCTTGATAGGCATCCGCCGCAGCTCCGACCACTTCCAAACCGTTCTTGGTAAAAATATTTGTGAAAAGAGTTCTTACCGTCGCCGAGTCATCGACAACCAGAACTTTCACGTTTTTCGCTACAGACAAGGGTTTGAAGCCCGAGACATCCACAGGTCTTTCCACAGTGCCGTCTTTTGAAGAGTTGTGAAGCACGTCAAAAGTCGCCGTGTTCAACTTAATGGTTCTGGCAGACTCACCTGCGACATTTTTTTCTAAAATAGGAATGCCCAACTCCTTAAGCATTTTTTCAGCCAAATCGATATTGCGTTTTCCGATACCATCACCTAGCTGTGCCACACTGATAACGTTAGCACCGCCGTAAATCTTGGCTTGCAACTTATTGCGATTCGCTCCTAAGCGCACACACTCTTCAATAAGAATGGGAATCGCGTGACTTCCATAACGGGTATTGGCTCTTTCTTCAGGAAGACCGTCTGATAAAAGATAATGGTTCAAGCCGCCGATTCTAGTTGTCGGATCATAAATGGCTACCGCCACACAAGAACCCAAGAGAGTCGAAATGATCGTTTCTTCTTTAAAGGCCGCCACTTTTCCGGGAAATAAATAGTGTGTGTTCATTATGCCACCAGTTTTTCTAAATCCAGCACCATGACACTTTTATTTTCTCTAATAAAGAATTGCTTCACAAAGGAAACTTGGATCATAGCTGAATGGTTTTCTATATTTTGAAGTTCTGAATCGCGTAGGCTTAAAAGGTCGTCGGTTTCAGTGACCTGCAAAGAAAAACGCACGCCTTCATGTTCGCAGATAATGTAATAAGAATTTTTAGCGTCCACTGTTGCAAAGCCATGATCTTGAAAATTCACGACAGGAACGGCTTCGCCTCGAAAGGGAATCACACCAAGAAGTCCCGGCTTTTTTTGAGGTAATGAGTAAAGAGGTAAATGGCTGCTGATTTCCACGACGTTGAGCAAGGGAATCGCAAAATCTTGCGCGCCCCAACGGCAGTGCAAGAACAAAGTTTCATGGCGGCTCTCGGCCACCAAAGAAAATTTTGCGGCAAGCTCTGTAGAATCTGTTTTTTCAACGATCAAAGCTTCAGCATAAGCTTTAACCGCTTTTAGAGATTTTATGAACTCGGCCGCTTCTTTTTGAGCTTCCGTCCTTTTTTCAAAGCCGTCTAACCATTCTGCGAAGAAATTAAATTCGTTGGTTTTCGCGTCGACAGCCCAGGCTCTTGTTTGCTCAGAAACTTCATTCCGGATACGCTTCCACAAAGAATCGTCCACAAGATCTATAAACTTGTCTGCTTCTTTCGCCAGGTTATCGAGAAAGTAGGTTTTTAACTCGGCTGTAAAGTCATCACCAAAGAAGTCACTCATGCTGCTTCCTCCACTGAGCCGGGCTGTCTAACCATTAACGCAATCAACTTTTCAGGATCTACGATGTACGTTACTTTTTCGTCCGCCAGGATTGAAATTCCCTTGAAGCCTTTTTGTTCACCGACGATCTTTCCAAATGATTTCACTACAAGATCCGTCTGAGCTTCGATTTTATCCACCAAGAGTGCAAAGATAGCATCTTTGATCTTAACAAAGACAGCAGATGAAGAACGAACTTGTTCCTCACTTGCGGTAGTTCTTAAGCAGAGCATTTCACCGTAATTCATTAAAGGAACTGTGAATCCACTGAACTGACAATAACGAAGGTGATCAACTGTTGTGATCTGCATTTCTGCGCAAGAACTGATATGAGCCACGGATGTTAACGGCACAGCAAATTGGAAATCCTGCCATGCACAGAGCAAAGCACTTTCCACCATAATGTGCTGAGGAATGGGCATTTCGAGTCTAAAACAAGCGCCTTGCCCGGGGTTGTTTTCGATAAATATTTTTCCTTGATACTTTTCAACTGTGGCAAGAACGATGTCCATACCCACGCCACGCCCGGAAATCGTCGTGACTTTTTCCTTCGTTGAAAAACCCGCGTTGAAAATAAAGCGATAGACTTCATCGTCGGAAAGCTTTGCCGCAGTCTCTTCTGTTACCAGTGCCAGCTTTAAAGCTCGCTGCAAGATACGTTCTTTGTCCAAACCTTTTCCGTCATCTTTAAAAACCACGTGAACGGTGTTGTTCTTTTCAAAAACTTCGAGAGACAAAGAACCAATCGGGGATTTCCCCTGGAGGGCTCTTTCAAATTGATCTTCGATACCATGGTCAATAGAGTTGCGCGCAACATGCACCAACGCTTCATAGAGATCTCTTCCCAAGCCTTTATCAATAAGAAGCTCTCCACCATGAATTTCAAAGTGGACGTTTTTGTTCAGCTCCGTTGAAGCTTGGCGAACAAGAACATGCAAGCCTTGGAAACTTTCACTGGCTTTTTCTTTACGAACAGATTGAACCTGATTCTGAAACTGATCGCAAATCTTAGAAAGATTTTGTGAAAAATCCGTCTGGCGTCTTTCAAAAAGTTCCGGTTGTGAACGAAAGTTCACTGTCTGGTTCATCATTTGAAAGAAGTTTTTTAACACGAGAAGCTCGCCAGAAATTCTAAGGAACTCATTAAGCTGCTTCACCGAAAGCCAAACACCTTCATCTTCCGCGGAAGAAGCTTGCACCGTTCTTACGACAGAACGGTGGACGACGTGGCCTTCATCAGAAAACTCGAAACCGCCATATGCAGAAATTAGTTCGATGGCTTCGCTGAGTTCTTCCGGAAAAAGTTCGCGCTTGTCTCGTAAACTTTGAGCTAGAACTTTGAGAATGCGGGAACTCTTTAAAAACAAATCGATGCACTCTTTGGGAACCGGACGCGATTCGCGCTTAATACGGGTAAGAAGCGCCTCAAACTCATGAGCAAGAGAACCCATCAACTGTCCACCAGGAACGGAACCGACACTGCCTTTAATGGTATGAACTTTACGGAAAAGTAAATTGATTTGGTCCGCGTTTGTAGGATCGGCTTCAAGTTTAAGAATCAGACCGTCGAGATCTTCAAGAATCTCTTTGGATTCTTCAAAAAAAACGCGTGAGACTTCTTCGACTTGTTCGAAATCAATGAAAACGGCGGCTTCCTGTTGTGTATTTTCAAGTTCAGATTTTTCGTCAGACATAACTCTTGGAAGATCCCGCTTTCAATCAGTGTAAAGTTCCAAGAATTTATCGGCATTTTCAAAGATTTAAGTTAGATACTTCGGAGACTTATGAGACCAGATTTTTGTTAAAAAATGGAAGAGCGACCTTGCGGTCGCTCTTGATTATGATTCTTTTAGAATCCAGGCGAAGGACTAGCCGGCTAAGAAGCCGTCACCTCCGCCTTGGTTATGTCAGATGTTTTAACCATAAGCACCACCTCCTCTCCAGCCCCAATAGAAGCTTTAGATGATAGTACAATGGTCTTAACAAAATGCGCCATAGTTTCATGGTCCAGTTTTTTTCTGAACCATTCAGATTGAAACAGTCAAACTACAAAGACCTGATGAACTGGATCAAAGCAGTACGGTCTGCCTTTGGAAGTTTCGCAAAATTAGATTTTGAAAATTCTGCTTCCCCACCATGCCACAAAATCGCCTCTTCAATAGTGCGAGCCCGACCGTCGTGCAGGAACCCAGCGCGCGGATTGATTGTTTGAGTATGCCCCAAACCCCAAAGCGGACGCGTCTTCCACTCACTTCCGGTGGCATCGAAATCTTGGCGTCCATCAGCAAGTCCCTCTCCCATGTCGTGTAAAAGCATATCCGTGAAAGGATAAATTTTTTGATTACGGAAAGCGGGATTTGCGTGATCGCCCGTTACAAAACTGGGTTGATGGCAGCTTGTGCAACTGACCTGATGAAATAAGTTGGCGCCGCGAATGATTTCTGCTTCATCAACATTGCGACGAGCTGGAACTGCGAGAGTTTGTGAGTAAAACACAAGATCGTCCGCCACTTCGCGCGAAGCTTCAACCACTGTGGGACGAGTCTTTCCTTGCATGAAAAGATCATAGAGGGCTGTACCGACAATGCTCTCTTGAGGGAAAGCATAGTTTGTCACGCCGATGTCACCGCGAAGGGCTCCGAGTGATTGATGGAAAACAGACGGCGTATTGTTTTTTAAACCAAATCGTCCCATCGAAACAGGATAAGGATCGTGAACCATGCTCTTTTGAATATCAAAAACGTAGTTCGGTTTTCCGCTGACACCTTCGCTTGAAAGATCGCGAGCGGCCAACGCGAGAATGTCGGATTCCTTGATCGCCTCAAGAAGTCCAAGACCAATCATAGGCGTTCCGATACGTGCGCCCATCTTTACATCTTTTTCGTAAAGACGACTGCGCGTTTGTCCCGTAACGGAATCAAAATATTCATCGTAAGCATCTGTGATCTTGAAGATCGGCTTACGCAACTGCACCACTTCTCCGTCGGAATAAGTGAAGGTGCTTTTTTCGTACTTCATCCAAACCTGCGCTTGGCCTACGCCGGGAAGGTCTTCGCGCACTCCCATGGAACCTAAATGAAAGAGTTGATCTGAAAAACCAGGAACAGCAACAGGAGCACCCCAATTATTTTGAGCACTCTTTGGATGTTGGACGCCGTCTTCAATACTGATGCGCAAAAAGACCGCTTCGTTTTGTCTGAGCGGAACCCACTCTTGACCAAACGGAATTACCGGCAAAGCACCGCGACCGTCTTTAGAGTGACAAGCATTGCAGCTTGTATTGTTGAAAACAGGTCCCAAACCGTAGTCAAAACGACTGGCATCATCAGAAAAATTTCTTTCAAAAAGAGCATCGCCAGTTAAATGCTGACGAATTTGATCTTCCGTTAAGTTTGCAGCGGGATTCCTGAAAGCCTGAACCGATTCTCCTCTAAAAAAAACCGTCGTGTCACCGCCTGACTTAATAGCGCGCACGTAGTCCATATCAATTGAAGGAGCCGCGTTTGCCGCCGCTCCCATAATCATTCCACTTAAAGCAGTTAGAACAATCCAAGCTTTCACATGTTCCCCTATTACATATCCAAGGTCGGAAGAACTTCAGACTCTAGAACACCGTGAAGAGCATTCAAGGCGTCGATGGCTTTTTGTGTGCGTGCACGACCATCTGGCGTGAAGATCGCTTGACCGAAATCGCCACCGTTGGCTGGGCGGATTGCTTGAATCAACTGCATGCAGTTCAAAATGTCTTGCTCTACTTGAGATGCCAAAGCAGGGTTTACTCTTTCAACAAGAGCTTTCACGCCCGGACCTTTTGTTGTTCTATAGTGACCTGTGTAGATGCTGTAGACGGAACGAATGTTGTTTGTGAAGTCGTTCAAAGAGTTCCATGCAAATGGTGACTCGACAAGAGCCATGTTTGCAGAACCGATGTCAGCACCCATTGGGTCAGACATCTTACCGTTGGCTACTTCATCAACGATACCCATCATGCCTTGAACAAATTCTTCCATCACGGCTCTGTCAGACGTATAGAATTGGTTGTCAAAACCGGGTTTGCTGATCACCTTTACATAGCCAGGAGCTGACGGATCTTCTGGGTCATAGTTTGTGGACCATGTGTAAGCCAAAGTCGCTGCATGTTCAGCCAACAAAGCCGAAGTCGCTTTCAAATATTCAAACTGTTTACCAGTCAATGCAGTCACTGGTTTTGTATTTGCTGAAGTTCCGTCACCGAACAAAAGATATTCGATCGTGTGGAAACCTTGAAGATTTGTTCCCAGTGCCCGCACGAAATCAGTCGTGATCGCGCGATTGGATTTAAGAACGTTATCAAGATCCAATTTGTTCAAAGGCCAAGTGTCCAACATCGGATCAATACCCAGTGAATCAACTGGTCCAAACAAGAAGGACTCAGAACTTTCCCAAGGAACGCGAGCCGCGCGCCATGCAGTTTGAGCGTTGTTCAAATTTTCTTGAGTAGGATTTGCGGCCAATGTGTCTACAGCCGTTTTTAGGTTTGCAGTTTGCGCCGCAAGGTCATTGTAAGTTGCAAGAATCACATTGTAAGAAACGTGATTGATGATCTCTTGGTTCGTCGCTGCTTGAGCCGTTGCTCCCGCAAATGCGAAAGCTGCGAACATCATTTTAAGAGCTTTCATTTTTTGTCTCCTTTAATAAATTAATTAAAACGATCTAAATCAAATCCAAATGCAATGTTGGCTTGGTAAGTTTCCGGCAAGCCTTCCAATTCTGTTTTTTCACGAGAGTACTGAACTTTCATGAAAGCGGCTGTGTCCCACATCCACATCAAACCCGCCGATTTTTTTGTCATGTTGTAACGAGGATTTTTGTTGATGTTTCCGGCAACATCCGCAAACGTGTCGACATGTTCCTGTTTTAGATAGAACGTCAAATCTTCCAAAGCGTCGTAAGAAACCTGCACGCTTTCAAGACGAGCTTTGCTTCCCAGCGGCGCAAAGGCTTTTGGTTTTGCAAGTCCGCCCAATGTAGCATTGGCCTGAGAAACTTTATCCGCATTATCAAGTTCCCCCAGAATCATTTGTCCTTGAATTCCGAACTTGCCCAATTTGTAAGATCCCAGCAAAGACCAAAGAGTCACAGTCGCCGTGTCTTTCAGCTTGTCGACTTTATATCTGTTTTTTGTTGTGTCACCTTTGTAAGCGGCAATGGCAATGCCTTGGCCTTTTCCCACGTTACCAAACTCTAGACTGCCCACTGTCGCCAAATCATCGGCGTTCATGGTTTCAAAGTGGCGTTGATAACCACCACCAACCCAGTTGTATGTTCTAAAGAATTCAGAGTTTAAACCCGTGACAACTCCCAAACGTCCCGTGAAAAGACCGTACTTTTGCTCAACTTGTACGCCTGTCTCTGTCCATCCTAGCGGAATCATGCGTGCTTCCACATCAGAAGGAAGAATTGAAGGATAGCGGTGTGGTTTTGTAAGAACAGAGCCTAGAGAAATAAATAAAGGAAATTTTCCGACTTTCAAAGTCGTGCCGTATTTGAAAGATTTTTTGTAGTAAACTTCGTGAAGAACAACTTCCCCGCCCTTCTCGATTTCTTGCTCGAACTCACCGAACTCTTCAAATGGATCAAACTCAACGGCTGTCCCAACACCGCCGTGTTCAATTTCCACTTCGAATTCGATTTTTGAATTTTCAGTGAGGATGTATTCACCTTCAAAAGCGAACTCTGCCAAGTCCATTTGACGACGGACAATCGGTTCTAGATTCTGAACTGTTTTAAAAGTTTCATGTTGGCTAAATGAAATATAACCATAAGACTTAAATTCAAATTTCGGGAATTCACCACGCGGCTTTTCAACAGAAGCCGTAGAAGTCGCTACTGGTTTTTCATCATCATCGTCGTCCGAAACTACGGAGGGCTTAACTTCCTCTGGTACAACGGTTTCAACCGTCGTTGTGGTTGTTGTCGTCGTTGTTGTTTCACTTTCTTGAGCGTGAACAAAAGTAGAAAAAAAGATGAGAACTAGAAATACTGATTTCATTGAACATGCTTCTCCGTGAGGGCCCTTTTAGAGAAGCACTATATAAAGGTCAAAATCACCGCCTGTTTTTTAAACAAGTGATAAAGACCTGAATGCCAATTGAAAGCGAGTTGATAAAATTGAGAGACCTTTGTGGAACACCACAATTTCCATGAAAAAACTACGCTGTCAGTTGTTTTATCAACTCACGAATCGAGAGCTCTTTCAAACGTCCAACACCAGTGCCTGCCCACAATGACATAAAATCGGAAAGACCTTTTTCTGTGGCGTATTTGCGTAAGACCTGTGTCAGAGAATTTTGCAAAGGATAATCAGGAAGGTCCTCTTCAAAAGACTTCATTTCCTGCATAAAGCGGTTGGAAACTCCGCGCGCCCAGCGACCAGAGAAAGCTTTTGTTAAAATGGTGGAGCCTGATGAATTTGTAAGAAGTCTTTTCTTAAACTCAGGAGCCGCTGTGCTTTCTTTACAGACTAAAAAAGCGGTTCCCACTTGCACACCCTGTGCTCCCCACTTTTTCGCTTCGCGGACATCGTTGCCGTCGACAATTCCGCCGGCCGCCAGCACAGGAATCTGCACATTGTCCACGATTTGCTCAACAAGCTCTTGAACTGGGATCAGAGGAAATTTTCCATCAAGGAAAGATCCACGATGCCCACCTGCTTCAGCTCCTTGAGCTGCGATCGCATCACACCCGATCTTTTCCAGGAATAATCCTTCTTCAAGGCTCGTGGCTGTTCCAATGATAAAAACACCTTGAGCTTGCAAAGTCTGCATTTTATCCGCAGAGAGAGAGCCAAATGCAAAACTAAAAACAGGCACTTTTTCTTCCAAGACCACCTGGAATTGTTTTTCAAAAAGTTTTTCATCCCAATTGAGTTTGGGCTCCGCCGTGATACCGAGTTCAGCATGATAGCGCGCGAGAATTTTTTTGCTCTCTTCAATCTTCTTCTGATCTAAGTGCACAGGTGTCGGAATAAATAAATTCACCGCAAAAGGTTTCTGAGTGAGTTTCTTTATTTCCTGAATTTGCGCGCGCAAGTCTTCGGGATTTAGGTAACCAGCACCAAGAGTGCCCAATGCCCCTGCTTCACAAACAGTCGCAATAAACGAAGGCGGAGTAAAAGTTCCCGCCATCGGAGCTTGAATGATGGGAAAGGTAGGAAGTTGAAAGCGCTCTTGGATTAGGTTTTTCATTTGAATAAAAATTTAAAGCGAGGAACCTTCTCGCCTTGAACTTCCACAAGTTCAGACCACATATAAGCCGGACGACACCAGAGCCTTCCCAGCGAATTTGGATACAGAGCTTCGTACAAGACAACGTCTTCCAAGGTTTCGCTGTGTTTCCCAAGCCCGATCACGCGGTACTGTTTTCCCTTGTAGTGCTGATAGATGGCTCCAGGAATGATTTCGTTTTCCGGATTTTTTGCCATAACAACCTTACTTCAAATTATCCAAGTGTTTGATGATTTCCGCTTGGATTTGTTTCATCTCTTCATCAGAACGACGTTTCGCTCTCTTGAAATCCAAATCAGGAATCGACCACGCTGGAATCAAGTGCAAGTGATAGTGAGGAACTTCAAAACCAGCAACCATTTGTCCAACACGCGGCGAGCCCGACGCTTTCAAAATCGCTTTGCCGATTTTTTGAGAGATCTTGTGCAAATGAGCATAAGTTTCAGATGGTACTTCCGTCCAATGATTGATCTCTTCTTTGCAGATAACCAAGGTATGTCCCAGGTTCACTTGATCCAAAGCCAAGAATGATAAGACCCGATCATCTTCATAAATTTTATAGCTAGGAAGTTCACCGTTGATGATCTTGGTAAAAATAGAGGCCATTTCTTAACTCCTTTAATCCTTTGGTATTATCCAAAGGTGTGTAAAGGCGAGCAAGCGATGACGTGTCTTGTAAAGCCTGGAGTTTACCAGGCTCCGAGCTTCAACAAGCGAGATCCTTGATCGTAGGTGTCTTCCGCAAATCGAATGACACCGTCGGAACTTAATTGTGACGTCATGAAAACCATATAGACCGGCATGACTTTTTTTAAAGCCACGCGCGTATCCATATCAAGAACCTCACCGGGCTTCGCTGCGTATCGTTCGATCATTTCACGCGTCCAGGGAGTTCCGTGCAAAAGATATTCCGCCAAATCCATAGGACGTTCTAAGCGCACGCAACCCGAGCTGATCAAACGGAAAGGATCAGAAAAAATCTCTCTTTGATTTGTGTCATGCAGGTAAATCGCAAAGGAATTGGTTAACATAAATTTCAACACTCCCAGAGCGTTGTTATAATTAGGTTTCTGACGAATAAATATTTCTGAATCCAGGTTTGGGTCCTGCGCGTGCCAATCGATGGTTGTCGGATCAATTCGTTGCGTGAAATCACGATTCCACACTTCATAGTTTCGTGTTTGGAAATAAGCCTCAACTTCCCAAGGTTGTAACTTACGAATTTCCTCAACCTTGTCTTCCTTGAAAATGGTGGGAGGCACGACCCAAAATGGGTTGATTACGACATAAACTATTTTGTCTTTCAAAGTGGGAGACTTGCGTGCAACACGTCCATTGATAGTCCTAAAGTTCATTGAAAAAAGAGAAGGACCTGTTTTATCAATCAAAGTAAACTGTGACATCGCAAGATTGATAAAAATATATCGATCTTCAAAAGTTTGCGGGAACCAGCGCAATTTCTCCATATCAAGTCGCACTTGCTGTATGCGGCTCTCACACGACGTATTAAGATACTTAAATGTCCTTCCATTCGCGGAAATAACGCCGTCAGGCTTTACGCGAGACATCCATTGAATATCAACCGCGGCGTCAACCATGTCTTCATCAAAGATGTCATCGTTCGAAGGAATATTATAGCCAAGTTGGCGCATGCGTTCCTTAAGAGCCGGAATAGCAGGACTGTACACGCCCGGCTTTAAATCTTTTTTCAATGGCGGCAATTCCGGCCACTGCCCTTGTGAGCAATAAGAAATCAGCTTATGAAGCGCTTCTTTCAGCGCAATGTATTGCGCTGTTTTTGGTACAAGGCTCTCCATGAAAGGGTTCGCACTTGTGCCGCTTGCTAAGAGAAGAACTTTGAGTTGCGGTGCCGTGAGGAATACTTTTTGTTTTAACTTAACATCAACGCCCATAGATTCTGGATTCACAACACCCAAGGAAATATCTTTAAGCAAGTTCAGAAAATTTTCATTGGCCTGAGTTTTTAAAAGAGGATTCCCACCTTGTTGAAAGGACTGCTCCATGGCGTCTGTCCAATAGGCTTTGTAATTCAATCCATGACTTGCAGAGGAAAGCATGGCCGCTCGAATGTCCGGCAAACTTAAAGCGTCGATCACTTCCAGATAATCAGCTTGTTTTGACTGTGTATTTCCCAAACTTGAAAAAAATAAAATCACACCCACAACAATGATTCGAAACGTATTCATGGCTCCTCCTCATGTTTTGTCGCTATATTAATCTTGTCCCGGCGACGAGTTATTGAGGAGGCCTGCTCTGGGCCGCAGACTTGTATATTTCGAAAAGAAAATGAATCGCTTGTCTAATTGCAGACAGCAAGATGTTCTATCTCACTTCTTCGATAGAAAACCAAGTTCTGACATCATTTGGAATTGTGACTGTACCAGCACCGTTAGGCCCAAAGGTCATTTCGAAGTAGTCGCCTGCTGTAACCGCCACGGGACTTGAGCAGAAGTTCGTAATATAAGGAGTCGTAGCTGTGTGTCCTTCTGTGAGCGTATGCGGAAGCCCTGCTGCGAAGGCTCCATTTTTATGAATACCTGAACCAATCATCCCGCTGCTTCCGGGAGCGAAATATCCATAGGCATTTCCGCATAAACGGACCAACGTAACTCCCGCAGGAATTGTAAGTCGTGTAGGAGATCCCGCACTCCAGAATCCGCCAGTATCATAGGTCGCAACATTCCAAGACACAGGACTGACGGCTGTTGCAGATGTTCCTGCATTTAACGCCAACAGTGCTCTTTTCGCAGCTCCAGGATAAGCGGTCGTTTGTGTTGTCGTATCAGGATATTTCACACCACCTGAAGTAGATTCGATAGTTCCGGCAACAGTGAGTTTCTGTCCTGGAGACGCAGTACCGATACCTACTTTGCCATCACTTAAACGCATGACTTCTGTCAAAGTGTTAGCTCCCGTCGTGGTGGTTTGAAAACGCATATAACCACCCGTCGCCGTTGTTGTTGTATCTTCGGAAGTCACAACCGAAATACGTGCTGACGGATTCGAAGCTGCAACTCCCGTTTCATTCGTGCCGTAGAAATTAATCTGTCCTAATCCTTTGGCGCTGACTGTTTGTGATGTTGCCGTATCTGTGCTGTCTGCCGAAGTATAGAAATCGACTCCAGGACCGATGCCGGAAACTTCCGTGCGACGCAATTTGATGGAACTTGTCGAGTAGTTATTGCCTTGCACATCGATGCGATAAGAAGGCGCTGTCGTGCCAATTCCCAGGTTTCCTGCCGCTGTTAAACGCATGCGTTCCAAGTTGCTTGTTGAGTTCAACGGGGTTGTTTGGAAATACAAGTCCGTTCCTGCGGCAGATCCCGAAAAATCTTGTGCTGCTTGCGCCCAGATGGAGGCTCCCATTTTATATCCACCAGCCGCATTGGAACTTCCGTTAAATGCGATCGCTCCAAGAGATTCACCCGATTTCATGACAGCACTGGTGCCTGTTGTGCCACGCATGTTCACGAGATTGATAGAAGGATTTCCCACTGCGCCCACGGCCGGCGAACCTGCATAGTTCACAACGTTAAGAGCCGGATATCGCGCGTTTGTTGTGGAAGTATTTTCGGAGACGACGGACATATTCGCATCGGCGTCCGCTTTATACAGACTCACATCATACCAAGACAAAGCTTGCGTTCCGAAACCTACACTGCCGCCATTGAGAATCGTCATTCGTGTGGTGTTGTTTGTTTTCAAAACCAGGTTGCGGTTGTCAATTGTTCCTAACGTCGCAACAGCTCCGAATGAATTTCCGCCTTGTTTAAAATAAGTCGTATCGTAAGGAGCTGCTGGCAAATCGGCTGCGACAAGAGTACGGAATGTCGGAGTTCCCGCTCCTCCGCTTGGCGCGGCTAAGAACGTATTTGCTGATTTTGAAGCGTAAGTGATTGCCGCATCACCAATGGCAATAGATGTACAAACAAAGCCTCCCGCAGGAGAAACAAAAGTTAAAGTTTGTGCAGCCGTACAAATCGGAAATTGGGTGTAATCCGGTTTTCCACTGAGAGATGTTGAAAGACCCGTGACATCGGCAACGGCAATCGCACTATTCACCCAGTTTGTACCGTTGTATTTTAAATAGTCCGATGTCGTTAAAGACGAAATCGAAAGTGCCGTGCCACTGAGCTTTGCAACAGTAGGGCCTGGATAAGAACCAGAAAGATCTCCACTGGCTGAGCCTGTCGGTGCCGCTCCTGTCGCAGCAATTGTGATCGTGCCATTTCCATTTGTAATATTCACACCACTACCGGCCGTGAGTGTCGCCTTTGTCAGAGTATTTCCAGAGGAATTACCAATAAGAAGTTGTCCATCCGTGAAAGAACTCTGCCCAGTTCCTCCTTGTGCTACTGCTAAAACTCCCGAAGCGATTGTTCCCGCATTCACACTCAAGGTGACAGAGCCCGAAGTTCCACCGCCCGTCAAACCTGCGCCCGCCGTAACTCCCGTGATCGTTCCGCCAGTTCCTGCTGCCGAACTCACAACGTCCCAAGTCGTCCCATTATAGCGATAAATTTTTTGTGTATCTGTGGCGACAAAAAGATCTCCTGTCGAAGGAGTTCCAGGTTTACTCGCATCAGTTCCCGAAGTGATCGCAGGAGCGCTTGCTGGCGCCCACTTGGCTCCGTCCCATTTCAAAATTTGATTGGTTGTCGGCGCCGTTGTATCCACCGGACGATTTTGCAGAGCGACCACTTTTGCCGCTCCAATAGATCCTGTAATATCTCCCGCAAGTCCCACGTTGATCGCCTGACATTGGAAGTTTCCAGAAACGGAATTCCAATACATTGTTTGGCTCACAGTACATCCTGCAGAAGTTACGTAACTATTGAACGCCGATTGAGTCAGATAAGAACTCAGTGTCGTGCTAAGGCCATTCACGTCGGATGTCCCGATCGTTGCAGGTCCCCAGGTTGCGCCACCGAATTTTAAAAACTGTCCATTCGTAGGTGTCGTCGAGCTTACGCCAACACCTTGCAGAGCTGCGACCGTGGGACCTGGATATGTGCCACTGAGATCTCCACTTGCTGTCGATCCTGTTTGCAGTGCATTTACTAGACGCGGATCATTCCCCGCTGCCACTGTATTTGCCGATGTTCCCACATTCAATGTCAAAGTCGGCGTGGAAGTATTGTTGATGATCGTAAGATATGAATTTGCAGAAGTGACATTTGTCACAGTTCCACCACTAGCACCTGCGACGGCGGCACAAGTCAGCGCCGATCCATCCCAGCTTAAGAAAGTGCTCGGCGCACACGTAGGTATTCCGGTTTTAAGAATAAAATCTGAAGCCGTGTTGTTACCCAGTTTTGCCGCCGAATACGAAAATCCTGCATAAGGAACAGAGCGCACGGTTGAGTCTGGAGAAATTGTTTTCCATCCGCTGCCGTCATGAAATTTCACGCGCAACTTACGAACGTCGTCCACCTGTGGACTGTAGGGAGAATTTCCGTCACAGGTCAGTGAGCCGGTATTTTTAAATGCATCCAATAACGTAAACGTTCCATTACCAGGATAGCTTTGCGTTCCGAGCGCACCGATCGGTACATCGAATACACCTCCGGAATTTACCATATTGATACCGTTGACTTGTTCACGATAAAGGACACAAAGACCATCGGGGCTGGTGATTTCAAATTGAAAGCTGACGTTGTTGTACTCGAGTGGAGTTCCGTCCGATTTTAGAATACGCCCCTGATACGTTAATGAACTCGGAGACGTATAACCTGCTACCGCAAAGAAAAACGGAAGAAAGAATGTCCAGAGACGTGCAAGATTAGACATACCTCTTTATCGGCTTTTTAACAGACTCTCTTTAAAGTTTTTCGCTTCAAATTGAGATACTGGACTTAGTATTGAGCTCAATAAGAGATTGTCTCTAAATCTGATTCAAACTTAATAAAATAGAGTGACTCAAATGAAAAAAGGCCGACTTTTCAGTCAGCCTTTTTTGTGCGCCGTAGACGTAAAAAATCCCCTGGCACTTTTTATCTTTGGTTAGCAGGGACCCATTTAAGGCCTTCTTTGCCAGCCCATTTTCCGCGAGGACGGTAGATGCGGTTGTTAGCGTATTGCTCAAACGCATGTGCACACCATCCAGAGATACGAGATGCTGCGAAGATTGGTGTGAACAAATCTGTTGGGATACCCATAGAGAAGTAAACCGTTGCAGAGTAGAAGTCCACATTCGGCATCAAGCCTTTTTCGTTGAACATTGTATCGTCAATCAAAGTCGACATTTCATACATGTGGTGGATACCAGCAGCTTGAGTCAACTTGTCAGACATGCTACGCAAAATACGAGCGCGAGGGTCGCCGTTTTTGTAAACGCGGTGACCGATACCCATTACTTTTTCTTTCGCAGCCAAAGCGTCTTTCACGAATTGCTGAGCTTTTTCCATTGTGCCGATTTTTTGCAGCATCAAGATCACTTGCTCATTCGCGCCACCGTGAAGAGGGCCTTTCAAAGCACCAATCGCAGAAACGATTGCAGAGTGAAGATCAGACAAAGAAGATGCTGTCACGCGAGTTGCAAATGCAGAGCAGTTCAACTCATGGTCGGCGTGAAGGATCAAGCAAGTGTCCATCACTTTTACGTGTTCAGCATTAGGCTCTTTACCACCGCCCAACATGTACATCATGTTCCAAGCGATAGACTTATCAGTTTTAGGAGCGACGGGCTCTTGACCTTTGCGGATCGCATCGAACGCGCAAAGAAGAGTTCCCATTTTCGCCGTCAAACGAACAGATTTTTTCAAGTTCGCTGCAGGAGAATTATCGTTTGCATCAGAATCCCAGTGCGCCATCAAAGAAACAGCCGTGCGCAACCAACCCATCGGGTGAACGTTTGTAGGAATTCCTTTAAGAACTTTGATAAATTCAGGGCTCAAAGCCATTTCTTTGTGAAGTTCCGCAGAGAAAGTTTGCAACTCTGCCGCTGTTGGAAGCTTGTCGTTCCAAAGAAGGTATGTCACCTCTTCAAAAGTTGAATTCGCAGCTAGATCTTCAATTGTGTAACCACGGAAATTAAGAGAATCACCGACGATAAAAGAAACTTTCGTCGTACACGCAACAACGCCTTCCAAACCCTTGTCCAAGGCGCCTTCGTAAATATTTACTTCAGCCATTGTAGTGTCCTTTCTGACTTTCAATATAACATTGTACTCATATCAACATTTTGAACAACAAGTCACCCTCAAACCCTACAAAAGCCGCAAGGCAAACAAGATGAAAACCTGATCGAAACTCAAAAGAGTAACTTATTCGGCGGTCTTAGTTTTTAGCTAGTTTGATGACTCGATCTTTTACTTCAGTGACGATCACGGTTTGATCTCTGACGGGATCGGTTTTGCCGGAGTATTTTTCGTTCGCGAAAAGGATTTCGTTACGGAGTTCGTGCACGCCCTGTTTCGCCGCTCGGGAAATAGCTTCGGAAAGACCGTGGCCTCCCCAGTTAACACCCAGGGAATTCTGCGAGTTCTTCACGCCTTCGGTTGTTAACACCACGCGGTCTCGTGGATTGAGCTGGATCGTGCGACTTTGAGGCTCCGTGTTATAATCTTTGCCCAAGCTTGGGCCCGTTGGCAGAAGCTCCACCAAAGAATCCTGGCCATAAACCTGCAAGAATCCATCGATGGTTCCCACAGAACAATATTGCATTTCGTAACTGCGGCGATCGACAACGCCATAAAAAACGCTGGCCTTGTCGTCGTTCTGAATACTCGGGACAACTTCTTTCGCCAAGAGAGCAACAACTTTGTGAGCCTCAAGCCCGCGACGTGCTTCCATTTGCGAAGAGATTTTAATAATCACTGATAGAAGCATCGATGAAAGCGAATAGCCACTGGCACTAGAAATCAAGATTCCGAATTTCAGTTTATCTTCGTGTTCAAAAATATCGAAGTAATCACCGCCGGAACGCGTACCTGGCAAAAACTTGGTGCTAAATTCAAAACCTTGAACGTTGGGAAGCTCTGTCGGAGATAAAAACTTTTGCAGAGTTTGGGCGAGTTTCAACTCCTGGCTGACTTGAGAGATCATTTTTTCTAAAGCCGTGTTGGCTTTGGAAAGTTCCAAACGATAGCGATGAAGTTCTGCCTCTTTCACCGCAAGTTCGTGTTCAAGTTCTGAAATACGTTCTTTCAAATCATTTTCGTTTGCCATGGCCTTCTATTGTAGAGGCCTCCTGAAAACGTGTCACCCTTTTCAGACCTTGAGACTTTGGTCTAGCAAGGACAGTTGCTGCTCCTCTAATTTCAATCGAGCTTGAATGTGCTCCGGCACTTGGCCTTCTTTTAAGGTTCCCAAGCCCTGCAAGTGGTAGCGAATTTCGCTAAGTCTTTTGTGCACTTTTTCTTTAGCCCAACTCATTGCAGTTGGAGACAAAAGTTCAAACTCTCCCCATTTTGGAGGGAAGTATTTTGCATCTTGCAGTTCATCAACTTTAGCAAGACTTCCGAAATGTCCCCAGATCATTTGTGCGAAGAATTGAACAAATAGAATCACGCCGAATAATAAAACAAATTGTAGACTCTTATCCTGAAATGCAGAGAGATCAGAACCAAACCCGAAATCAAAATAACTGCGTGCTTCCCCGGCAATAAGAAATCCAATCAAAACTCCGGCAATTGAAACGGTGGAAAGTTGCCACCCGATACGACGGCAATCTTGGTTCAGTCCTCGGCTGCGCCACCAGAATAAAATCATGCGGCCGACTCTTTCCCCGGCAACGAGAGCTAAGGCTCCGTTAAAAGAAATCGTATTTGTTAGAAGTAAAGACAATGCTAAGGCCAAAGACCAAAACTCCACTTGCACGATAAAGCTGATCACGACGCTCGCTAATAAAATTCCAATCACAGCACCGAAGCGACCGTCCGCCAGGAAAAAGGCCAAATCACTTTGGCCTAAGACTGTTTGCACGACGCTTGAGTTCCTGAGCATTGTTTCGCCGCCGACAAGAAAAACACCGACGGCGAAAATCCACTTTAAAAGTAATTTAGCTTTCGGAGCTTGCCACACGCCGATCAATCCCAGTGCACAAATTCCTAAAAGAAAAAAACCATTAAAGCTTAAAAACAACAAACCCAGAATCAAAACCCACCACGCACCCAGAGTGTTCAAGCACATAATCAAATTGCTCGCGCGCAGATTTAAAATGCGCAAATTATACAACGCCAATCCCGAATAAAGAGATTTTTGCGGAGACGCCTCTAAAACAACGACATCTAAAGCACGCACAAAGATTTTCGCTGTCGTTGTTTCAAAACCTTTTTCAAAGAAAGACTTTTGAAGTTTTGCAAAGAAAGCTGCTGCATGTTTTTGTGATTCGGTCAGACCAAACATCATCAGGACAAAACTACCCAACCACATAAGTATCATAGCGAACCACCTTTCCTTCATAAGAGTGGCGAACTCCTGGCAAGAGTTCTTCGGCGTGCATGGGACGCTTCACCACCACTCGTTGTACAGGCCATGTCAAAGCCTCTTTTAAAACTTCCGCTGCGTCGTCATCGTGACCGACAAGATCACGGAAAACCACCATCTCTTGCTTAGGAAGCGCTGACTTTTTCTTGTGCGGATACATCGGATCAAAATAAATGCATTCAACATCGAGCTTGCCTTTGTTTTCTTTTAAAAACTGAAGGCTGTCGGCGAAAAACAATTGATACGATTTCAAATAGTCTTTTTCAGTTTTGGCAAAGGCTTCTTTAAGAAGAGCATACAAGACCGGAGATCTTTCAACACCGGTGACTGCAAATCCCAACTGAGTCAGGAAAATACTGTCCACCGCAAGCCCCACAGAAAGATCTAAAACTTTGCGATAGCCTTTCGCCACACCCAAAGCTTTTGCGATCAATTCATTTTTCCCACGATGGCCTTTGCGTTCGTAATCGAGATGATTCTTATCAAAATCAATTTCAAGCAGACGGTTCTCCAGATCACGAACGTAAACACGATCGTTTTCGACATGAAAATGAAAAAAGAAATCAGAAGGATTCGCGGGATTTAAAGGACAGTTAAAAAAATCAGCCCAAGCCTGCGCCTTCAAAAGAGCTTCAACCGAAGCCACAACACAAATCTTAGAACTTAGTGAAGCAGATACCATAGACATTCAAATACCCATAGGCCTATGGTGAGTAAAAAAAGTTGAAAGCCAGAACGGAAGACACCGCGAAGCTCGCTCCCGATGGGGCTTGAAAGATTCTTAAGTTTGTAAACGAAAGTCACAGATAAGAAGAACAAGACGATGGAAAGATAAACTCCCCAGTAAATACCTGCAAACAACAGATGATAAACCAAATTGAAACCAACAAAGAGGCCCCACCAAGCCGCAAGCAAGCGACGAGATTTATCAAAGCCCAACCAGTTCACCGTGTTTGTGAAACCTGCTTGAACACTGGGAAGAATGCTGATGAAGTTTCTTAAGTGCACGATGAAAAGAACCAGCCAACCCCACACACAGCCCAGCCAGAAACTTTCCTGATCAAAGCGCGCACCCATGGAAAGTTGATAACCCACTGTGAGCAAAGGACCCAACATCAAAAACAGCGCGAACTCGCCACCGATTTGATACTTGAATGAATTTTGTTTTTTAAACTGCGCCCACAACCCAACAGCCAATCCCAACGCAATTACGATGGCGACCACAGGAAATGCAAAAACAATGGGAAGCGCACAAAGAATCGCGAGAACCAATAGAATTGTGGAAGACGACTTCACTTGAGCTGCCGTCACCCAACCGTTTTGAATGGCACGACTTCCGCTTTTTTCTAAAACGCGATCCACACCTTTAAGGTGATCCATATAGTCGTTGCGCAAGTTCACAGCGGCAAACGCCAATAGAACTCCCAAAGTCGCAATACCAGTCGTGATCGGATCAAGGATCGTTTGATCGACAATGTTTTTAGTGAGAATTAAAAAAAGTGGCACAAGAATTAATAAAAAACTGCGCGCCTTGAAGGTTCTTAAAAAAACAACCAGTGAAGAAGGACGAGAAATACTTTCGACAGGAACCACGCGAAACGTGACGGTCTCCGATGCCGAATTCACATTGAGCGTTTGCAATGGCAAAGCTCTTTTGTCTTTGGCAAAAGTTCCCATCAAGTAAGATTCAAACTCCGGAGAGTTTTTAGAAAGCGTGATCAATTCACTCACGAAGGCTTCCTTCTCCAGTAAAGAATCTCGGTCAAAGGACGAAGCTGATCGATGAGTTTTTCTTCTCCAGGCTTGAGGAATGTTTTAAGACGGTCCAAATGATGATTGTACATTTGGATAAGGCCTTTGTTCATTTCATCAAACTCAAGAAGTTTTTGGTCGAACTGCGCTTTGCCACCGATGTTGGCGTAGTACTCTTCCAAGTTTTTGCTTTTCACGATGCTGTCGATCTCTTGGCGAGAGCGATTTTTACAAACGTAAGCACCGAAAGAATTTAAATAGCCGGATTTCAAATCACCCAAGATCGCTTTGCCTTCGTCGTTACGAATATCGTAATCAAGAAGGTCATCACTGCGTTGGAAAAGTTGCCCTAGAAGCGTGCCCATCTCTTCCAAAATGCGATGAAGTTCTTCATCATATCTTTCTTGCGCGATGAAGGGAGCGCGAATGCACCACTTAAACAAGCTCGCCGTTTTCAAATTGTGAATGCGATCTAGCTGCTCCAAAGTCACAAAGAAGTCGCCGACGACAGAGTCCTGCAACCACTCCCCTTCAAGCAAATCGGAAATCACTTCGGCTGTGTACTGAACAAGTTTGATATTGCCGTGCCCAGAAAGATTCACCATCACGCGTGCAAGCAAGTAGTCACCTGCCAACACAGCGTACTCGGGAGTGTATTTTAACCACGCCGCCGTTTTTCCACGACGTAAGTGTGAACGGTCGATCAAATCATCGTGAAGCAAAGAAGCATTGTGAATAAACTCAATTGTCTGCCCCAAAAGAAGCTCGGCTTTGGGATCTAATGAGAGATTTGCTCCCATCATACGGATCAATTTTGCGCGAAAGCCTTTGCCACCCGCAAAGAGGTCGTCATAAAGCTTATTCAGCTTGGGCAAATAGGCCGGAAAATCCTTTGGATCATAGACTTTAAGATCAATGACACTTCGCTGCAATTTTGTCTCCTGGAGAGGCCCTAACTTCGCGATTTATCTGCTTGCTGTCAAGACTCTTCGGCCTTATTTTGAGCTCTCAATACAAGGAAAATAATGGAAGAGTTCAAATTCACGGGAAAAGAATGGTGGCGAGAAGGCGTTCGTTTTGAATGCACGGGTTCAGGCAAATGCTGCACGTCTCACGGCGAATACGGTTTTGTGTATTTAAGCCTAGAAGACCGCCAACGTTTTGCGAAGTATTTGAAAATCAGCACTTCCACTTTCACGCGCCGTTATTGCGAAAAAACCGGCGGCATCTGGCATCTGAAAGAAGATCCCAAAAATCCGGATTGCATGTTCCTTAAAGGAAAAGCTTGCGGCGTTTACGAAGCCCGTCCAACACAATGTCGTACTTGGCCGTTCTGGCCTGAAGTGATGAACGCAAAGTCATGGGCAAAAGACGTGAAAGCATTTTGTCCTGGAGTGGGTCGCGGTCCGGTGATTCCTGCTGAAAAAATCGAAGCACAATTGCGTGAACAAATTGAAAGTGAAAAAGGCTGGGGTAAGTAATCTGCCCTAGTTTACATATTGGATGACAATGGTGTCACTGCCACTGGAGTTTCCGCGCGTATTGATCGTGCAAGAACTAAAACTCTGTGAAAAATATTGAATCGCGAGAGTGTAGGTTGCTCCTGCTATCACGTTAAAAGTGTCAACAGTGGGAGCAAAAACAGCTTCGCCGTTTTGGTAGCGAGCAATGTTTGAAATGAAGTTATGATTATTTATAGCTCCAGTTACACCATTAACGGTAAATCTGAAACCAAAATTTCCGCTCGTACATGAAAACAAATAAGGCGCAATTTTATACATCGTCATCAGCACTTTTCCACTCTCAGGCGCTGTCCACGTCGCACTATACAGAGTTACAAACGAAGGAGCTGAAGACGTTGTCACAGTCGTATTTGATGTAGAAAACGTCACGACACTCGGTAAGGTGGAAGCAGCCGCCGCTGTCGTTTGCACAGAACCATCTGGAAATTTAATGCCTCCCGTTTTTGACTCAATCGTCCCTTGCACGGTGAATGCCGAGGACGGTGATGTTGTTCCCACTCCAACTCCCGAAGTTGTGACAGCAAAAAGCGGAGAGCCTGTCTGATTGACAGAAAGAAGAACACCGCTTGTCGAACTTTTTCCATTCACTTCTAATAGAGTTCCACCGAAATTTCCATTTCCCACTTTCAAAAGCGGCACAGTAGAATTGATATTCGTATCCATGCTCACTCGTCCCGCCCAATCGACATCGATGATTGCTGATCCATTGGAATGCGAAACGCGGAAGGGATTTTCGGAGGCTGCTTGTGCGATATGAAATTTGGCTCCGGGCGAAGTCGTACCGATACCAACACTACCTCCACTTGTGACGGTCACTCTGTTAGCTCCATTAGTTTCTAAATTCAAAGCAAAGGCATCGTTCGTTCCCAGAGTGGCAGCGGCTCCAAAACTATTTCCATCCTTAGAAAAGAATCCCGTGATCGCAGAGGCATCGAGTTTATTATTAAACGCATTCCAATCCGTGGCAGTAAGAAGACCCGAAGATGATCCACTCGCTGTGGGAATTGAAGCATTTGCGGCGGCAGTCAATCGTCCCTGGGCGTCGACTGTGAAAGTCGGAATCTGTGTGCTAGAGCCATAAGATCCCGCACTCACTGTCGTGTTTGGTAACGACGTCATCGCCGAAGAACACGCCAAAGCCGAACCATTCCACGAAAGAAATTGATTGGCTCCGCAGGTAGGAAGACCGGCTTTGAGTAAAAAATCCGATGCCACATTGGTTCCGATTTTTTGCGCCGACAAAGCATAGCCCGCATAAGGAACACTGCGAATCAAACTGTCAGGAGAAATCGTCTTCCATCCCGCACCATCATGAAATTGCACGCGCAACACGCGCCCGTCTGCGCTTAATGATGAATACGTGCTCGTGCTGTCTACACAGTTGTATCCTACGCACGCGCCGCAAGTGAAACTCGCCGAGTTATTGAAGGCATCCAGAATAGAAAAAGTTCCGCTCAAAGGATAATTGACGACGCCGTTTCCAAGAGGCACATCAAAAACCCCTTTAGAGTTTGTCATATTAATACCCGTAACTTTTTCCTGGTAGATCACGCATTGACCAGAAGGGTCTGTGAGCTGAAAAATAAAACTGACGTTGGAGTACTCCAAAGGAGTCCCATCCGACCGAACAATCCTGCCTTGATAAGTTAAGGTCGCAGGCGCCCCGGTCGCTGCTATCTCAAAAAGAAACAGCGAGCTCATGAAAACAAGAAACGCTCCGAACTTCATGCTTAATTATTCGGCAATTTCAGGTAAAAATATGAATATGTTTACTCACTCTTAATACTTTTTTTATTCGCTTCTATTTGAGACAGAACTCTTACAATTCCTTAGTTCTATTAATAATCTCATTCTGAATCTTTAGATGCTCTCGTCCTTTGTCGATGAGTAGAGCATGTTGAACGTGTCTGGCCGATATCTTATTACTCTTATTTTATCTGCTGTCTTTTTAGCGGGCTGCAAAGATCCTGACTTGGACGTATCCTCGTTAGGTAAAAAACTTCCGGCGCCTTCGCTTAAAGGCACAAGTCCATTTAATCAAGATTTCGAGTTGCAAGGTTATGCTCGCGTGCAAGGAAGTTGCGACAGTCGCGTCGGCAATGTTTTTATTAGTTTCGACAAACAGCTATGGCATCAACCGCCTGTAAATCCTGACCTCACAGGCACAGCGCTGCCCGTAGGAACGACAAATGACCGCGATTGTTCGGACGGATCATTTGATATTTATCTGACGAAAAACGATTTACAGAATATCTGGGGCATTCAAACTGGTTCCAACGGCAGCCACGTTGACTATCTCTATATCAAGGGTGAGTCTTTAATTGGTGATACCGAAACTTTGACTTTGGTTGACAATAATTCAGGGACTTCACCGGGCTCCAACAATTCTCCTGCAAAAATTATTTTGGAAAAAACATGGCCGCGAGGTTTTGCGGGAGCGGGAATGTGCGATTCCTTCCGCGTGTCTGTGCTCAGTGCCGGCGGTTACCGAGTAGCCACTCCGACAGCGATTAGTTTTAGTTTGGAGGGACGCATCAGTGGCTCTGCCACAAGCAAGGTGCAAGCTTATACGAGCTGGCAAGATTGCGCCAGTGGAACTCCGGCGACTCAAAGCACCTTTACTATTCCGGCTAACACAGATGGAACAGATGTCATTTATAAATTCCCAGAAACACCTTTGAATCAAATCTTTGAATTCCGCGTGGTTCAGTCGTCAGCGTTAACTCCCGATACCGGCTATACCGATGTTATCTTGCGCGACTCTTCGGCAGCGTCATCTTACCGTTGGCTTGCGGCGGAAGAATACATTCACCAAATTTATAAAGGTCTTTGTTATCCAATCAAAATACGTGCATATAACTACAATCGCACTCCGGCTTATGATCAATTTCCGGGAAGCGTGACTTTGACATCCGCCGATACTCAGGTGAAGTTTTACGGAAACTCTTCGTGTGCAACGGAAGTTTCCAACTTTGCATTTGCGTCTTACAGTTCCGAAATCACGGCCTATGTAAAATACAACCCTTCACCGACGGACTCTGGAACTATGACAGACTTTGCAATCACCATGGTTGGCACAGGCACGGCGGGTTCTCTGATTTATGATGCAAGTCCAATTGCTATGCGAGCGGATCTGACATCGAAAGCAACAGTAAGCTCTGTGGATATCTGGGGACCTCGCGACGTGACTCGCAATACCTGTTTTGCTTTCCGTATAGTTTCAGTCAATGACAACGGAACCTTAATTCCTGTGAGTGCGCCGACAAATATTATTCTGGGCACCCAAGAGTCTAACGTAGGAAGTTTCTATTCTGACTCGACGTGCGCAGGCACAACAATTTCCAATGTGTCGATTGCCGCTCAGTCGACTTCGATGACCGTCTATTTCAAGTCATCCAGCACCGCTAGCGGCATTTATCACTTCAATTTAAGTTCATCCGGTCTTTCATCGAAAGCACGTGAACTCAATGTGCAGCCTTAGACGGTGCCAATAAGATCTATTTAATTTTTTCACGCAGGTGTTGCAGAAGCTTTTCGCGATCCTCTTCAGGATGAACGATGAAAGTTTCTGTAGGACCTTGCACAGGCGCGTACGTCACGGCTTGGTATTCATCAATACACACATCCAGACAGCTTGAAGTCACGATGCGGATTTTTGAAAGATCACCGGTTTCTTTAAATGATTTTTTTAAAAATGTTTTAAGATTTTCTCCGGCATTGCCTTCTTCATGCAAAGACTTAGGGCTGATCGACTTTCCGCACTTTGTGCAAACTAGAACGACACCTTTTGACCACGGATTTTCTTCTTGTTTCATAACCGTTTCCTTAACTCTCCCCACAACACTTTACCTAGATCACTACGGGGAATTTCATTGATATAATAAATTTTACGAACTTTTTCGAAGGGAAGCACTTTTTCTGAATAGACCTGTACTACTTTTTCAGTGTCGTCCGCCGAGAGCAAACTCACCAAATGAATTTCACTTCCCAATCTGTCAGAAGGCATATCCAGCAGAACTAACTTTGCAGGCCAGCTCGGATTCATTTGCAAGGCGGCGTTTTCCAAAAGCGATCGCAAGCGAGCGACATTGGTGCCTTCGCCTCCGATTTTAATGTAGTCTTTGTTGCGCCCTTGAACATGCAAGGCCCCATCGATAATTTCGCCACGATCTTCCGTCGTGAACCAACCATCGACCTTAGGGTCCCACGACTTCATTCCTTCAGTCGTGTTTTGGGCGTAACAGGTAAATAACGACGTCGCCTGAACTTGTAAAAAACCGTCAGCGTTTTTCTGCGCTCGGGCGTGCGACAACAAACGCACTGATGGATATTCCGATTGCTCCAACGACTGTAAGGTCGCCGTGGCAATCTGTGAAGCGGTCTCTGTCATCCCGTAACTTGGAAGAACTGGCCATCCTAAGACACGGGCTTTTTTGTAAAGCTCGGCTTCAAAAACACCGCCACCAACAACAATCGCGCGCATCGAAGAAGGCGCTTTGTACGAATGTGTGACCAGGTCATAGACTTGCGTTGGAACTAAGGCTGACAGAGTGCACTTTTCTGACTTTAGAGTTTCATAAAAGTGGTGTACATCCCACTTTTGTTCCTTCAAAGAGGGAACCACTCGCGCACCAACAAGGGAAGCACGCACTTCAATACCGAGACCGCCCACATGGAAATGAGGAAGGACTTGAGTCCACACATCTTGAGCGGTGGAGTTTAAATGTTTATTCACGGACTGTGCAGAATTTAAGAGCGCTTTTTTTGAAAGAGCGACAAGTTTCGTTCCCGCGACTGAATCTGCCGTGGAACCCGAAGTCGCGATCCAAACATGTCCTTGCAATTTTCTTTCTTCTTGAACGTGAGATGCCAAAGCCCAAAGTTTTTCGTAGTCCTCTTTAGGCCAGCGCGGATTAAGAAGAATTTCGTTCTTCTCAGAATAAAGATCTAATTCATTTTGACTTGAAACCACGATGTCGCCTCTAGAAGTCGGTCAAAACCAACTCCTGTGCCTTTCACTTTCAACAAATACGGACCTTGCGTGGAAAGCTCTGCCGCAAACGGATCCATTTGATAAAGTCTGTGAGTCAGACATCCGGACTCCAGAATCATCTCGCCGTATTTTTTCTTAAGCTCCATCGCAACACCAATGGCGTGTGCGACACCGACGGGATGATCCATATAACTTGTCACTGTGGCTTTTAAATTCCACTTCTTACAACGTTCGATGGCTTTATCGATGTCCGTTTTTGCAGGCTTCATCACGATCACATCAAAAGGCGCAGCAACCAAGCGATCCCAAGGAACGCGGTCGTATTGATTGTCGATGGCAATTTTCACAAGTTTTTTTGCTTCCTTCCACGCATTCACGTCAAAAGGAAACGGATCTTCCACATACTCAATCAAAGGACGTACGGTCGGAGGCAGATTGCCAATGAATCTTTCAAAAGTTTGCCAGCTTCCAACGGCATTAAAATCCAAACGAATCTTAAGTCCCGCAGCCGCGACGTGTGTCAGAATATCAGCTTCTTCCTGAAGGTCTCTTCCGACTTTCATTTTGAGAGTCGTAAAACCTTGAGTCTTTAACTCATCCAAAAAGCCCGGCTTGATCAATTTAAAATCAGAGAGCAGATAATTGTTTTTGATTTTCTCGCCGCCTTCATAAACGCTCTTCTTGTCTTTACGAAGTTGGGCGTCCCTGCGCGCAAGCCAAATGCTCTGTTCGATTTGCACGGACATACGACCGCGGCGAAGTTCAGAAAGTTGATCCTCTAAAGACAAATCTCCCAACTCAGGCCACGGGTGAAGATCCGCATAGCCCGTCAACCCGTCAGACCATTCTACTTTGAGAAGCACTCCCTCGCGAGGGGCGGCTGATGAAACAGCATTCAAAGATTGAACAGGCTTTAGAGTGTAAGGGCTGTAGGAGATTTTAATCAAAACGCAAATCCAATCGCGAGAAGTAATCCAAAGACAAGATGCAATCCTGCCGCTTGTCCCAAGAAACGATTATAGGCCGGACTTGGTTCGGTAGAGAAAACATTTTTTGTGATTTTCACAGCCAATGGCAAAGCAAACAAAGAGAAGATTGCAGGGATCTTATATCCTTCTGTCCACCAGTAGATATTGAGTACAAATGGCAAAAAGCACAGGGTCGCAATTTCCCAGCGTGAAAACTGCACACCAAAACGCACGGCCAAAGTTTTCTTATTCACCAAAGCATCCCCGCTGTGATCGCGAAGATTGTTGATGGCAATAAGCACTGTCGCGTGAAAGCCGATTTGCAATCCAAGCACCAAAGCTTCCGTGAGCCATTTACCTGTGTTCAGGAAAACAATTCCCGTCACCGCAAGAAGACCAAAGAACAAGATCACAAAAAGATCACCAAGCCCCAAGTAAGCTAAAGGAAAAGGTCCCGCTGTGTAAGAGTATCCCATCAAAACGGAAGCAACCCCGATAGCGACAATGACCCAGCCGCCTTTCATCACGAGAGGCACTCCACACAAAACCGCCAAAAGGAAACACAAAGAACCCAAAGCCATCACTTGATTCGCCGTTAAAATTCCAGCTTGAGTAATGCGTTGAGGACCGATGCGTTTTTCAGTATCCGCACCTTTTTTGAAATCCACGGCATCATTCACAAGGTTTGTGCCGATTTGAATAAGAAAGGACGCCATCAAAGCGTAAAACAAAACCCATCCGTCCCAAGAAAGACCGACGGCTTTGACCAGCGCTGTTCCTGCCAAGCATGGAACCAGAGCGGCTGTTAAAGTTTTAGGACGGAAAGCGAGAATAATACTTTTAATTTGAGTCGCAGAAGTCATTTTTGCATCGCATTGTTAAGAGTTCAGTAAAAGGCTGTTGTATCAGATTCTTTTTTCCGTGACCAAAGGAAATTCTGAGGGCAGAAAGAGGAAGTCCGAGGAGGCCATTATGAATTTCATCGCCATTGCCGCTTTTATTGCAGGAGCCATTATTTCAGGTCTCGTGGTTTATTTTAAAAATAAAGCCCAGGCTGCGGCAGAAAAAGCGCAATTACAGGCCGAAGTTCAAGCTTTGCAGATGAAAAACGACCTCCTCTCACAAAGCATTCAAGAGCAAAAATCTTTGATGACCGAAGCACGCAAGCAACAAGAAGAACTGGCAAACCGCATGAACGTGCAGTTTGAAGTCGTTGCACAAAAAATCTTTGAAGAAAAATCAGCGAAGTTCACGGATCAAAACCACAAAAACATCGCCTCTGTTTTAGAACCTCTCAAAGAGCGCATCAAAGACTTCGAGAAAAAAGTGGAAGAGACGTACTCCACCGAGCGTTCCGAGCGCGGCGTTCTTCGTGGTGAGCTGACAAAACTGATGGAATTGAACAAAGTGATGTCAGCAGAAACTCAAAACCTTACGAAAGCTTTAAAGGGCGAAGTGAAAACCCAAGGCAATTGGGGCGAGTTGATTCTTGAAAATATCTTAGAGCGTTCAGGCCTTCGCAAAGGTGATGAGTACATCATTCAAGGCACAGACATGGATTTGCGCGGTGAAGACGGACAGATTCTTCGTCCTGACGTGATCGTGAATTTGCCTGACGAAAAACATTTGATCGTCGACTCGAAAATGACTTTGATCGCTTACGAACAATACACATCCGCGGAAATTCCGGAAGATCAAGAGCGCGCAGGAAAACTTCATGTGGAGTCTTTGAAAAAACACATCGACGGTTTGTCAGAGAAAAAATATCACGCGGCTGATAAGCTGATCTCTCCTGATTTTGTGATTCTTTTTATGCCTTTGGAGCCGGCGTTTGCGTTGGCGTTTAAATTAAAGCCTGAACTTTTCCAATATGCGTGGGAAAGAAACGTGGCGATTGTGAGCCCGACAACACTTTTGGCGACATTGCGAACGGTAGCGGCTTTGTGGAAACAAGACCGTCAGGAAAAAAATGCGCTGGAGATCGCGAAACGTGGTGGCCTTCTTTACGAAAAATTCGCGGGTCTTCTTAAAGATCTCCAAAACTTAGGTGAAAAACTGGGAGCGGCTCAAAAAGCTCATGAAGAGGTTATCAAGAAGGTTTCGGAAGGCCGTGGAAACTTGATCGACCAAGTGGAAGATCTTAAGCGCTTGGGCGCAAAGACAGAGAAATCCTTACCTCAATTGGAAAACGCCTAAGTCTTGTAATAGACACTATGATCTGACGCATCAAAAGGCGTTTTCAACTGATTATCAATATCAAAAGTCTTCATGACATCGCGAAAGCGTTGGCGTACTTGCTAGCGTTCAACATTAAGCCTACTTAAGGATACGCGAAATACATGAAAAAATTAGGATTTTGTTTACTTGTGACAGTTCTGGTTCAGGCGTCTTTTGCACGCGCCGATGAAAACCTTCTTGGTTACGTAAAAGGTGCTGAGACTCTTCCAAAAGGAAGCTGGGAGCTTTATCAGATCCTAACTTCTCGTGATAACAAAGGTGCAGGCAAATACCACGCTTTGGATTCAAAAACAGAAGTTGAGTACGGTGCTACTGACAGCTTGTCACTTTCTGGCAGCTTGCAGATGTTGCAAGTAGAGATGTCCGGTTTGTCTGTCGATGGTTACTTGCCGAAAGACAACAACCTTTCACTTCGTCCCTCTGGTGTTGAAGCAGGTCTTAAATACAATTTCTTAAGCCCGGCAAAAGACATCATCGGTCTTTCTTCTTACCTTTCTTTTTCGTACAATTGGTTGGACAGACATTCGGGTCAAAACAAAGACAGCTACTCGATGGAACTTCTTTTCATCGCTCAAAAATACTTCCTTGAAGGTGAGGTTGTTTGGTCTTCAAACTTGGGCTTTGAAACGACTTACGCGCGTCGCGGAGATTTGAACGATCTTCCTCCTGGATTTGACTGGCCTGTAGAACCGGAAGTTGAAATCGGTTTCACTGCTGATACGGGCGTTGCTTACCGTTTCATGCCAAACTGGTTCATCGGTGCGGAAGCTCTTTTTGAGAGTGAATATGAAACTGAAGTGGGCACAGAGCGCTGGACTGTTTTCACAGGCCCAAGCTTACACTACGGAAGTGAAAAATGGTGGGCGACTTTGACTTGGATTCAACAAGTCAGCGGTGGCGGTGAAAAGTTTGATGCGCAAGACGACAACAACCTTCACTTGATCGAAAAAACGAAATACGAAACTCGTTTAAAAGTGGGCTTTAACTTCTAAGCCCGTAAGGAACTTGCATGAGCCTGTTTAGAAAAGAATATCTTACTCTTCTCCCCGTCACGATGATCACGTCTATGGCGTATGCCACGGACTACTTCACGACGGAGCAGGCTCAAAAAGTTCTTTTCCCTGAAGCTGATACTTTTGTCGCAAACCCTGTGACTTTGACAGACGAGCAAAAAGAAAAGATCGAAGAGATCGCCAAAGTTCGTCAGCGCAAAAAAGAAGTCCCAGCTTGGCGCGCTGAAAAAAAAGGAAAGCTTTTAGGTTGGTTCATCATTGATGAAGTGATCGGAAAACACGAGTTCATCACTTACAGCGTGGCGATTTCTCCGGAGGGAAAAGTTTTGGGCCTTGAGATCATGAGCTACCGCGAAACCAAAGGCGGCCAAGTTCGAGATTCAAGCTGGAGAAAACACTTTGCAGGAAAAACGATTTCCGATCCGTTTAAGCTCGACGTCGATATTCCAAATATCAGCGGGGCAACCCTTTCCAGCCGCAATATCACTGACGGCGTGAAAAGACTTCTTTCCTTCCATAAAATCGTTTTACAAAAATGAAACATGCTACGCGCAGAATGAAGCCTCTCTTGGGAACATTTGTCGAGGTGGGCTCTGCCTGCCCTTCGGCTCAAGATTCCCCCGCTTTTGATGCTGCGTTTTCCGCGATCGAACAAATTCATAATCTTTTGAGCTTTCACAATCCTCAGAGTGATTTAAGTCGTTTAAATTATTCATTCGGAAATGAAGTAGAGTTACATCCGCACAGTCTGCGCGTGCTTCGTCTAGCCAAAGCCATGTCTTGCGCCAGCGATGGTCTTTTTAACCCCACTGTGGGCGGAAAGCTTCAGTCTTTAGGTTATTTACCGGATCATTCTTCTTATTTTCAAAGCTCTGAGATTCCTTTGCCGATCGGTGAAGCTTTCGATATTCAGATGCGCAGAAAAAAAGTATTTCTCGCTCGCCCTGTGCGCGTCGTCTTAGACGGCATTGCCAAAGGGTATGCCGTGGATCTCGCGATCAAAGCGTTAAAGCAAGCAGGCCTTTCCAACGGTTGGGTCAACGCTGGCGGCGACATTCGCGTTTACGGAGACGTGGTCTTACCATTGCAAATCCGCGGACCTGAGGGCCTTGGTGAAACCCTGGGTGGCTTGCAAAATATGTCTGTCGCCACAACCTGGGTGAAAGACGTCTACGATCAAAGCTTTCCCGGCTGGGTGGTTTTAGGGGACCGCAAGCCCGCTTTGGGTGTTTGGACGGTTCTGGCTAAAAAAGCCTGGCGCGCAGATGCTTTAACAAAGGTCGCAAGCCTTGCTTTTCCTGAAGAAAGAGCAGAGATTATGGCTCGTTTAGGTGGACGCTGTTTATGATCGGTTATCCAAAGTGGTTTTCTAAAAATCTGATTCATTCGATTTTTTTCCTGTCATTTGTGACAGGCGCTTTGCTTTTTCCGACAATCCTCGTTTTGAAATTAGAGTGGAATTTCCCGTGGAGACTTCCCACCGAGCAGCGTGATTGGATCGTGATCCTGCACGTGGTTTTGGGATTTACAGTCTTCACCGTTCTAGGCGCTTTATCGAGTGTGCACGTGCGCTTAGGCTTTCGCAAAAAAGCAAAACGTGTGAGTGGCGTGGCACTGATGAGTTTTATCGTGGGCCTAGGAATGACGGGAATGGGAATTCTTTATTTAGGCGACGAGAAACTTTCCACTTACGCCAGCGTCGTGCATTTCTCTATCGGGACGTTGTTAACTTTGTCTTATGTGATTCATATGCTCACCAAAGTGGAAAGCAAAAAAACTACTCGCTCACTTCGTCAATAAGCACACCGGGATTCACGAATTCTTTGCCTAGCCTGCAGCGGTCTAAACTGTACCATTGATCGTCGGCTTTAAATTCAATCAACTCCGCTTTTCCGCCAATTGCGTGGCAGATTTTAAATCCGGGAGAGCCTGAATCGGCCACCACATCTGAAAACTTGATTCTCTTTAATTTTTCTTTCGGAAGACATTCGAGTTTTAAGCAGCCTTTGGACCGCAAGGAATTTCGATCTTTGTTTGTGCAGATTTCGACTTTCTCTGTTTTTGTTTTGCCATCGGCATAGGGAATTTTTATTTCACTAGCCATGCAGGTGAAGTCGGACTCCTCAGCGTGGGCGAAGTTTAAAAAACTACTTAAAATAAGTAATATCAGCAACGGATTCAAATAAGTCATTTTCGGCAACCCAGATATTTCCTGATTCACACTTTAAAGATTTGTTGTAGCCGTCACAGCTACGTCCAAAAGAATTGCGAATCAGATATTCGCATTTTTTTGTTTTCGCATTAAACTTTCTTCCCACCAAAACACTCGCGTGCATGCCCTCAGCCGTAGGATGTTTTTTCATGATGAGCTTTATAGGATAAGAAATCATCACGGGTTTTTTTTGATCGAATTGATTTTTAATAACTTGCGGTATCTTGGCTTTGTTCGTTTCTGCCGTCACATCGTTTTCATTAAAGCCTGCACTGTAGCGAGTAGGACAGTTTTTACTCTGCAGTTTTGCGACAACTTGCCATGGAGGCTCCGTCGCAATTGTCTTTGCGATCTCTTGCGGAGAACTACTCGGGAAAAACTTTTGATAAGCTTGAGCGGCACCGGCGCAATATTCTTTTCCTCGCCCCGTTGTCTGAATAGATTTCGAGATGCGGAAAAGATTGTAATAAGCTTCGTAGATATCACTTCCTTGATTGACCTCAGAAGGAACGGACGCCTCTGTGCACACACCTTTTTTGGCGGCCATTTTCATTGCCTGCACTGGGACTCCACCGCCGAAAGTAACAATGGGTCCGCTTGTAAGAGAAACGTTTTGCTGACTGATATACTGAGTTGCCATGTCAGAAGCAGAAACGTAAGCGCGGCCTTTGTTTTTAAAAGTAATCATATCCGCCGCAGAAAAAGCATAACACCAACCCACACCGTCTTGATTGCGAATCGGTCCGAAATCTTTACGAAGATCCACGGTTGTGCACGACTCTGCTGTTGCAGCATGTGCGGAATAACTTAAGAATAAAATCAGAACGCTCCAGACCACTCTCATGTATATAATTTTATGTTAACTAGAGTGATGGAGCAAATTTCGCGGACCACGAAAGTAAGAAACCATACTTCTGCACAGTGGAGTAAAAAAGCGGCCTCAAAAACCGCTTCGTCCGTGATAAGTCCCGAGTTTTAAGCTCGACTCGCCCACGAGCCGGAAGCCTATCGAAGTAGCCCTAAGCCCTATGGATAGTTTACCGTCTTAACTGCATGAGCTGACTAAAAGAAACAAAATCAGCACGAGCAGCTTTAGAAATTTCTTAAACTGCCGAAAAGCCTCCTGTGAGGGTTTGCTTTTCATAGAGAGCCTCCTTGTTTAGAGGGGTCTCTCGTCCATAAGAAGGCGGTCTTTGAGGCCGCTTTTCTTTTTTGCAAGAATTACGGCTCGACTTAACAGCAAGAGATTTTCTTAAAACTTAAACGGCAACTGATATTCGGACACAAAATAAAAAGGCCCGGTTTTACCGAGCCTTTTCTTAGTTTTGAATTTTTATATTTTAAAGTTCAGCGTCTTTCACGACGTGCAACTTCGTCGCAACGTCGATACCAGAAGATTGATTCTTGATCGCCACCGCAGGGTTTTGCACCACACGTTGTTGCAACTTCGTGAAGATCGGCTCGCGGATCGCCAAGTTATTGTCTTGAAGAACACATTGACGAGCCATTCTCGCCGCCACATTCACAACAACCGGAGCTTTCAAGTTTGCTGTCATCAAAGTCGGATCATCAGGAATAGTTACGATAGAGAAGTAACGAGCTTTATCTTGAGCCGTTAGTTTCAACGCTTCCAAATCGCTTTTTGTGAGAGTGGCTTTGTATTGAGGAGCGAAAAGTTCCGGCTCTAAAACTGGAAACGCTATTTGAGGCGCTTCACAGCTTTGCAACCATGCAAAGATCTCGTCATTTGGATCATCGAGAAGAACGAACTTGCGCAAATCCGCAAAACCCAGAAGGCCTTCCGGAAACGTCAAAACATCTTCTTGTTTCAGCTCAACTTGGCCGAAGCGCGATGTCGAAATGATCATTCATCCTCCCAAAGATTCAGGATTCACCCATAGTTTAGACACACGAAGGCACTCTGATGGTGAATACATCTATAAATCTGGACCTAAATCTAGGGAGACACAATTAAAATCTAGATGGCATGACGAGACGCTTCAGGCTCTGGAAGCGGAAAAGGGGCCGATGGGACCCCTTTAGAAGTTAGATGTCAAAAATTGGAAATTAAGGCTTCAATAGCTTTGCAACGCTGCGCGTTTTATCAGCAGGGACACTGGCAGACTGTTGGTTCTGTTCTTGGATCGCAACGTAAACTTCTTCACGGTGGATTTTCGTGTCTTTGGGCGCTTCGATACCTAGGCGGACCTGTTTACCCTTGATTTGAACTACTCTAATTTTGATGTGGTCATCGATAGCGATGCTTTCACCCAACTTCCGTGTGAGAACCAGCATGACAACTCCTTTTGCTGCAGTCGTTATCGGTAGTTTTAAGCGGAACTGTAGGTATTATTTTTATCTGAGAAAGTCAAGAAGGCTTGGCTGAATAAGCTTTCCAGACGTTTCGAGGGTCGCTTTTAGGGTGCTATCGGTCTTATTAATATCTGAAATCACCTGGAATGCATCGGCATCCTCAAGCTCTGACGCCGTCACCTTATTGTCCACCACGGCCTTTTGCAGGGAATCCATGGTGTTATTGACGGACATGATTCTGGACCCAACCTCAGAACGCGCCAAAACCACTTGGGAGATAGCCTGATCCAAAGTATCCAAGGTCTCTTGAATGCCGTCTTTATCATTGGTGCGCAAGGAAACTTCCAAATTGCGCAAGGTCGTAAACAAGTTGATTCCTGCTCCACCCGTCACTGGATCTTGCTTATCCATGCGGCTGTTGCGGCGCTCAGAAGCCGGACCGCGAGTCTCCAAATAGTTCTGTTCTAACTCTTGGTTTTGCTCTTTACGCTGAAGTTCTTCTTGTTGGAACTCTTTCAACTGCTCAACATTTGTCGGCGCTTCATAACGAGCGCGCACAATGCCGTCACCACCCAAACCTTTTCCCAAAAACACTTTGTTGCCAGGAATGTTCATCGCAACAAAAGAATCTTTGTGAGTTTGGATCTTCATATCGCCATCGTCACCGAAGTATTCCCCCGCCTGACTGAATGGCATTGTCTGAGTTTTATATCCGCCGAAAATGTATCGCTCACCGAGTTTGCGGTTTCCGATCTGTACAGCTTGATTGTAGATTTGTTCAACCTCAGACGCCGTGACCATGCGGCTTTCTGCATTTCCGCTGGCATCGTTGGATTGGCTGATCGCAAGTTCTTTCGCACGCACCAAGATTTCTGAGAGTTCCCCAAGAGATTGATCCGAGAACTCAAGGAAGGAGCGCGCGTTGTTGATGTTTTTAATAAACTGCGTGTTGCCTCGTTCTTCCGTGCGAGCGGCAAGAACGCGAGCTGATGCTAAAGGATCATCGGAAGGTTTGGTAATACGCTTTTGAGTCGCAGCTTGATTCTGCAAATCAGCCATATCTGATCGATTCTTCGACAGATTCTGATTCACCTGATTGAAAGCCATTTTATCTGCGATTCTCATCTACGTCGTATTCCCTATCCTAATTAGAGGCGTTTAAGGTTCAGTACCGTATCAAACATTTCATCCGCTGTTTTAATAAGTCTTGCGGAAGCATCGTAAGTTTTTTGGAACTCAATCATCTTTGTTGTTTCTTCATCCAAAGAAACTCCGCTGATGCTTTCACGAATGTTCGTCAGTTGGCCCAGAACGTTTTTTTGCGATTCTTGAGCTTTCGCCGCTCTTTGTGCAATCGCACCAATCTGACCGACTTGCGTGTTGTAGTAGTCATCCAAAGTGGAAGAGCCACCGTCCATCACTTGGCGGTTTTGCAAAGAAGAAATCACGTTGGCAACGGTGTTATCACCCGCAGCTCCCGGTTGAGCACCTGCCGCGATTCTGCCGACATCGTTAAAGATTGTTTTATTTAAGTTAATTGTCGCAGCGGCACCCTTCACATCTTCTGGCATATCGAAGAATAAAACGCCCGGGCGACCTGATTTATCAAAACCCTCGATGTGAGCCGCATTGACTTCTTTCGCCAAAGTGTAAGCCATATTGTCGACGTGAGCGAGCATGTCTTCGATGATATGGTCACGCACATCCAAAGCACCACCGATACGACCACCCGTGATTTGCTTTGTGATATTTGCCGGAGCCCCTGTGCCCACGAAGAAAATTTCCAAACGATCACGATCTCCCGTTTCTTGGGCCTTCAATTCAGAAGATCCACTTCCTGAAACCAAGATCCCCGTGCGACCGGCCGTCACTGTGACCATGCCGTCTTTACCTTCCGCCCACGAGATATCGATTTTTTCGCCTAATTTTTTAAGCAAGAGATCACGACGGTCTCTTTCATCGTTGGCCGGAGTATTTTGAATTTCCACCATCTGAACTTTTTCATTCAGAGAGGCAATTTCTTTTGTGATTTGATTGATTTCATCCACGGTCGTTTTGATTTGACCGTCGATGTCTTCCTGAACGTCTTTCAACTGACCGACAACGCGACCGAAATCTTTGGTCAATGCCGCTGCGGATTCACGCACCATTGTACGTGACGCCAAACTTTCAGGATTGTTGGAAAGTTCACGGAACGAGTTGAAGAAATCAGTCATGTACTGATTCAACCCTTTGTTCGCTTGTTCGTTGTAAATCTGTTCAACGCGGCTCAAAGCATTTGTACGGGAATCTTGATATCCCATGCTTGTGCCTTCTTTTTGGATTTGTTTTTCTAACCAAGGATTGTTAACACGAGTCACAACTCCCGCACGCGCACCCATCCCGATCTGAAGATTTCCCTCAGTGATCGGTTGGTTCGTCATGAGTTCGACTCTCTGGCGAGAGAAGCCCTCTGTCGACTTGTTGGCGATGTTATGACCGACCGTTTGCAACGCCGTCTGAGAGTTCATCAGAGAGCGTTTACCCGTATCCATCATAGCCGAGATTTTAGACATCCTGTCTCCTGCTCGGTGGTGCGACCCGAAGTTTCTTTATTTTAAATAAAGAAACTTCTGGTGTACATCCTTCCACTCGTAGCGCCTTTGGGAAGATGGACTTCTTGAGGGCGCTTTTTTCTGGGCGCATTCTGCGCCGTTTTTTTAAGCCTCTTTACTTACGAAGTTACCGGACACTTGGGGGCCTTGTTTGTATTGGCCTTTGCCTCCGTAGGTTTTTTTGCCAGAGAGAGTGTCTTTGATATCATTCAAAGCGCCGTTCAATGTGTTCAGAGCGGACTTTGTGAATTCTTCGTTTTCTTTGTTAATTTCTGTGATTCTTTTGATCAGGATATCGAGAGCTGCGTGTTGTGTGCGCAAACGGTCTGCGGCGGGTGTGCCTGCAAGTTTTTGTGCTAGCTCCAACAAACGTGGATTTTCAACGTCAGCGCCGACCATTGTTGCGAGATCCATGGCATAGCGTGAACGCAAAGAATCTTGAGCGCGAAGTTTGAATAGCAACTCTTCTTTGAGTTTGTTGCTTTCATCCAAGGCTTCACGATCTGCTTTGAGAAGAATTTCTTTTTCTTTGCGTACGATATCGAGAAGAGAACGATAGACCTTTGTAAGTTCTTCGAGATTGGCTTCTAACTTGTGAAACGCTCTTTCTACTGTTGCGTCCATCTTCATCATCCTTGATGCCGCTTACTGCGGTTTAGATTTTATTTTTCAACTTCGAACTTGAAGCTGCTTCAGCCTCCGCGCCCCAGCGCTGCGGCTCTGCCGACTGCCGTCGGTTTAAAACTCCAAATGCTCGTCGACCATTTTGTCGGCGATAGCTTTTGCATCGACTTGGTATTTTCCTTCGTCGATCAATTTTCTGAATTTAGCAACTTTCGCTTCGTCAACGTCAGGAGCAGACATCGCAAGTTCTTTGATGCGTTTTGCTTCTTGTGCGCGAGGAGAAAGTTCAACACGAGAAGATTCGCCAAGTGAAGATGAAGACAACAAATCCGCTTTGTTCGTTGCCGCACCCGTGGCTTTATTTTTTACGCCGTCGGCTTTGTCGGAACGAGCGGAATCAGTAAGATTCAAATTTTGTCCGACTTTATTGTGCGTGATCTTCATTGCGATCCTCCATGCTTTCGAGTGCTAAAAGACACTCTTTTGTTCTTTTCATAGTACCACATTGAGACAGTTACACCAAATCATTCTGAGACAGTTTCTGGTCCAGGTTCTACAGTCCAGTAGAGTGATTTTGCCTCTGAACTTAAAAACCCAAGGGTGTCGCCAGCTTGCAGTTTTTGTCCTGTCGAAACATTCGACACAGCTCCCTTAAAAACCATCTGACTTTTAAGACCATTGTCGTGCCCAATTTCAACGAGAGTTTGATTGTCCACAAGAGAACGTTTCCCAAGGAGAACCCCATCCCATGGGGCTTTCACAGGTTCCTGAGGATTTTTTCCATCAGAAGCGAGAGTTGTTTCATTGAGATTGCGATCGATACGATAAGACACAGATTGTTTTTTACCAGGATGCTGAAACGGCTGAGCACGATACTCACTTTTATTATCCAAAGGAAGTGGCCCTTGAGGTTTAGCAACAGGAGCTTTAATTCCCATAGCCACACCAAATTTATCAACAAGCTGCTTGTAGATAACATCAGAAAGCCCAATGCCCCCACGCTCGCCCCATTTTTCAACATAGTGATCATCAAGCTGCTCTTTAAAAATTTTCTCAGCCTGATTAGATTGCACGAATCCACCTTCATGCACAGTAGACCGCATAGCCTTCATCATCTCCCGAAGAAAATGCTTCTCATACATATCAGAAACTTCCCGAAGCTTCTGATCAGGAGTTTTCTGCTGATGAGGCGCACCCATAAACTTAGAATCAAAAGCCTTAAAATTTCCAGAGCCCCCAGATGCGCCATTAATGTCGCTCATACAAGACTCCCAAGAAAAAATTGAGAACTAAAAAATCGAAAATTAGAAATTAGTGAACAAGAAAAAGGTAGTTGGTACCTTTTAGCCGAAGGCCAGATATCAAAGCGTTCAGAAGTAAACACTTTCAGAGTCAAACCGAGCGCCTGAATCCCACTCAACCCCTTTTTCGCTTCTACAACGAACTTTGTCGTGAGAGGTAAGTGAAGGGTTGCAGCAGCCCTGCGCAAGTTCCGCAGCGCCAAGAAAGAGGTGCAGCAGTACTCAGAAAACAAAAAACGAAAATCCAACAATGCCAAGAAAGACAAAGAAGCGCGAGGACTGTCCGAAGCGAAGGGCTGCTGCAACCCTTCACTTACCTCACACGTAGCAATGTCCGCTGTCGAAAGAAGAGAAAAAAAGGGGAGTTGAGTCGGAGAATCATGCACATCCTGTGCTTGACTCTGAGAGTGTAGCTTCGGCTCATGTTCACCAATCCTTGGTGCGTGCTGACCTATTGCTCCTGTTTCCTGCGAGAAACTTTTGACTCTTGACCTTCCATGGTTCGCGATCTCTTCCTCACCCTCCCCGCGTATCTGGCACATCCATGTGTCAGACACTAATACTTCAATTCTATTAAATACTGTGTCATTTCGAAACACAAATTTCATAATACTTCGAGTTCCCCGTGCAAAGCTCCAGCTGACTTGATGGACTGAAGTATAGTAATCAGGTCCTTTGGCGAGACACCCAGTTTGTTTAGTGCCTGCACAAGTTCCCCAACGCTCACACCTGTGTCGAGAACAGCGACTTTTTCTTCGCTGCCTTTTTTACCGTCGCCCACTTTCACTGCGATAGATCCGTGTGAAATGGCAACTTTTGAAATTTTGACTTTATCTCCAATTACAATAGTTCCTGTTTTTTCATTCACAACCACGCGGGCTTTCATGTCGGGATTGATCTCGATAGATTCAATCGTCGCAAGCAACTCCACACCGCGGTTTTCATAAGCAAACGGAGTGATGATATCAATCGTTCCAGCATCTTTCGCTGTTGCGTAGTGACCGCCAAGTTCTTTATTGATTGTAAGAACAGAGCGCGCCGCTGTTGTGAAATCAGGATTGATCAACGTCAAACGATACATTTTGCGAGAAGAAAAATCCGCCGTCATATCACGCTCAATGATGGCGCCATTCGGAATGCGCCCTGCAGTCGTGTGTGAATCTTTTCCGTCGCCACCGATCACGATGCTTCCTTGTGCGACAGCGTACACTTGTTCATTCGCCGCACGAAGAGGGGCTTGCAACAAAGTACCACCTTGCAAAGAAGATGCATCACCGATTGCACTCACTGTGATATCAATCGGATTTCCCGCTTTACCAAAGGCAGGCATTGTTGCTGTGATAATAACCGCTGCCGCATTTTTGCTGGCAAACTCTGGAGAATCCAATTTCATTCCCAGTTTGTCGAACATGCGCACGACACTTTTACTCATGAATTCATTTTTTCCGTCGCCAGTTCCTTTAAGACCAACAACGATCCCGTAACCAATCAATTGGTTTTCGCGCACACCACGAATGCTTGCGATATCTTTCAAACGAGCCGCATTGGCACCCTCATAGTAACCAAGAATGAACAATGCGATGATAGCGAGGATTTGAAAAATTCTATTCATTGCGTGTCTTTCTGATGCTCACGACATCATATTGAGGATCAAGAAGTTTGTCTGAAGTAATTCCCTGATCGTTGAAATCCTCAGGGCGAATAAGTCCTGTGACGATCACTTTGTATTCACGTTTTCCGATCATGAAAGGTTGTTGGCCTTTCACGCGGTAATTTCCATCGGCTAATTTTTCAATCAAGCGCGTTGGAATGTTTTGCACTTCAGCCAACCCGCCTTCTTCTTTTTCCTCTTTAGCAGGTTCTGGTTTTTTTGCTTCAGAAGCCGGAGCACGAGCGCCTTCTGCATTCGCAGCCAATGAGTTGTTCAACTCAGGTTGCTGTTGCTGCTGTTGTTGCTCTTCCAATTGTTTCAATAATTTTTTGATCACGGAAACTTTTGTTTCCACTTGCTTCATCGCGGGGGCATCCAGTTTCACGTTGAGAAGATCGCCCTCTTTGCGCATTTTGTTTTGTGCAAAAAGATAAGCGCCTTGGCCTTCCATCACCCAAGTGGAACCCGCTGTCGCACCCAAATCAGATTCTTCTTCCATGCGATTGCGAGTCATGCGTTTGTACTGACGATCTGTCGGCACACCCATGTTTTGATTGTCCGAATAACGAGGAGCCGATTTGATACTCTCAAGAGCCGGAGCCTCCGTATTTTTTCCATCCAAAGAAGCCCACAAATCTTTCATCGTTGCACAGCCTGCCGTGGCAAAAACCAAGGCCGCCAAAGAAATAAACTGGATTACTAAAGACTTCATGCTGTCATTTCTCATTGCAACTTCACCACACCTTTTTCAATCACGACGCCAGAGAGTACTTTTTGAGTTTCTGTGTTTTTAACTTTAATCATGTCTCCGACAAAGCCGTTGTCCTCAGCCACCATGTTGACGGAGATTTCAAAGTCTTCGTCGCCTAGCAAGGCCTTAACAATCTGTCCCCTCTTAGCTGCCGGTTCACGTTTGAGATCGGAAGTCCAAATCGGGCTTCCAACGGGAAGAGAGCGAGCGGCCAATTGCCCTTGGATGTCTTCAATGCGAAGTGCGCCATCCTTAGCGTACGTCACATCCGTCATCACCATACGGACATCCTGGGATTGCACCCTCTCTCCTTGTAAGATCAATCGAGTCGTCACCGGGGTTAATTGGGACACACGAATTGTTCCTGAGATCCATTTTAACTGGCGCTGATCGCCATCACGCAGTGGCAAAAGGAATCCACCTTTGGCTGAAAGCTGCGTAAAATCCAGCTCCCACTGTTTTTGCGCGGGAATCGGCGTGCTTTGAATTGTGACTTTGTATTCACATTCATTGCAGCGCGCCTGCAAAGCATTCACGATTTTTCTTTGCACTTCTTCACGAGAAATCGGAGTCGAAGCAAAACTCACTTTCACTTTTGAAGGAATTTTGAAAGACGGATTGAGCTTTTTAAGGTTCTCCTGATCTTTCATGGCCGTACGCACTTTTTCTAAAATTTCTTTAGAGTCCAAGTGTTGAGAAAGCAAAAGCTCACGGGCATCTTCGCGGATCACAACCGTGTCCATCAACGAAAGCAACTCTTCGTTTCCGTTTGTCACTGTCGCAATATCACCTAAGCGCAAAAGCGGACGTTGAGAAATTTCCACGCTGCCGGGAATAGAGATCTCAGGTCTTGCCTGCGCTTGAAGAGTGAATAAGAAAAGAACCGCGAAAATCTTCTTCATCAATTATCTCATATTATTAATAGATTGAAGCATCTGATCTGACGCTTGAATCACTTTTGAATTTGTTTCGTAAGCACGCTGAGACGTGATCATGTTCACCATCTCATCAACGATATTCACGTTACTTGCTTCCAACTGTCCTTGTGCCAAATAGCCTGTGCCATTCAAACCCGGACGAGACGCAATCGCCTGACCGCTGGAAGGAGTTTGCGCAAACAAGTTTTTACCTAGTGCCTTAAGACCCGCTGGATTCACAAAATTTGTAATGTCAATTTGTCCAATAGTTGTTGGAGCGTCACTCAGACCTTGAATCACGCGCACTTCACCGTTGGGAGCGACTTCAATTCCAGAAACATCCGGTGGAACAGTGATCTCGGGTTGCAAAGAGTTTCCATTTTTATCCACGATGCGACCTTGAGGATCTTTTTTGAAGGCACCATCACGAGTGTAAGCCACTTGGCCATCTGGAGTGAGAACTTGGAAAAATCCCGCACCTTCAATTTGAATATCTAAAGGATTCTTTGTGACTTGCGCATTTCCACCGGCGAAATCTTTTTGAATCGCAGCGGTGCGAACACCCAGACCTGTTTGCACACCGTTCGGAGAATACGAATTCATTCCCGTTGCCGTGCCTGGTTCTTTTTGTGTTTGATACATGAGATCTTCAAACTCCGCGCGAGATCTCTTAAATCCGTTAGTTGAAACGTTGGCGATATTATTGGCGATCACATCCATGTTCGTCTGTTGAGCCGCCATACCTGTCGCTGCTGTATTCAAACTCTTAAGCATCTAGGAATCCTTCCCTTAATTAGTCTTTCCAACCACGTTAACCATCTTATCCGCCATTTGGTCGTAGGCGCTGATGGCTTTTTGCGTACTCTCAAAAACACGATTCGTGGAAATCATGTCTGTCATCTCTTGCACGATATTGACGTTAGAAGTTTCAAGGAATCCTTGCTTCAAGCTTGGATTGTTGATGTTTGTCATATCGGGAGTGCTGTTAGCTTTAAATGTATAAAGAGAGCCACCGACTTTTTGTAAAGTGTCGGGATTGTTCACATTCACAAGAGAAAGCTTGCCAATGTTCTCTGTGCCTTCAAACACGTCGCCATTGTCGGCAATCGTAATCGCACCTGAACCTTGCAAACGAATCACACGCGAAGCAGGATCAGCACCCGGTTCACCAGCACGCAAAACAGGATGACCTTCTTTCGTCACAAGCTGACCGTTGCCATCCAATGTAAAATTCCCCGCGCGAGTGAGTTTCACTCCACCAGGAGTTGCCACTTCAAAAAAACCTTTGCCATCAATCGCCACGTCCAAAGCATTGCCCGTGGGTTTCAAACCACCTTGCGAGAAATCAGTGAAGGTTCCCTTTGTGTCGACATAACTCTTGTCGCCACCTTGCATATTATAGAAACTTTCAATCGAAGCGACGTCGCGAGGAATTTGCGTTGTCGTTGGTGGTTTCTCATTGGCCGTCAAATATTCTTGGAAAAGTTGTTGGTCGCGTTTGAACGCAGGAGTATTTACGTTGGCCAAGTTATTGGCGATGGTATCTAACTTTGTACTTTGTGCCATCGCTCCGCTAAGAGCTGTGTAGACGCCTTTTACTGACATGTATACTCCTCCACAACTTGCGTAACAGCAAAGCATGTGCCACGTTTTGACAGGACGGATCTTCGTCTGGGAAAAAGCTTCCAAACTCGACTTTCGCCGTGGAGAAAATTTCTGGCCTCCAGTTTTTTTGCATTTGACCGAGGCATTGACCTTTGTCGATGCAGCCAATGAATTGTCAGTTCTTTGTCGACAGTGTCAAAGAATCGGCTTCATAATGATCTTTATGAGAACGTGGGCCGCATTGCTTTTTCCAATTTTGATGACGTCTTTTTCAGCGCATGCTGAAACTCCGAAAACGGCTCCTGCAGTTCCTGTTACGCCGGTCAACCAAGCACAGACTTTAAAAGAAAAATTAAAATCATTAACGGCGCGATCAACCAATGTTCACTCCGACAATCTGATTTTTGATTTGCCTGTGACTTACAATAAAAAAGTGAGCAAGTGGATTGCTTACTATCAAGGGCCTCGCGGCAATAAATGGTTCCGCGAATGGTTGCAGCGCTCTTACAAGTACATGCCGTTCATTCAAGAAGAATTGAAAGGTGCAAATCTTCCTTTGGATCTTGCCTACATGGTGATGATTGAAAGCGGTTTTGCTCCCAATGCGATCAGCCACGCTGATGCTGTCGGACCTTGGCAGTTTATCGAAGCGACTGGCAGCCGTTATGGCTTAAGCAAAACATGGTGGCTTGATGAGCGCCGTGACCTTAAGAAAAGCACACTCGCTGCAACTCGTTACTTGCGTGATCTCTACAGTGAGTTTGGCTCTTGGTACTTGGTCGCTGCGAGTTACAACATGGGTGAAAATGGATTGCGTCGTCAGATTAAAAAATACGGCACAAAAGATTACTGGACTCTCATAAAACTCAATGCGCTTCCACAAGAGACGCAAGAGTACGTTCCTAAAATCTTGGCCGCGATGCTGATTGCGAAAGCGCCGAACCTTTATGGATTCCGCGACTTAGAAAAGATGGATCCGCTCGAATACGAAGTCGTCGTTGTCCCCGGTGGGACGGATTTGGGACCTCTTGCTGATCATCTTGGCGTCACAAGAAAGTCATTAAAAGATTTGAATGCCGAACTCTATTTAGGTTACATTCCTCGTCAGGTGGAAAAACACTTCATCCGCGTTCCGAAAGGAGCAGGTCGACTTGTTTCTTCCTACGTCTATCAGAATCATAGGAAAGTTGCTTTGGAATGAAACCCTTGATCGTGCAAAAATATGGCGGCGCTACTCTCGCAGATCCTGAAAAAATCAGATCTGTTGCCGCCAGAGTCGCGAATCAATCAAAAGAAAATTCTTTGATCGTCGTTGTGAGTGCCATGGGTAAAACCACAAACTCACTGATTGATTTAGCTAATCAAGTTTCTTCTCATCCCCAACGCCGTGAAATGGATATGCTTCTTACAGTCGGCGAACGAATCAGTATGTCGCTCATGAGCATGGCGCTGAACGATCTTGGCTGCCCTGCCATCAGTTTTACAGGAAGCCAAGCTGGAATCTTTACTGATGACTCTCACGTTAATGCTTTCATCAAAGACGTAAAGCCTTTCCGTGTGGAAGAATCGTTGAAGACCGACAAGGTTGTGATCCTTGCAGGTTTTCAAGGTGTGTCTCCGGCGACAAAAGAAATCACAACTTTGGGTCGCGGAGGTTCCGACACTTCGGCGGTTGCCATGGCGGCGTCTTTTAATGCCGATCGCTGTGAAATCTTGAAAGACGTTCCTGCTGTATTTACTGCTGATCCGAATATCGTCAAAACAGCAAGACCTCTGCAAGAATTGAATTACGATCAATTGATGGAAATGACTTTCTGGGGCGCCAAAGTTTTGCACTACCGCTCTGTAGAACTTGCAAAACTTCGCAATGTCACTTTGTACATCGGCCCGGCTTCTAATAAAACTTCTGACGGCACTCTTGTTAAAAAAGGATTGAATATGTTTGAATCCTGCAAAGCACTCTCTTTAAATTCTCATGAAATGGTTTTAGGAATTCTTTCGAAAGAAAAAAATCCGGCGAAGGCTCTTAAAGAACTACAAACTTTGTTTGATCAAAAACAAATCGCCTTCCCGCAGCTTCTTCACTGCGAGATGAATGCGGATAAATTGGAAATGCTTCTCACCGGTCCTCAAGAAATCGTTCAGGCGATTAAAAAAGAATTGCAGAACCATCCGCAATTTTCTCTCTTACCAACAGATTTCTCCACAGTGACAGTGACTTGCACAGGCGCAACGTCACCTGAAATCACTCAACAAGTTTTAAATGTCTTGGCAGATCGACAGCTGCACAGTCACAAATTGATGATGAGTGCGATGAGTGTCACTGTTCTAGTCGAGGCTCCGATCCGCAAACAAGTGATCGAAAGCCTGCACCAATTGATTTAAGAATTAGACATTAAGGAAGCAGAGTCGGACTCATCACCTGATAACGGTTTTGAATCTTCTGCCAAATATTTGAATGCGGTCCTGTAATTCCATCAGGGCCACCCATTCCGGAAATGCCACGCTTTGGATCGAACTGACCACCTGGCAAAAACTTTCTAAGATCAGGTCCACCTGGAGTTCCCGCTGCACCATTAGCACCGCCGACGCCAACACCACGACCATCACCGCCGCTTCCTCCGCCGTAAGAGCCGCCACCAAATCGGCCGCCGCTTCCGCCACCGTAGAATCCGCCTAAGACAGATTTATCTTCAGAGGCTGCAGCGCCACCGCCTCCGCCCGAAGAAGGACCTCCGGCGGAACCACCCGAGCCACCGCCACTCAAAGTGCCGCCGCCTTGACTGCCATCAACACCATGATCACTTCCTGATGAAGGTTTTCCTGGAGTGATTGATGGAAGACCTGGAATATCACCACCGAAATCTGGAGCGCTGTTGTTACCACTTGCTAGACGAGACGAAGAATCAATAGTGCCCGGAGTTCCCACTGCGTCGCCACCCGCTTTTTGAGCAACACCACACATAGGATCGTTCGGATTTTTAATACACACGCAGACTTTGTTCGTCGTTGCTTCTGTCGGATTCGAGCAGTCGACAGGGCCCGCTGTTTTACAACTCACGTGTGTTGGATTTGCTTTACAGAACTCCGTCACCTGACCTGAAGTTCCCGACGTCAATGAAGCACATTGAGAAGCATTTGCTGAAGTCGCACCATAGTTTTGAATCGCCTGTTGCGCTTGATTCATTTTTGAATCGAAGTTACCGCATTTTTTCACGGAATCATCGGCAGCGGACAATAAGTTCGATGCTGTTGCTTGATTGTTTTCAGAAACACATTGAAGGTTTTGAGTCAGATAAGATTTCGCATCGGAACAAGCTGACTTACAACTATTGATAGAGACATTGCAAGTCATACGGTAAGCCGCAAGCGCTCCGTTGGCCGCTTGAGTGAAGTCCGCCATTCTTGAACACGCCGCCTGAATACTTGCAGACGTTTGTTGACCCATCATCAAAGCTAACTGCGCACCGGTGTTGGTGACATCAGCCATACCGGAATCATTTTTTTCATCGCAAGTATAAGAAGCGTCACTGTATTCACTGTCACATTTTTGTTTCAACTGTTGATACTGTTGAACGCAAGATGCAGAGTTCTGACTTTGACTGGGTCGGCACGCATATCCTGATTGAGTATTGTCATCCGCAGCGCACTCCCAACCAGACTGACATCCACCAGGACAGCGATTGTTATTGTCCCCTGGACATTCACACTTACCATTCACTAAAACTTGAGAGCCTCCGCCTCGGCAGGGTCCAGAACATCTATTCTCTGAACCCGCAACGGGTCTGCAAGAATAACTGGTTCGTTCTGAATTGTCGGCGTGGCAAGTATAACCTTCTTGAGTACAACTAGCCTGACAGCTGCTGAGTGCTCGACTGGCTTGAAGATCAAAACCGGGAATGGGTTCGCATCTATAAACTGTTGCTGAAAATGGATTGTTCTTAACGTTACACTGATACCCTTCTCCACAAGTCTGAGCACCGCAAGTCTGCTGTGCATGCGCTTGCATTCCGAAGCTGATTATCAGAGTGAAAAAAAAGACGAAGTGGATCGCTAGCGAACGAATCATTCCCATGTTTGTACATATCGGATCGATCCGTCCGCAACTTTACAAAAGTATAACCGTGTCTCAAGGTGAGACGCTATGGCACCAATGAAGGCCTTACCACTTGATATCTGTTCTGAATTTTCTGCCAAATATCTGAATGTGGTCCCGTGATTCCATCAGGCCCTGCAGCTCCGGCAAGTCCTCGCGCACGAGGATCATATTTTCCTCCCGGTAAAAATTGGCGAAGATCTGGTCCTCCAGAGTTTGCAGTGGCTCCTGTGTTTTGCACGGCAACTCCGCGAGAGCCTGCACTTCCATCACCACTTCCGTAACTGCCTTTGTAACCACTGCCGCCACCACCATAATATCCACTCAACACATCATGAGAATTCGCGGCACCACTGGCACCTTCTGCTGAAGTTCCTGTCTTCGCTCCCGCATTTCCAGCACCAGAACCAGTGCCTGTAGCAGAAAGGGTCCCGCCGCCTTGACTGCCATCCACCGCTTGACCAGAACCATCCGAAAAAGGTTTTCCCGGCATCACGGGTGGAAGATTGGGTAAATCTCCAGAGAAGTCTTCCGAGCCACCACTTGCAACGCGCGAAGAAGAATCAATCAGACTTGTATTGCCACCATCTGAAATGGCCTTTTGCGAATTTGAACACATCGGATCATGAGGATTTACGGAGCAAACGCAGACTTTATTACTAGTGGCCTCTTTAGGATTTGTACAGTCAACAGGTGCTGCTGGATTGCAGCCGACCGCTGTTGGATTTGCTTTGCAATATTCCGGAACGGCGGTCGTTGTTCCTTTAGAAAGTTGCGCGCACTGACTGGCGTTGGCCGCTGTCATGCCATAGTTTTGAATGGCCTGTTGCGCCTCATTCATCTTCGCATCGTAATTGTTACAACGACCCGCAATGGCTTCGGCCGAGGAAACCATCGCAAGACTGTTTTGATTGCGAAGTTGGAGAGTGATTTGGCGCGCGCTCTCAGAGACATTTGGTAAATCAATGTTACCCGAGGGAGAATTCACAAAACAATTCGAGTTGGATTTAGAAAAGTTCACAAGATCCGCGCACGCCGAGCGACAGTCTTTGATGGCCCCGCTGCACATCAAGCGATAAGCAGCCACCGCACCATTCGCAGCCTGAGAAATATCAGCCATTTTTGAACACGCAGCTTGAATGCTGGCCGACGTCTGTTGTCCCATCATCAACGCCACTTGCGAGGCCGTCGCAGAAACAGAGTTCATCCCCGCATCGTTTTTTTCATCACAAGTGCTGTCCGTTTCTGAAAGTTTGGTTTCACATTGTTGATAAAGCTGAGCAAACTGCGTCTGGCATTGTGACGCTTGAGCATTTTGATTTTGTGTTTGCTGTTGTTGTTGTTGATTTGTCGCAGGAACATTTCGCGCATCAGCCGCTGGCGTTGTTGTCCGTCCAGTGCTTGGCTTGCTTCCGCAATAGCCTTCCATCTGAGTTTGCACGAGACAGTTGTCATAACCTTTAGGGTTCAGCGTGGGGTTGTACTGGCTTTCACAGAAGTACTTGCAGCCCAAAAAAGGATCCGCCGCCTGCACTTCCTGCAAGGACCAAAGCGATACGCTAAGGAGGGTGAATGCCAAAAATACCTTTTTCCCCATGGTAAGCTTATCGGCACTAAGGCTAGTTTCCTAAACAGACTCACAAATCTTTCTCATGATTTAGTGAGGACGATCTTGTATTCACCGCCTCTTTTTCAGCTCAATGTCTCATTCTGAAACTGCGTTCCCATGCAAATATTAATTTGTACCGCAAACAACCTCACAATAATTCGACGGCCTCTAAGCATTTTCTCTTTTCATTTTTTGCAGGTTGATGTCGAATCACTTTGAGGTTTTTAAAAAGTTTCGGGTAAAGGAGCTCATCATGGAAAAAACTCTTCAATCATTTTCAGTCAAAGGTGCCGACGGTTCACAGGTTTCTCTCGATAAATACAAAGACCAAGCCGTTCTTATCGTGAATGTCGCGAGCAAGTGCGGTTTCACTCCTCAGTACAAGGGCCTTGAAGAGCTTTATGAAAAATTCAAAGATCAAGGCTTCACTGTTCTTGGTTTTCCTTGCAACCAGTTCGGAGCGCAAGAGCCCGGCAACAACAGTGAGATCCAAGAGTTCTGCCAACTCAACTATGGCGTGAAATTTCCCGTGATGGCGAAAGTGGATGTGAACGGCGACAATGCCGATCCTCTTTATCAATGGTTGAAAGAGTCCGCTCCGGGACTTCTTGGGACTGAGATGATTAAGTGGAACTTCACAAAGTTTTTGGTGGGACGTAACGGGAAAGTTTTGAAACGTTATGCTCCTCAAGAAGAGCCTAAAAACATCGCTGACGATATTCAAAAAGCTTTGGCTTAACAAGTTCGTTTCAAGAACGAAGTGTCGGCCTTGGTCCCCTGTCTGATCCCTAGACAGGAGCAGGCCTCCAAATCCCCTTATTTCCCTCTGTAAGGGCACCTCGATTGCAATCGTTTTCATTAACGAAAGAGGTGTCCTGTGACTTTGAAAATCTTTTTCCAAGTTCTTCTAAGTTTTCTCATTTTGGGACAGGAACATCTTTACGCCGCCGTCGAAGTTAAAAAAGAAAAATTCGCCAACGGCAACACCGCCAACGAATCTTACTATCAAGACAGTCAGCTTGTTGAACAACGCTTCTATAGCACGGATGGAATTTTCACGTCATGGCAACGCTATCAGTATCCAGAACCAGGCCATGTGATCAAGGCCAATATCTCCGTTGAAAAAGAATCTTTTGGACAAATCAAATGGCAAGAAGAGTGGACCGGTCTTAACGAGAAGAACGACACGACTGAAAATTCAGTACGCTTACGCCGCTGGGTTTACACGGAAGAAATCCCCTACAAGTTTGAGTACATCGAAAACTACGAAACTAAAAAACCTTTTCGCATTCTTAAAAAAGATTATCTGAACGACAAAAATCAATTGGTTTCTTCAGTCTTCTTTTCATACAAAGACAATGAAGAAAAGCCTTATGCCTTCGTCGAAAAAAATGCCCAAGGGAAAATCATCTCCCAATTCTCTATGTATGAACCCTACGACCTCGTAAAAACTCTGCGCGCCCAAGGCAAATCAGAAAAAGAAATCGAGATTTTAAAACGCCAAAGAGAAAACTCAAATAAATTTTTGATCGCCATTATTGATTCAGGTTTTGATTATAACCACGAGGCCTTGGTGGCGAAGTGGTGGAATAATCCCAACGATCCTATTGATGGTATCGATAACGATAAAAACGGTTGGGTCGATGATAACTTTGGATGGGAGCAAGTTCGCAACATAGGCCTCCCAACAGAATCCTCCACGGGGTTTCAAAAAGACAACCGCCCCCTTTCTCATGGAACTCACGTGGCTCATATCGCCATTCGTGGTCTTGATAATGCTGCGCTCATTGGTTTTGCTGGCGACTACACGCAAGCAGCTTATGTTGATCGTATTTCCGCTTTCTTAAAACAACATCAAGTGAAAGTCGTGAACATGAGCATCGGACTTCCAAGCGATAACAAAGACCTCTTAGGTCTGCGCGATGCTATCAAAGCCTATAGCCGCATGATCGACAACAATCCCGATACGTTATTCGTTGTAGCTTCCGGAAATTCTGAGCAAGATCTCGACGACTATAAAAACCGTCAGTATCCCGCAAGTTTCACTCAACCCAATGTTCTTAAAGTTGGTGCTTTAGATGCTTCGGATTATAGCGAAGTGACTCCGCAAAATGCCAAAATGGCCTACTTCTCGAATTACGGAAAGAACAGCGTTGATATTCTTACACCCGGAGTAAAAGTGAGCGCGGCAAGTCTTGGCGGAGGACTGATCGCTCACTCCGGAACTTCCATGGCGACACCTTATATGGTGAACCTTGTTGCACGACTCTGGAGCGAGCTTCCTCATCTGAAAGCTTCCGAGGTGCGCGAACTGTTCATTAAGACCGCTCAAGTTCTACCAACGCCCGCTCCGGTTCTTTCAAAAGGTTATGCCGATTTAAACGCCGCTCTTTTACAAGGAAAGATCGACCACCTTCTTGGTAACTACGCAAAAAAAGGCGGACCCAATTGCTGGAACTCAGCAACGTACCTTGCGAACATCTCTGAAGCTGTTCACCACACTTTAGGAAGTGAGTTTGCATTCGTGATTGATTCGCCTTTATGCAAACAGGTTTCAAAGGAAGAAATGAAAAAAGGGGATATCGTTGCTCTCCGCCGTTTCAACAAAAACGGAAAACTTCTTCCCGCTCCTATGTTTTCTGAAGTGCACGGCTACACTTACTTAGGAGACGGCAAAGGATTTACAAAAAACGGGGTGATGGAAACAGCTCCTTATCAGATCCAAAATGCGACTGAGATTTTTGATTTCTACAAAAGCAGCGAATCTAAAAATTGCAAAATGAACGGCATTGACCGCGAACACTGCAACCTTAAAGAAGTCGCTTATCGCTGCACGGATCTTGAAACGTACATGTCTAAAAAAGGTGGCTTAAATGTTTTTGAAAGAGATGTTCTTTTAAAAATTTCGAACCTCGAAAAAAACATGCAAGCGAAACTGCTTTATGGACAGGTCATTTCACTAGATTTCGATAAGGTCATTAAGGCTGTGCAAGAAGATATCGAGAATCTTAAAACCACTGGCAGCTCTGAACTTGTGACGGATTATTTCGATGCGAGATTGGAGTCGCTAAATACGCAGTTTTAGTTTGCGTCCAAATTTGTAAAATCAAAAAAGTCCCCAACATTACGAAACTGACAGCAACTCATTTTCGTTTGGCAAAGCTAAGGGGCTGAGCAATCATTCTAGTTTTTATTGCTTCGGCAAGAGGAAAACTATGACTGTTCAGATCCCTGTTCAACCGATCGAATGCCAGAACTTTGTCTCTGGAAAATTTAAAAAAGGCTCCGGTACAAAAACCGAAGTTATCAGCCCCTACACTGGAAAAAAAATTGGTGAGTTCTTTAACTCCACGCCGGAAGACGTGAACGCCGCAATTTCTGATGCCGTGACTGCGCAAAAAGAGTGGGCCGAAGTTCCGATGAAAGAGCGCACGAAAGTGATGTTCAACTTCCGTCAAATCCTGATGCGCGACCTTGATGAAATCGCTCACTTAAAAAGTTCCGAATCTGGAAAAAGTTTTGCTGAAGGAAAAGCCGGTCTTTTAAAAGGCATTGAAGTTCTGGAATTCGCGATCGCTCTTCAAAACATGGACCTCGGTGGAAAAAGCGAAGTCTCCCGTGGAGTTTCTTGCGAATACCGTCGCGAGCCTTTAGGTGTCGTTGCGAATATCACGCCGTTCAACTTCCCTGCCATGGTTCCGATGTGGACGATTCCTATCGCTTTGACTTTGGGAAATGCTTACATCTGGAAGCCTTCTGAAAAAACACCTCTCACATCATTAAAAATTGCAGCCGCTCTCAAAGAAGCGGGACTTCCTGACGGACTTTTCCAAGTTCTGCAAGGTGGAAAAGAAACTGTCGAAGCTATTATCGACAATAAAAACGTCAAAGCTGTTGGCTTCGTGGGGTCAACGAAAGTTGCCAAGACAGTCTATGAGCGCGGAACTCAATTGGGTAAACGTGTTCTTGCCCTTGGTGGCGCAAAAAATCACATTGTTCTTTTACCAGATGCGAATCCAGAACTTTCTGGCATCGGCATCAGTGACTCGTTCACAGGATGCGCAGGCCAACGTTGTATGGCTGCGGCTGTGTTGTTAGCTGTTGGCAACGTCGATAAGCACATCGAAAAAATCACAGAGCGCGCACGCTCTTTGGTTCTAGGAAAAGACATGGGTGCGATCATCACAAAATCCCAAGTGGATTTCTTAAATACAGCCATCGCAAAAGCTGAACAAGAAGGTGCGAAGGTTTTGTTAGATGGCCGTAAAGCCAAAGCCCCTGCGGGAATGGAAGGCGGACACTGGATTGGTCCTACAATTCTAGATAACGTTTCTCCTAACAGCGAAGTCGCGAAGGTGGAACTCTTTGGGCCCATCTTAAGCATCATCCGCTGCCAAGATATTTCTCAAGCCATGAAAATTGAAAACAGCGTTGAATACGGCAATGCCTGCTCTGTGTTCACTTCCAGTGGGAATTTAGCTGAAAAAGTCGTGCGCATGGCTTCCACAGGAATGGTCGGCGTCAACGTCGGTGTTCCTGTTCCTCGTGAACCGTTTTCTTTTGGTGGCGTGAATGCTTCTAAATTCGGTCACGGAGATATCACAGGCCATCACTCTTTGGATTTTTGGTCGAACGTTAAAAAAGTCACAGTGAAATGGGAAAAACAAGACGACAACAACTGGATGTCGTAACAGAGGTTCTTATGAAAAGATCATCGCATGTTATTTTAACATCACATTCAAGTCAGGTTTTCAAAGACAGCTTGCCGATCAACTGGGGCGCAAAAGACCCTGCTGTGCGTGGCCCTGTCATTGCTTCTTTGACTGATACAAAAAAAAGAAACGCCATCGGCACACATAGCGGAAGTTATACCGTTTATCGCGCGCTTTCGATTGCTCAAGGCAAGTATTCAACACTTCACAAACCAGATCTTCATAACACCGAGAGTCCCGTGAAAATCGGACCCTTTGCTTCTTGGTTTGATCCGCAAAAAATGGTGTCCATTGATCCTTGGGGATTCGACGTTCCTATTCATTTCAAAAAATACTTTGATGAAGGTTACGACGTGCGCCCAACAGTGGCGGTGACTCAAGCGCATTTACAAATTCCTGAAATCTATGAAGCCATTGATAAAGGCCGTTTGCACATCGACGGCAAAATTATCAATGAGCACAAAGATATCAAAATCACTAAAGTCGCTTTTGAACCTGTATGGTATTTACCAGGCATCGCTCAACGCTTGGGTGTGGAGGAAGGTGAATTAAGAAAAATCCTTTTCCAAGAAACCGGCGGGATGTTCCCGGAGCTTGTGACAAGACCGGATTTAAAAGTCATGCTGCCACCAATCGGCAATACAACCGTTTATATTTTCGGAAATCCACAAGACCTTGCAAATCCAAATGTGGAACTTACGTGCCGTGTGCATGACGAATGCAATGGCTCTGACGTGTTCGGTTCTGACATTTGCACATGTCGTCCGTATTTGATTTACGGCATTGAAGATGCGGCAAGAACAGCGCAACGTGGTGGCGTAGGCATTATCGCCTACTACCGCAAAGAAGGTCGCGCCTTGGGAGAAGTGACGAAGTTCCTCGTTTACAATGCTCGTAAGCGTCAAGCTGGAGGCGACTCCGCAGCAACATACTTCCACCGCACAGAATGTGTCGCGGGTGTCGAAGATGCACGCTTCCAAGAGTTGATGCCAGATATCTTGCACTTCTTCGGAATCACAAAAATTCACAATCTGCATTCCATGAGCAATATGAAATACGATGCGATCATTAAAAGCGGCATTGAGGTCGTAAATCGCATTTCCATTCCTGAAAACCTGATCCCGGCTGACGCGAAGGTGGAAATCGAAGCAAAGAAGGCCAAAGGTTATTTCAATGCAGGTGACGCCAAATCGGGAGAAGAACTTAAAAACGTCAAAGGAAGACCGATCGATGAATAATCACACTTACACTGAAAAAGATTTGGACTTTTTGCTGTCTCCTTTGGCGATCCGTCAAAGTGCCGAGAAAATTTTAGAACTGACACAAGCAGGACAAACGCATTTTCAATATCATCCTGATAAATTCAATCACGTTGTCGACTATGTGGTGGAAGTGATTCAAGCCAACTATCCAAGTCTTGAGATTCCATTCCACTCACGCTGGGGGCACTTCCGCGTGGGCGGTATTGATCGCGTAAAAACTTTGGAAGAAAAAATGGCGGGCTTTGATCCCATGGAAAAAGCGCGCACGAAGTTTGATTTAGTTATTACGTCCGTTCTTCTTGACGCCGGAGCTGGTGCAACATGGTCTTACCGTGAAGGTTCTTCAGGAAAAACATTTAACAGATCTGAAGGTTTGGGCGTCGCAAGTTTTTATCTTTTTATGGAAGGAAAACTTTCCAACGACAAAGCTCATCCTTTCCGCGCAACGGGCGAGGGACTGCAATATCTTTCTCAAGAAACTTTAGAAAAGGCTTTCCAAGTTTCAAAAGAAAATCCATTGGTGGGTGTTGAAGGTCGTTTGTCTTTGTTGCGCAATCTTGGAAAAGTTGTGAGTTCCAAAAAAGATCTTTTCCCTGGCGCTCGTCCTGGTGGCTTAGTGGATTACCTCCACAATCGCTACGGAAAAAAAATCACGGGACCGCAAGTTTTGCGTGCTGTGCTTGATGGCCTCGGAGAAATCTGGCCGGGTCGCGTGAAAGTCGGCGGCGTGAATCTTGGCGATATCTGGTCTTACTCCAAAGTTCCCGGCGGCTTAGCGGCCTTCCATAAGCTTTCCCAGTGGATGAGTTACTCTTTGATGGAGCCTTTGATGGAAGCAGGCTTTGAGCTTGTCGAAGTTGAAAAGCTCACGGGCCTTGCCGAATATCGCAACGGCGGACTTCTTTTAGACCTGGGACTCATCACCTTGAAAGACCAAGCTCTATTAGAAAAATCTCACCGTCCTGATTCCGAATTGATCATCGAATGGCGCGGCCTAACAGTTTCGCTTTTGGATCGTATCGGTGAAAAGGTTCGCTATAAACTAAATAAATCAGATTCAGAATTCCCTCTTGCAAAAGTTCTTGAAGGTGGCACGTGGTGGGCCGGTCGTAAAGCTGCCAAAGCCTTGCGCGCTGATAGCTCCCCGCCATTAAAAATCGAGAGCGACGGAACCGTTTTTTAAGGAGTCTCCCGTGAATAAAGTAAAAGTTATTGATCACCCGCTTTTAAGACATAAACTTGGTTACCTTCGCGACAAGGATACCTACTCTCACGAATTTCGCGAAATCGTGAAGGAAGTTTCAAAAATCCTCGTTTACGAGGCCATGCGCGATTGGAAGCATCTAGAAACCGTCGCCATTGAGACCCCGATTGCTAAAACGGTCGCTGAGCGCATCGTAAAACCGCCTGTGGTGGTCTCTATCATGCGCGCAGGGAACGGGATGCTGGACGCCGTTTTATCCATGATCCCTAGGGCGAGCACCGGTTTTATTGGAATTTACCGCGATAAATTCATCCACAATACGGTGGAGTATTATTTTAAAATGCCTCAGGACGTGCAGAATAAAGAAATTATACTCTGCGATCCTTTAATTGCCACTGCCGACACTATTGTGGCAGCTATAGACAGATTAAAAAACTACGGAGTAGGTTCCATTAAGGTGTTGAGCATCTTAGCGAGCCAAACAGGTCTTGAGCGCATCCTGCATTTTCATCCCGATGTCGAGATCTACACAGTGAACGTTGAGACTGAAATCAATGAACTGGGTTACCTCGTTCCGGGCCTTGGCGATGCCGGGGACCGTTTGTTTCAAACAAAGTAGGATCAAAGCATGAGCGTGTACATTATCGGTGTAGCAGGTGGTAGCGGGTCAGGCAAAACGCATTTCGCAAAGCAATTGCAAGAGCAATTGGGCGATGACAATTGCATGATCCTTTATCAAGACAACTACTACATCGATCAGTCACACCGCTTCGAAGGCTGCGGTTCCGTCAACTTTGACCACCCCGACAGTTTGGATTTTTCTCTTCTTGCGGCGGGTTTAAGAAAACTTAAAAAAGGTCACGACATCGAAATTCCCATTTATGATTTCGTGACTCACACCCGCCGTCCTGAAACGATCAAAAGCTCTCCTAAAAAAATCGTCCTCGTCGACGGCATTTTGATTCTTCATTCCAATGAAGTGCGCGCGGAACTTGATGAGGCGGTCTTCTTTGATACGCCCGAAGAGCTTCGTTACCAAAGACGTCTGCACCGTGACGTGAATGAGCGCGGGCGCACTCCTGAAGGCGTTAAAAAACAGTTCGAGTTGCACGTGCGACCTATGCACAATCAATTCGTCGAACCTTCAAAAAATTTCGCTGAAACCGTGATCAAAGATCTGGGTGAATACAGTGAAGCGTTGAAATTCTTTTGCCAAAAGCTTTCCGCATTGAACTGATCCTTGCCCGTCTGCAATGAACAAAAAGAAATGATTTCAACGCTCGCATTTTCTTCCCATTGCGCACTCTCTTCTGATACAAGCCTTTACATCAACAAACCATAAGGGAGTTTTAAATGAAATCATTGCTTAAAAAGGCAACGCCTTTCGTGTTCGTGTTTTCTTCACTCGCTGTTGCCGCTGGTCTTATCACTAAAGAAGAAGTGAATAAAAAAGTCGCTGCGATCGTAGCTCCATTCAATAACGAAACAACAACAATGGATATTAGCTTCACGGATTTGAACGTGGATGCTGTTCGCGCTTTGGATTTCGGTATCGCTGCCACTGTGACTAAAAAAGGACCCGAGAACGAATTAGCTTTGAAACTTCAAAACGCAAGCTACCACTATGGTGATGGTTCTGCTCCGACAGCAGCGGCGGACTTGTCGTTGCAATTGGATCTGAAAAAGGCTTTTGGTCAAGAGACGATCAACCAATTCGGTACAGACTTGGATCAATTGGCGAAAGATCTTGCTTCTGAGTATACAAAAAAGTACGGCGAAGCAGCGATCCTAGATATCGCGATGGAAGACTTGCAAAAAGACGCTCAAGGAAACGTGCAGTCTGCAAGATTGCGCATCAACGCGACAATCGATATGACAAAACTTCCTGCAAACTTGAAACTTGAAGACGTTGAACTTAAGTCTGTTCAAGCTGTTTTATCGGCAAGCACGGGTGGCGTGAACGGCAAAATCCAAGCTGTGATCAATCCTGCTTACAAAGGTTTTGATGCCAATCAGCCAGGTCTTAAGGAGATCATCGAAAAGCTTCTTAGCGACGACAAAGAAACTTACGATAGCATCTCTCAAATCACAACGATGCTAGATCACGTGGCAACTTGGTTGGTGAACCAAAAGCCAGAACAACCACCACAACCACAGCCGTAAAAAATCTCTTAAAATAGAGAACCAAAAAAGCCTCAGCTCTTCTGATCTGGGGCTTTTTTTATTGTCAAAAAGATCATCACAAAATCAATCTTATCAGAATCAATCAAGGCAAGTCTCAGCCTGGCATTCGTATATTTCAAACCAGCATTCCTCTTTTCAAGCGTCCAAAGCTTTCTATAATTAGATCCTATGCAATACTTACGACACCTCGTTGCTTTACATACAATCCTCCTCGTCTTGACTTCATCGGCGCTCGCGGACTGGACTTCGAGAAATAGGTTGGAACTTGGAATGACAGACAACGCTCTTTTGACAAACACCAATAAAGAAAGTGATTTTTTTCTTTCATTGGGAACAAGAAACTCTTTTAAGACTGATGAGAACGTCTTCGGATTGCGTTTAGGCTATAAAGACTACAGCAAAGAAAACTCCAACGATGTCTTATTATGGGGTCTTTCAGACCGTTTAAAATGCTGGTCTGATAAAACATGTCAGGTCGAATTAAGAGGCCAAGAATACGTCTATGGGGAACCTATGACCACAGATAATTCTTTTAGTAATTATGGTGCTGTGTTTTCCATAGAAAAAAATTACGCTTTCTCCGCAAGAACCACCTTAGATCTCACCACCGCCTATGAAGCACGCGATTACTATTCTTTAAATCGCCTGGACCACATTTTAAGTGAAAATGCGATTTACGGTTATGAACTGAACTCGGCGACGTATCTTGAAGCGACTGGCGAAGTAGGTCTTAATCTTTCTTCAGAAAGCGCCTTTAGTTCTTACTATATTTTGATTTCAGGGCTTATCGAATATCAACTCATGCCGCAATGGGATCTCACGGGGGAACTTGGTTTCAAACAGACAAATTTTCTTTCCAGAGATTTAACGACGGAGACGCAAATCACGCGCAAGCACGGTCAAGTCGTGAGTAAATTCGACACCGCTAAAGAAAGATATTCCGCGGTATTTTTGACTGTCGAAGCCAACCGAACCTTGTCTTCTGATATGTCCGTGGGATTTTCACTGCAAAACTATTCGCAAAAGTCCCGCAGTGGTTACCAAGATTACAACGAAACGGTTCTTTTAGGAAAGTTTCTCGTCAACTACTAACAAAGGAGTGTTGTATGAACAAAAAACTTCTCGTGCTTCTCTTAGCAGGCGCCTTAATCAACCCGCTGGGCGCTTATGCCGAGGACGAAGCCGCAAATACTGAACCCGTAGCCACCCAGGAAGCTTCGACTTCCGATAATCTAGCGAAGCTCAAGGAAAAATACGGCTTCACGGATGAACAAATCAAAGCGATGCAAGATTCTAAAATTTCTGAGTCGCAGTACAGTATGGTCGGCGCTCTTGCAAAAGAGTCCGGCAAATCTGTGGATGAGATTTTAAAAATGCGCACAGAACAAAAAATGGGCTGGGGAAAAATAGCTAAAGAATTGGGTGTTGATCCTAAAGTTCTTGGACAATCCGTGTCTTCGATGCATAGACAAGATGACACTGAAATGAAAAAAGAGAGAAAAGAAGCTCGCGAAGCTCGTAAAGAGGAGCGAAAGCAAAAACGAGAGGAAAAAAAAGAGGCTCGTAAAGAAGAACGCGCTCAAAAAAAAGATAAGAAAGTTCAGTAATAACTAAAAGGCCCCTATAAAGGGGCCTTTTTCAATTAAAGAATCACGTCGATGATCTGGTTTTTTTCGTTCACTTTAATGCGAACAGCAGTTTTGTGTTCTTGGCTATCAACCAACGCTTGAATTTTCGCCTCAGGAAAACTCATTAAGTTTTTAATAATCAAAAGCTGTTGCATGCCGACGATTTTCACCATCGCTTCGTTTTCCATAGCTTCAACGTGCTCAACAATACCTGTTACTAGTACTTGAGAAGCCGCCGCGATCGGAGCCGCGCTTGCTTGCTGAGTCCAGGCTGTGAAAGAAAAAGACAATACCAGAGTTAAAATAAATTTTGTCATAACTACCTTCCGATTCCTCGAACTTTATTTAAAATCAATTGATTGTGGCCGTAAGCATCTTCTACGAAACGGATTACACCATCCGAGTTCATTTGCGAAGTTACAGGCATTAAATATACATAAATAGGGTTCTTCAAATTCACGCGTGTTTCATCTGGAAGAACTTGTCCTGGTTTCACGACGAAGTTTTCGATCTGAGGACGTGACCATTCCGTTCCCGCCAAAAGATATTCCGCCAAATCCAAAGGTTTTTCCAAACGCACACAGCCGGAGCTGCGCAAACGCTGAGCTTCACTGAAAAGCTCTCTTTGATTTGTGTCATGCAGATAAATCGCGTAAGGATTCGTCATCATGAACTTCACCACACCCAAAGCATTCATGTAGTTTGGTTTCTGACGGATATAGAAATTCACGTTGGCCGAGCTAATACCTCTCCAGTTGATCGTTGTCGGATCAATCGTGCGGGAAAAATCAGACGTATAGACTTCAAAGTTGTTATCCGTAAAGTATTTGCGAATGCCGTTCTTATCGAGGTTCTTAATAATCTCAACTTTATCATTGAGGAACACCGTTGGCGGCACTGTCCACGTTGGATTCAAAACAAGGTAAGTCACCTTATCTCGCATCGTCGGCGTTTTTCTTTCTGTAGTTCCGTTGATAGTTTTAAAACTCATCACTTTGTTTTGTGCTTTGTCTGTCAAAACAAAATGCGAGAATGCCGTATTCACGAAAATATGACGGTCCTCAAGACGTTGTGGCAACCAGCGCAGTTTTTCCATGTCAGCTTGGATCTGACGAACGCGCTCTCCACAGAACACCCAGAAGAATCCCCACGTACGACCGCCCGGAGAAATTTTTCCGTCAGGTTTCATGCGCAGATTTGTTTGCACGTCGTTGATTGCCTGAAGCATCTCTTGGTCGAAGACATCGTCAATGCTTGAAATCTTGTAACCCAAAACTTGCAAACGTTCTTTCAACTTCACAATCACAGGGTGACGGACGCCCAGGGAAAGTTCTTTATTCACCGGACTGATGCGATCCCAACCGCCCTTCAACAAAAGCGGATACAAGCGACGCAAAGCCTCGCGCAAAGAAAGATACGCTGGTGACTGCGGAGCAATTTGTTCTAAAACCAGATCCGCTTTGCCACCATTTGCAAGAATCAATGAATTGATTTGCTCCACTGTGAAAAAATCTTTGCGTTTGATTTTGATATCAGACGCAAGACTTTGAGGATCTGTGCTTCCAATCGCCACATCTTTTAAAGCTTGCAGATACACTTGCAAAACTTGGCGGCGTAAAGGAGCTTGCTCGATCTGTCCTGAAATGAAGGCCTGCTCCATCTCGGGCGTCCAGTACGCATTCGGATTCATACCGTGAGACCAGATATTCACCAACGCCTCACGCACCGAAGACATATCCAGCGCATTCAAAGCATTGAGATAATCTTGAGAACTCGCCAACGAGTTCATCGCTGTCATAGGTTCCGCATAAGCTCGGGGCGCTACTGTTCCTACAGAAATTGCGAACGACAGAGCCGCCAGGAGATATTGTTTTCGCATGTTCACCTCATCAGCGAACCCATTGTTCAATAAACCTGCCGCCGTAGGGTTCAATTTAAGGGGTTATAAAAAGACTTAAGAGAAAATAATTCCCGATCGCCTGTTAGGGGTGACAATCCCCGCCCTCAGGGATTTTTGCCCCAGGGTGTTCCTTAAGAACGAATTAAAGCCCTTTGTACCTTGGCACTCCCCCTGCTTCTCTTCCTAGACAGAGACGGGAGAGTGATTATGATGAACACACAAATCTCTAAAGAAAATTGGCCCGCATTGAAAATGGAAATTCAAAAAACCTGGGAGGATATTTCAGCCGATGAACTGGAACTTACTCACGGAAGCATCAAATCCATTTACGGACTGGTGGCACAAAAATGCGGCCTTCACGAAGAGGAAGTGAAGTTTCGACTGACTTCCTTGCTAAAAAAATACGACAGTCCTTTGAAAAGAAAATTCAACCGCTAAAAAAACTTAAAATTTTACTAAGAATTGGCCGCAACAATGCGGCCAATTTCTATTTTTCGACGCATTTCATCGCCCTCAGGATGCATAAATTCGTTTCTAGAAATTTATGGAACACTTGCACGGAATAATCTTGAATCCTCCAACTCCTCCCCCTAGCCTGCCACCAAATTATGGGAGGAAGAATGCGTTCGCTTATTTTTACATTATTCTTGGCGAGCTTTTCAGTAGCACAAGCCGCTCAAATCACTAAAACAACTTTTGCGTTTCCTGGACGAGTTGAAATTCACGTTCAACCACAAGTCAGTGAGCTCGATGTTCTCTTTGTCATCGATGACTCCGGAAGCATGAGTGAGCATCAAAAAAATCTGATCACGAACATCCCCGCTTTAACAAAAGCCGCCCTTAAAAACGGCGTGCATGTTCATGCAGGTGTTACAACAACAACGATGGATTGCACTTACGGCGGTATCTGTGCTGGTAAGTTCAATGGTGCAAATAAAATTGCCGATAGCAACAGTCCTGACTTCTTAACGACCCTGGCGACGAACTTGAATGTTAATACAAACGGAAGTGCGAACGAAAGACCTTTTGATGCAACGATCGCAGCTTTATCTGAACCTGCATTGTCTCAAGACCATCCTGGCTTTTTAAGATCCAATGCTCATTTGGCTGTCGTGTTGTTGACGGACGCAGGCGATCAAAGTTCACCTCATGTCACTCCGGAAATCTTCTCAAACTTTCTTAAGGCTTTGAAACCGAATCCGAATCAAGTCACTGTGGCTGCTATTCAAGTTTTGGCAAATGATAAATCTTGCATGACTTCAGAGGACCAAAATGACCGTATCGAAACCGCCGTTAAATTGCTGAATGGAAAAATCATCAACCTTTGTGCGCAAGACTACGGAAACCAATTGGGTCAGCTCGGTGCGGGTCTCGTGGGTCAAGTTACTCAGGAAATTCCTCTGACAACCGCTCCTGATGTGAGCAGCATCGTTGTCACTTTCGGATCGACAACCTTGATCGCTGGAGACATGCACTACGGCTGGGTGTACGACTCAGTTAAAAATGCTGTCATTCTTGGTAGCAAGATCGATTGGTCTAAGATGAGTGGTGAGGAGCTTGTCGTGAGCTTTATCCCTAAAAACTGGAAATAGATTTTTCCTAAAAAAGCTCTCTTCGGAGAGCTTTTTTTATTTTTCGTTTTCGATGTATTTGTTCATAACTTTTTGAACAAATCCTTCTTTCTTAAGCTGGAGAAGAATTTTGTTGTACTGCTCGGTCAGCTCTTTGGCTTTCTCTCCTTTGGCTTTTGAAAAGGCCACATACGAAGGATTGGCGGAAAGAACATAGACCACTTCGAAATCGTCCAAGAAGCCCAGTCGCTTGCTTAAAAATTTAAAAACTTCTTCAGATGCGATGGCGACATCAATTCGTTTCGTTGCACCCTTGCGGCCCAGTTTGTTGACGAGCATTTCTTCGTTGTTACTGAGATCAAGATTCAGATTCTTTTTATAAGCGTCAAACTTAGGACCATAAGAATACTGATCGTTAATTCCGACAGTCAGCCCCTGAAGATCGTTCAGACTGTTAACGGTGATATGCTTCTTCTTCGGAGCAAAAACCACGTTGCGAGTGTGGCTCATCGGTTCACTGGTAAAATACAAAAAAGCTTCGCGGTCAGGTGTCTTAAAGGGCGGAAAGATTGCATCGACCTTTCCAGTTTTTGCCATCACCATCACTCGCGCCCAGGGATATGTGACGAACTCTGCTTCCACATTCATGCGCTTGCAGATTTCGCGAATGATTTCGACGTAAGTACCTCTGAGTTCACCGTCTTCTTTATAAATCTTTGGTGGCAAGCTGTCCGAGGAAGCAAATAACAACTTTTCAGCAGCAAGCACTCTTACTGACGAAAACAGAATGAGAGAGATCAGGAAGAGACTTTTTAAAATCATATCCCGTTATAATATACCGTTAAAGATTAATCAAAGAAGACTCTTGGCAGAAATTACCCGTGTCAGATTTTGACACACTTTGTGTCAAAATTTCTGGTCACAGCAGCAAAGCCGCGATACTACCGGGACCAAGAAAACAACAAACAACCCTAACGAAAAGGACTGATTTATGAAAATGGTTATCGCAACAGCAATCTTCTCTCTTATTGGCTTCCAAGCAATGGCTTCTGCTCCGGTGGATCAAGCTATTCTCTTCACATGCGAAAGCGCGCCGAACGTGGACTCTGCTTTAAAAGTTTTTGGCTTCGGTGATGAAAAAGAAAACGGCGCTCAAATCGCGGTTTTCCTAGGTGGCGAAATGCTTGTGCAAGACGAAGGCACTTTCGACAAAACAACTGGCAAGTACGAAGGCCACATCTTCGATATCGCCGTCAGCCGCCAAGGCGCCGTGAGCATTACAGCCAAAGCAGCAAACTCTATTCTGAGCATCGGCCAAACAGACTCTTTGGTTTGCCAATAAGAAATTCTTACGCGATCAGAGGGTAATTACCGCCCTCTGACACGGTTTGTGTCAAATAGGTAGAGTTCAATTAAGGTCAATGTTAAGCCCATGTTCATGGAAGTCGTCAGCATTAAAGGCAAAAAAATCCAAGCCAGGAACTTTAAGCAGCTCCTGCAAGAAGAGCTCGTGGCAAGATGTCGCAACAACCCCAATTATTCTCTTAGATCCTTTGCGCGCGCCTTGCAAATAGAGCCATCTGCATTGTCTCAAATGATCAATGGCAAACGTCCCATCACTGAGAAAATGAAACTGCGCCTGGGGGCCGCTTTAGGTCTATCCACGGAACAAATCCGTAAACTTCCTGCCTCAGAAGAAACATCATCGGGAAGTGCTTCAGAAATTCATTTTCAACAACTGGCTTTAGATACTTTTGCCGTGATTTCCGACTGGTATCACTACGCGATTTTGGAACTCACTTACCTGGAAGACTTCAAGCCCGACGCACAATGGATCAGCCAGCGTCTGGGTATTACCAAATCAGAAGTGAACATTGCTCTGGAGCGTTTGCTTCGCCTGGGACTTCTTAAGAAAAACTCTAAAGGCAAATGGATGGACGCTTCCGAAAACGGAGAGCTGACACACTTAACACCTTCAGAGACTTCCGACGCCGCCAGAAAATACCAGGTTCAGCTTTTAGCACTTTCTAAGCGGGCCGTACAAGAAGTGCCACTTGCCGAACGCAGTCACACATCAGCCACTTTGTGTTTTGATCCCGACGACTTGCAACTGGCAATTTCTAAGATTGGCGAATTCCGCAGATCTTTTGCTCGTGAAATGCAGCCGAAAAAAGCAAAAGACGTTTACCAATTGCAAATTAGTTTTTTCCCTCTCACAAAACGAAAGGAAACTTTATGAAACTTCGTTTCAGTATGATCGGTCTTTTTATTCTTGTTATTTCAAACATCGCTTCTGCTCGTATCCTTAACGGAGTCAAAGAAGGAGGCGGTGATGATTCTATCATTTTTGTCTGCAAGAGTTCTACGCATACGGATTCGGATCTTCAAATCTTGGGTTTAGGTTCATCTTCGAATGACATTCAACTGCACATCTTCACTCAAGGTCAGTTGGTCGCGTTAGATGCCGGCGTTATCGACACTCATACCGACAGATATATTGGACAGTCTTTTGATATTCATATAGCAACCTCAGGAAGTATTACAGCCAAGGCACCCAACAATGCGTTTGTTGTCGGAGTTTCAGATTCTTTAGTCTGCGGATGGAATCCATAACGTCCTACGCAGAAAACTCTGCAAATCTTGATGTTCACGGAGGAAAATAGTACTTAAACTACTTCCGTTAGAGCTAAAAAGTATCGGATCCCAAAACCACCAGTGAAATCTAACATCTTAGAGCCACCTGAAATTTATATTAAAACAATAGCGAACTTCAAAAGAGGTCAGAGACATGAACTGGAAGCATTACGTAAGGCCAACAAGATAAAATACAAACAGCCTGGAGCTTAAAGAGCCTCTTCACGCCAAAAGGTGAAAAAACCAGGTTGTTTCCAACACGGGGGGCGCATCAACTCGAATCACAAACAAAAAATTAATGCTTACTTTTTTTTGTGGGACTTATTCTAGAGTGGAAGTTTTTTTCCACTGGTCAGTCGGCATTCCAGAAAATCCCCAATCTTCGTCAGCGATTTCTTGAATAACAATATGGGTGTGTTCAGGCTTTTTATGCAGCACTTTGACCAAGGAGTCAGTAATATCTTTGATAAGCTGAGCTTTCTGTTCTTTCGTGGCACCTTTAGTAATTTGTACATTTACGTATGGCATAGACTTCCCAGTTTTTCAGCCATCATAGTGAAATCAGCAAGGTCAGTACAAGTCAAATTCATGTAAATTCACATGATCACTAAGAAGCCAACTTCTTTGAAAAAGGAAAACCCACTCCGGAGAGTGGGTTCCTTTTAGCTTGCGCGACGGAAGTCGCTCTGGCACTGCCCGTGTCCGCGGATTAGTGCTTACCTTTTTTTGCTTTTTTTGGTGCTGCTTCTTCAGCTTCAACTGGCTCTGTACCTTCGTGGTCTTCGCCGTTGTTTCCGTTAGCGTCTACCAACAATTTGCCGATGCCATTCGCTGCCAAGATTTTTGAACGAAGCTCAGTCATGTATTCTGGGTGCTCTTTCAAGAATGTTTTCGCAGCATCGCGGCCTTGGCCCATGCGCTCGCCATTCATAGAGAACCATGCACCTGATTTTTCTACGAAGTTTGCAGTCACTGCTAGATCAAGAAGATCGCCTTCTTCAGAAATACCTTCGCCGTACATCAAGTCGAATTCAACCTTCGTAAACGGAGGAGCCATTTTGTTTTTCACAACTTTTACCGCAGTACGGTTACCAGTGACGTCTTCACCGTTTTTGATCGCGCCCACACGGCGTACATCCAAACGAACTGAAGAGTAGAATTTCAATGCGTTACCACCCGTAGTCGTCTCTGGATTACCGAACATCACACCGATCTTCATACGGATTTGGTTGATGAAGATAACAAGAGTGTTTGAACGGTTGATTGCCGCAGTCAACTTACGAAGAGCTTGAGACATCAAACGAGCTTGAAGACCTACGTGAGAATCCCCCATGTCACCTTCGATCTCTGCACGAGGAACCAACGCCGCTACGGAGTCGACAACCAATACGTCGATCGCGCCAGAACGAACAAGTGTTTCAGTGATTTCCAAAGCTTGTTCACCAGTGTCTGGTTGAGAGATCAAAAGATCTTCTGTGTTCACACCCAATTTACGAGCGTAGTTAACATCCAATGCATGTTCCGCATCGACGAAAGCAACAACGCCGCCTTTTTTCTGAGCTTGAGCAATAACAGACAAGCAAAGAGTTGTTTTACCAGAAGACTCTGGTCCGTAGATTTCTACGATACGACCTTTTGGAAGACCACCAATACCCAAAGCGATATCCAAGCTCAATGCGCCTGTGCTGATCGCTTCTACGTCTTTAACCAAAGATTCATTTGCGCCCAAGCGCATGATTGAACCTTTACCGAATTGCTTTTCAATTGCTGAAACAGCCAATTCCAATGCTTTTGTTTTTTCGTTGCTTGCTTTTGTATCCACAGTTGTTGTTGCCATCTGCGTATTCCCTCTCTCTCGTAGCATTCGCTACGACACTTTTATTGTTAATGTTGCCGGCCGGGGCCGATCTTAAACCTTGTCGAGAACTTCACACAGCCAACGAACTGAATAGTCGACGGACATCTGCTGGATGGCTTTGCGATCTCCCGAAAAGAATTCCTTTCGTGAGTCTTCAAACCCCGGTCCAGCGATAGCAATGCATACAGTGCCCACTGGCTTCGTCGGTGTTCCACCGGTCGGACCAGCGATGCCTGTAATTGCCACAGACCAATCAGTTTTTAGCTGCCGACGCACTCCGTGCGCCATTTGACGAGCGACTTTCTCGCTCACCGCACCCTCTTGCATGAGAGTGTCTCGACGGACCCCCAGAAGATCCACCTTCGCCTCGTTAGAGTAAGAAACCACAGAGCCTAAAAAGATGTCGGATACGCCAGGCTGCTCTGTCAAAAATGCGGAAAGTGCACCTCCAGTACAACTTTCTGCAAAACCCACTGTGAGTTTTCGGTCGCGAAGGGATCTAATGAGTTCTTGAAGCTTCTCGTTGTTCAGTGACATTGTTACGGCACCAACACCTGAGAGCCCAACCAATTGGTTTGAGTGTAGAGAACTTGCATGATGAGACTCGCAATTATCCCCGCGGCCACATCGTCCACCATCACCCCAAGACCTCCTTGGATCTTCTTATCTAAATATCCTATGAATAAAGGCTTTGTGATGTCCAGCAATCTGAACAGGGCAAAACCGATTAAAATGGCCTGCCATGTCAAAGGAAGCCAGACCATAGTAATAAGAAAACCTAAAACCTCATCAATTACGATCTCTTTATGATCGTGACCACCCTTGTCCTGCTCATAAACTTCGCAGGCGGCAATTCCGACGGGGAGCAGCAAAACAATCGCCCCCATGTACACCAAGGGTCCTAATTTCGACAAAAGAAACACCAACGGAATCGTCGCGACAGTAGCGGCTGTGCCCGGGCCTTTAGGAAAAAGACCAACGCCAAACAAGGTTGCTAATTGCTTTAAGAAATTGCGCATAGATAGGAGGTACGCCGTACCTTTTTGCATTGCAAAGCAAAATGATGGGCGTCAAAACAGCAAGCTGCTGGCCGCATTCACCTACAATAAAATTTTATAGCACCCATCAAAATTAGCGATTCGACTTTATGAACTCTACTAACAGATACTGCAAAAGCTGGAAAAATGCGCCTCACCTGAACTGCACTTTGAAGACTCGCGGGTCTCGTGAGTTGCGCAAGTTTTCCGGCGACAATCAATGGGCCGAAAGTTTCATGTTACGTTCGTTAATATCTTCATTCTTATCTTTTTCTTGGTGGCGCTAGCCGCCGACTCATTTTATTTTGGGGTAAGCCCCTTTTTATTCCGTTTTCGTTGTTAGATTTTAAATTTTGTCTTTGGAGATTTTATGAAACCCGTCATTTTGACTGGAGATCGTCCCACAGGCCCTTTGCACTTGGGGCACTATATTGGTTCGCTGAAAAATCGTGTGGAATTGCAAGAGACACACAAGCAATATTTGATTATCGCTGACGCCCAAGCGATGACGGATAATTTTAAAAATCCGCAAATGATTCGCGAGAACATTGTCGAGGTGGCTTTAGATTATTTAGCCGTGGGTATTGATCCTGCGAAAAGCACGATCTTTGTTCAATCGATGATTCCGGAACTTTTTGAAACCACTTTTTATTTTTTAAACCTTGTGACCGTCGCACGCTTAGAGCGAAATCCCACCGTGAAAACAGAAATCGCGCAAAAAGATTTTGAAAGAAATCTGCCCGTGGGGTTTTTAACTTATCCTGTAAGCCAAGCAGCCGACATTCTTTGTTTTAAAGCCGACGTTGTTCCTGTTGGAGACGATCAGAATCCGATGATTGAGCAAACCAACGAAATTGCCCAAAGATTCAATCATCTTTACAACACGGAACTCTTCAAAAAGGTCAAAGCTCTGGGAGGAACCCAAGGGCGTTTGCCCGGAATCGACGGTAAAGCGAAGATGAGCAAGTCGCTGGGAAATTCCATTTCACTGGCGGAACCCTTCGACCAACTGAAGAAAAAAGTACAGAAGATGTATACTGATCCCAACCACTTGCACATTGAAGATCCCGGACAAGTCGAAGGAAACGTTGTTTTCACTTTCTTAGATGCTTTTGATCCCAACAAAGAAGAAGTGGAAAAATTAAAAGATCATTATCGTCGCGGAGGACTGGGTGACGGCACTGTTAAACAACGTCTGACCCAAATATTAGAAGAAATGATTGCGCCGATTCGAGCTCGCCGCGAAGAGTTTGCCAAAGACAAAGGCGAAGTTTTAGAAATCTGTCGCAAGGGCTCCGAACAAGCCCGCGAAGTCGTCGCACAAACCGTCTCAGAAATGAAAAAAATTATGGGCGTAGGGAGCATTTAGCTCCCTACTTTTAATGTGCTTCCGTTTTTTGATCGGGATCTAAACTCCAAAGAGGCTTATCTGCTTGCATGTCGACGGGAACGGAGTAGTTTTCATGCACAATCAACCATTGGCCGTTGACCTTTTTGTAACATGCTGTTTGCCGCGCCCAACTGTCAAATTTTTCGCCCGAGTTTGCTTGTCCAGTCATATGACAAAGGCAATGACTAAAGGCCACGTCTTCACCCGCTGTCACATGAAGATCGCGAATTGAAAAATTACTTTCTCCCATTTGCGTGATGTTGCTCCAGTTTTTCTTGTAAGCATCTTTACCAAAAATTTGCAGTGGTGGCATCAAGTCAAAAGCTATCACTTCGGGAGCGTAAAAGGACATGATCTCTTCTAAATCTTTATTGCTAACGGCTTCCGCATACTGCTCCATCAAGCGAGTGATTTCAGCTTCACCCGTTGAAGGAGAGCCTGATTTTTTTTCGGAAGGTTGGGTTGATTGCAAAGCCATAAAATTCTCCTTTTCACGTATAAAAATCACTAGGGCAACTCTTGCGCCCATGTTTCACCAAGATTGATTTTTGCGTCCTCTTCCCAGAACTCGTAAGGTGATTTTTCTCCGGCAATGCGTTTGTTTTTTTCTAGCGCAACAAGCTCACCGCGAAGAATTTCTCCCGAAGTATTTTTTGGAATTTCTATAAATTCCACGCGACGGATTCGTTTAAATGGAGAAAGACGCATGCGTGCGAAGTTCATAATATCCAATGCAAGCTCTCTTGTTGGTTCAACCCCTTTAACAAGAGACACCAGAGCTTTGGGAACAGCTTCGCGGATCGGATCAGGACTTGGAATCACAACGGCCTCGCTAATCGCGGAAAATTCTTTAAGAACAAATTCTAATTCGTAAGGACTGATGCGATAGTCCGAAGATTTAAAGATGCCATCCACACGTTCAGAGAATGTGTAGTTTCCAGCATCGTCGATGTAGGCTGTGTCTCCGGTATGATAATATTCGGTGGAGGTATCAATACCTGACATCAATCCCCACGGATGATTCTTCAACGACACACACACTTCGCCAGCGTCGACTTTGCTTCCTTGTGCATCTAAAAGAGCAATTTGATATCCGGGCAAAGGTCTTCCCATCGTACCGAAACTGTTTTTTTCTTCAGGCGGAATTCCGATCAGAGTTGAGGTTTCTGTTTGTCCGTATCCGTCACGCACAAAAATTCCCCAAGCTTTATAAACCTTCGAGATGATTTCAGCACTCAAAGCTTCCCCTGTGCTCACCGCTTCGCGCAGATGCACTTTGTAAGAAGCTAAATCTTCTTGGGTCAGCAAACGCCACACTGTCGGAGGAGCACAGAACGTTGTGATTTCATATTCACTTAAAGTATCAAGAATCAATTTCGCATTAAAGCGCTCTTGCTTAGAAATGAAAATGGTGGCGACGGCGTTCCACGGAACAATAAAATTATTCCAATCATGCATCGCCCATCCCGTCGAGTTGATTCCTAAATGAATGTCGCCGGGACGAAGACCAATCCAGTACATGGTTGAAAGATGGCCAATCGGGAAACTTCCGTAAGAGTGCTCTACAATCTTAGGCTTCACCGTATTTGCTGAAGTAAAATAGCGAAAAAGCGGATCGGTCGCTTTGGTCTTTTCCGCAGGTTCAAAGAAATTACTTTCTTGATAACACTTTTCATACGGAGTCCACCCGGGCAATTCACCATCGACCAGCAAAGAGATCACGCTGGAATTTGAAACGTCAAATTTTTCGGCGTGTTTCTTTGTCGTCGCAATCATTTTAATTTTTTCGCGATTCAAACGGTCTTTAAGTTCCTGCTGAGAAAGCAAAGGATTGTTGGGAACTAGAACCGCTCCCACTTTCATCGCACCCAGCATGATCTCCCAGAGAGCTGCATCGTTTTCGATCAAAAGAAAAACCGAATCGCCCTTTTGCACGCCTTGGCTTTTAAGGAAATTCGCGACCTGATTAGAGCGCTTGGAGAGTTCTTCAAAGGTGTATTTCTTCTGCTCCCCTAACTCACTGACGATCCAAAGAGCTAAGTTATGATTGCCCTCCGCCATGGGATCGAAATAATCCAGGGCCCAGTTGAATTCTTCAAACTGCGGCCATTGAAAATGGTTGTAGGTGTAGTTGTAGTCAGAACGATGAAGAATTAAAAAATCCCTCGCCTGTTCGAATTCACTGCGAAAACTCATACAAACCTCCAGGGACTCACTAAGGGTAACACCGAATTCCCTGGACGCCGATCTGTGTTTTTACAATGAGCTGTGCAAAGACAGGGAACCATGTTATGACCTTGCCTATGGGTTTATTTCGGACCATCGCAAGCTCTCTTATTCTGGTTATATTCATCTACGTTTCTCACCAGTTGACTCGCTTCACGGATTTTACGTGGGTGGGCACGACCTCGTTGGTGGCGTTTTTGGCGCTGCTCTTTACAATGGTGATTGGGACCTTCTTGTTTTTCTGGAAAGAAAAAAATTTGGACCACAAACCATGGCGAGATCGTTTGTTAAATGGCTCTTTAACGGTCATGGCTTATATTAATTTCTTAGTGAGTTTTGTGATCCTGCGTGATCTCTTTGCCTTCGCCGATAATTTAATTATGCCGACACCGTTTGAGCATCTGTACAGCTCCCAAGCCACAGCGGCCTTGTTGGGGCTTCCGGTTCTGTTCATCGTTTTAGGAAATGCGATTGTGCAAATCGGACCTCGTCTAAAAAAGGTTCCGGTGTTTTTTAAAAACCTTCCGCAAGAACTTGAAGGCTTGCGTATCGTTCACATCAGTGACTTGCATATTAGCCCAAGTCTTCCGACTTCGTTTGTACAAAAATTAGTAGCACGCGTTTTAGAGATTCAGCCCGACGTGATTGTTTTCACGGGCGACATTCTGGATAGCTTCGTGGAAAAACACGCAGAGGAATTTAAAATTCTTAAAAACCTCAAAGCCCAGCATGGCATTTATTATGTCCCGGGAAATCATGAATACTATTGGGACGCGCACAAGGGACTTCAAGCGTTCCGCGAGTTGGGTTTTCAAGTTTTAGTAAATGAAACGGCCAATATTCCAGTAGGTTCAGCTCTTTTGCAGGTTGCCGGAGTTCCCGATCCCGCCGCAGGACATTTTAAACACGAAAGCCCGGACTTTGCCCGTTTGCAAAGCCAGCAACGTGAAGGCAGCTTTAAACTTTTGCTTTCTCATCAGCCTTCGCTGGCGGCCCATGCGCAAATCGCAGGTTACGACTTGCAGCTTTCTGGTCACACCCATGGCGGTCAGTTCTTTCCGTGGAATTGGTTGATCGTCTTTTTTGAGAAGTATTCCAAGGGTCTTTACCGCCTAGGAAATATGCAGCTCTATGTCAATCAAGGCACAGGCTATTGGGGTCCGCAATTACGCCTTGGAACATATTGTGAGCTGACCGAAATTGTTCTTCGCAAGAACTAAAAAACAGAGTAATAATCTGGGGATGTCTCGAGAGAAAGATCCCCTCAAAACCCGACAAGCAGCTAAAAAGAAGGTCATGGACCTTATTGCCCGTCGGGACCATTCCGAAAAAGAACTGCGCACGAAATTGCGAGAAAAGTTCTCAGACGAAGAGGATTTGGGAAACATTGTTGATGAGGCCATCGACTTCGCCAAGGACAACAACTGGCTGGGAGATCCCAAGGACCTCGCCCATCGACTGGCTGACATGCTTCACCGTCGCAACAAGGGCATTCACTACATCAACAATTACCTTCGCGAAAAAGGTCTGCCTTCGGTAGAAACAGACCGAGACTTGGAGCTTGAAAAGGCTCTTTCGATTGTCAAAAATAAGTATGATGAAGATTATGAATTCTCGCGGGAAGATAAAGCCCGAGTCGGACGACTCCTGGCTTCCCGTGGCTTTGATTCCGAGACCGTAAGAAAGGTTATTTATGAAAAGCTCTGACATCCGCAACGCCTTTGTGAACTATTTCAAAAAAAATGGTCACACTCATGTGGGTTCTTCTTCTTTGATTCCTGAAAATGATCCGACGTTGCTTTTCGCCAATGCGGGTATGAATCAGTTTAAAAATACTTTCTTGGGTCTTGAGAAGCGTGACTACACTCGCGCCGTGACTGTGCAAAAGTGCGTGCGCGCCGGTGGTAAACACAATGACTTGGAAAATGTAGGATTCACAGCTCGCCATCACACTTTCTTTGAAATGTTGGGGAACTTTTCTTTCGGCGACTACTTCAAAAAAGACGCGATTCACTTTGCGTGGGAGTTTTTGACAAAAGAATTGCAAATACCTAAAGAGAAATTGTACGTGACGGTGCACTTGTCTGACGATGAAGCCGCAGACATCTGGCACAATCAAGAAGGCATTCCTAAAGACCGCATCTTCCGCTTTGACTCTGATAACTTTTGGAAAATGGGCGACACAGGTCCTTGCGGTCCTTGTACAGAGATTTTCTACGATCACGGTCCTAAAGCAGGAACGATCTCTGATCCTTACAAAGGGATCGCAGCCGGTGAAGATCGTTTCGTTGAAATCTGGAATCTGGTTTTCATGCAGTACTTTGAAAATCCTCCGGGCACGTTGACTCCATTGCCAAAGCCTTCTGTAGATACAGGTTCGGGTCTTGAGCGTGTTGTGGCAGCGATGCAGGGTAAATTTAATAACTACGACACAGATCTTTTCCAACCAATGATCGAACTGGCTTGCAAAATTGGAAACGTGAAGTACATCACAGATCGCGAAATTCTTGCGAAAGACAAAGAACAAGCGGAAAAAACAGCGGCTCTTCGCGTTTTAGCGGATCACTGCCGTTCAACTTCCTTCTTGATTGCTGATGGCGCACTTCCTTCCAACGAAGGCCGCGGTTACGTTCTTCGTCGTATTATGAGACGTGCAATTCGTTACGGCCGTAAACTGTCCGCAGATCAGTCTTTCTTGCCTGGGATGGCAGAGGCTTTGATTGAAAGCATGGGCTCTGTTTATCCAGAACTCAAAGAACGTCGCGATCACATCTTGAATACCATCCGTGACGAGGAAGACCGTTTCATCAGCACTTTGGATAACGGGACTAATATTTTGATGGATGAGCTTGCGAAAGCAAAAGCCAAAGGTATCAAAGAACTTTCTGGCGAAGTTGTTTTCAGAATGTACGACACTTATGGCTTCCCTGCTGACTTAACTCGCGTCATTGCAAATGAAAACGGCGTGGAAGTGAATGAAGCGGCATTTGAAAAAGAAATGGAAGCGAATCGTGCAAAATCCAAAGCCTCTTGGAAAGGGAAAGCTTTGGGTGCGGATGAGCAGCACTTGATCAAATTCGCAAAAGATTATTTGGCGAGCGGTAAAGCTGTGAAATTCACGGGTTACAATGGTTTTGCAGATGGTGGAAAGATCACGGCTCTTTCTAACGGCCATGAAGTCGTTACGTCTTTAAAACAAGGCGAAAACGGCGTGATCATCCTTGATCAAACGTCTTTCTATGGTGAAGGCGGCGGTCAAGCCGGTGACATCGGCTACCTCATGGAAGGCCCTTCTCGCGCGAAAGTTGTGAATACAACAAAGATTGACGATATTATTCTTCATCATGTGGAAATTGAACACGGTGATTTTAAAGTAGGTGCAAGCGTTGATACGATTGTAAATCCATTTGAACGTCGCAATACCATGAGCAATCACTCAGCGACTCACTTGTTGCACTCAGCTCTCCGTAAAGTTTTGGGTGCACATGTAACGCAGGCGGGGTCTTTGGTGGACTCACAAAAAACCCGCTTCGACTTCACTCACAACAAACCGTTGAGTTCGGAAGAGATCAAACAAATCGAAGATCTCGTCAACGAACAGATCGCACAAGCTCACGACGTGAAAGTAGAAATCATGAGCCCGAAAGAGGCCCAAGCTAAAGGAGCGATGGCGTTGTTCGGTGAAAAGTACGGCGATCAAGTGCGTGTCCTCACGATGGGCGATTTCTCTTGCGAACTTTGCGGCGGTACGCACGTGAAGAACACTTCACAAATTCGTTTGTTCAAAATCGTCTCTGAAGCGGGCGTCAGCTCTGGTGTTCGCCGCGTGGAAGCGATCACAGGCGATGGTGCCGTGAAATACGCAATGAGTTCTATCGCTCATTTCGACGACGCTTTAACGGCAGCAGGCCTACAAAAAAGCCCTCACTACTTAAAACATCTTGAAGCGACTGGTGAAACTTCGACACTCGCAAACCGCGTGGAAGCTTTCAAAGAACAGATCAAGCAGATGGAAAAAGAAATGAAGAAGCTTCAAGGCGGACAAATCAATGTCGACGACCTTGCAGCCAAAGCATTGAGCTTTAAAACAAAATCTGGATCTTCAGCAAAATTGGTTCTTGCTGACGTGGCTTTGGATGACAGACAAGTTCTTGCTGAAGTGACAGACCATTTGAAAAACAAAATTCAAAACGGTGTTGTCGTTGTTGTCGGCCAAGGTGAAGGTTCTCATCCTATTATTGTGAGCGTTTCTAAAGACATCACAGGCGAAACAAAAGCCGGTGATCTTTTGAAAGAAGTCGCAGCGGTCATGGGTGGAAAAGGGGGCGGTCGCCCTGACTTCGCTCAAGGAGCAGCTCCAAATCGTGGCAGCCTGCCTCAAGCGTTCGATAAAGTAAAAACGCTTCTTGGCGTTTAAAAAAGGCATAAAAACTAAAAAACCCTAGTAAGAAATTACTAGGGTTTTTTTATACTTCATTTCCGCACGAAGTTTATCTAGACATTTCTCCGCTACAGGAAGGGTATCCCTTCGAATCAGTGACAACCTCGTCGCGCTCAATAGTTACCTCGACACGTCTGTAAGAGCTTGAACCCACGCCCATTTCTCCTGTGTTTAAGGTGAATCTAGAAACCGTCATCACTTCCACATCACCGTTAAAATTTCGGAAAACCAATGTTAGATTGTTAGCCAAGCAACTAAGTCGACCATCTTTAGCCCATGAGCAGTTTTCTTTGGGCATACTCATATCAAGTCTATTAAATGCTTTTTCCGGCGGCAGCCCTAGTTTATCAGCAAGCTCCAAGCGATCTGCATATCCAGCGGCATCAAGACGCAAAAATATTTTCCCGTCCGTTTGCTTCGCCGAAAAGATACTAAAGTACCTGTCGCGGCAGTTCATAAGGTTGGTTTCAGTTGCATTGGCCACTGAGAACATCGTGCTGAGCAGAAGTACAGAAAAGATAATTTTTTTCATTTTAATAGTCCTTCTTAAAATTTTTTCGAAACCTGAAAAGAACCTATTTGAAATTATTGTATAAGTAAAATATGGATAAACTTATAACATATATAGGTAAATACTTATGAAATACAGACTGAACGACATGAGAAACTTTGTGGAAATGGCCTTGTGTGAAACCATTGTTCAATGCGCAAATAAGCTGGAAATCAGTCAGCCAGCCCTGTCAGAGAGCCTTAAACGCTTGGAGCATGATCTTGGTTGCACGCTATTTTACAGATCAAGAAGCGGCATCCAACTTACGCCGACAGGAAAAATAATGTTAAACAAGGCGCAGACAGCCCTGCGTGCTTTGTCAGATTTGGATATTGCGACAGACAAAGAAAATATATTCGCAGGCAGGACAATCATTATCGGCTGTCATGCCACAGTTGCCCAATACTCAATACCGAAAGCTTTAAAACATTTAAAGTCTGTGGCTCCTGATTACAAGATTGAGCTGAGACATGACCTTTCACGCAACATCCAATCCGAGATTCAAAAAGGGACCATTGATGTAGGGATTGTCATAAATCCTGTCCGTGTCCCTGATCTGGTTATTACTCCGATTGCAACAGACGTGGTTGGAGTGTGGGCTCATAAGAGTTCAAAAAATCTGGACACTATTATTTGCAATCCAGATCTCTTTCAAACGCAATCCATTTTAAAGAAATGGAAAGATAAACCTCGCAATATCATTTCAACAGAAAGCTTGGAGCTTATTTGCAGACTTGTTAATGAAGAAATTGGATTTGGTATTCTACCGGAAAGAGCCGTTCATTTATTTTCAGGACCGCTAAAACAGCTTGAGAAATTACCGGTCTATAAAGACGAAATTGCCCTCGTGTACAGACCGGAATTTGGAAAAGTTCCTTCGGAACGTCTTACTATTGAAGCCTTAGGAAAAGGCTTGATGAATTCGTGATTCAGATTATTCGCAATCCATCTCTGTCCAGTGTTGCTTTACGTGAGAAACGTAAGCCTGAAACACGTCTGTGAGAGCGCCGCACAGATCTTTACGGCCGCGACCGCAGGAATCTTGCTCTTCACCTAAGTTCACGCGTTTTTCATTCACAAACAACGAAGCATAACCTGGTTGATATTTCATCGCACAGATTTGATCTTCCGCTGGAGCCGAAGCAGCACAGATGTTTGCACCACCGAGAATTGTTTTAAGCTCTTGCAAGCTTCCTGAATCCAAACAACGTTTTTGCAAAACAGCGTTGGAGTCATCCATCAATTGAATAGAACCGGATTGCAATGAAATCACCAAACGATAAGGAGTCACAGGGGATGCTTTTTGGGCAACAGAGCCGTCTTCAGAAATATTTGGAATTTCAACATAGGTTACTTTGCCGGCTGTGGATACCGAAGATCCACCTGTGGAAGAATCTCCGTTTGAACTTTGCGGAGGAAGATTGACGGAAACGTCACTCGCCGCAAGATCCAATGACTGCATCTGATTCTGAGCACAGTTTTGGAATCCCAAAACGAGACACAATGTCGCTACGAGTGCCAAGACTCTTTTCACAATTCCCCCCTGATTTCACGTCTCGTAATGAATAAAAGCAATATCCATTCCGGGCTCAGACCTACGTAATATCGGGATAACCTGTTATAAACTTAACGCTGTATTAAGAGTTTGCAGGAGCTGTCTCACCTTGAGGAAGACAGTATTTTTGAACAAGCTCCACCACCGTTTGCTTGCGCACGGGCTTGCCACAGTGTTCATCGGCTCCGGCATTGAGACTTTTCTCAATATCTTCCATAAAACTATTCGCCGAGATCACAATCACCGGTGTTCGCGTTCGATTCTGCATGCGTTCCAAATCGCGAAGCTTGCGAATGGTATCAAGGCCCGAAATGCGCGGCATTTGGACATCCATGAAAATCAAATCATAGTGATTGCGTTCCCACATTTCCAAGCACTCATAACCGCCATACACAGAATCCACGATCACGAACTCAAGCTTTTTCATATAGGCCTTTAAGAGCATGTGATTTTCATCCATGTCATCGACAATCAAAACACGGCGAACCATCACCCCGGCTTCACGGGCCGGCTGCTGCACAGGAGGCGCCGCAATTCGCGTGGTCCAACGCACATTCCAGGGCTCTGCTTTACGGCTTTTCATAAGGATTGAAAAATAAAACTTCGATCCTAGATATTGCTGACTTTCACAGTGCAACTCCCCGCCCATCAGTTGCACGACTTTCTTGGAAATGCTTAAGCCTAAACCCGTGCCACCAAAACGGCGAGTCACCGAAGAGTCCTCTTGCCCAAACTCATCAAAGATCTTTTGCATATTTTCTTGAGCGATACCAATCCCCGTATCTTTCACCTCGAAAAGAAAATATTCATGATCTGCATCGTTCCCCGGAAAAGGCTTCACTGTAAGTTCAATGGTGCCCCGATCTGTGAACTTCACGGCATTACCCAAAAGATTCATCAGCACTTGTTTTAAGCGCAAAGAGTCGCCAACAATCCAACGATCTTGTTCTGGTCCATTAAAATGAAATTGCAAAGCTTTGCGCAGAATCGCAGTTGAAACTAACGCCTCTACTTCACGAATTAAATCACTGAGCAAAAACTCACGACTTTCCAATTGCATCCGACCGTATTCGAATTTTGAAAAATCCAAGATATTATTGAGCATGCTTAACAAAGTATCGCCGGCACTTCTTAAAGCGCCCAGAAGATCTTTTTGTTCACCGTTAAGAGGAGTTTCTTCCAGTAATTCTGCTGATCCCAACATCGCATTTAGCGGCGTGCGGATCTCATGGCTCATTGTCGATAAGAACAAGGACTTTGCTTTGGTTGCCGCTTCAGCTTTATCGCGAGACTCACGAAGTTCTTCTAGAACCGATTTATCCTGAGTCACGACATATTTGCCTGTGAGCCACACCATCAGCGTTAAAAAGAAATACGCCGTCAAAGCCACAAAACCAAAGAACACCAAACGGAAATACAAGCCGGAATAGGCTTCCGTTTTTTCCTGGTAGATAATCATATGCCAAGGACGTCCCTTAAGAGGTTTTGAATAAGTGAGATAAGTCTTTCCATCGGCTCCGGGAAAATCCTGAAGTTTCTGTCCCTGAATATTAAATATTTTTTGCACAATTGTCGGCATACGGCGGAATTCATCTTTCGTGAATGCCCGAAGATATTTGTATCCCACCAAAGGAAGATCACGAGCAATCAGTGGCAGCACCGGACGACCGTGACTATCGACGATAATAACTCCACCGGTGTCACCTAAACGGAATGAACCCAGACGGTGCGCGATATCGCTGGCCAAGGTATCAATCCCGACAACGCCCTCAAGTTTTCCATCGGAATAGATCCCCATGGTTGTGCTAAACATGACTTTTTCCATGTAGCCTTTGTCGAAATAAAAATCCGAAAAATTCACTCCCGGGTGGCCATCGTTCATAGCCCACCATTGCGCCTCGGGATCCGTGTAATAACCAGGCTCAGGAAACTGTTCAGAAACGAAATAATGAGGGTCATTGTATTTCGGATTCGCAAAGAGAGAGTAATCCCTATGCACCACATAGACGTAAGAACTTTTGCCAAAATATTTTTTGGCCAGTTGCGGAGCCAAAGCAAAGTACGCGTTAAACTGCGTTGAGTGTGGGGCTATCGTTGAAGCGGCGAAGTTTCTAAACTTTTCTACACGGGCCGACGCGGGCATAGCTTCGAAAAGATCCACCATGCTTTTTAATTTTTGAACGTTCGCCTCAAGAATAAAAATATCCGTATTAAGACGATCGACTTCGCGAGAAAGTGCGGGCTCCATGCGCTCGCGGATAGCTCTTTGTTCGGAAATAAACAAATGCGTGCCGTACACTCCTATCACCAAAAGGAGAATCAGAGTTGTCACCAACTGATTGAGCCAAAAAATGTGGACCAGTGTCAGCCTTTGTTTCATCGATCCCGCAATTAGAAGTTAATACCTGCGCCGATAGTTCCAAAGAACGTCGTCAGCTTCGCGCCAGAGCCATCCGATTTTTTTTCAAAGTAATAATTCTTCGAACCAAAACCCGCTTCACCAAAAAATCGGGGTGTCCACATCACCTTTCCATGAAAGTTGATGACGTAATCGTTACCCAAAGAGATGTCGCTGTCTGTGGAAGAAACGTATTTAATAAACTCCATATCCACCCACTTCGGATAGTTCATAAACGGAATTTTGCTAAACCAATAATCCAACACGCGTGGCATGGAGCGGGCCCAGAAAAGACCTACACCTGTTTTTGGAACGGTCAAATCACCGACTTGCATGGATTCGTAAGCTAAAATCAAACCCACCGTTTCATCTTTTTCCCATAGGCCCGGCTTAAAACGGTAACGCAGATCCGCTTGCGCTACTTTCAGATCGACGTCTTCACTTGAACCCGTGTCGTCGGAAGCCGGAAGCTTCGTGATTGATGTGAAATAACGAGCGCTCACGCCCCATCTTTGTTTTGAAAGATAGTAATTTTGCCAACCAAAGACGTCGTTAAACCACCAAGAAACGTGTCCTTCACCCAACATCACAAAGTCACTGCCGCTGGTAAGAACCCCCGTCAAACGCAAACTCGCCTCACCCGCGCCACCGCGATAAATGTCCAAATAAGATTTGTGCGTTACTTTTTCACCTGGAACTTCAAGGAAGGCCGTGTTCATCGCAAATTTTTCGGGCGCCGAAAACTCCCAGACCTGCAAATGATCTTCAGCGTCTTTAACCGTCATTTTGTCCTTCGCCGAATAAGTTCCCAGCAAAGATTTATCAGAAATATAACGGCGGTCTTTCTGTCGAGGAGGATCCGTGATTTCCAAAGCATAACTGAAAACCCCTCCGGATTTTCCAGGCAGGATCAAACGCGCATTTTTTTGAACAACGTCGGCCTGCCACAAATCACGAGAAGCTCCGATGGTGCTTTCAAAACCCAAAAATTTTGTGACCTTGCTGTAGTCATTGCCAGGAAGAATCTGCGCTTCCGCTTTCAGTGGAGCAGGAAGTTCCCCCGTGAGAGTCACCTGACCTTCTTTTTCGGATTCAATCATATCTTTGATAACAGGAGAAATTGGTTCAGAAACGAATTCATAAGTAGCATTATTATTCAGTGTCGCTAGAAACTGAACTGGGGCACCAACAGCGACTTCCTCGATACCTTTTAATTTCTTTTCTTCATTTTGAATAATCACGCGAGCCGTGGCTTCTGATTTAGCCGGACCCATTTGCATACTGGATTCTTTGATCTCGATTCCGTACCATTGTGTGCAGAGACTTGAATAACCTTTTTCGATTTCAGAACGCAGACAGAAACGAAAGTGCTCGCCATCTTTCCATTGCGGCGCTTTTGCTCCTTTTAGATCTTTAAACGACCAGACACCCGTACCTTCGGCCTTCTGTTTCCACAACTCTTTTCCCTGCTGGTTGATGATTGTGATCTCGCCACCGGGAACTAATTCCTGATTCCACGTGAAATTCAAAGCTTCATTTTCCAATCGTGCTGAAAAAGAATCGGCATCGAAAATAAGACCGTTGATTTCCAGTGATTTGCCTTTAGATTTTTTTAAATCGTAGTCGACTTGCGGATTTTTGATTTTTAATTCTTGATCCATCACCGCAAAAAATAGTGGCTTTGAATACTCCGGATATTTTTTCTCTGGAGTTTGCGCAAAAGCGAAAGATAACCCGAGGCTGATGCAAGTCAAAGTTGCGAATACTACGTTCACAGTTAGCGTTCCTTTTTATCTATTCTTAACAATCAGAATAACCGCCAAATAAAGCTCTGTCCGTTAAATCACAATGAATCAGACTTTGTGCTAGCAAAGAATATGCGTCCATTTTTCCGGGAATTTCCACCCTATCACCCGATAGTGCGATGCATTTGCATTGCCTCACAGTCCAGCGTGAAATAGCCTCCCTACCGTTTGACACCTAATGGAGGGTTTTCATGAAAAAGCTTATCGTAGCAGCTTTGGTTCTTATCGGTTCTTCTGCAATGGCAGACACAACAGTTTTGAAATGTGTAGTTCCAGAAAGTACTTCTGTGAGCTTGAACATTGATCTTGCTGACGATCAATCAGCAGATTTCGTTATCGTTTCTTTGAATGAAAAGAGCGCTCAATCTGTGTTCTTCTCTCAAATGGATAAAGGCACTGTAGCGGCGCAAATCCAAAACGGTTTCTTGAATCTTTTGGCTTTGACTGACAAATCTTCTCAAGAAGATGGCGTTATCAAAAACACAGGTTTCTTGGGCTTGGGTAAAGAAGCCGACGGTTCTTTCGGCGGCTTCCTTGCAGCTAACGGAAACATCTACCCACTTTCTTGCACAACAAAATAATTTTTTGCTAACAAGAAAAACGAAAAAGGCTCCTCACAAGGGAGCCTTTTTTATTCTATCTTCCGATCACCGCACCGGCATTGGATTTCAAGCACTGCACTTTGCATTTCTCGTCAACGCTGACAAGAGTTCCCGGGATACACGTAAGATAAAGCGGACGTATCAACGACAAAGCCTGTTGATGGTTCACATGTTTAGAACATTGTTTTTTCATAACATCTTGAACAGACTCGACCTTTCCAGCATACGCCGGAGATTTTAAAGACAGCAAAGCCACAATAAGAAAAATAAATCGGACGATTTTCATCATTAGAAATCCGTCCTTAAACTGAGGTACAAAGTTTTCACTTCGCGATCAGAAGACACAACCGGACCAATGAAGGTCGGTAAATTTGAAAACTGCTGCCAGCGAAATCCCGCACGGACCGTTGCAAAGTCCATCCATTTTTTCGTGAAATAAAAGTGATGACCAACTCCATTGGTGCGATAAAAGCGCGTCAAGTCTTCATCGGCCGAAGAAAAATAGAGGGAATTCTTAGAACCCTCTAACCACTCATAACCTGTTGCCCACTGATCTTTTCTATAACGCAAAGAAATCAAGGCAACATGTCCATTGAGCGTGTCGGAATTTTTCGTCGTTCCAAAACCAGTGCCCGGTCCGTTGAAAAAACCGTCGCTCTCTGTTTGATTGAAAGTGTAGTTTAAAGAAATATCAAAATTTCCACGATCAATTCCTAACATCTCCACAGAGGCTGTGGCTGCACGAGAAGTGATACTTAAATTGGAAGTGCCCGCACCTGATGAAAACGGCAGATTAGAAAACTGATAGGCCTGCAGAATAAATCCAAGCTCTTCCGTAAAAGATATATTTTTTGAAGAGTAATCCGACTGCAGCGCCACCAAATCAATCAACGTGTTTAAAGAAGTTCCCGTCGGAACTCCCGCATTGGTGTCAGATTTAGGAGGATTGAGATTTTCATCATTCGCCCCTGCTCGTCCGCCGTTCACATCACTAAAAGGCGTGTATAGAGCACGCAGCGCCCACTGATTCCCCTCAGACAATTGCGAATCCAGGCGATAGGTCAAAGCCGCGCCATCCAAAGGAGAGTTGTAATTCATTAAAGGATAAGTCCCCTGACGTGGTCGTATATCCCAATAATTTGTCGGAGAGCCATGCACCGTGGGAAGACGACCTACCGATAACGTCCAAGCACTTTGCGCCGGAGATAAATCCACATACGCACGCTCAAGATAAATCGCAGACCCCGTATTCCCGTAGGCAACATCCAAGTCATCATTGAATACACCGTCAGATCCTTGCTCTCTCCAACGATTGAAAAACTTTGTCGCCGTCGTGCGCGAGTAAACTTTGATCTGCGGACTGACCTCTGCATCCGCATTCAAAGAAAAACGCAAATGCCAATAGTCCAAACCCTTGTGATCTTTCGCGACGGGATAGGTTTCTTTAACGGCGATATCATTGTAGGAACTCACCAGAGTTCCACTGAAAGAAAAGTAGTTCAGAGTTTGATTGGCTTCGAGTTCCGCAAGTCTTTGTTCAACACTTTTCGCAGGCGCGACAGACGTCATCACCGCTGGCTCTTGCGCCAGGCAAATACTGCTAAGAATGAAAGTGAAAACAAAGATAACTTTCACGATGAACCCCTCCCCTTCGGGATTAACATTGTGAAAGGTTCGAATCAATCAGAGGAAAATTACAATTCGGAAAGACAAACAGAAGGAAAGAAAACACAAAAATGCCAGGAGGGCATTTTTGCGCGCAGCCCGCGAAGCGGGTTTGGGCCACGATGGCCCAAACAAAAAAAGGGAGCTGTTTGCAGCTCCCTTTTCTTCTCCGAAAACTCGAAACGATTAACGTTTAGAGTATTGGAATCTACGACGAGCGCCGGCTTTACCGTATTTTTTACGCTCAACCATACGAGGATCACGCATAACGAATCCAGCTTTCTTCAAAGTACCTTTGAATTCAGCGTTGAATGCGATCAATGCACGAGTGATACCCAAACGGATTGCACCAGCTTGTCCAGACTCACCACCACCTGAAACAGTGATTTTAGCGTCGAACTTGCCAAGTTGGCCCAATAGATCAAGAGGCTGTACGATCACCATGCGTGATTGCATACGGCTCAAATAATCATCAGATTTTTTTCCGTTGATTGTGATTGTGCCTTTACCAGGCTTCAAGAAAACGCGCGCTGAGCTCGTTTTTCTTCTTCCAGTTGCATAATAGAATTTATCTGCTGCTGCCATTGTCTACTCCGATTACTTCTTAGTAGGAAGTGTGTAAAGAGCTGGCTTTTGAGCAGCATGAGGATGCTCAGCACCAGTGTACGCCTTCAATTTCATGATAACGTGACGAGAAAGCTTGTTTGTAGGAAGCATTCCGCGCACAGCTTCGTGCATGATGAAAGTAGAATCTTTCTCTTTTGCTTGAGCTGCAGTCATCTCTTTCAAAGAACCGAAGAAACGAGAGTGACGGAAGTACTTCTTGTCATCCCATTTAGTTCCAGAAAGCTCCATTTTGTCCGTGTTAATAACGACAACAAAGTCACCAGTATCAACGTTTGGAGTATAGATAGGCTTGTTTTTACCACGAAGAATGTTAGCAACAGTTGTAGCTACACGACCCACTTTTTGGTCAGCGGCATCAACGATCCACCATTTTCTTTCAACTTCATCTGCTTTTGCATTGAAAGTTTTCATTATAAAGGTCTCCAGTTTCATTTGAACGCAGCAGTTTTACCGTCTGTGCATTCGGCAAAAATATGTTTGAGTTTAACAACGGGCTCTTACACTATTTTGCGGGAAGGGATGTTTTAAAGTTCTATACACCGGTTGTCAAGGTCCTGAGGATAATAAACTCTCATCAAATAAAGACCCTGCGCGGGCGCCGGAGGACCGGCCTGACGGCGATCCATGGCATTGATTATCTCTGCCATTTTACTAGGGTTTTCGCCTTTACGCTCCAGCATTAACGACGTTCCCACGATATTGCGAACCATTTGCTTTAAAAAGCCATCTCCGGTGATATCGAACTGCAAAACATCGGGACGACGCCATTTCCAGTCGGCCTGGAAGATCTCGCGGACCGTGTCTTTAATAGGCGTACCGACCGATTGAAAGCTCTTAAAGTCATGATTTCCCAAGAGAAATTTAGAACTCACCTGCAGATGCTCAAGGCTCACGTCCTTACGAACCCAATCGGCATAGCGGTTCATGTGGGCGCTGGGACGAGGGCGGTTCAGAATCAAATAACGGTAAGTCTTGTGAGTCGCCGACAGGGTTGCATGAAACTCTTCGGGAGCAATCCATGCCCTTTTCACGACAATAGAAGGAGGCAGATGAGAGTTCAGGGCCCAACAAATGTCCCATTTCTTAGCGGGATCAATCTTGCGATGCGTAGAAAAGTGGCAGACTTGGTTTAGCGCATGAACCCCGGCGTCCGTGCGACCCGAGGCAAAAAGCGTGATCTTTTCGTTAAAGACTTTCTCTAAAGCCTTCTCGATCACGTGAGCCACTGAAATTTGGTCTTCTTGTTTTTGTTTCTGCCAGCCGCAGAACCCGGTCCCGTCATAGGCGACGGTAAAGCGCACTTTTGTAGTCATGGCCGGAAGGTACCAGCTTCCCTTTGTCTCTACAAGGTACCAGGTACCTTTTTCTCCTCCGGAGCTTGGGGCTGATGCTGAACTGAAGATTTGCAGATCTCAATCGCAGTACCTACATCGACAACGGAGTAAATCTCACGAATCTCTTCGTTTGTGACGGCCATACAGCCTGCTGTCCAATTGTATGGATGGAAGCCTTGAACGAATCTTAAGAAATCCGGTCTGTCAGGATTTGGAAAACCGTGAACCATGATATTGCCGCCTGGAGATTTTCCCTTTGAGCGCGCGTATTCCGTATCGGCTTTGTTTGGATAAGAAACGTGAAGGCTTAGGTAGTAAGCGCTTTGTGGATTTTTACTATCGATATAGTAAATGCCTTCAGGAGTTTTTTGATCTCCTTCAAACTGTTTGTGACCATTAGGTTGAAGACCGAACGCCACTTTGTAAGCCTTAAGAACCACATCGTCTTGAATGAGGTAAAGATCCTTGCGATCCTTAGAAACCAGAATGCGATCCACTTTCTTTTTGTCTTTGATGAAGCGGCTGAACTGATCGGTGTTCAAATGAGGAAGAGTATCGACGCGTTTGATGTCGTCGCAGTAATGAGTTTCAGCCAAAGCCGTAGAAGCCACCACAAAACTTAGAAGAAAGAATAATGTTTTCATGAGAGCAGAATTTACAGGTCTTCGAGGGTTCCCACAATAAGGCCCTCGCGGAACGGGAAATAAGGAAAGGATTGTCAAAAGAGTAGACATGAAACTTTTCAGGGTCCCTTGACGAAAGAGAGCTCTCATCGTACTTCTTGCCATCTTTTTTAAAAACCTAACCCTTTTAAGGAGTACCTCATGAAAGCATTTATCGTAGCTATGATGTTAGTTGCTGGTCCTGCAATGGCGCAAATCAACGTACAAGACGAAACTATCAGCTCTCGTCCAGACGATTTCGAAGTTGAATTCTTAAGCTGGTGTGAAGACAACAAAGTTATGGGTCAAAACTATTCAACGGGCGCTGTTGAACTTCGCGCTGATTGCTCTCCTCAAGGTTTGACTTGCAAGACATACAACATCTTCCGCATGAACAGATCTATCTTCACTGCTGCTTGCGTAGAAAAATAATTAAACTTTTAAAGTTTAAAAAACAAAAAACCGCATGAGTTCTTCATGCGGTTTTTTTGTTTCTACCAGGTCTGTAGAGGGTTCAGAGGCAGGCGGATGATTTTCCACCAAGGATCTTTGTACTGATCCACGCCCAAAGAGTCTTTGATATAGATCCATTTTCCCGTTGATGATTTCACCATACGGAACGTGATATTGATTTTTGAATCATTGTTGCGAATAAAAATATTCGTCTTATAAACGCAGTTGTTCGACACATTCCCCGTGATCATCACACTCAGAGTGTCATCTTTTTCTTTAAACTTAGACCAGTGCACGTTGTGCAGGATCGAAGCCTGAGGCTTTTTATTTAAAAGCTCCAAGTCTGGAATCGGCAAGATCGGAATTGGAACTGTGATACCGACACAAGCGACGGCTTCTTTGTATTCTTCGCTAATATCGATCACGTCATCACCGACGTTCAAAAGAACTTCCGGGAAAGATGTTGTGAGGTTCGGATTAAACACTGTCGCAGAAATTTCAGAGTTCCAAGGAATCAATGGCGTGGAAATAAATTTTTGCTGAAGAAGCAAAGACACTCTGACACCCAATAAATCCAGCTCTTCGTGAGTGTAGTTTCCATAGTGGTGACCCATCTCGTGAACAAGGATGGCCACAGCTTCGGGGATAGAAACGGGATCGTAACCTTCGGCTTCACTCTTCGTGTAAAGAAGATCTGAGTTGATATAGATCGGGCTTCCGACAGTGCTTCCTGTTTTTGCCACACGAACAAGGCCGTCAATAATGAACGAACCTGGAGCGTTTTTCTCAGAGGCGAAGATCAGTTGCTTGCTCGCCTTTTCTAAGGACATATGATCGTAGATCTCTTGCAAAAGGCCGCGCTGACGTTCTGTCAGTTTGCAGGAATCCGTCTTTAAGCAGATCTGAATGTACTTATCGAGTTTTTCGTAAGCATAGAAAACGTTTTTCTCAGCGATACCGCCGCCGTTATTTACCAGATCTCCGCCGCGCAAAATTCTCGCGTTGGCAGATACGGCTGAGACACTCACGATCAGGCTCAGGATAAGAGCGTTCAACTTCGTCATTTAGTCCTCCGATTCTTTCTGAAGTTTAGTAAGAGGAAACAGTTGAAAAGAGAGCGTATAGACTTCAGAAACTTCGCCTTCTTCTAGCAAACTAGCTATTTTTTTACGAGTCTTTAGTAGGATTTCCTTGGCCTGTGGCAATTTTTCCGGGTTCACGGCCATGGTCACAGAGCCGAATTCCCGCGTATTGACGGGATCTCGGTGTAATGATTGCTCTGCTAAATGCAAATTCTGATTGTGATGCTTTCTAATAGCCGCAGACGGAATTTCATTAGAAGTTGTTAATGGTTTTACTGTGCGCTCCATACGCCCGCGCACTTTTTTAATGAGCTCCAATCTAAATAGACGCTCTAACGCCACTTCAGCTTCTTCTTTCTTTATATTAAGTCGTTCCGCAATCCATTCAGGCTTCGCAGAGTTTGTTTTCAACTTTGCTAAATTGAGGATCGCAATATAATGCCAGTCTGCGATCAGACGAAACGTGTCTTCATCAAGCATGGTGCGGTCGTCGACTTCCGTGCGCGCCGCCGTTTCTTTATAGTTTGCCCAGATCTGCTCTTTTACTAGAGGAGAAATCAAAAGTTTCTCCATCACTTTTTGCACATTGGATTTAGAGAGAGATCTTTTTCCAGCAAGCACATCTGAAAGACTTGTCACGCCGACATCTAAATCGCGGGCAAACGCACGGATGGAATAAGCGGAATTGCGCATCTGTCTTTTTGCTAATTCTTGGATTAATAAATTTTTTACAGTCATTTCCATGCCGCATTACTAGCCCAGACACTGTTTAAATGCAAGCCCTCGGGACAGATTGTCCCGTTTTAAAATGTCGGGACACTATGTCCCGATCAGGGTCTAGACAGGTTGGAACGCTTGAATTACTTCTAGTCGTGTTCCGAGATACGAAAAAATAAAAACAACCTTTTAAAGGAGAACGAAAATGAAAAAACTATTTGTAGCAATCGCGTTGGTATTGGGTGCAGCACAAGCTCAAGCATACACAGCTCCAGCATGGGCATGTAACTTGGGCTTCAAAGGAACAGCTCACGGTTTCAAAGTAATCTTGGGTAAATATTCTTATGAAGGCCGCGGTGATTTGAACTGCGTGAGCCTCACTGGTCAAACTGCTCACTACCCTGTGACAGTATCGATGAAAGCAGCTCCGCTTTCTCCACAGGTCGCAATCGGTCGCATGGAATTGACAGGTCAAGCGGCAGAGATCGCATTGTTTGACAGCAACCCAGAATCTATCTTGGGCACATACTATGTGGCACAAGCTCAAGGTGCGGTTCTTGGTGGCGTTGGTATCATCACAGCGACTCGCGTAGACCTTCCAGAAATGGCTTTGAAAGTGTCTTTGCAATTTGCAAAAGGTCTTGGTGTAAACCTTGGTATCAACCGCATGGAAATCGCGCTTGATCAATCTCGCTAGTCTTTTTTAATTGAGCAAAAAGAAAAACCCGAGCGTCACGACGGCCTCGGGTTTTTTTGTTTTTTATTTTTGTAAAAATTATTTAGTAGTCGACCACCACACCCGCACCGATGATGCTTGATGTGAAATCCAAATCTTCGTTAAACGTATTCAGATAACGATAATCCAAAGAGACCCATAAATTTGAAATGCCGTATTCGGAGCGAAGAGTAAAGGCTGTGTCTCTATTCATAGCAGAAATATTAAACAACATTCCCGCGGCACCGTAGGCTCCCGGGGTTCCTACAGCTGAAGGTGTTTTACCATCATCGCGAAACTCGCCGACAGCGACGTAAGTTCCGCCGCCTGCGATATAAGGTGCAAGCCATTGGCGTGACATCCACTCCAAACGGTAGACGACACCGACATTCAACGGAATTGCGACAAAAGTGTATTTCTCTTTCGGAGTCAGTCCACCCATGGAAGCATCCACAAAGCGACCGTTTCCGTGTGCCACGAGGAAGCCAACACCGGCTTGCACGCCCAATTTTCCGTAACCTGAAAAAGGCTGCCATTCATAATCAAACATCATCACGGGTTGCTGGCCGTCAGAATACATCATCTCAAATGTCGTTCCGTCAGCCGCCGTGATTTTTGGCGGGTCCATCATTCCAAAACGGAAGGAACCTGTTTGATCGTACTTGCCAGTCTCTTTTGTTTTATAAACGTAAGCGCCCTCTTTGGTGATGGCGATAAGCCCTTTGGCCGCTTGCGGATGGTGAATGTATTCCACACCACCTTTGGAAGTGCGTTGAACCACATTGGAAGGCTGAGCTTGTTGCACAGGTTTTACTTCGACAACCGGTTCAGCAGGAACCACCGCTGGAGCTTCTTCGACAACGGGAGCTTGCGGTTCTTCTTCAAATTGCAACTCTTCTTCCAATTTTTTGTCGGACTTAGGTTGCTCGTTCAGATTCACAGTTTCTTTTTTTGCAGGAGCTTCAGGTTCTGAACTTTTGATTTCATCTTCAATCGAAAGAGCTTCCGCTTCATCCGGTGAAGTCGGTGCATTCTGAAGAGTGTCAAATTCATTTTCTTCCTGCACAAAAGGAGGCTCCTGTGGAGCGGATTCTTCTTGAGCACGAACGGTATGAAAGGAAACAACGGCGAGCAACGCAACGATATATTTAGGCCAAGATCTCACAGCTCACCTCGGAATCTTCTTCCCAGAACCAGACGGCGATAAAGTTCGATCATTGAAAGTGTCGCCAAAGATAAAATCATGAGAGTCGTCCAGAATCCAAAAGCCACACTCATGCGTGCAAAAAACAAAAGAGGCCAAAGCCCGACGCGCACGAGGCCTTTGCTGACTTCACTTTCGGCAATGAGGTTGGCGTAATAAGGACTGTGCTTATAATAGAATTTTACAAACGAACGTCCCCAAGAATGGCTGAGTAAAAATTTATTACGGAAGTCTCTAAAGCTTTGTACTTCCGGAGCCATGTCGCTGCCAAATGCCGCTGTCGCAATAAAACAGTGCTTGTCATCCAGAAGACCGATCACTTCCGACGGTGTTGTGCAAAGTTCAGCCACCGTTACTGGAGACCCCGGTGTTCCAGGAATGGGCGTGAAGAAAGAAATAATTCCCGTTGTATCTTGATTCGCCATGACCGTGCAGTAGTGAACGCCGTTATCAAGACCTGTGATGCGGTCATCTGCCACCGGAGGGTCTGCGGATTTATTGACAGAAACATTGTAGTAAGTGGAAGCATTTGAAAGACGAGCCAGAATTGTAGTTTCCGCTTCACCCGTTGTTTGCTCTGCCTCAGTGAAGAATACCAGATTTGAATATTCAAGGCCTGCGACGGGAGTCGCTAGTTTGGTTGCGGAAATCACAAGCTCATCGGCATAGATTTTTCCATCACCAGGATAAGCTTTGAAGTGACAGAAACCACTGTTATCTGCTGATGCCGTTGTATTGCAGTCAGTATAGAACCACTCGGTTCCTGCTGCTGAAGTATCAACGAAGCGAGAAATGACCGTAAAACTTAAAGACTCTGTGGTTGTGCTACCGTTGGCTGTTGTATCGATCCCAATAACGACTTCTTTATTAAAATTCGTTTTACAATTCGCATCTCCGGAAGCTTCTCCACACAAAGCTCCCCAAGGAATTTGGGTATTAAGAACAGTTCCACCATCTTCAATGGTCTGCGTGATCGTTGTGAGCTTGTTGTCACCAATTTTAACAAACGGAGAAGGACTTGTTCCCGCAGCCCCTTGGAAAGCCGTGCGAACCACAAGATTCAAATTCACGTAAGCATTTGTCTTGTTACAAGGCCAAAGCTTCGAACCACCAATATCAGCACCCGTGCAACTATCACAAGTACTAGTGCCATCCATACCCGCAGTACAAGTACCAGCAAAACCACCATAAATCTTAGGTTTAGTAGCATCCGAAATATCTTGATTAGAAGCCCCGCTGATAGACACCAAGGTCATAGTGGCAAAGCTAGAAGAAGAAATAAAAAGACCACCCACCAAAGCCAAAAAAGCCTTAGTCGTCATAGATCCCATCTGAATTCCAATCCTTGGAAATAGAGCCATACCACAATCGAACCATGCCAAAGTCCGGAAGTCAAAAAAACCCACCCTCCAAGACTTTTGTCGCAACATTCAGAGACGGTAAAAAGAGGATCTACCGAACGAAGCTTCGGGGCGGCCGTGTGGGCTAGGAGGGGGCTGAAGCACTCCCGCTCCGTCAGACACGGCATCGTGCCTCACCGCGCTTTGGTACGACGTCGTGTCGGCGCGGAGGTCTGACTCCGCGGAAGTGCTTCAGCCCCCTCCTAGCCCACACTGCCGACAAAGTTCTGTCGCTAGAACACTATTTTTTGGTTTGAATATCGCGCTAGTTGAGGACACATACCAAAGCGCAAACGGGCTGGATTTAAATTGTCGAGACGCTTTTTGAGTTGGTTGCGTTCGGAATTTAACCAGCTAAATCCCTTACCTATTCGGGCATCGCGAGTTCCGCAGCAGCAGATCCCAAAGGGATCGCGTCCGCGAGGACTGTCTGAGCAGTGACCGGATAGGTAAGGGATTTAGCTGGTTAAATTCCGCACCCGGAACTAACTAAAAAAGATCTTCTCAGCGATTTGAATTCCGTTGAGAGCAGCGCCTTTGCGGATGTTGTCTGAGACAACCCACATGAGGTACATTTTTGGGTTTTCTGGGTCGCGGTGGACGCGGCCTACGTAAACAGGATCTTTTCCTGATACGTCTCTTGCTAATGGATAAACGCTTTTCTTTGGTTCGTCTTGAACAACGATGCCTTCAAAGCCCGACAAAGCTGTCATGACCTCGTCGCGGTTTGCGGCTCTGTTGAGTGTGACCCATACAGATTCACTGTGCGCGTTCAATGCTGGAATACGCACTGTGAATGCTGAGACCTTTAGATTTTCTTGGCCCAAAATCTTTCTTGTCTCTTTCATGATTTTGACTTCTTCGCTGCAGTAGCCGTCGTCACTGAAAGAACCGATTTGCGGAATGCAGTTGAACAAAATCGTGTGCGGGAATGTTTTTGGATCTTGAGGTTTATCGTGATTCGCTGTTTGTTCAAGAAGTTCATCGTAACCGCCTTGGCCGGCTCCGCTGACGGCTTGATACGTGCTCACGCGCACTTCTTCTAAACCGAATTTTTCTTGAAGAGGTTTCAGTGCCACGACCAACTGAATTGTTGAACAGTTGGGATTTGCAATGATCTGTGGTTTTGAATTTTTATCAACCAAGTGGCCATTCACTTCAGGAACGACCAACACGGTGTTGGGGTCCATACGGAAAGCCGCAGAGTTATCAACGGCAAAGGCCCCAGCTTTGACAGCTTTCGGAGCCCACTCTTTAGAGATGTCATCTCCTGAAGAAAAGAAAACTAGATCGAGGCCGTCGAAACATCCTTCTTTTAAAACTTGCACGGGCCAAGCTTTGCCTTGCAGCTCAATCTTTTTACCCAGTGAGTTTTCAGAAGCAAAAGGGCGCAGTTCCTCGATTGGGAACTCGCGCTCTGCTAAGATGTTCATGAACGTTTGGCCGACCATTCCGGTCGCACCGACCACTCCGACTTTAAGTTTTCTTTTCATCTTTCTTGGCCTCTTCTTCCTCTTCCTCGAGGACTAGGTCGCTCTCATGCACTTGGGCTGGAGCATACACACTCGGCTTAATCTTACGAATATTTTTACCAAGTCTGAAGATACCAAAGACTGCGCCCAATGCGGCATAGCCCATGAAAAGAACAAAGAGCATCACTTCAGGGCGAAGTGCTACGACAACCAACACACCGACACCCAAGATGAGATAACGGAATGGAAGGCGTTCTTTCAAATCCAAATCTTTAAAGCTGCGGAAACGGAAATTGCTGACCATCACAAGAGCCAACAAAATTGTCATGATCAAAAGACCATAGTTCCCAAGTGGTTCTAGTTCCAAATCTTGGAATGCCAAAACAGAAGACGCCACGATACCTGCGGCCATGGGAATTGGCAGACCTTGGAAATAGTTTTTCTCAACCACATTGGCTTGCACGTTAAAGCGCGCCAAACGAAGAGCGCCACAAGCGACAAACAGGAAGCACGCCACCCAACCCAAGCGGCCGAACGGTTGCAAAGCCCACAAGAATAACAAAACGCCCGGAGCCATACCGAAGCTCACAAGGTCGCACAGAGAATCATACTCAGCACCGAACTTACTTGTCGAACGAGTCAAACGCGCCAAGCGACCATCGAGCTGGTCAAACACCGCCGCGACAACAATCGCGTAAGCTGCGTAAAGATAATTTCCTTTGATGGATTGAATTACTGCGAAGAAACCGGAAAACAAATTTCCCGTCGTCATCAAGTTCGGAAGGATGTAAATATACATCGCCAAACGTTGTGCTCTAACATCTTCAGAATCTAATTGAGTTTCAGTAGCCATTGAGTCTCCTGCTATCGTGCCGATAGCCAGGAAACATTAGCCGACAATGGAGAAAAATCCAAAGAAATAAAACAAGATCGTAAGGCCGACGGCGCTCATCAGAGGAAGAGTCAAATTGTCATCGAGTTTTCCGATTGGAATCAACTCTGCAAAAGCTCCCACGAGACCTGCAAAAAGACTCACCACAATAAGACGATCCACTAAGTAATTATGATAGAGCAAATAGAGGAATGTCACACCTGCGCACACAAAGAACGCAGCCATGAATCCTTGAATGGATTTGTGGCCAAAGATTTTGTCTTTACCATACAAGATTCCAAAATAACTTGCGATCGGATCCGCGAAAGCCAAGAACAACAAAGTCAAAGCCACGATCTGACGAGGGAACAAAATATCAACCGCCAAAACGCCCGTTAAAAGGAACGTCGTCCCTGCGAGCTTTTTCACTTCACTTTGACGCATGATTGGTTTGAACGCGTGAACAGCCCAATCATTCAAAGCTGCATTTTTTTGACGCAAAAAATCGAAAGGAACGAAAAGAGCCCATGCAATTACCAGGATCGTCATGGACACCGCTGGTGGCAGATAGACATAAGCAAGGAACATCGTGAAGACTCCCGACATATGCCAAATCTTTCGAGCATAATGAATGTCCGAACGTTTTTTTAAATCCACTGGTTGTAAAAATCCTTCAAGCATCATCAATCTATTCCAACCGTTTTAGCCTCTGCAGCAGTGTTGTCAAATGGACGCAGACGAGCACAACGCGGCTAACTTAAAGGCAGAGGGAGGGAATATCAATTCAATTGATACTACTCTAGCGACACGCATTAAGATATTGATTTATTTATGTTAAATTTGCGATGAACGCACGCGGATGACCTCTTCCACGGCTTTTCCAGAGCGTTCGCGATAACGAATCGCAATTTCATTGTCGCCCTTTTGCAGCTGAATGAGGTCGGTTTGATATTTATCAGCCCCGCTAACAAAAACGGAAGCCGTGTATCCATTGCTTTTATTGACGATTTCAATGTCGCCATCTTTGAAATTTTTAAGACAGTTTTTACCCTGAAATTGCACAAATCCGCCGGAGATATCCAACTTATTCAAAGCCTTCTTTGCACAGCTTACATCATAGTGAGTGAAGTGAGAAACCGCCGGAGCCATTGCCGCCCCTGAGACAGCAGGAATACTTGCAGGACGACGTTCACCGATAGTCGTTGCAGAATTTTGCGCAAGTTCATCGTTAGAAAATTCATCGTTGGCCGTCAGCGTGTGAAACGTCGGAATTCCCATTAAGAGAACCAAAACAAGAGTGATAAAAAGAAACTGAGTGTCTGTTGGCTGACGTTTAAACATATCATCCTACATCGGCGCTTCAAGGCAGGACTTTAGCTGTGTCAAAATGAGAATACCGGCAATTTATCCGCTTTTTGACTCAAGTGTTTCCATGTTTCTTCCGTATTTTAGTCTAGTAAATTTCGGGGGAAAGTTACTATGACCAAACGTATTCTCAAAAGGATCCGCAATTTCCGCGTCCTCTCAGGTCTATTGATCACTTTCCTCACTATTTTGAGTTTCCAAAACTGTGCTCCACAAAGCCAAATGTGCACCAGCTCCGGTGCCGATTGCAGTACCGAAAGCGCAAGTTCTAGTCCTTCGACAGATAAGGGTTCTGTCTGGGACAGCCGTCCCGGCAATGGCAATTCCTCGGGAGTCGGCGTGGGTAGCGGCTCTGGCGGCAGTGGCTCCGTCAATATCGGTTCCAGCGGAAGCGGCGGTTCAGCGACGGGCGGCGGAGGAATTTCTGTCGGAAGTGGTGGCTCCTCAGGAGGAACTTCTTCTGGTAGCGGCGGTGTCACGGCTGGCGGCAGTGGAACTACAACAAACACAAGTTTCCGTTTCACAAAACAACCGCAAAGCGTTTCGGTGGTAGAAGGTGCAAGCTTCACTATTGATGCGACTGTGTCTGGTGGAACTTATCCTTACACTTATCAATGGTACAAAGACAATCAAGCGATCGGTAACGGCATGGGTGAATACAGCTCTTACTTCGACACCGCTTATTCCTACAGCAAAGAAGGCAACTATCACATTGTTGTCAAAGACGCCAAAGGCCAGAGCATTCAAAGCTCGATTGCGCGCGTGACGGTGCAAGAGCAAGCGGGCAACTGCCCTGCAGGTTCTTATTTCACTTTCACCAACGCGACGTACGACAGCGGTTATGGATATTTCGCTGACTACTTTGATAGTCCACGCGGAAAATATTTATTGCATCAAAGCTACGACACGATGAATTTCCTTTATCAGTATCGCAGCTACACGAAGCTTTACGATTACAATGTGCCAAGCACTCTCGCTTATATGGCAAAAACTTATATCAGTTGTCGCACAGAAATTCCGCGCATTCACACGCCAACACCCAATCCGTCTTATGATGGCGACTGGGGTTACGGCAATCGCTTTAATGACAATGGTTATTGGACTTACCAAGGTGCCGTGAATTTCGAGTGTCACAACAAACGATTGAAGTTGATTTCAAACACTTGTAAGTGGGTGCAAAATCCTAATTACAACAATGGCGGTGGCGGAAATTAAAAATTAAAAACTAAAAAGCCCCTTCTTCAGGGGCTTTTTTTATTTCTTATCGATACTGATTGCGAATTTTTTAACTCCGGAACCCTTGACGATGTCGAGGACACCGACCACTTTTCCGTGCGGAACGTCTTTGTCCGCTGAGATGATCGCCTGAACTTCGGCATTCTTGCCGGCTTCTTCTGTCGCTTTCACGCGGACGTCTTCTTCATTGACGAAAGATCCGTTCAGGTTAATACGACCGTCAGCAGTCAACGCGATATTGAGTTTGCTTGGCGCTGTTTGATCACCGCTGGCCGCTTTTGGCAGATTCACGTTGATCGTTGGTTTCATAAACATCGGCGCCGTCACCATGAAGATGATCAACACCACCAGGATAATATCTACGAGCGGAACGACGTTGATGTCCGCTATGGCTTCGTTGTCATTGCCACTGTCAAATGCAGCCATGTTTTACACACCTTTTTTCTTCGCGTAAGCTAGGCAAAGTTCTTTAACGCTCTCAAGGTTTTGGAAAATACTTTTTACTTGTTTGCTGTAGTAGTTGTAAAAAGCCACCGCAGGGATTGCCACAAAAAGACCTGCCGCTGTTGCAACAAGGGCCATAGAAATACCGGCCATCACTGTTTGTTGTCCTGCTTCTGGAGCTGTTGCTAAATCGTTGAAGGCTTTCATGATACCCAACACTGTCCCGAAAAGTCCTACGTACGGAGCATTCGAACCCACGGTCGCCAAGAAGCCCAAGAATTTTTCCAACTCAGGACGCTCTGTAAGAGCAAACGTATTGAAGATTTCTTCCAAACCTTTGCTGCCAGAATCTTTCATATGCTTAAGTGCATAACCCGCAGCACGGCCCTCGATAGAGTTCGGATCCTTTGCAAGATCTTCCACGTCTTCCAAGCTGTTGCTTTGCAAAGCAAGCTTAATGCGCGCGCGCACTCTTTGTGATTCAGAAGAAACTTTCTTCAGCGCAAAGTAGCGCTCTAAAATCATCCCGATGCTCATGATGCTTAGAAGAAGCAGGATCCAAAGAACGACTTGATCCGCCAGATGAGCTACCGTAAATATTTTTTCTGCGAGCATGGGTGATTTCCTCCAAATCTTTGACTGGGCAAAATTATTGATCCATTATCTCTAAAACCATTACATCCGGTCAAGGTATGCAGAAAATCATTTTAACTCTTCTCCTCACAACACTGAGCTTAGTCCAGATCTCCTGTAAGACAAATGACAGGAAATCCGTGCTGGTTATCGCAGTTGACGAACTGACGATGACGGATGTGACGTGCAGTCAGGAGGAATCCGAGAGGTCTGGTTTTCAATTGCTTTGCAATGAGTCCGTACGTTTCACTCACGCTTTCACGCCGTCAACGCTTGCCGTACCCGCCTTGTCATCGTTAATGACGGGTCTTTATCCTTACCAACACAAAGTAAGACACAACTCTGGACCTGGACTCGCAGCGGAACTGGAATTGGTTTCTGAAGTAGCGCTAAAGCAGGACTATCGTACCAGTTTTTTTTCTGGTGGAGCCCCAGTATTTCGTCGTTCAGGACTCAATCAAGGGTTTGAACTCTTTGAGGACAACATCATTCCGAGCTTCGCAAGCTTATTCCGTCCCTTCAAAAAAAACTCGGAAGCTTTTCTACAGTGGTTAAAACAAGATGTGGGAAATGACGCTTTCTTTAGCGTTATCTATGTTCCCGATCTTCTTTTTACAACGACGGAAACAACAACGGATCTCGGCGAAACTCGCAACCTCAGTTTTGAAAGCCAAATGGATGAGCTTGATGAAAGTTTTTTTGAACTCTTTCAAAGCCTCAAACAATCCAATCGTTGGGACCAAACCACGGTGATTCTGGTTGGCTTAAATGGCCATACTTCCAACGATCGCTACCGCGAACTTTCACCTTTGAACTTGCATGGTGAAAACACACAAGTGGCTTTATTTATCAAACCCTCACAAAAGAAAAAACGCGACGAAGCGATTCACTGGAAAGTCGATCAAAATGTCAGCCTTGTGGATGTCGGCCGCACTCTTTATGAACTTCTTGGGGAAAGCATTGTGGAAAATGGGACTTCCTCGTTCCCCTCACACTCTTTGTTGGACGTATTAAAAAATCCAAATTCTACGAGCCCGGAAGATCGCCCTATACTGCTTGAGTCCGGCTGGGCTTTGTGGAGAAAAGCGGGCCCGCTGCGCACGGCCGGGATTTCGAGCCATGTTCTCTATATCAACGACGAAAAGCCTCTCCTTTACAACACATTGGTAGATCGCTTTGAAGTCAACCCTCTGCCTCTTCTGCAAGAGAGCATTTTACCGACGACCCAAAAGTTGCAAAACTTGATGCATAAAAATCAGTTTCCAGCTTTTACATCTTTGGATTCCGAGTGGACGGCAAAACTTAGCATTCCGTTTGCTCGCTGGATGAGAACGGATCAAGAATCTTTGCTTTTAAAAGATCTCAAACGTCTGATGAGTGCACAACCGCGCAGCTTGGATATTCTTAATTGGACGGCGCAAATCGCTTTAAACCAAAAAGACTGGGAGACACTGAAGCAACTGGGAACTAAAAACAGAGTGTCCGTATGGCAGTACGTCGGTGAAAAAAATCTCAATGGTAAAGTGGCAAAACTCAGTGATTCTTGTTTCTATTTGCTTTCTGGTGTTCTTGAAACAGAGCAATTAAAAAACTGCGGTGATCCACTGTTCTTGGAATTTGTCGATTGGGTTCGCGCTGAAGAACGTGGGCTTTCAAAAGAAGCCCAAAGAAAACGCTTTGAGCGTTCTTTTAAAAACTACATGCTCGACCAACAGATCCAAAGAGCAAATATTGCGGCGGGCTTGATTTGGGATACGTCCCGCGACAACGTCTTTGCGCCTTCGCGCACGGAGTTGGCATTGAGTCTTCCTGAATACACAAGAATTCGCGCTCAAGTTTATAAATCGATTCAAAGTGAAGAGCTTTAGAATTATTGGTCTGAGATTTCGACAAGCCCCAACCAAAAAGGAGCTTCAGGAGAATCCTGAATCATACGATTGGTGATTTTTGAAAGCTCCGTTTCTTTCGGGTCTTTTCCCCAAAGAGAAGAAGCAATCGCCGTGCTAGCAAGAAGGACCAGTTGATCATTTTCATCTACATGTGTGTGACCACACTGCACGTAACAAGTCGGGTCTAAACCTAAAAGCTGTGACGGCAATGGCGGCAAAGTTTCATCGCCTCGCAATTCGGATGAAAGATCTAAACCTATGGAAAGAGGTTGCAGGCTTTGATTTTGTCTTTGGATAAATAAACTAGGACTTCCCACTTGGGCCCAAGCGACTTGCGTGCCTCTTTTAAAGAGAGCCAAAAGTTCCACGCCAGAAAAATATTCCATCTTATTTTCACCGCGATAAAGAATATCGTTGGCGATCAGAATTCCTGTTCTCACGTAATTTACTTCATCTGAAAGACACGTCAAAAACTCAAACGGAGAAGTCACTTCCACGTCAGACTTTGCGGCACTGACATATTTCACCACTTCATCCAAAGCTCTTTGCGCATGCTCAGGCTGCCCCCAAGATGTCGCAATGACGATGAGTGAGCCGTCATCTTCTTGATGAATCAGAGGTTTAGGGCGAATGATTTTCGTGCTGTAGGATCTTTCTTGCAATTTCATCTTAGAGCGCCCCGTACTTTTTCAACTTGATGTAGGCTTTTTTGTAGTACTCACCGTCTGGAACATCCAGTTCAAGGATCTTTCTCCACTTGTCTTTCGCACCGGCTTTGGATTCACCACCATCGACGTTACCAAAACTTTCTTCCAAGATACCCTCTTGATAGATCGTCATCATGCTCTTACGAAGTTCAACCATGTAGCGTTCAATTTTCTCTGGCAAATCCGGATTCGTCGGATCCATCACGCGCGCTTTTCTTAAAGACAAGATAGCACCTTTCAAGTTTTGTGCTTGATAGAACTTATCCGCTTCCGCTTGCAAACTCGCCGTTTTTGAATTCATCATCTGACGAATCGAAGCAATGTTTCTTTGTGACTGGCCTTTAAATCCGTTTGGATCTGGCAGTCTGGACTCGATCACTTTTTCGTAAGCGGCAATCGCATCCAAAGGTTTGCCTTTTTTATGCACTTGCTGAGCCTTATCGTAAAGGGCTCGCATTTTCGCGACCTGCGATTGGTAAGCGGCTTTTTCCACCGCTTTCGCTTCACGCTGAGTGGTGATGATTTCCACTTGCGATTTTAAGTCGACAATACGCGGATGCTCCGGATTGAACTGCAAGACCGGACTTAAACAATCTTCCATCTCTGACATTGTGATGTTGGGATTGATTTTCTTTTGGCATTCCGCCGTTTGTTTTTGAATCTTCTCTTCTGTCTCTAACTTCGCCTTTTCAATCTGCTCTTGGCGGCGTTGCTGCTCTTGAATAAAGATCGCTTCTTTTGAAAGACGCTCGATCTCGCGAATGTCCTCATAATCAGGAACCAACTCCTGAATCTTGATGATTTCGTCTTGTGCCAACTGATATTTTCCCTGCATATAAAGATTCTTGGCATCTTTATAACGCTGACGAACCAACGCCTGCTGCTCTGGCTTTAATTTATTAAAGGCTTCAAGCGGAGAACCTGGTCCCGCAGTTCCTGGCTTCGGGGCTGGAGGAGCCGTTTTTTCTCCACCACTAAAGAGATACGCCACAACGAGCAACGCCACTGCGCCGATGATAATTTTAGGACGGTTTTTTTGAAAATCAAATTTTCCGGAAGGAGGTGGCATCTGGCCAGGAGTTCCCTGCATCGGATATTGCATTTGCTGAGGTTGATATGGCATTGGCGCCATACCACCTTGATAAGCCATCAATTCGTGCGATTGCTGTTGATACTCCATGGGCACTGAATCAGAGCCCATCGGGACCAACGGATTTGGTGGCGGCACATTCACCATTTCAAGGCGGCTTTGAAAACTTGCATCGTGCAATTCAAAATACAAATAATTTGTGAGCACACTGATCGCATCACCACTTTTTAGCGGTGTTGTGTCTGTCGAAGAAATCGGATTGCCATTCAAAAGGGTTCCGTTGACGCTTCCTAAGTCAATAATCATGTATTGAGAACCGGCTCTGCGAATCTCAAACTGACGACGGCTCACGCGCTGATCGCGGATTTGAATATGGCAGGAAGGATCACGGCCTGCAACCCAAGAATCTCCGGCATCAAGACGAAGCATTTCTTTGGTTTCATTTTGTGCATCAACGATTTTGATGTAAGCCGCTGTAGGCGCCACACCAATCACAGTTTTTTCTTCACTGCCATCAAAGGCTTCGCCGTCACTCGCATGAATACCAGTGACCGCTGGAAGATTCGACGACCCCGCATGAGCTTCCGCTGAAGCAGGAACTTCGTCTGAAGTATTTAAATAATCAAACTCATACGGTGGAATTGAAAACTGGCTGCCATGCTCCAGCGTGAACTGTTGCACTTGCTCGCCGTTATAGATCACTTCACCATAGCGGGAAACCACTTCCACATTCCAAGCTCCATTATTGAATGAAACCTTGAAGTGTTCGCGCGAGATTCCTTTTTCAGGTTGCAAAACGATATCGCAATCTTCCTTACGACCGGCAATATAAGAACGATCTTCAGAAAGAGTGATGTCATAGATGGGTTTACCACGAAGGCGGACTCGGAGGCGGGCCATTAGTATCTACCCTCCAAATTCAAAGTACACTCTTCATAGAATTGTTTTGCTTCTTTATAACTCGGATCATCTTTGCGATTTTGAAGCATGGTCATCACATTCGAATAATTCGACTGACACATTCTCCAATTTTTCTTTTCTCTGTAACGGTTGCCTTGAATCATGTTGAATTTCACAAGCTCATCAAACTTAATCTTCGATAAATGATAATAACGCTTTGCCAGCTCGTTGTCAGGGTCCAGATTCAGCACGACCTGAAAAGCTTCACGGGCTCTTGCATATTGACCCTGCTGGAAGTCACGGAAACCCTTAATAAAGTTCTCCTGAGCACGACGATATTGAATAGAATCATATTTTTCTTTTTTCACCGTCAAAAGCTCTTGCGAGCGCTTCTCCGCATCGGCCACGTCTTGCATTGTGATCACGGAAGTACGAATTGCATTCGGATCTTTATTGTTTTTCGAAGACGGCGACGACAAAACATACCACGCTAGCAATCCTACGATCGCCACAATACCGTAAAAACGCGCTTTCGGATTTTGCAACAGTCCGCCACCACTAGCCGCTCCCATCGGTGCCATTCCCGGAGGAGGACCCGGAGGCGGTTGATAGCCACCATAATTCATCGGCTGCGCCGGAGGCATGGATGGATTTGGCATCGTCGGCATCGGACGAGGTTGTTGATAAGCCGGTGCTTGCGACGGCATTGGTTTTGGGAAATTTGGCGTCGGATTTGGATTTGAATTCTGCGCCGGCGTTGACATTGGCATGGCATTACCCAGCCCTTGCAAACCACCTGGAGTCATCGACGGCATGGAAGGTGTTGTCTGCGGAGACACAGGAGTCACTGCAGGAGTCGGCACTTCGACGTGGATACGCATTTCTGTATCACCAATTTGAATCACCGAATCGTTGTTTAAAATTTCGGATTGAACGTTCTGGCCATTGACCAAAATAAAGTTCTTAGAACTCAAATTGACGATCACAAATTCAGTCGGACCACGCTGTTTGATTTCCGCATGTTGACGGCTCACACGTGGATCACCAGAAAGCACGATATCATTCTCAGGACCACGGCCGATAGAGACCGAAGCCTTTGAGAAAGTCGCCTTCAGACCCACATGCGGGCCTTTCACGACTTCGATATCAAACTTTAAAGCGTCCTTCACTTGCGGAGCCGCACTCATTACGAGCCTCCCTCAACTGGCGACACTGTCACGATAAAATAATCCACTTCTTGTCCTGATGAAAAAGCCTGACAGCTTAAAATGCACAAATGTCCACTGAACTCGAGCTGATCCGTATGAATCGCGCGAGGGTTTTCGCGAGTCTTTACCAAAAGCCCTTCGATGTTTTGTTGTAACGCCACGTCGGGAATAGCTTTGAAAAGTTGACCTTGAAGCTGTGTCATATCCGTGCGCGCCACCGAGCTAAATGCAGCATTGCACGCAATAATACGACCTTCGCGAGAAATCGTAATACAAGGGAAGCCCACGATCTGAACCAGATTTTCAGCTTCACCGTCTTTATTCACAAATCCGCTCGCACCAGGTCCACCACTGTCCGTTTCACCGTTAATATAACGAGTCAGAAGACTGTTGATGTTACCGATCAAAGCTTGCAGCGGCGGGAACATAAAGTTCACTTCCGTATTGTCTTTCTTTTCTCTCATCGCTGCATCTAACTGCGCATTGAGAGTGACAATCGGATACTCAATAAGCTTATACATAAAGAAGTAAATCAAAAGACCAATCAAAGAGGCGATGACCAACGTTTGCATGAACAAACTGATCGCGCGACCATCATCGAAGGCCAGGCTTCCGATGTCATACAAAACAATCGCATGCGCCTTCACGGATTGTTCACCCGTGTTCGGATCAAAAAGACCAATCGGGAAACTAGCCCCAATCGTGGATGAATCCACCTCGACAGATTGCGGACGCATTTCTCTGCGGGCTGAATGCACAAACGGAAGATCCGGAGTCGTTCCCGCGCGTGATGCCGGAGCTAAAATCATCCCGTCAGATTGTTGCACGATCAAAACTTGCTTCACACCATCTTCTGCTTCCGCCGCATTCGTGCTTAGTGACGAATAACTGTTTTGCAGAAGAGCCGCTTGGTTGATGGTCGCTACGGTTCTTGCAATCGAAGCCGCACGACGTTTACTTTCATTGATGATACTCGCTCGGGTGATTTGCACCATGGGAATCATCGACAATAATGTTGTTGCGAAAATAAAGAGCACCACAAAACCCAAAAGAACCATTTTAAGTTCCATGAATTGTGGAAGCTTGTACACTCCCGGCAGAGCCACTCGATCTAAATAATCATGGGCCTTGTCCATCAAACCTTTGAAGCCACCTTGTTGATATGCGGGTGCTGGTGTTGGAGCCGCGGCTCCCGCCATACCACCGGCCATCGGTTGTGGCATTCCTTGCGGCATCCCCTGATGTTGAGGCATGCCCATCGGCATTTGTTGTGGCATTTGCGGAGCTGCTCCGCCATAGTAAGGCATCGGTGCTGGAACTCCCGTGCTTGTTCCTGCACGCGGAGCTTGCTGACGTGCCTCCGGAGCTGGAATCACATCGACAAGAACGTCGTGAATTCCTAGCTTGTCACCCAAACGCATAATGCCGTTTTGAATGCGAATACCATTGAGGTATGTGCCGTTGCTGGATTTTAAATCCGTGATCACAATTTTTTCTTTAAAGATCGCGACCTCGGTGTGCTCTTTGGAAACACCGGGACTGAGCAATTTAATATCGCACTGAGGGGCACGACCGATGATGTTCTTGCCCATTTTCAGTTCGATGATAGTTCCCGCTTGCGGGCCTGTCAAAATTCTAAGCGCCCACATAAAGTTGATCTCCTACGCTGACATTCAATCTGCTGACCGATCCAGAAGACATTTCAATCACGGAAGCTGCTCCCCACACCGGAAGAACCAATCGCCAAGGGCGCACGTCTTGGTAAACGGCTTTCACCTTGAGGTTTTTATCTACAAACACACAATCAATTGGAAATTTCATAAAGAACGTATGAATGCTATTGCAATGGTGAATCCACAACGCCTCGTTACTGGCAAGAGACTCTCTTCCCAATAAACCTTTGCCGCGAGTCCAGAAAGTTTTTGCCACTTCCAACTGCGGTACCAAAGTTTGATTTGTTGTTTTACTCATCAATGCTGTCATTACTTTTTCCCATACATGAAGGACACGGCCACCGGTCCAAACACGATAATAAAAACCGCCGGTAAAATAAAAATCATCAACGGAATTAAAATTGTTTGCGATGCTTTCGCACCGGCCTTTTCCGCTCGCACGAATCTTTCCAAACGCATTTGCACGGATTGATCTTTCAACACTTGCGAAATACTCGCACCTGTCGCTTCCGCATCAACGAGCACGGCCACAAAGCTCGTCATCTCGTTCATATCCAAACGCTCTGCCATGTCTTTTAAAGCTTGCGCTTTAGAAGCACCGATTTTGATATCTTTTAAAACGGTTCCCAACTCATCCGCCAAGACACTGTCCGTGCCTTGCGCTTTATCCACAATCTTTTGAATCGCAGAGAAGAAATCCAAACCTGCTTCCACTGACAAAGCCAAAAGATCAATAAAGAACGGCAGATCTGTTCTGACGGAAAGTTCACGACGTTTCTTTTCACCTTTAGCGTGAATCTGTGGAAGATAAAATCCAATCAATCCCATTCCCAGAACCATCAACGTCGGAAGTCCCAACTGCAAAGAGAAGTTCATGATGAGCAAGAAGATCGGGAACATCACGCCCCAAAGAAGCTGCAAACCGATGAATTCATCTTCGTTCAACTCTTGCGAAAGGCCGGAAGTTAAAATGTATTTGCGTACACGTTTACGATAACCTTCACTGCGAATTCTTAAAGCGTGTTGCAAAGTGAATTGATGCACCAACGGACGAGAGAAATTGATCACGGCATTTTTAGATTTCACAGGCTCATCATTGTTCGCCCATGACAGTTGTTGCTTGTCCGCGTTGCTTGCAAAGATAGAATTTACGAATAGGAATACCGCCACTCCTGCGAGTAGCAGTCCAAGAATCAGCATTAATTCTGCGCTTCCCATTTTCGCCTCTTTGTGTTCAAGTACATTCATGACACCACTTGTTTTGGCATCAGAATCGCCACGCCGCCGTGCACTTCTTAAAGAAGCTGGTTTTAACTTTGACGTGGTTCCAGTTAAAGTATCGGAAATTCCTAACAAAAACCTGAATGTAAACGATCAGATTTTAGATATTGCTAGACGTAAAGCCAGAGAAGCTTTTCGCTTACTAAAGTCTAGCAGAACAGGCCCTTTCACGGTGCTAGCGGCAGACACGGAAGTGATCTTTGGCGGGGGGCCGCTTGGAAAACCTCAGGATCGCGACGATGCCTATCGCATTTTACGACTCTTGTCCGGGCATTTTCATGAAGTCATCACTGCCGTTTGCATTATCGATAGTGAAACTCAGAAAGAGCTGTCTCAATTTGAGACCACGCATATCTATTTCAAAAATCTGACGGATGAAGAAATCTGGACCTACATTGATACCGGTGAACCGATGGACAAAGCCGGCGCTTACGGAATTCAAGGCGGCGGAGGAAAATTCGTCGAGCGTATTGAAGGACCTTTTGATAATGTCGTCGGACTTCCGATTGATTTGGTTCGCAAGATGCTTTCTGAAATCTCAAAATGAAAGAATATTGATGACAAGCCCTTGAAGGTCCACTAAACCCCAGAATCACTCCTGGGGGTCCCCGTGAATAAAATCAGTCTTCTATTAACAGTTTTATTGTTTGTTTCAGGTTGCGCAAAAAATGAAACTGGAAATTTGAATATTTCTGAAAACAACAGCGCCATCATTGGCGGCACAGCCGCAACTGCAAAAGACTTAGTAACGCATTCCACAGTTTCTTTTTTGATGGAGTATCAAGGAAAACCTCTTTCTCTTTGCACGGGAACTTTGATTTCTAAAAACATGATTCTGACAGCCACTCACTGTTTGGAAAATCTGGGCGAAGGCATCATGGCGGTTTATATCGGTGAAAAACTTCCTGAAGTTTTTGATCGCAGCAAATTGCTGAAGGTTGCTGGGTGGGTTACACATCCTCATTACAAATTGATTGAAGATCAAAACCGCGTTCCTATCACCGGTGTCAACGACGTGGCGGTTCTTCGCCTTGCTGATGAAGCTCCAGCGTCTGCGATCCCCGTTCCTATTCTTGATCCCAAGACAAGTCTTCAAGAAGGACAGTCGTTGTTGCTTGCGGGTTATGGCTTGGAAAGCGAACTCAATGTGCCGGTGTATTCGACGGGATTGAATTACGTGCACGTGCCTTTGGCAAAAATCGTGGATGCGATTTTGGTGACGGATCAAACCAACAATCAAGGCGCTTGCAGTGGCGACTCTGGTGGTCCTGCGTTTCTGGAAACCGCACAAGGACTTGTTGTTGTCGGCATCACTCGCGGACCTCACGATCAAGCTCAGGATTGCCGTCACTATGGCGAGTACACTTATGCTTCCAAGTTTAAATCTTTTATTTTGAAAGCCACAGCCCAGCTGAAAGGTGAAGCACCAAAATTCGTGACCCTGCAATAAGGGTCATGCTAGATTCAGAACATGAATCTAAAAACACTCACGCAAGAATGTACCCCCGCAAAAATTCTTGCTGTCTCAAAGCTTCAACCTGAATCCAAAATCCGTTCTCTCTACCATGAGGGCCAAAGACTTTTCGGAGAAAATTACGTCCAAGAAGCTTTGGAAAAAATGGATCACCTTCAAGATCTTCCCGATATTCAATGGCACTTGATTGGCAGTTTACAAAAAAACAAAGCCAAACTTGTTGTTGGAAAGTTCGCGTTGATTCACTCTGTGGATTCTCTGGCGCTTGCGGAAACACTGAGCCGCCAATGTGAAAATAAAAACGTCACGCAAAATATTTTGATTCAGGTCAACCTGGCAAAAGAAGAGACCAAAGGCGGTTTTGACAAAGAAAGCCTTCTTAAGTCTTGGCAAACTCTCGCGGAACTTCCTCATTTAAATATAATGGGTCTGATGACGATGCCTCCATTAACCGAAACAGGTGTGGAAGTGCGTCTTTATTTTAGAGAGCTCCGTCAATTGCTGATGGAGCTTCGCTCTGAAACCAATTTAAAGCGCCATCCGCTCACGGAGCTGTCAATGGGCACAAGCCATGATTTTAAAGTGGCCGTGGAAGAAGGTGCAACCATTGTGCGTCTTGGGACTATTTTATTTGGCGAACGCCCCGCCAAAATGTAAGATAAAACCAAGTACATGACGTACTTGTAGTGCGTTCGGAGAATTATGAACCCATTGTTGAAAACGCAAAAAATCGGTTTTTTGGGTGCGGGCAACATGGCCCAAGCCATGATCAGAGGCCTTATCGAAGGCGGCATTCCAGCTAAAAATATCTTCGCGACAAATCGCTCTGAAGGAAAACTGCAAAGACTGGCAGAGACTTTTAAAATCAATCCTGAATCTAGCAATGAAGAATTGATCGACAAGTGCGACATTATTATCTTGGCCGTAAAACCTCAGGATTTGCTCAATGCTCTTGAGCCTGTGACACGCGCATTTGACTCCAATAAAATTGTCATCAGTGTTGCTGCAGGTATTCGCATGGAAAAATTAGAGCGCTATATTCAAGGTGCTCGCCTTTCCCGTGTCATGCCCAACACTCCGTCCTTAATTGGGCGCGGAGTGATCGGATATCTTTTGAATGACGATGATGACGGCGCTTTAGAAAGCACAGTGGAAGATCTGTTTGCTCCTCTGGGAAGAGTCATTAAAGTTCACGATGAAGATCAGTTCGAAGCTTTGATGGTCTCTTGCTCTAGCGGTACAGGTTTCGTCTTTGAGATGATGATGTACTGGCAGGACTGGATTGAAGAACATGGATTTTCTGTTGAAGAAGCCCGCATGATGACGATTGAAACATTTGTCGGCGCTTCTTTGTTAGCAGCCCAGGCCCGCGAAGGGGTTGAGGACTTGCAAGCTCGGGTCACTTCTAAAAAAGGTGTCACGGCAGCTGGACTTCAGTCCATGCGCGAACTGGAGATTGAGCGCGCTCTTCGCATTAGCTTTGAAAAGGCTGCGATGAGAAACAAAGAAATGGCCCGGGAAATCAAATAATCTTGCGCTGATACAGACTCGGCCTTTATCCTTAAGTCATTATTGTTCAAGGAGGAACAAGATGAGAATTACTCCTATCGATATTGCTCACAAGTCTTTTGGTAAAAAGATGATGGGACTCGATGCTGACGAGGTTATGGACTTTCTCCAGCAGATTGCCTCTCAAATGGAATCTTTGATCCAAGAAAGAAATTCTTTAAAGGAAGCCATCCGCGAAAAGGAACTTTCTTTGATGGAATATAAAGAACGCGATCAAGTTCTTAAAGAGACTATCGCAACGGCAACGCAAATGGCAGAACGTCTTCGCCAGGATGCCGACCGTGAAGCGAAGTTGATTATCGCTGATGCTCAACAAAAAGCAGAGATCATCACTCGCGACTCTCGTGATTCATTGAAAAAAATGTATCAAGAAGTGACGGAACTTAAGCGTGCCCGCATGCAATTTGAAGCGAACTTGAAAGCTTTGGCGCAAGCTCATTTATCTTTGCTAGAGCAAGGTGAAAAGTATATGCCACAAATGCAACTTCCTGGTCACAATATCGTGAATGGAAATGGCAACGGCGCGACTCCAGCCCGCTCTTCAAACGTATCTCCTCTTTCAGCAGAATAATTGCCGAAGACTATGATTGAATCAATAAAAGGTGGAGTTCGACTCCACCTTTTTATTCAGCCGAAATCCTCGAAAAACGAAGTTGTGGGTCCTCACAACGGCGAACTTAAAATAAAAATCACAGCTCCCCCGATTGATGGCCGCGCCAACGAAGGCCTGATCGAATTTCTTTCTGATTATTTTGATATTCCTAAGCGCAGTGTTGTCTTAGTGAAAGGCGATACCGGTCGCCACAAAACGGTGGATCTTTTGGGCGTTGAAGAATCTCGAGCAAAAGAATTATTAAAGCTGACATAAAAAAAGAGCCGCTTTATTAGCGGCGTCTTTTCTTCTTATTCGACTTTAATTCCAACTGAAATTCAGTGTCGTCCAACTGCTGTTGCAGCTCTTGATCCTGCTGAATGCGTTGCTTTTTCGTGGGACGAGGTGTGAACAAAGTCTGATCAACTCCATCATCCGTTTCTTCTTTAAATTGCTGAACTTTTTTATCCGAACTCATTTGGTTATCGTACATATTGGATCGATAGTTCGGAACGGGAGAATTGACCGGCGTATAAGCTTCTTCAGTTGTGTAACCTTCCGTCATATCAAATGTGTAGCGAATAAATCCGCCCACATGAAATCCCGCCGCCGCATTTGAACCCATCAGTGTGGCGCCGCCGTTGGCTTGAATACTCCACTTGCGATTGATCAACCATTTTGCATACAGCTGTGTATCCATTAAAGCTGGATTGGCTCCGTAAAATTTTAAAGATCCCGCGTTCACACCATTGATGTAAGAGGTGCGCGACAATGAATTTTTGTCTGTATCATCCGAGACACTTTGATAACCGAAAAGTTCTGCCCCCAAACGAATGCGATCCATTTTTAACTGCGCACCGACTCCCCAAGGCATCAGGAAGGAACGTCCTTCCGCCCGATAGTTGAAGCCAAGCCAACCATAACCACGGAAAGAACCGAAATCTTTTTGCGCGATCACACGCGAACGCACTTCAATAACGCCTTCGGAGTTCATCACCGTATCTGAAGTATTATCAATTTTTTCGAACGGGAACACGGCGATGACTTCCGGAATCAACTGAAACATCTCGTTATAGATAAGAAAATCAGCACCCACGGCACCTTCACTCAACGTGCTATTCGTTCTCGTTGCGATGGAGTCTTTGCTTTCTGCACTTGCAACATTTCCCCAACCAAACACAGACCAATTCTGACGAGGCATATAACGAGTCGCCAAAGTGATATCGATCAATTGATAGTGATTTCCATTGGGAAGGTTCTGGCTGCTTCCGCCAGATTCAGGGTAATTGGCTTCCGAACGAAAGAATTGGGAGCTGACTTCAAACTCCCAAGTGTCTCGCTTGTATTCCTTGTAGTTATCCAATGCCCAGACAGGGAAAGAAAAGAAAAAAAGTCCTGCAAAGGCGAACGTCAAACGCTGAAGATTATTTGCCATTTTCATAACTTCCTAATATTAACAACCCTATGACGTCGACATCAAACAAATCACGGCTTGCTATCATCTTTTTCACCGTTTTCCTTTATTTAGTGGGCTTTGGTGTAGTCATTCCCATCATTCCCATCTTAAGTCGCAACTTTGGCGCAACAGCTTTGCAAACGGGGCTTCTTCTCTCTGTTTACTCGCTGATGCAGTTTTTATTTTCTCCATTCTGGGGTCGCCTCAGCGATCGCTTAGGACGCCGACCTATTTTGCTTTTCTGCCTTTTCGGTGAGGGCCTCTCGTACATTCTTTTTGCGTGGGCCCGCTCTTTAGAGTGGCTTTTTATTGCACGCATCCTTGCCGGATTTTTTGGAGCGAGTCTCTCCACCGCCTCGGCTTATATTTCTGACATCACACCAAAACACGAACGCTCCAAAGGCATGGCTTTGATTGGTGCCGCCTTCGGCTTAGGATTCGTTGTCGGTCCTGCGTTAGGCGGAGGCTTAGCCGTTTGGGGCCACCATATCAATCCAGCACCTCACTTCGACACTTCATTTTCAGCATATTGGGTGTCCGTTTTGTGTTTTGCAAATTTCCTTTTTGGAATCAAGTTCCTCACTGAATCCTTAAGCGAAAAAAGTGAATCTGCGGAGAAGAAAAAAAGATTCTCTGTGATGTGGCACTATTTAAACGTGAAAACTGTGGGCCCTTTGATGACAGTTTTTCTTTTGTGCTCTTTAGCGATGTCGTCGATGGAAGCGACATTGATTCTGTTCATGGGCGAAAAATTTCAGTGGGACGTAAAACAAGTGAGCTTCGGTTTTGCTTACATCGGTGTGATCATTGTTTTCACACAAGGTTTTTTAGTGCGCCGTCTTTTACCTAAATGGGGCGAGCGCAAAGTGTTGGGTTTGGGATTAACCTTGTTTGCCCTCGGCCTCACGAGCATTGCCATCTCTGGAAGCATTTCTGCCATGGCCATCGCAATGACACTTCTTTCACTTGGGAATGGACTTTCGAATCCTTCCATCTTAGGAAGTATCAGCTTGCTCACAGATTCCAAAGAACAAGGCGTTACCCTAGGAGTCACTCAAAGCATGGCTTCACTTGGGCGCATCATCGGCCCCGCCATGGGTGGAGCTTTGTATGGAGCCGTGGCCATCACAGCTCCGTTTTGGGCCTCAGGACTGTTGGCGTTTGTGGGATTAGGTATTGCTTTGATAATTTATAAATTTATTCCCGAACACGGGCGCGTAGGTTGATCATGGAATTTAACAGCATCGGCTTTTTTCAATTCGACAATTTGCTGCGCAACCGAGTGCCGCTTCTTTTGGTAATGCTTGAAGAAGTGAATTTGAAGCCGTGGTACGACAGTGTCGTACAAATGCACATTCAAAACGCAACAATTTCATGTACATCCAAAGAAGAAGCGTTGAAGCTTATTCAAGATAAAAAACTGCCCGCACACTTTGGTATCGTCGTTTTAGATCAAAAAGGTGACAAAAGCCCCACCGTGGTTGCAGAACTTGAGAAGGTCGGTTTCACAAACGCGTTTTATGTTAAAAATGGTTTTGTCGGAATTTCTGAAGAGCGCAACCAAAACTAAAAGCCAACTGACAAAATAAATTAAAGCGTCCTTGGCGGCAGCCGTTGTTTGTAACATACTATGTACATTCGAAAACCTAAAACTTTAAACAAGGATGTACCAATGAAAAAGTTTTTGATTGCAACGTTGGCGATGACAGCCATGACAACAGCGGCACACGCGGGCTCTTTGAGTCTGGACATGCGTGCAGACTATAACTCCACAACATTTAAAGACACTCCGGGATCGACAGATCAGACGAAGTTTTATTTCAAAACGGGTCGTCTTGATTACCAAGGTAAAGCTCTTGAAGATCTTACTTTCCGCGTGCGCTTAGCATTCAACAAAGACGCCACTCGCGGTGTTGATGCTTCTCAAACAGCTGTTGAGTACGCGTACTTGTCACATAAGATGTCTGATCTTTTCACTTTGACAGCTGGTAAATTCAACACTGAATTCGGCGGCTTCGAAGGCGCTACAAGCGGCGCTGATTTGTACTTAACTTCTCCGTTCTACACTCCAACAGGAGCTTCTACGACTCTTCTTGGCACAAAAGATCTTCTTTATATGACTGGCGTGAAGGGAACTTTCTCTTTCGACGGCCAACAAATCCATGTTCTGGCAACGAACGAACCTGACACAAAAGCAGGTCCAACAGCATCACAAAACTCAAGCATGTGGGGCGTGATCTGGAGAGGCGCTTTCCTAGAAAAAGCCTTGAACTTCAACTTGAGCTATCACACTCTTGCCGGCCCGGCGAAAGACGACAAACACCAATTCATCGCAGCGGGTGTTATGTGGAACTCAAGCCCGATCTCTGCATCACTTGACTACTTGATGGGCGAATTCAAAGCCGACGCAACAGGTTTCAAAGATTCTGAATCTTCATTCGTAGGAAAATTGGCTTACACAGGTTGGGAACAATGGACACCACGCCTTGAAGTGATCTCAACAGAAGAAAAAATCGGCGGCGTCACTGACAGAACAAACAAATACATCGCTTACGGTGTAGTTGCTGAATACAAACCATACACTGACACAAACTTCCGCTACCACTTCGCCTACAACAACACAACAGGCGATCTTGATGGTGTAGCCGACAAAACAGTCAGAGACGAATTCGTAGTAGGCGCCCGCTTGCTAGCAGATTTCTTGAAGTAAGCTGATTAATAAAAGCAAAAAAGGGAGATCAACAAATCTCCCTTTTTTTATTTCCAAGACTCGACAATAGTCGAAATAATCAAAAACCCTTTAGTAATCTTCAAAACGCGTCGAATACGTAAGTAGGTTGTTTTACGCATCGGACACCTCCTGTAAGTTTTCGGACAGGAGATCCACCAAAAGCGAGTCTGGCAAAGGCCTGATTCGCTTTTGCATTTTTGAAACCACTCTCTTCTTTGAGCGGAGTTAAAATCATCCATCCATCAGTCTTGGGAACGATAACGTAAGCTTTTAAAATCTGAATTTATGCCGCGTCTCCACTAAGATCGCCGCAATGCTTCAGTTATTAAACCATGCAACAACTGCAGTTTTTGAATTTATCGAGGAAACCAATAAAATCCCGTTTGAGTTTTAAACCCGGGCCGCGGGAGCGAGTTCCACAGCAGCCAGTCCCAACGGGACGGCGTCTGCGAGGACTGTCCGAGCGGACGAGGTCTGGGTTTAAAACTCAGACGGGATTTTATGGGTCTTACCCCCGCATTAAGCCTACAAAACAAGCCTCAAGTTTGTTACTCTCAAAGGGTTTAAAAGTCCCAGTATTTCGTGTTCTTAAATGAGTTAGAGGTCTTCAAATGTCAGAACAATTATCCGATCGTTACAATCCCGCAGACGTGGAAACTCGTACCTATCAATGGTGGGAGAATGCTGGATACTTCAAAGCACAAGATCAGTCCACAAAACCTCCGTTTTCAATCATCCTTCCTCCACCGAACGTCACAGGTTTCTTGCACATGGGTCACGCTTTGGATCACACGATTCAAGACATGCTCATTCGTTGGAAGCGCATGAATGGTTACAACACAATGTGGTTGCCAGGAACGGATCACGCGGGCATCGCAACTCAATCGGTTGTTGAAAGAGAACTTAAAAAAGAAAATATCACTCGTCATGAATTAGGCCGTGAAAAATTCGTAGGCAAAGTGTGGGAGTGGAAACATCAATATGGCGATCGTATTTATTCACAAATGCGCCGTCTTGGTGACTCTTGCGATTGGGAACGCGCCGTTTTCACATTGGATGAAGGCGTTTCTAAAGCCGTTCGCAAAGTTTTCGTGAGCCTTCACAAAAAAGGTTTGATCTACCGTGGTCAACGCCTGGTGAACTGGTCAGGCCCTCTTGAGACAGCGATTTCCGATTTGGAAGTTGAACACAAACAAATCAAGGGTTCCCTTTATCACATCAAGTATCCACTTGAAGATGGTTCTGGTTTCTTGATTGTCGCAACAACTCGTCCTGAAACAATGCTGGGCGATACCGCTCTTTGCGTAAATCCAGATGATGAACGCTATAAACATTTGATCGGCAAAAACGTGATCGTTCCTTTGATCAACAGAAAGATAAAAATCATCGCAGACACTTACGTTGATAAGGCTTTCGGTTCGGGCGTTGTGAAAATCACTCCGGCGCATGACTTTAACGATTATAAAATCGGTAAAACTCATCACTTGGAGTTCATCAACATTCTGACAAAAAAAGCAGAGATGAACGAAAACGCAGGTCCTTACCAAGGCTTGAAAGTTCAAGAAGCTCGTAAGCGCGTGTTGGAAGATTTAAAAGCACAAAACCTTCTTGAAAAAGAAGAACCTTATGTTCACTCAGTAGGTCACTGCTCTCGTTCGGGCGCAGTTGTTGAGCCTTTCTTGTCTGAGCAGTGGTTTGTAAAAATGGAGCAGCTTGCAACGCCCGCAAAACGCGTTGTTGAAAGCGGCACAATTCGTTTTGAACCGGAATCTTGGACAAAAGTATACTTGCACTGGCTGAACAACATCGAAGACTGGTGTATTTCTCGTCAATTGTGGTGGGGTCACCGCATTCCGGTTTGGTATTGCACGAACTGCCATCACCAAAACGTGAGCGAAACAGATGTGACCGCTTGTGAAAAATGCGGAAACACGAAACTGACTCAAGACGAAGACGTTTTGGATACATGGTTTAGTTCGGCTCTTTGGCCGTTCTCAACAATGGGTTGGCCGACAGAGACTGAAACTCTGAAAACATTCTACCCAACAAGTTACTTGGTGACTGGTCACGATATCATCTTCTTCTGGGTGGCTCGTATGATCATGATGGGTCTTGAGTTCAAACGTGATGTTCCGTTCCGCACAGTTTACATCCACGGTCTGGTGCGTGACTCTCAAGGTCGCAAGATGTCTAAGTCTTTGGGCAACTCTGTCGATCCGGTTGAGATGATTGAAAAGTACGGAGCAGATGCTTTGCGCTTTACATTCGCGGCTCACTTGTACTCTGGAAAAGATTTTAAATTCAGTGAACAACGTCTTGAAGGCTACAGAAACTTTATGAACAAGATCTGGAATGCGGCTCGTTTCGCGCTTTCAAATCTTGCTGACTTCAAAGTGCCTGCGGAAGGTGTGAAAGCCCTTCCAAACAAAGGCCAAATCAGTGTGTTTGACCAATGGATCATCACAAAGTTGGCAGAGGTCACAAAAGAAGTGGAAGAAGCAATGGAAGGCGAAAGATTCTCTGACGCTGCCAATGCTCTTTACCAATTTATTTGGAATCAGTTCTGCGATTGGTACATTGAATTTACAAAACCAATCATGAACGGCAACAACATGGAAGAAAAACAAGCGACTCAACTTGTGATTGCGCAAGTTTTGAATCGCATGATGCGCTTGTTGCATCCATTTGCTCCGTTTATTTCAGAAGAGATTTACCAAAAGCTTCCGATCAAAGGCACGGCTTGTATCGTGGACCAGTTCCCGAATACACGTAACGATAAAGAATTCCTAAGCCTGGGCTCTGCTCAAGCGGCTCTTGAAATCGATATCGTGAAGGAAGTGATCACGGCGATTCGTAACATTCGTGGTGAAAACCGCATCAGCCCGGCTGTAAAAATCAACGTGCGTTTGGGTGTGACAAATGACCAAGTTCAAAAAATCTTGGGCAACAACCGCACGGCTATTTTGACAATGGGACGTGTTGAGAATCTTGAAATCGGAGAAGAAGGCAACCTGATGAAGTGCGCTGTCGCTCCGGTTGTGGTGAAAGACACGAATGTGAAAGTGATCATCCCGCTTGAAGGCTTGGTCGATTTTGATGAAGAAGTAAAACGCATCAACAAGTTGATCGAAAAACTTCAAAAAGACATCACTATGCTTTCTGGTAAACTTTCAAACGAGAAGTTTATTGCGAATGCCGACGAAGAAGTTGTAGCAGCGGATAAGGCTTTGTTAGCTCAGTCCAAGATCCAACTGGAGTCTTTGCGTGATGCTTTGACTCGTTTCCAATAAGTCTTAAAAGTAATTTCAGAATAACGGCGAGCAGACAACCCTCCTCGCCGTTTTCACAGTAGAACTCATTGCGAAAGATTCTACTTACAACGACAGGCCATTTTTGTAGAATCCGCATCAATGCACGTAAAAGTCTTACCATCATGCGGAAGCTCAAACGAATAGATCTTTCCGTTTCTTTCAATCAATAAAAGATCATCGCCATTTTGATAAAACATCCGGCGAGATGTCGATTTGCCAACAAGCTCTCCGTCTGACTCAAGGCTCGCGATCAAAGCATCCGAAGGATTGGCCATCTGGTCTGCTGCCAAAGGTAATTCTTTTTGCTCACCAGAAGCACCCAAAGAATAATACTTCAGGGTCTTCTGAGATTGTTTTTCTGGATCAGGAGAATTTTCGATATAAATACGACGAAGCTCGCCTGCTTTTGTACGAATGTCCGTCGCTGACCACTCATCTGTCGTCATAACGATGTCACCCAAATCCGGAGAAATCGCTTTATTGAAAGTTTCAAAATTAATTTCAGACTGAGGATCAAGCTGTCCTACTTGCATGTTTAAGCAAACAGCCATTTCCTTAAGGTGTTTTTTGTAAGCTTCAAATTTTCCGGCGTCTTCCATTTGTGTAGGGAGAAATCCTGCACTGGGTGCTGAAGCTTGCTCAGAAGGAGGAGGCACTTCGCCTTTAGGTTTTCCAGCAGTAGCAGAAGAAGATTCCGGAGGAACATTTCCCATCGTCTCGGGATCAACGACAGCCGTCGGATTTTTTTCTCCACCAGACCAGAATTGGCAATAAGAGATGATTAAAATAATAGCGGCGCCAACAATGAGGAGTATTAAAGTATTCTTCTTCATACCTTGTTGTACGCCGTTCAAATCTTTTTATCAAGAAACGGTGCTTACCGACTGATATCGACAGCGACGTCAATGGGTTCAAACGAAACCACAGAAACGCCGATAAAACGCATGCGAACTTGCAGAATATCAAAAACCTGTGCGACCTTTTCGCAATTAGGTCCTTTCAAAGTCATATACATTAAATAATTAGGAAGGCCTGGCTGATATTCAAATTGCCAGTGAGAAATCGCCTCGCAACCTTGGACCACTTTTGGAAAATCCAAAGCTTCAAACTCGGCTTTCTGTGCGTTCGTGAAGGAAATCTCTTTATCTTGCAAAAACGGATCGACTTTATCAGCCACTAAGCCCACACGCAAAGTCGCCTCTTGAGTCACCGGATTCCAAACGAAAGAATAATCGTATCGGCCCGGCGCCAGAGTATTGATTTTGAAACTCATGAAATTATCGGCCGCCTGACTGTGCGCGGACCACAAACTCACCAAGACCATCATCACAAACACAAAATATCGCATGAAATCCCCCTTCATGTTCTACTCGTGAAACAAACCGTTTGTATCTAATCTCAAGAGCTAAAAGCAAGAAAGGGATTCTTACGAATCCCTTTCTTGAAGTCATTTCAGTTCAGTGACAGAAAATGTCTATTTGATAAGACCGATCTCACGCAAACGTTGCATCAAGAAATCGTGTCCAGTGATATCAGGGTATTTCGCGCCTGTCCCTTTACAAGATGGCAAGCAGCTCAACATCGCTTCTGGATGCGGATGCATAAAGAACGGCATTGAGTAACGGCTTTGGTTTTTACCGTCTTGCGGGTTGATCACACGGTGAGTAGTTGAAGGCAATACGTCGTTTGTTAAACGAGCCAACATATCACCCACATCGACGATCAACGTGTCTGGTTCAGAATCGATATCCAACCATTGACCATCACGATCTTTCAATTGAAGACCGGAAGCCGTCGCTGCTGGCAAGATTGTAATGAAGTTGATATCTTCATGAGCCGCTGCGCGCACGCAACGAGGATCAACACCTTCAGGAATCGGCGGATAGTGAAGAAGACGCAAGATTGAATTTCCATCTTTCGTCATTTTCGCGAAGAAGTCTTTTTCAACTTCAAGAGGCATCGTCAATGCTTCCAGCATCACGTTTCCTGCTTCTTCCAAAGCATCAAACAAAGCTGTGAAGTGAGATTTAAATTCAGGAGTCTCTGTCGGCCATACGTTTTCTGGGTAAACTGTTTTCAAAGCGTGGCCTTCAGGAAGAACGCGACCCACGTGCCAGAACTCTTTTAAGTCCATCACTGGAGAATCTTTAGCGTGCTCTTGACCAAATGGAGTGTAACCACGTTGGAAGCCCGCCTTTGGAGAGATGTAAGATTTTTTTACGTCTGTTGGAAGAGAATAAAATTTTTGAAGGATATCGTAAGCTTTGTGTAAGTCCGCGGCTTTCACGTTGTGATCTTTAAGAATGATGAAACCGTATTCTTTAAGACCTGTGAAAAGATTGTCGATGAATTTCGCGCGGTCCGCGTCTGAGCCCTTTGTGTAGCTTGCAAGGCTCAATGTTGGAACTTTACGAAGAGTGCTGTTTTCAGAATGAGAAGCAGTATCCAATGTTCTCACGATTTCCCTCCAAGTTAGTTTGTCTACACTTCAACTTCGTTGAAGTAACATTAGAACGGACTCTAGCAAGGTGCGCAAATAAAAGGCAACTGCAACTAAATATGTATGAAACGAATATCAAAAACTCGGACTAAAGTGGGAGTTTCAAATTTGAAATGGACATCTCCATCAAACAAACGAACCGCGTGCTCATTGCGATAAGGAGATTCTTTTTCCTCATAACCGCGATAAACCACAGGGCGCGGGTCTAACTTGAGGGTTTCCTCGACAACTTTTCTTAACGACTGATCTGGAAGACGTGCTTCCCACTCTTTCATCAAAGCTTCTGCGTGCTCGGTAAATTCTACATGGATAGGGTCTTTAGCGATCTCCGCAGGCCAGCCCGTGCGCGCGTTAGGGATAGCCTCCACCTCAGGCAGATAAGGCTTGATATCCAAGATGGGCGTGCCGTCCACAAGATCGGCTCCAGCAACGATGATCCCGTCTTTCTCGACTTTAATAAGCTCCACCAACGAAAGGCCGATCGGATTGGGACGATGTGGACTGCGAGTCGCAAACAAGCCCATGGTCTTTCCTTCAAGACGCGGAGGATGAACCTTTGCATGAAAACGCGCCGTTTTATTTTGATGAAAAACCCACACGAGCCACACATGACTAAAACCTTCGAGCCCCTGAAGAGATTCTTCAGGTTGAAGATCCGCACGAATTTTCAGGCGCGCCCAAGCCTCCTTCACAAGGCCAGGCTGTCGCGGCGTCCCGAATTTATCGCGAAAACAAGATTCTAAATAGCCAATAGGTTCCATAGAGGTACGCCGTACCTTTTTGAATTGCCTCGCGTCAAGGACTTTCAAATGACACTCCATTTTTGAGTGACACTCGCTCTGGATTGCATAAAACGAAAGCATATCTTTTAGGAGGGTTCTTATGAAACATTTGATTTTAGTAGCCGCTCTTGCTTTGGGCGTGAGCGCATCTGCGTTTGCCGGAGAACTTGATAACGAGTCTTCAGTAACGAATCAATCCATGAACGGAACAGTTGTCATTCGCGTGGATACTCGCACGAACCAAACAGCGGTGATGGCTTCTGATAAAGTGATGGCCAACGATACTCAAGCTCAAGCCTTGGCGCTGAAAGGCACCTTCCAAGCGGTTTCTGCTGAAAATGTCAGAAGCGAATTGGACAACGATGCCGGTGCTTCTAGCTGGTATTTCTGCAACCCATGCGGAAATTACAACAGCGGTTACAACACTTACTACTACAGCTACGTTTACTGGTACGGCACTTGGTACACACCCTGCTATACATACAGTTATAGCTATTATCAGTACTACTACTACTCAAACTATCGTTGGTAGTTGATGAAGAGCGGTCCTTAAGGGGCCGCTTTCTCTATGGGGCTTTTTGTTTTTTGAAGGGTTTTTAGTTCATGAAGTTATTGATTTCTTTTTTGAGCGTTTGTTTTTCTTTTCAATTCGCCTTTGCATCTTCTCCGTTTTCAAATCTTGCTGGCGTTAAATATTCTTTGGGATTTTCTCCTTACTACTCTCAACAAAATCCAGGACGTCGCCTTAAGATCGCAGTTCTAGATAAAGGATTTTACGGTTACGAAAAAGAGCTGGGCCGATCACTGCCGGCATCCACTCGTTACGTTGCAGGACCTGTGGCAAATCCAGAAAATGTGAATGTGGAGCATGGTCTTCGTATGGCGCAAATCTTAGTTGCCATGATGACAAACGATATGCAGGCCACACAATGGATGCCAGAGCTGACACTTTATAACGTCTTTGGATTTTCAAACTTCAAAGCGGCGATTGATGATGTGATCGCAAACAAAGTGGACCTCGTGCTTTATTCTGAAGTATGGGAGTACGGCGGAAACTTTGATGGCACAGGCTTCATCAATAACGAAGTCAACCGCGCTACTCGTAACGGCGTGATCTGGGTGAATGCCGCCGGGAATTTTTCTTTAACAACTTACAATTCAGGCATTCGCACACTGAAAGACGATTGGGTGCAGTTGCCAGATCAAAACAATGCCTTGATGATTCGCTGTGAAAACCGCAATGGCAAATGCCCTGTGAAAATCGTTCTTTCCTGGAATGATTTTAAAAACGACGTGGAGCTTGGAACAGATAAGGACCTGGATCTTGCTTTAACGGACGATATGCTCAATATCGTGCAAACAAGTGCTTTGAAACAATCCAAAGATCCAAAAGAATCCCGTCCTGGTTTTTCAAAATACCCGCGTGAGATTATCGCAGCAGAACTTTCTGCTGGAACATACTTTTTGCGCGTGAAAAATCGCTCACAAAACTTTGTGGATCGCGATCAATTGCGCATCACGGTCGATGGCGAAGTGACAATGCCCTCTCATAGCATCAGCGACACAATTCTAAATCCCGCTGACAACACAACGGTCATTACTGTGGGTGCTTCTGATTCGGATCGTTCATCATCATCAAAAAACAAGCCCGATCTTTTAGCGCCGTCTTCTATTCAGTTGGCAGGTGGCGGAGAATATCGTGGCAGCTCCAATGCCGCGGCCATTGTGGCAGCAGGTTTGGGAATTTTAAAATCTCAAGAGCCACGCATGACTCGCAAAGATCTTTTAGACACAGTCACTCGCGGCAATGGCGATGGTTGGAATCAGCGTGGAGTTTCGTTGAATCTTTTGGAATTCGGGCCAACGGGCCCTGGATGTTTTATCGACGTGAATCTAAATCCAGTTCCTGATTATGTTCGCGAAGTTTTGTCTCGTGGCGGAGTTCCTGTTCAAACGACAGCGGCCGTTCGCGTGATGGTCCCGTTTGATCCAATCACGATGGCACCTTATCTTCGTCGCAATTTATTAAACGACATGATCGTGGCACTTCCACAAGGAGGATACGCGGTGTATCCGCGTTTTGCTGCCATTCCTCCGGGAGCCGTCGAAATTTTCCAACGTCCTCTTGAAGCCGGACTTTGCCGTCCTCCTTCCATCGGTGGTGGGAAGAATTTCCATCTCTAGATTTCATTCGAAAAGCGTCGTCTCAATTTGAGACGGCGCCAAATTTGGTCGCAGCGCTGTCAGTTCCCTAACAATCAATTGCACTAAATTATCCATAAAATATGGTCCGCGAATTGCTTTTACCTCCTATGAGGTGAACAATGCGCGTCTTTAAATTTAAAACTCTCTGCCTTTCGTTGATGGCCATCACGTGCCTTTTATCTTTCAATGCGAAAGCGGAAGACGAAACGAATCTTCTCTTAGTCCCAAATGAAAAAGACGCTCCGGCCATCACATCTGAATCTCAAGAAATGGAAGTTCGCTTTGATCCTTCCGAAGTCACGGAGCCGGAAAAAAACTTTGACCGTGAAAAATTCATTCGTGACTCACGAGACCTTATGACAGCGGAGCCTTCTCAAGAAAAAATCGAAATCTGGTCAGGACCGCGCTCTGAAGAACACTTACAAAAACTTTTGCAACTTTCAGACGCTGAAATCGCTTCGTTCTTAGGAAAGAAAGAAGCTTTCCTTGGGAAATTCGCTAAAACTTTGGCGTTCTTCCGCTTGTCTCCAAAGAAAATCAATAAGGTTTTACTAGAGCTGAACAATCGCTTTTACGAAAGCTCGCATGTCGTTTCCCGCAGTAACACCAAGGGTGCAGCGATGATGTTCTCCGTTTCAGGTGGTATGGCTTTGCCACAGAAATTCGTCAAGACTTTGAAAGAACGTAGTATTGGCAAATACATTCCGGAGTCCGGTGGATTTTATTATATGATGGGTTTAGGCGTCAGCTTTGCCCGCCGTGTAGATGAAAACAAAAAATCCAAATTCGTTTTTGAAATCTTTATGGATGTGGAAAGACTCAAATCCACTCTGACTGGACTTGTGGAAGTTTCTGCTGCTGGAACTTACGGTCTTGTGTTTGAAAAACGCACGGGTGAATTCACTCATCAAAAAAGTAATACCACTTACGGTGGCGTTGCCGGAGTTTTCCGTCAAGGAACACATCAATTTGGTTGGGCCGCCTCAACGGGTCTTTCCATGCCTCCAGGAATCGGCGCAATCTTAGTTTATCAAGATGAAGTGACTCGCTATTATCTTTTCCGCACAGAAAATCTGAAAGTGACTTTGCCTGCTTTGAGAATGATCAAAGACAACGTTTTAGATTATTTCAGAAATCTTCTTGGCAATAAGACTCACATCGTAACTTGCAACCAAGCCATCATGTAAAAATAAAAAACCCGCTTCGCGCAAACGAAACGGGTTTAAAATGTCTTTTGCATAGACAAAAGTTTTCTTTTTAGAAGTTGCCGGATCTTTTCATCAAGCCATCTTTGTTTTTAATGATGATCTCTTTACCGTTTAGATCGATAAGACCTTCATTTTTAAACTCAGTCAGATGACGAGACAAAGATTCATTGATTGTGCTGGCAAGCTGAGCGAACTCATTGCGTGTCAGTTTCAAATTCAATGAAATTCCGTTTGGAGTTTGCACCCCGAATTTGTCAGCAAGCAAAACCAGTTGGTAAGCGATGCGTTCTTGCACCGATGCCAAATAGTGAAGCTGGCTGATAGTTTCAAAAGACTCAAGATCGTTCACTGCTTGGTTGAGCAGCAATTTTACTAACGGACTTGCTTGAGCAATCGCCACTTGAATCAATTCGCGTGGGTAAAGCCAAAGCACTGTCGACTTAACAGCTTTCGCATGACTCTGGGCAGGCATGCCTTTTACCAAAGCCTTGTAACCAAAATATTCTCCTGGAGACACCAGTTTGGTTACATATTCATTTGTAGTTGTGCGTCCGCGGGCATGAGAGCGGTTTACTACAACTTTAACACAGCCAGATTGCACGTAATACAGACCCTTCGCCGGTTCCCCTTCTTTGAAGATCATCTCCTCTTCTTTGAGATGAATGACTTCATAAGGAACGTTTGAAGTATTCGGAATATTTAGGTTTTGATTGCCCATAAAACCAAGGGAGTTTACTCCGCCATTGAGTATCGTTTGAGATTCCATACTCTATTACCTCCGAGCTTTCTTCGTTGGGTTAATGTTTAGGCCAATCCTAAACTGGTATTATACAGCCGCCTAATTGAAATTTCGACATAACACTCTTGTAACGGCAGTCTATTAACGCCCTGACATGCTTTTGACTTGACTCATAGGGACAGCTCCCCTACTTTCTCCGCCAGAAATCAGAGTTTTTTTTGTGATATCAAACGTTTACTTAGTGCTAAAAGGCACCTGAGTTTCATCATATTTAAGGGGCTCAAAAGATGGTTAAATCGTTCGTTACTGGCCTGTTAATTGTGTTATTCCACATTGTTTCTTTCGCAAATCCAATTAAAGTCGGATTGGTTCTAGATAAGGGCGGTAAAGACGATAAATCTTTCAACTCCGCAGCTTACCTTGGCGCAACAAAAGCAGAAAAAGACCTAAAAATTGATCTGAAATACGTCGAAGCCACGGATACAAACGCCATTGAAAACTTGCACCGCTCTTTTGCCCGTAAGAATTTCGATCTTGTGATCGGAATCGGTTTCGCGCAAAAAGAAGCCGTTAAAAAAGTAGCAGCGCAATTTCCAAACGTGAAGTTCGCCGTTGTTGATGGCGAAGTTGATGCAAAGAATGTTCGTTCCCTTTTGTTTGAAGAGCACGAAGGTTCTTTCTTAGTGGGTGCTTTGGCGGCGATGGTTTCTAAAAACAATGCTGTCGGTTTTGTTGGCGGTATGGACATTCCTTTGATCCGTCGTTTCGCGATGGGATACGCAGCCGGTGCGAAATACGTAAATCCAAAAATCAACGTGATTGAAAACTACATCGGTGTCACTGGTGAAGCTTGGAACAATCCTGCGAAAGCAAAAGAGTTGGCGCTTTCTCAATACGCAAAAGGCGCTGACGTTGTGTTTGGTGCAGCGGGTGCTTCCAACACTGGTATCTTCGATGCCGCTGAAGACAAAAAGAAATTCGCGATTGGTTGTGACTCGAATCAAAACTGGATCAAACCCGGCGTGATTTTGACGAGCATGTTGAAAGCCGTGGACGTTGCGGTTTACGACACGATCAAAGAAACTCAAGAAGGAAAGTTCACTGGTGGTGTGAGCCACTTTGGTCTTAAGAACAACGGTGTGAACTACACTTTGGATCAATACAACGACAAGCTTGTGACTCCGGATATGAGAAAAAAGCTTGAAGACATCAAAAAGAAAATCATCGCTGGCCAAATTCAAGTTCCTGACTACTACAAAAAGAAATAGTAATGAGTGTTTCAGCAGTAGAGTTTAAAGGGGTTTCAAAATACTTCGGCGAAGTCCGCGCGAATTCTGATATTTCTTTCTCTGTTGCTAAAGGCACTATCCACGGCATCGTTGGCGAAAACGGTGCCGGCAAATCCACCGCCATGAAAATCCTTTTCGGACTCTATCGTCCCGATGGCGGTGAAATTCTTGTTCACGGAAATCCGGTTTCTTTTGAATCTCCGATTGATGCCATGGCGGCAAAGATCGGCATGGTTCATCAACACTTTATGTTGGCGGAACCTTTCACCGCTCTTGATAATATTTTGCTGCAACAAAAAGGCTCGGCATTTTCCCTTCTTCCACGCAAAGAACAAAAACAACGTCTGCAAGAAATTGCGGAACGTTATGGTTTTACTTTGAATCTGGATGCGAAGGTTGAAGACCTTTCTGTCGGCGAACAACAGCGTTTGGAAATTCTAAAAATTCTTTCGCAAGACTCTGAGATTTTAATCTTGGATGAGCCGACGGCTGTTTTGACTCCGCAAGAAGTGCAAGACCTGTTTAAGAATCTTCGTCGCTTGAAAGATGAAGGCAAAACGATTCTTATCATCACTCACAAACTCAAAGAAGTGATGAGCCTTACGGATTCAGTCACTGTGTTTCGCACGGGACGTGTTGTGGGAAATAAAAAAACGTCTGAAACAAACGGTTCCGAACTTGCTGAAATGATGGTCGGTCGCCACATTCAAGCTCCTCAAGAAAGACAGACGTCCGTTGATAAAACTCGTGCGGTTTTAAAGTTCGACAATGTCTCTGCGACTTTGGGCAATCATCAGATTGAAGATATCAACATCACCGTTCATTCAAAAGAAATCGTCGGCGTTGCTGGCGTTGAAGGTAACGGACAAGACATTCTGATTCGTTCTTTGCTTGATAAGCACGCTCTGAAAAAAGGTTCCGTAAATGGTTCTGTCTCCAGCGAAGGATTGATTTGCTCTTTTCCAGAGGACCGTTTGCGTTTTGGTATGCTTCCCGCGCGCCCTGTTTATGAGAATTTTATTTTAGGTCAGCACAAGCGTTCTCTTTTCTCGCGCGGTATCTTTTTAAAAGTGCGCGAGATTATTTCTCGCACCAAAGAGATCATGGATACCTACGATATTCGCCCGCACAATCCTCTTTTGCCTTTTGATAAACTTTCCGGAGGCAATCAACAAAAACTTGTTGTCGCTCGCGCCCTTTCGCAAAAACCCCAAGTGGTGATTGCAGCACAGCCGACTCGTGGTGTGGATATCGGTGCGATTGAATTTATTCATAGTGAACTTCGCAAAGCGCGCGATGAAGGCGCTGGCATTCTTTTGATTTCTTCGGAACTTGATGAACTCATGACTCTTTCAGATCGTATTGTGGTTCTATACAAAGGAAAACTGGTGGCGGAATTTAACCGCTCTGAATTTAATGAAATTGCACTAGGAACTGCGATGGGAGGGTGCAAGTGAAACGCATCCTCGGATTTTTAATCGGTCTTACTATCGCTTTGCTTTTGACTTTGTTTGCTGGTGAAAACCCTTTGAACATCTTCATGATTCTTATGAAGAGTGCTTTTGGTTCCATGTATGATTTGGGTCTGACTCTTTCCTACACGACACCTTTGATTTTTTGTGGTCTTTCAGTCGCTATCGGTTTTCATGCCGGATTATTTAATATCGGTGCTGAAGGACAACTCACTGTGGCTGTGCTTACGGCAGCGGCTGTTGGTGTACTTTGTCCAAACATTCCATTTCCTTTAGCTCCAGTTGTCGCGTTCCTAGCAGCGATTCTTGCCGGAGGACTGTGGGGATGGATCGCCGGATGGTTGCGCGCGTATCGTGGAAGTCATGAAGTGATTATCACAATCATGCTGAACTTCATCGCGGCAGGTATTGCGAGTTGGTTTACTCTTAAAATCATTCCAAATCCGAATTCTCAAAATCCTGAAACGGCGATGGTGTCGCCCAACTATATGTTTAAGGATTATGATTTGATCGCACGCCTTTTCCCAGACACTCCTGCGAATGCTTCTTTGGGCTTTGCGATTGTGTTTGCAGTTTTAATGTGGATATTTCTCTGGAAAACCACGTGGGGCTTTGGTTTGCGGGCTGTCGGCTCCAATCCTGAAGCCGCTCACCGTGGTGGAATTTCTGAAAAGAAAGTGCAAATGCTGGCGATGGCGTTGGCTGGAGCGCTTGCTGGTTGTGTCGCTCTTTCTGAAGTTTTAGGAAGTGCCGGACAGTATCGCATTGGATTTTCCCCGGACTATGGTTTTATCGGTATTGCCGTTGCGCTTTTAGCAAATAATAATCCCTTGGGTATTATCGCTGCCGCTTTCTTAATGGGCGCACTTCATAAAGGTGCTTCAGATCTGGATCTTGAGACAACGACAATCACTCGCGATTTTTCTCGCATCATCCAAGGTTTGATCATCTTGGGTGTGACGGCTCAAGGTTATTGGGAGTGGATTAAGCACAAAAGGAGAAAAGACTGATGGACATGATGGCTCTTATCATCTCTTTGCTTCTCGCCACTTTGCGTTTAGCAACTCCTTTAGTTTTTGCTTCAATGGGTGGCTTTATGAGCGAGCGTTCCGGTGTTGTGAACGTTGCCCTTGAAGGTTTTATGCTGACAGGTGCTTTTGCCGGAGCCGTTGTCGGACATATGTTTGCTTCCGCGTGGTTGGGTTGGGGTGCGGCTTTGATTGCGGGCCTTGTGATCGGCGCACTGTATGCTCTTTTCACGATTGAACTTAAAGCCGATCAAATCGTCACAGGTATGGCGTTTAATCTTCTTGTGATGGGACTTATTCCCTTTCTCACGAAGATTCTTTACAACTCAACAGGTTCCACACCAGCGTTACTAGCGGAAGACCGTTTTAGTTTTGAACCGCTTGTGATGGCGTTCGTATTAGTCGGGGCTTTGACTTACTGGCTTTATAAAACGCGCTCCGGTCTTTGGCTTCTTTTTGCGGGTGAACACCCCGAAGCTCTTGTCGCTAGTGGCGTGAGTGTGCGCAAAGTGCGTTGGGCCGCTGTTTCTGTCAGTGGAGCTTTCGCTGCGTGGGGTGGCGCAAGTTTATCTTTGTTCTTGGCTTCTTCATACTCTCCATTGATGACGGGCGGCCGTGGCTTTATGGCGCTCGCGGCTTTGATCTTTGGAAAATGGAAACCACTGCCTGCTCTTGGAGCTTGTTTGCTTTTTGCATTTGCTGATGCTTTGCAAATTCGTTTGCAGGGAATCAAAGTGAACGACTTTGAAATCCCCGTTCAGTTTATTCAGATTTTACCTTACGTCGTGACCATCATTGCGTTAGCGGGCTTTATCGGAAAAAGCCGTGCACCGAAAGCGTTGGGACGATAACTTTCAAAAGAGGTTTTTATGAAACATCTTCTCGCAGGATTGATTCTTTTAATGTCGACACAAGCCTTTGCTTGGGGTGGTCGCGGTCACGATACTATCTGCCGTGTTGCTAGCTTCTTGGTGAAAGAACCGGGTTTAAAAGAGTATCTACAACATAAACCACAGATGATGGGTCACCTGTGCAATATGCCGGATTTTTACTGGAAAAGTCTGGGTGGCGAAGCAAATAAACTTGGCAACCCTGCGCACTTCATCGATATCGAAGTCATCGGTCTTGATGTGAAAGACATTCCTGTTGATTACAAAAAATTGATCGCCGACTACACAGGAAAGCCAAATAAATTTAAAAACGACGGATCCACAATCAAATCCATGCCTCAAGAGTTTGGTTCTTCTTGGTGGAGAGTCGATCAATTCATGCGCATTATCGCAGGTCTTGAAAAAGAATTTGCGCTAGCGACTCCTCCGGCGAATTTTAAAGAAGAACAAAACAACGATCTTCCTTACAACAAGCTGGCTTATCAATTAGTAACTTCCATGGGTTTGATGGGTCACTTCGTAGGTGACAACTGCCAACCATTCCATACAACAGCGGACTATGATGGTTATGCTACAGGACATGGTGGTATCCACGCTTACTTCGAAGATCTCGTTGTTGGTCAGTTCGATGGCGACTTGGATTACTTGGTTTTGAAAGAGGCTCGCGCGATGAAAAAGCCTGAGTTCTTAAAACCAAAAACTCCGATTGAAAAAATGAAAGTTTTAAGTGTGATTTCTAATAAAGAAATTCCGAAAATCTTGAAGCTAGATCCGATTAAAAAGAAATCGACTCTAGTAAAAGAAAAAGGAATGGAAATCAAAACTCCGGCGGAACGTGAACCAGCTTCCGTGGCTTTCAAGAAAATGAAGCCCTACATTGTTACGGAAATGGCTCGTGGAGCGGTCTTGCTGGCAAATCTTTGGGATGAAGCTTACGCAAGCGCTGGCAAACCAAAATTGGGTGCTTACAAGTCTTATAAATATCCATTCACTGTGGACTTTGTAGCTCCAGATTATTTCGATACGACTGAAAAATCGGATAAAGAAGAAAAGAAATAGTTTCTGTTTTCCGCGACGGCTTGCAAATTATTTAGCCGTCGCAGTACTTCCCGCCGAAGCCGCAATGATACAGGCAATAGCTATCCATTGCGGTACGCTCAAAGTCTCTTTAAGCACTAAAATTCCCATCAGGGTTGCCACCGCAGGCTCCATACTCATTAAAATTCCAAAAGTTTTTGTCGGCATATTGCGCATGGCTTTCATCTCTAGCGAATACGGAAGTGCGCTTGAAAGAATGGCGATTCCAAGTCCCATGGGCCAGAGTGAAATGTCTTTGATCTCTGCACTGTTAAAATAAATTCCGCCAGGCAATGCGACTAGTGCCGCGAACCACATGCCCCACGCAGTGACTTGAAGACTGGAGCCGTGCTTCGCCGCCTTCTGCCCGAAGATAATATATAAAGCCCAGAAAAATCCCGCGGCTAATGCGAGAAGAATACCGATCACATCTAGGTGGCTAGCCGACGGAGACACCGGAAGCAGAAGATAAATTCCGATTCCTGCAAGAAGCACCCACAGAATATCCCAGGATTTTTTTGAAGAAAAAAGAGCGACAGCAAGAGGTCCCGTAAATTCCAAAGCCACCGCAATACCGAGCGGGATTCTTTCTAAAGCAAAATAGAAAAGCAGGTTCATGCTTCCCAAGGAAATCCCGTAGGCGGCAAACGACGGAAGACTTTTCCAGGAAATATTATGTTTCCAAATTTTTGCGACTACAGATAAAAGAATCGCCGCCATTGTTACACGTAAAGCAGTTGTTCCCGCTGCCCCAGCTACAGGAAAAAGCTGCTTGGCAATCGATGCCCCAAGTTGAATCGAAAACATTGCAGCCAGGATCAAACCCAAAGAAGACAAGAGAGCACGCACGAAGAAAACTCCTTCATCGAAACTGTTAGAAAGCTGACAGGTGCGCGCGTTGTCGGTCACACGCTGTCACTGCGATCTCACTCTGAGAATCGCCGTTTCTAAGTGCTTGAAAGGTCGTTGAGAGATTCTCAAGATGAACCAACTCGCGTGGCATACTCCTCGCACTAGGGATATGTATACAGCTTGTTACGAAGGAGTTCAAAATGACATTCGCAAAAATCATCACAGCAGCAGTTATCACAATCGCAGCAGCGGCTTCTTTCGGCGCAACTAAATGCGATCACAAAGAATCAGGCGGCCTTTTCGCAAAAACAGCAGCTCCTTCTTCTGTGAAAGTACAAACTGTTAAGACAGCATCGGCTTCTTCTACACACGCCGGCACTCGCTAATTCGTAGAAGAAATTTAAATAGCCCCCAATAAACCCAGGCTCTTCCCCCCAAGGCCTGGGTTTTTCCTTTTTCCGGATATCGTTTTCTAAGGTCCTTCTTCATCTAATTAATACGTCCCTAGGGATCCCCTCAGTCTTGCAACTAAGCACATTATTCAATGTTTTTATGTATTTACGTTTGTATTTACATTTTTAAGGGTTTGGGATAAATTAAATATGAGATTTGAGCTTGAGTTCGACGAAGGAAATAGAAACAAGCTAAGCAAACACGGCTTATCCGCCGCTGATATTGAACGCTTTTTTAAGAACAACCCTGTTTATGCCAACGACGACTCTCACTCTTCGGAAGAACAACGTTACATAGCTTTCGGCAGCTTAGATTCCCGTTTTGTTTTCGTAGCCTTCACTGTTCGTGCTAATAACGGAAGGCTTTTGATAAGACCTATTTCCGCTCGTTATGCTCGACCAAAAGAAATAAGGAAGCTTTATGAAAAAACATTCAAATAAAAAGACGAAACCTACTCAAGACCCCTTGGATCGCGATCTTTCTGGTTTGATTGAGCACGGCAGCTGGAAGTCATTTGATGATATCTATGATTTAGAAATTAAAAAGAAGGACACCACGATTACATTGCGAGTTCCTGCAGAGCTACTTACAGAACTCAAGAAGATCGCCACAAAAGATAAAACGGATTATCAGAAATTGATTAGAAAAGCGCTCATCGAGCTGGTTATCAAAAGAGCTTCCTGATAAAATCAAGGACAAACAGATAGTTTATAAATCCCGTTCAAAAGCGGGATTTTTTTATTCAAAAAGACCCGGAATTCGGACCCGTTTATCCATAAATTTCCAATAGTTACAGTCAGAACCCACCAAAACTTTGCAATAACTTTGAAAAATAATCCAACTTAGTACCATTTTGCAGTACCATGAAAGGAGTTGCATTGAGTTTGAACAATAAGCAACTAACAACACTGAAGATTCTGTTTGAAGATCCAGTGAGGTCGAATATCACTTGGAGCGACATTGAAAGTCTCTTTAGGGCTCTTGGCGGTGAAATCAGCGAAGGAAATGGATCACGTGTCCGTGTGAAACTTAAGTCTGTTCGTCGTTTTTTAAATAATGCAGGAGTTACCCATGATGTCTTATAAAGGATATTTTGCGAGCGTTGAGTTTGATGCCGAGGCAAAAATTTTTCATGGTGAAGTGTTAGGCATTAACGATGTCATAACTTTTCAAGGAACATCGGTAGATGAACTTGAAAAGGAATTACGGATCTCAGTCGAAGACTACCTGGAGTTTTGCGCCAAAGAAGGTAAAAAACCAGAAGTTACTCTGTCTGGAAATTTAAATTTGAGAATGGGACCGGAAAAACACCGCATGGTTAAAGTATTTGCGGATGCTCATCGTATCAGCATCAATGACTATATCAATATCGCCATCGAAGAGAAAATTTCACGAGAAATTTAAAAAATAAAAAAGCCCAGGGGTTGCCTGGGCTTTTTAACTTTCACCTTTTCAGGATCAAATTACTTCGCGATGTCGCCAGTGTATTTGAAACCAACAGTGATAGTGTTGAAAGTAACGTCTTCCAACGCTGCGTTGTCGAAATCGTCTTTCGCAGAAGCGTAAGCGATGTGGTAACGGAAAGCATCTTCAGCTTTTGGCATGTATTCTACGCCAACTGCGAATGCGTTACGTTTGAAGTTGTCGTTGCCAGCAACTTTATCGTTAGACATTTCGTACTTCAAAACTGGAGTCCAGTTGTTGATTTTGTAAGAAGCTTCTACGATTGTAGAGTTTGTCTCGTCTTTGTCACCAGTTGTAGCGTTTTTATCGCTGTTAGCTAGGTATTCAAGATCGATGTTCAAATTTTCCATTGGAGCGATACGGAAACCAGCACCTAGGAAAGTTTGCTCATGACCAGTAGTTACACCAGCAGCAATAGTGTCACCTGCGCCAACAGTGTAGCTCAAGTATGTTTGGAACATTTTTTCAGCAAATGAACCCCAGTAAGCCAAACCCATGTTGTGACGCTTGTCTGTTGATCTAGCGCCAGCTTCGATAGTTTGTGCATTTGTAGAGTTAGTTACTTGGAACTCAAGTTTGTGATCAGCATTGATCGCGTAAGCAGCAGCAACACCTGAAGAGTTTTCTGGAGTTACAACTGAACCAGTTTGACCATCACCGCCAACACCGCCACCAGCAAGTGATGTCAAGTAAGTGTCGCCCATGATAGTTTTACCGTGTTCGTATCCGCCCACGTTAACTTGCAATTTACCAGCTGTGAAAGTCCAGTCACCCATTGGCTTAGCAATAGTCAAGTGATCTACGAACTTATCAACAGTCATAGTTTTAGAAAGAGTACCACCAGCAGATACTTCTGGTGTGAACGCACGAAGATTCCAACCAGAATCGATCACAGCGTCACCAACCATACCAGTTAGGTACAAGCGAGCAACCGCAGGTGTAAATACAGAAGTTCCAGCAACTTCAGCACCTGTGTTGTCATCATAGTTTGGAGTGTTGACATAGTCTGAACGTACAACGAGTTTTACACCCGCGAACGCGTTAGTAGCCGCAACTGTCATAGCTGCCATTACTAAAAGTTTTTTCATTGTTGCATCCTTTCGTTTCGTTGCAATCTTATGATTACTTATAAACTTATTAATCCATTAAAAGCTGTAAGCCATTACATAAAAAATGCTAATGAGGACCTAGTCCAAGATCAACAACAAAAATTTTGGGATCTCTTCATGCCTGCTCAAAACATCACCAATAACTTTCTCAATGTGGTTTCAAGTACACAGGACTTGCTCTTCATTTTGACGTTTCTTTGATGCTCTTTTTTCAAAAATTTTATTTCGACGAAATTCAAACCTGGAGCGGTTTTCATGGCGAATGCTTCACAAGTTTTGAACTTAGTAAACGAGGCCAGTGATGTAATTTGTCTGCAAGTTTTTAGTCTGCTTTTGCGTACAAGTTTGGACATTGACGCGAAATTTCATAATAGAGTCGCCGCACTAGATCATCCTGGATCATGGTCTAGGTTTAGTAATTTTTTACGTTACACGAACTAGACCAAGGTCGTAACCTTAAATCAAATTTAAAAGCTCATTACTTATTTAAAAGGAGTTCACGTGAGTATTTCAAAAATTCTCGCAGCTTTGCTAATCATGGGGACAGCAACTGCGAATGCAGCGGACATCGGCGGAATCACTGTTAATGGTGAGGTGGCCTTTGACTACAATTTTCTTTCATCAAAAGATGCAGCAATTCCCAATACGGAAGGCGCAACAAACGAGGCTTATCGTTTAAATAAAGCACAAGTGCTCCTTAAAAAAGAAACAGAACAAATCTCTTTCTTAGGTCGTCTTGTTCACACACCAACTCAGTACTCTCCAGATGGAGCAGCAACATCCAAAGCTTACTTCGGCGTATTGGATCAAATGGAGTTGTTCTATAAAGTAAATCCACAATTGCAAATCGGTTTCGGTCGTTTCCTTACTACAATGGGATACGAATCATTGATGAGATACGAAAATGCATTCTATAACGATACAATCGCCTATCAAACAATCGTACCTGGTTACGGAGAAGGTTTGCGCGCGAAGTACACTCCTGGTGACTGGTTGACAGCAACTCTTTCGACTTACAATCAATTTACTTATGGAGCCATCGGTGAAGACTATGCTCCAACAAAAACAACAGAGCTTTCTGTCACGGGTGTTTTGGCTGGTAAACTCACATGGTTTGCGGGCTACTTGATTGGAACAGATGCAGCGGTCGCACCAGCAACCGGCAAAAAAGACAATTCAGCTTCCAGCGTTTGGGCTTCTTATAAGTTCATGGACAACCTTATGTTGGCAGTGACTTATGATTCACGCACTTTCAAGTTTGAAAACACTCACACGCATTGGGCGGATTCAGTGAGTGCCGTTCTCACTTATGGTATCGGCATCAACAACTTAGGTCTTCGCTATGAAATGGTTCGTGGCGGAAATGAAATTGGATATGGTGGAGCAGCTGACAAAGTGAATGCTCTTTCAGTCACTGACAAAATTGTCTTGAATGACAATTTGAATCTTTATGCTGAATTCCGTATGGATCACTCTGACGCCGATTCATTCTTAGATAAAGATGGCGCACCGACGGCTGACGCGCAGATGGTGACTTTGGGTGCTCTTGCCCACTTCTAAAAGAATCTGACAGAATAAAAATACAAAAAGGCTGACCAAGAGGTCGGCCTTTTTATTTAGAACTTGCGAATTTACGGTTTTTGCATAAGAATCTGCGTATCACCCACGGTTCGTGGGCATTATCAATAAACGCATTGCGTGTCTTGTACTCATCGTCTTACGAATTGTCCCTGACATTTTAGGTCCTGCGCCAAATTGCATATCAAATAATGTGCTTTTCCACCACTTAAGTTGTGCTAATCTAAAGATGCGTTCTCTATATAAAGGAAATACAACCTGAAGATGCAAAAAAAGAAACTCCTCAACGGCACAATCAAAAGACACCCGGACGGATTTGGTTTTTTTATCCCTGACGATATCGGACACCCTGACGTATACATTCCCCGCAATTCAATGGAAGGCATCATGACAAATGATAAAGTCGTGATTGAAGCTTTTCCGGAAAAAGGGACCGAACGTTTTCGCGGAGAAATCGTCCGTATTCTTTCTCGCGGGACTAAAACTGTTGTCGGCCGTTTTTACAAAATGAATGAAAGAGTCGGCGCCATCCGCGATGAAGGCAAAGGCTGGGGGCAAGATCTTAAGATCAAGCTTGAAGACTCTTTGAATGCCAAAGACAAAGAACTTGTTGCGGCTGAAATTCTCACTTACCCCGACGAAGGAAAATCTTTCACGGGAAAAGTTACCGAAATCATCGGTGATGCTTTAGATCCTCTTACAGATATTAAAAGAGTGATCCGTTCTAACAACATTCCTTTGGAATTTTCGAAAGAGACTTTAGAAGAAGCCAAACATTTTAATGAAGTTCCTGACGAAAAGGACTTTAAAGGCCGTCGCGATCTTCGTGATAAAAACCTAATCACGATCGACGGTGCGACAGCGAAAGACTTTGACGACGCCGTTTACGTTGAAGTGACAGAGGAAGGATTTCTTCTTTACGTCGCTATTGCTGACGTCAGCCACTATGTTCGCATTGGCAGCGCGATTGATAAAGACGCTTACGAACGCGGAACTTCGGTTTACTTCCCGAACTATGTTGTCCCAATGCTACCGGAAATTCTTAGTAACGGACTTTGTTCTTTAAATCCTCATGTTCCACGCCTATGCCTTGTTGCTGAAATGCTTTTTGATTTCACGGGCGAAATGAAACGCTCCGACTTCTATGAAGCTGTGATGGAAAGCAAAGCGCGTGTGACTTACGGTGAAGCGCAAGAAATCATCGATGGCAACGAAGTTAAAAAACACAGCCACGTTAAAGAAAATATTCTGCGCCTTTCAGATCTTGCAAAAATCTTGATGGCGAAACGCTTTAAAGAAGGCTCACTGGATCTTGAAATTCCTGAAACGGAACTTGTGATTGATGGCGCAGGTGTTCCTGTCGACATCCAACGCTCTGAGCGTCTCTTTTCACATCGCTTGATTGAAGAGATGATGTTGGCAGCCAACGTGGGCGTGGCGAAGTTTCTTTCAAGCCGCAATATTCCGGCTTTGTATCGTATTCATGAACCGCCGAATGAAATGGCCATTCGTGTTTTAGAAAAATATCTTGCGAACTTTGGAAGTAAAACAAAGTTAGGACAAGGCAAACTGCAAAAGCGCCTTACAAAAGCGTTGGAAGAGTTTGAAAACCGTCCTGAAGCGCAGATTCTTCATATCCTGACGTTACGCTCGATGAGCCAAGCCAAATACAGCATGAACAACGTCGGTCACTTTGGATTGGGATTTGAGTTCTATACTCACTTCACTTCTCCGATCCGTCGTTATCCTGATTTGATCGTGCACAGACTTCTTAAAAATCAAGTGATGCCAAATTCTGGTTATCGTTTGATGAGTGAAGATGATTTATCCACAGCAGGAACGATTCTTTCTGCGGCTGAACAACGCTCAACAAAAGCAGAACGCCAAGTGCAATCGATTAAAAAAGCCCGCTTTATGGAAAAATTTGTGGGTCAAGAATTCGACGGCATGATCAGCTCTGTGGCTAAATTCGGTGTCTTTGTTCTTTTAAGAGAATACGACGTCGATGGACTTGTACGCTTGGATGATCTTGGTGGCGAACGTTTTGAATATGACGAAGAAAACTTGCGCCTTGTCGCCAAGAGATCCGGATTTGCTTACGCCATCGGCGATAAGATTCGTATTCAAGTAGCCGCAGCCGATCCGGAATTAGGCCAAATCAACTTCGTTCTTGCAGGACTTGAAAAAGAAGAATCCGATGAAGAAAGAACTTCGGCGCAAGCCACGGCAGAGTCTTTTCTTAAGAAGCTGCATGGCCAACAAAAAGAAAGATCCGGTCGTCCCGTTCGTCGTGATGAACGCGACGAAAGAAGAGATCACGGTCGAGATAAACGCCGTGGCGAAAGAGACGACCGTCGCGAAGAGCGCGGGGCTTTCACCAAAGGTGGCGGACGCAAAGATTCCCGTCAGGAGTTTATTAAGAAATCCAAAGACCGCGAAGAAGAACGTCCGTTTAAAAAAGGTCAGAAATCAAAATTCTTTGGAGATTCTCGTAAAGACGAACAAGGTCAGCGCGAAAAAATCCATAAAATTGAAAAACAGTATGGCTTTAAACCGGGCGCTCGGGACGACGATGAAAAGAGAGGACCGGATCAGAGCCTTTTGAACATGATCCTTGGTCCAGAGAAATACAGAAAGTCGGAAGAGGAAACCCCTTCTAAAGACAAGCCCAAGCTCAGTAAAAAATTGATGTTTGCCGAACAATCTAAACTTCGTGATAATGACGATTATTCGGAGAAGAATAGTGACAGCCTTAAACACCGGACGCCAGATCGGAAAGACTCTAAAAAACGCGGCAAGACTGCGAACGATCGTGGGGGTGTTCGCAAAGCACGGCTTTCATCAAGTCGCGGAAAAGGTAAAACTCGGTAAATTCCTTATAGAAAGACTCAACACAAACTCGGACATCGAATCTCTTTCGATGCCCGAGCGCATGCGTATGAGTTTTGAAGAACTCGGACCTACTTTCGTTAAGCTTGGACAACTTCTCGCCACTCGCCCCGACTTGGTTCCCGAAGAATACGTCAATGAATTTGAAAAACTGCACGACCGTGTTCAATCGCTTTCCTTTGAAATCATTGAAGGAGTTCTTAAAGAAGAATTCGGCAATGCTCTTTATCAAAAATTTGAAAGCATTGATCCTGAACCTTTGGGATCTGCCAGCATCGCGCAAGTACACAGAGCTCGCCTGACTACGGGTGAACATGTCGTCATCAAAGTTCAACGTCCTGGAATCATTCAAAAGATCAATGATGATCTTAACGTTCTTTATTTGTTGGCAGAACTGATAGTTACCTACATCCCTGAAGCTCGCCCGTACAATCCTGTAGGAATTGTGGATGAGTATTTTAGAACGCTGGAGTTTGAAACGAACTTCGTCGTTGAAGCTAACAACATTCGCCGCTTCCAAGAAAACTTCAAAGGCCACGAAGATATTAAAATTCCTAAAGTGTACTTGGAGCATACCACGGAACGAGTTCTTGTGATGGAAGCTCTTCCAGGAATTCCATTAAGCCAAGAGGGTGCGCTTCTTCAGGAAAACATTGATCCTAACGAAGTCATTCGTAAGGGCTTGCGTGCTTACCTAAAAATGGTGTTTGAAGACGGTCTTTTCCACGGTGATTTGCACGCGGGGAATTTTTTCGTTCTTCCACAAAATCAAATTGGTTTGATTGATTTCGGTGTCGTGGGACGACTCAATACCCGTACCCAGGCCGCTATCGCTAACATGCTTTTAGCTCTTTCAAAAGAAGACTATGAACGCTTGGCTTATGAGTATGTGGATCTAGCTCCATTCACAGACCGCGTGAACATTGATATTTTCGCTAAAGATCTACGTGAATTGATCGCGCCTTACTTTGGTTTGACTCTTAGAAATGTCAATTTGGGTAAAATCCTGATGAAGTCTTCAGGAATTGCGGCTCGCCATCATTTGCAAGTGCCGACGGATCTGATGCTCTTCTTTAAATCAATTGTTTCTATTGAGGGCATGGGTCGAAAAATTAATAAAGACTTCGACTTCCTTCACTACTCTTTGGAGTTTGCTGGCGAACTAGCGAAAACTCAGTATGGTCCACAAAGAGTCATGAACGATATGACTCAAATGGCGCGGGAATCAAAAGCGTTTTTAAATTCTTTGCCTCGCCAGTTGAATTTCTTTTTACGCAAGATCAACAGTCCTGATCACGCTTTCCGCCTAAAGGTGGGAGAAATCAAAGAATTAAAAAGATCCGTAGAAAGCTCTTCGAATTTATTATTCTTAGGCTTGATTATCGGAGCCCTGATTTTAAGTTCGTCCTTCATCTTTGTACACAACACAGAAAGCCACATCGCCGGGATGCCAACTATGAGCTTTATTGGATACTTAATAGCCATAGTCCTCGGTATGATTGCTTTCTTGAACTACATTCGTAAACCTTAATGTGGAGACAGCAGCATGCAACAACTTTATTATGAACTGAGTGTCTTGGCGAAATCAGTGAACTTTAAAAATCTCTCTGCCGCTGCTTTGCATGTGGGTTTAAGCCAGCCTCAATTGTCTCGCATTATTGCTAAGATCGAAGATGAGTTAAAAATCGTTCTTCTGGATCGCTCAGCAAAAAGAAAATCCGGATGGACGGCAGTAGCTTTTCAACTTTCAGAGATCTTTGAAAAATCCATTCGTCGTCTGGAAACGGAACTTCAGGGTATCAGCAACAACCAGATGGTGGGCGAACTGCATATTGGAACTCTTGAAGGAATGGCGGATTTTGCTTTAAATACGTCTCGTCTTTGTTTTGAAGAGGTAGGCGTTAAAAAAATCACTCTTGATATTTTCGACCTTAACGAACTGGAGGCAAATTTCCTTTCAGGAAACTTGGACCTTATCTTCACTTCCAAAACCCCGGGACGTCAGAAGTTTAAATACTTAAGTGAACTCGGATTTCAAAAATTGGAAAAAATTGAATCTTCAAAAAACTTTGCCGTTTTAAGTTCGTTCGAATACGGTCGCGCAAATAAAAAAGAACTGGAAGCCTACCCTCATCTTTTTGTTTCAAACTCGTTGGCAATGCGCCGAGCTTGGTTTGATAAACACGGTGGCACAGGTCACTTACCGACCGAAGCCAAAAAGGGCCGCGCAAAAGATGCGGAACCTGTGATGATGATTGGTTCTGAATTACTGAGCCCCGTTCTTTGGGAAAATATCACTTCAGCTATTGAAGAATGATAATAAGAAGCGGCGATTTATTTCGCCGCTTTTTGATTAAGCATGTCTGCGACTTCCGCAGATTCATTGATCACGCGTTGGCTTATCGCCAAATTCTTACCGAAATAACCTAAGCCACGAATCATTTGTGTGTTCCAAAGCTCAGGACTCACGTTTTTGAGATCATACTTTGAGTTTTTATAAATCTCTGCATTCCAGAGCTGATCAGCTTTTAACTCAGGACGCTTGTTTAAAACCCATTGAATTGCGGGTTGAGCCACGTGACAGCTTACACAGTCCATATTTTCAGGATTAAAGTTTTTAGGATTTTCGATACGGAAAGCCGCTTTCACTTCTTGGCGAATAAGATCTTCTGTTCCCTCGCCCAGTCGAACAGATTCCGCAGCGATATTATTGAATGTGTCATCGCCTTTGGGAGTCGGAGAAATTCCTCCGCCCGCAAATTGTTCTGCAGGAACCGCAACATTGATGAAGGCTTGAGAAAGTTTTCCATTCAAACGCGGAACCGGAATCATTTCTAAATCGTCACCGCGAACCTCAAAGCCTGCAAAAGCCCACATGTCACCCGCGCCACGCAAAACCATCGCTGTCACACGAGTCATATTGCCGACACCGGCGTATTTTTTTAGAATGTTGTGAAAATCCGCCAGAGCAGGACTGCGATCTCCCTCTTTGGCCCAAGCGGGATGAACTTGCAAAGGAACAAAATCAGTTTTCACTGCGTATTTCTTTTTCCAAGTTTCAATATCGTTAAGCAAAGAATCAAACTCGGCATCTGTCAAAACATAGAAACTATGAAGAGCGGCATCCACTGTTTGAACTTGATTGCGGCGGCCCATTTCAATCGGTTGCCACACCAAACGAATTTGCTTTTGGCAAGATTGAGGTGTCGGCAAAGGAAAACAAGGATCAATACGCACAGCCATCACACGCAATGCTGCTGCTGTTTCTTCGCGATTCATTCCAAAAGCAAGAACAGGAATCTTTGCCACGAAAGACGGAGGTAAAAGAGCGCCACCTTTTCCTGGAGCCTCAAGTCCCAAAAGCTGGTCATTGCCCACGCTTGCAGGCAAAGGCATCAAGTAAGAGACATCATTCAGATCCCAAGCCGCTTGTGCCTTCAGGGACATCATACAAAGAAGAATCGCAATTAATTTCATACTCTGTAGGTGCCCGGGGGTTCGCGCTATTTCAACAAGATTCGTATTACTCTGAGCAGCAAGGTGGCTAAATGAAAAGAGAATGAAAAAGGCCGCTCGTTTGGCGGCCTTTTTCAGTGTTCGATTTATTTTACACGCTTACAGACAAGCGTTTCAGATTTCTTAGTCTCTTTATTATAAAGAGTGCCTTGGCGAGTGCCGTTAGGGCCAGGAGATGTTGTGAAGTTAATCGTGAAAGTGATCTTCTTACCAACATAAGTCACTGGAGCACCCATGCGACCTTCTGCGCGTACCAAACGAGCCAAGTGATTTTCAGAAGATGTGACACCTTCTTCTTCGCGGTCGATTTGGATCATCGGAATACCGGTGAAACCGCCTTCAGAAACAGTCAAAGCAACACCGTTGCCTTTACATTTAATAACTGGAACATATTGATCGTTTGCTTGAGCAGACACAGACAGCAAAAGAGCTGCCGCCATAATCATGTTTTTCATGGAGACTCCTTAAAGTCGTTATTCGTATTTAGAACGCGAACTTTATACTCCTAAGAGGGCAAATCTCCAAATTGCCAGATTGTAAGATTGAATATTTTCGCGGAAACTCGTGGACAGGCGTTAAAGCAGAATCCTTCACGCAAGAGATATCCAAGTTTTAGACAGGTTTGTAAAAAAAGAAAGGGCCACCCCTTATTCAGGAGCAACCCTTTTAAGAAAAACGGATTAACCTAAGAGTTTCAAAGCCAGCTGTTGTGACTGGTTGGCTTGACCTAGAACCGAGATCCCCGCTTGCAACAAGATGTTATTTCTTGTCATTTCGGAAGTCTCTGCCGCGACGTCTGTGTCTCTGATTCGAGAGTTCGCTGCCGACAAGTTTTCATCTGCGATCAACAAGTTATTTGATGTTGATACTAGACGATTTTGTAGGGCACCGAAGTTCGCGCGAATCGCGTTCACCGATGTCATGGCCTGGTCAATCACATCCAAGCTCAGTTGCGCGCCTTCTTTTGTTGAGACAGATTCTGCCGTCAAACCCAAAGCATCCACTGAAGCATTTGCCGCACCAGAATTAAAACTGATTCTGTCACGGAAAGGGTCGTTGTTTGTTCCGACCTGGATATCAATCATTCCACCAGTACCGTTGAGCAATTCGTAACCGTTAAACTCTGTGGCTTCAGTAATACGCTGAATCTCGGACTTCAACTGTTGATACTCAACATCCAAAAACTTTCTTTCTGTTCCACCAATCGTGTCAGAAGACGCCTGTACACCCAATTCTCTTAAACGAATGAGCATGTTTGAAACTTCATTCAAGCTACCCTCTGCGACTTGCACTAAAGAAATACCGTCGTTGGCATTTCTGTTGGCTTGTCTCAAACCTCTGATTTGTCCTTTGAGGTTCTCACTGATCGCAAGGCCAGCGGCGTCGTCTGCTGCCTGATTGATTCTGAATCCAGAAGCCAATCTTGCCATTGATCTGTTCGCATTGATCTGTGTCATGTACAGATTCTTTTGCGCATTCAATGCCGACACGTTTGTACCGATTCTTAATCCCATTCTATCCTCCCTGCATAATCCTCTTCCTCCTTGAAAAAATGCCATCCATTGGCTTAAGGCGCGATCCGTGCACCTGCTAAATTAATATTCGGAACTTGCGATACAAGGTTCCACCTAACTTTTCGGAAAAAAATATGAGTGACTCGAGTCCAGATTTTTTGTTTTGTTTTTATTTTTCAGGAAAATTTTTTTGAAAATCGCGCGCGAAGAATTTGCGCAAAAATGATGAAGGAAAAAATCCTTCCACGAAAAATGAGGCCGCCGCATTGGCGGCCTCGTCGCAGGAAACAGATCAAATTGTCAGCTCTAAACAGAGCTTCGGGGTCATGTACACTCGGAATTATCTCGATGGATAATTCTCTTGAGGGTGATCTTGATCATTGAAGATAAGATCGGGAACCGTTCTTTCGTTAAGGTTAGAGTCATACTCCGGCATCCTTACCGGAGTACATCAGATTAACCTTGGAAAGATTTGTTCAAGAGTCCAAGTGCTACGTTAGCTTGTTGGTTTGCTTGTGCTAGGACGCTAGTACCTGCTTGCAACAAGATATTATTTCTAGTCATTTCAGACGTCTCTTCAGCTACGTCCACATCTCTGATACGAGAGTTCGCGGCTGACATATTCTCAACGGAAACTTGAATGTTCGATACCGTTGATTGAAGACGATTTTGAATCGCACCGAAGTCGGCTCTCATCGCAGAGACACTCACGATCGCTTGGTCGATAGCTGCTAGCGCATTTTGTGCGGAAGCTTTATCGGCTACTGACGTCAAGTTCACGCCAAGGGCTGCGGAGTTCGCATCTGCTTTAGATGCATCGAAAGAGATACGGTCGATTTCAGGATTATTTCTAGTACCAACTTGGAAATCCAAGATGGAGCCCACACCTGCCAGCAACTGAGTTCCGTTGAACTCTGTGCCTTCGGAGATACGGTCAATCTCTGATACAAGCTGATCGTATTCCACATTGAGGAACTGACGTTCGGTCGGTCCAACAGTGTCAGAAGCGGCTTGTACAGACAACTCTCTGAGACGAATTAAGATCGAAGAGATCTCATTCATCGAACCCTCGGCGACTTGCACGAGAGAGATACCGTCTTGAGCATTTCGTGATGCTTGTTTAAGACCGCGAACTTGAGCTTTTAAATTCTCAGAGATCGCGAGGCCGGCAGCATCGTCACCAGCGCGGTTGATTCGGAATCCTGATGCAAGCTTTTCCATGCTCTTATCAAGACCGATCTTCGTTCCCCAGAGAACTCTCTGAGCATTCAACGAAGCTGTGTTCGTGTTAATACGCAAACCCATAATTCCTCCTCCTTGAAGATTTGCAGAGTTTCTATCCTTGAAACTCTGTGCACCTACCTTGGTGCGAATGGGCGATTCATTCTTACCTTACTGATCGGAGCCTTCAGAAATTCCTAAAGTGATACGTCTCATTTTTTTACAGATCTGGTCCTTGGTCCAATAAATTGCAGCTCAGATTGGCCACAGTTAATTACATGTAAACCTTTGATTTTGTAACACTTTTTCTTATTTTTCGGTGACTCTATAAGAAGACGAAATTAGTGTTCAAGCTTCAAAAACTTGAAACGGAGATCAGAGCGAATGTGGCGCGTGTTTTTGATATTCAGCTCTACCCTGTTCATTGCTAACGCTGTTTTAGCAAGAGAAATGCATTTTGTGACTTACGAAGCGCCTCCCTTCGTCAGTGAATCTTTGCCAGAGCAAGGTGCTGCTATTTATGCCCTTCGACAGATGTTAAAAAAAGGCGACTGCGAATTGAAGATCACCTTTGCTCCTTTCTTGCGGGGAAGAAAATTAGCAATGAAAGATGAAAGCGTTATTGGATTTTTTCCAGTGACCCAAGTCAACGTCACTCCAGAGTTCACAATGTCCAAAGTGGTTTACCAAACGCCATGGGTCTTTGCAGAGAGAAAAGACAACCCTATTCTCTGGAAAAAACCCGAAGACATTCTTCCCTATAAAATAGGAAATGCGAGCGGCTATGAAATGGCCGTTTCTTTTCAACGCCTGCACAAAGAGAAAAAACTAAAACTGGAGCCGGCCTCCACTGACGAACTGAATCTTTTAAAACTTGCCAACAAACGAGTGGATTTGGTTTTCATCGACGCCGGAATATTCGCCTATCTGCTTAAGACCAGTGAAAAGCTGAAACCTTATCAGAACCAGTTACAGCTTAACTCCAAAGTCATTCATATGGATCAATACGGAGTCGCCTTTAAGAAAACTCCACGGGCCATTAAAGAAATGGAGAATTTCAACAAGCTCGCCTCCGAAGAAGAATTCACCCGCCACGTAGAGGCCTATTTTAAAAAATATCCAGGGCCTTAGGAGGTACGCCGTACCTATTTGAATTGCGCCGCACTAAACAACTGTATTTTCAAGATAATGCACTCTTGCCGTTTGTGGATCTCTGGAGAACCCGAATTCTCTCCTCTTCAGCGCCTTAAAAATAGCTTCGCGATCTTCATTTTCGTATTCATTATTCAGCCATGACAATTGCGCTGTTGGGCTCTGAATTAAATTTAAGTTGTCGTACACGGGTATATACAAATAGTCGATCCCCAATAAGCCGGGCAAAGAACTATACTTATAATCTTCAACTCTTCTACAAATGCCCGCGTGGACCGGATTTCGATAAACATATTTATAGGCATGTTGATAGTGAACGGAGTTCTTAATTACAGACCAATGGTAGGGACCTCCAAACACTTGATTGATTCGCCCGGTCTCCTCTCCGATTCTTTTACTGACCTCTCTAAGAAGATAGTTCATGACCTGATCCAGGTTTCCCTCGGGAGTCGAAATGAGCATATGAAAATGATTGTTCATTAAAACAAATGAATGAATTCTTACGTCATAAGCCCGCCAGACAAAATGAAGATAATCTGCAAATATGCCCCATACAGTTTCTAAAGGAACTCCAAACCATTCTTTATTAGAGGTTCGAGCGGTTACATGATAAGGATATTCATTGGTCGGATAGAATTTTTTTCTCGGCATATAATGCCAGACCATCAATATCTAGTCCCAAGCTATCTTCCAAATCCTATGCGTAGGAGGCCTTTCTCGGTCCGAAGTACGCCCCTTGACATATTCTCTCGATAAATGAATATGTTAGTTGAAATAAGCTTATGTTGCGCCGCAATTCAAAAAGGTACGGCGTACCTCCGAGGAGTGTTCAATGGAGATTCGGGATCCTGTTCACGGTTCGATTTATTATTCTGATCAAGAGGTTGCCGTCCTGGATACCGCTGAATATCAACGTCTGCGTGCGATTAAGCAGCTTGGCTATGCGGAGTTTAGCTTTCCTGGAGCTACTCACAATCGCTACATCCATTCTGTGGGTGTTGGGCATCTGGCTGGTGAAACCTTCGATGCGATCTTTCGCGTTTATCCGTTTTCAAAACCTTCTGTAAAGACACGTTTTCGTCAGGTTCTTCGTTTAGGTGCGCTTTTGCACGACGTAGGTCATGGGCCTTTAAGTCATACGACCGAGCAAGTGATGCCACATCTTTCGGAGCTCAATATCAAACTTTACAAAGAGCAAGAGCAATACGGTGACGAAGCTCACACAGTCATGAATCACAATCGCCGTGCGAATCACGAAGACTACACAATCAAATACGTTACCGATTCTCAAATTGCTGAGACAATTCGTCAGCAATTTCCAGAAATCCAACCGATTCACGTCGCTTGTTTGATTGATAAGGCTTTGCACTGCCCGGATGATTTCTTCATCGATAACGGTGTGGACTTTAGACCGATCTTAAGCCAGCTGGTTTCCAGTGAACTGGATGTCGATCGCATGGACTATCTAGAGCGTGACAGTTATTTCTGCGGAACGAACTACGGCAAGATCGATCTTGCATGGTTGGTGCAAAATCTCACGTTTTATCGTCGCGAAAACAAAATGTATCTGGCTTTGAATCGCCGTGCCCTTTACTCTTTCGACGATTTTTTGATTTCACGCCACCACATGCACTTGATGGTGTACTGCCATCATAAAAGCATTATCTATGAAGAGATGCTCACTCGTTATTTGACGTCTCCTGATTGTACATTCGTTTTGCCAGGCGATATCAATGAATATACTCGCTACAACGACTATCGCTTGCACGAACACTTGATGGGCGCTGAAAATCCTTGGGCGCAAAGAATTGCGCAAAGAAAACCATTTAAAGTTTTAATCGAGCAGCACAACACAGCAGAATCTGAACGACCTGAAATGATTAAAAAGGCCTTGGAAGCTGAAGGTCTTGAAGTGATTCGCACAAGTTCTAAAGCGCGTTTGTCGAAATATCACACGGCTTCTCCGGAAGAACGTGCCCTGCAAATTTACGTTGTTGATCAATACGATCGTTGGGCGCAACCGGCTCCGATCAATCAAACGACAGAGATCTTCCAACGCTATGAAGGCGCTCGTATCATCGACCGTATTTATGTAGCGCCAGAGAATATTGCAAAAGCAGATGCGATTTTAAAAGGACTGAAGCTCTCTTAAAAAGAGCTTCAGTTTTAAGAGACTAGCTTAACGAGATCACCTGTCCATTTACAGCCGAGCCGTATTGGCTGACCAGATAAGTGATCGTGTTTGTCACTTTTTCTGGTTCCGTGATTTTTAAATGCGGTTCTTTTTCACGCAACTTCTCAACCGCTTCCTTAATTGATTTCGCTTCCGGATGTTGCGCTAAAATAAATTCTTCTGTCAGTCCCAATTTCAAAACATTCACCGTGATATTGTGTTCAGCAACTTGTTTTGCCAAAGACTGGGCAAAAGGAACCAAGGCTCCTCGGGCGCCCGCCAAAATAGGATCAGGATAGTTTTCATTCAAAAGATAAAGAATGCGACCGCGCTTGCGATTCTTTAAAAAATTTAAAACCGCATGGGTGAGCATCACAGAGCTTTTAAAGTTGTGCTGAACTTCTTCATCCAAATGGCTTAAAGCCTCGCCGATTTTATAACGATTCGGCTTATTGTAAACTTGCGCGTCGATAAACAAATCTACACTGCCAAAAGACTGCGCCGCAGATCCCACAGCGTCTTTGATATCTTCAGGAGTTTTCATCGGAGATTTAATACTGATCGCACGGCCAAACTTAGGATTTATTTCACGAGAGTCATTGATCTGATTGCAAAAACGTTGGCTTGCAGAATTATCAAAATCCAACAACACACAATCAGAGCCCATTTGCGTGAGTCCCATCATCAGACTTTGTACCGTCGTCGTAAAAGGACCTACAATCAAAGCAGTTCGTTCTCTTAAATTAAATCCGTTTTCCATTTAACTCCAATATTGTGCATCGCAATTCAAATCTGTTGATTAGCCCTCCTTCGGAGGGACACGGCGTTCCTTTTAGATTTTTTCGATGATTATTGCGATACCTTGACCACCGCCAATACAAGCAGAACCTAAAGCGTACTTTGCATTTCTGCGGTGAAGTTCATAAACCAAGTGATTCATGATGCGTGTGCCAGAAGCTCCCAAAGGATGTCCAACAGCAATCGCGCCACCGTTTACGTTTGTTTTTGCTGGATCTAATTTCAATTCTTTTTCTACTGCTAAGTACTGAGCGGCAAAAGCTTCGTTCACTTCCACCAAGTCCATTTGCTCAAGTTTCATATTGGCTCTTTGCAAAGCCAAACGTGCCGCTCCCGCAGGACCAATACCCATGATCGTTGGGTCGCAGCCGACAGAGGCGTAACTTACGATGCGAGCCATTGGTTTCATTCCCAATTCTTTGGCTTTTGATTCACTCATCAAAAGAGAGCAAGCAGCTCCGTCGACAATTCCCGATGCGGACGCCGCAGTCACAAGTCCGTCTTTTTTAAAGAGCGATTTCAATGTCGAAAGTTTTTCTAAAGTCGAATCTGGTTTAGGATGTTCGTCTTTTTCAACAACCACCGCTCCTTTACGACCTTCCACTGTCACTGGAGTTATTTCTTGTGCGAAGTAACCTTTATCGAAAGCCGCTTTGTAACGAGTTTGTGATTGAATCGCATACTTATCACACTGTTCACGAGTGATGCCGTATTTTTCGCCTAAGTTTTCCGCTGTGATAGCCATCGGCATTTTTGCGTAAGCATCCGTCAAAGCAGACGTCATCAAATCTTCCAACTCGAAATTTCCCATGCGCATTCCATCGAAGCGCACTTTGCGAGCGACGTAAGGAATCAAAGACATTTGCTCCACACCACCAGCAAGAACTGCCGAAGCTTCCCCGCATTGGATCATTTGCAAAGCGTTCACCCAAGATTGGAAACCACTTCCGCAAAGTCTGTTCACGGCAAAAGCGCCGACATTCACAGGCACACCTGTTTTTAGTCCAATGTGACGAGGCAAATAAGCGGCGTCGGCACCTGATTGCACCACGTTTCCGAAAATGACGTGATCAATTTTTTCAGGTGAAAGACCGGCTTGTTCCAGAGTGGCCTTGGCGGCAACCACACCCAGATCTGTTGCAGAGACATCCTTAAGAGATCCACCAAATGCTCCAAAGGGAGTTCTTTTTCCAGAGATAAATACGATTTTTTCCATACGTTGAGGTTAACGTATGTCGAGGGATTTTCAATCAATAACAATGTCAGGAATGGTTACCAAGACCAAGCAAGACCGACCATAGAAAGGCCCTGCTCTTTTGTCGCCTTGTGACTGACGACGAGATCCTTATTCGAGAATACTTTTTCTTTTACGAAGATATCCGTTTCGGCTGCCTTGGCGTCATAATTAATCGCCGCTTTCATCCAGCCTGTGTACTCCACTTTTGCCAAAGCTTGGAAAGCCTCGACCTTAAAGGAAAACTTATGACTCACACCTTTGGACGTGCTCGCAGGGACAACAACATCTGTTTTTAGTTTTTCTTGAGCTGTTTCAGCAATGCGACCAATCGTTGTCGCCTTCATCGCCGCTGAATTAAACCAAAGTGAGAAACCTCTATCCGCAATGCGAGTAAGAACGGTGCCTTCACTGTCTCCTTGTTTTAAATCAAGAGGAACGACTTTCGCGACATCGGCTTGAGTGATCTTTGGAGTGACTTTATCTTCAGGAATAATAAGTCTTTTTGTGGACTTCAAATCCACCTTTGCCATGCATGGGCATGTGAAACCTATTAAAAAGAGAAAAGACATGATCAATCTCATACCTATACCCTCTTCAAAGAGCGTTCCATCCAATGGACGCAAAGTCCGCTTAAATTAAAGATAATAAGCAATTAACAATGTATTGCCGTGTTCGAGGTCAAAAAGCGTCTATAGAAACTTCGGCTGACAATATTTTGTGACACGACCTTAGACTGTTTTCAGGGTTTGTTTCAAAACGAATCATCCTAGCATCACCCTTGCACTTTGCAGCGATCGAACAGTCGTGTTGTGAAAAGGTGTTTTAACAGAGCAGTGTGATTCCGAGAACTTAGGATCACTCAAGCGATGAGGAGTGCCTCAAAATGACACGCAAAAAAAGTTACTTGGCGAAAAGTTAAACAAATGGAGACCCTATGAACTTCAAGAACGTTAAGCGAAGTACAATGATCTTTGCCTTGGCAGCAAGTTTCATCCTTCCGCACTCCCCTCATATGGTATGGGCGAAGACAGGAACGGCTTCTTTTCCACTGGATTTATTTCCTGAGGATAACAGCGATGACGATACGGGTTTAAGCCCCACAAATCCAACGATGCCATCGACAGGGTCTTCAAACAATAACAACAATAATAATACGCGCCCGAACAATGGCAACAACGGTTCGACTCGATCCACATCTACTGCTCCGGCAACTCGCCCTCAAGCGGGAACGAAGATGAACGCAGCAAGAGTTCCTGAAGCTTATAGCTGTCCTCTTTTTGACAACCGCCCTCATTCAGAATTGATTGCGGCGATTGATGCTTTAAATAAAGAAGTGAAGGCGTCTCCGGAGTGTTCAGGAACTCCGTCAGCGAAATCTTTGGAAGACAACGGAAATGCGATCAAGGAAAGCATCGGTGTTTTGCAAAAGATCATGGACACACAAGATCCAAACGCTGTGAACACAAATCAAATCGATCAATCCATGACAGCGGCTTTGCAAGCCGTGGGTAACTTGGGTGACATCGTTAATAACAATTCGTTCCTAAATTCAAAGTGCGGTCGTCAAACTATGTCGACAGGTAAAGTTCTTTTGGCTTTGAATGACGTGATCAACGGTATGGCGCCTTATGCTCTTTTCGCGGTTTCGATGAGTGCGGCTTTGGCTCCAGCTCTTCCGTTTGTTCTTGGTGGTGCGATTGCAACAAGCGGTATTTCTGCCGTTGCGAAAATGATCGATCAAAATACTTTGGACATGACAAATCCTGAACACCGTAAAGCGGTTCTTCAAAATACATGTCAGTTCACGAAAGTGGCTAAGAAAGTGCGCTTCATGCAATTGGCTCAAAGTGGTAAGATCGACAAGATTACACAAGAGCTTGAACAAAGCGTAGATCTTTACAACGCAAAATTCGCAAACCCTTCTCGTGAGTTGTCGGCTCTTTTGAAATACAGAGACACAGCGACAAAAGTTTCTGAAGCGGTTGAGAACCAATTGGCAAGTGACCGTGCGGACCTTGCGACAGTGGAACAACAAATCGGTCAAAACAACGACGACGTGATGGTTTGTACTCTATCTAACGAGCTTGTGAACTGGGCAAGAGACGGCAAAACATTCCCAGCATCAGCTTTCTTGAACCTTCAAGCGGCTACAGCTCAAGGTGACCGCGCGCAAAAACTTCAATCCGTAACAATGGCGACATTGCATGCGACTTCGATGAAGAAAATCGCTGATTACGCGGCGAAATCCTCTGAAGATGAAAACGCTTTGAAACTTTGTGCTCAAGCGGGTCGCTCTTGGTTGTCAGGCGTTCGTCAGTCTATTTCAATGACGGGTGCTGTTGTTAACAAATCAAAATCAGATCTTGAAACAGAACTTTCAAGAAGCGCTGAATACCGTCAATGGAAAATTCAATTCAACCGTATTGAAGTTGAGAAAGTAACCATCAAACGTGTTGAAAAAGCGATGCAAGAACTTGCAAAGGATAATTCAATTATCGACCGCTCTGAACTTGCGCAACGTATGGTCAACTTGAAATCCGGTCTTTTCGGTTCTCGCAGTGCTTGGTCTTGGGGCACTCCACCAGTGTTGGCGTGGATCAACCACACAAAATCAATGCATGACCAAGCTGTTTCAGCTTTCATCACTGGCATGAGAGAAGTGCGCAACGACTCTTACAGTTTGACAGATGCAGGCCGTGGAAAACACATCAAATACACTGTCGGTGGAACTCCATACACGGATCCAAAAGCGCAAGTTGAAGCCAATAAAATTTCTCAAGTTCTTGGTAACATCAACTTGACAGAGCTTCCAGTTGGCTCACGCGAGCAAGAGCTTGTTTGTCAAAAACTTGAATCTGCTTGGTTGGATTGGTCTGCAGCGATTGATCACTTGGGCGCAGTTCAATTCTTCTGTGACATGATTGACCCTGTATTGGATGTAAAAATGGATTCTTCAGTTGTCATTGCTTGCCGTGGTTACGGCCAATTGAACGGAACGACTTACAGAGAATCTATCGTAAACCAGGCCAAAGCCACTTTGGTAAGAAAAGGCTATCAAGCTGACGCAACTCTTGTGAGCAAAAAGCTCAAAGAATTGCAATGTCCAATGCCTGCTGTTTCTGTGATGAATCAGTAATATCCAGAACTTCAAATTTTGAATAAAAAAGGCTCTCATCCGAGAGCCTTTTTTATTTTTAGGGCATGATCGTCACCATCTCAGAATTCACCTGCGCCACATCGATAATATCAGCACGCGAAAGGCCCGACTGGGAGGTTCGTATCACCACCTGCACCCCTGCCGTCACATAGTCCCGCAAATCGACTCGGGATACCGCAGAATTCACATTAAGAATAAACGGCTTGGCCGCCGCGATCGCCAGCAAATCTGCTTTTGAAAGTCCCGACGTCGCCGTCATGACAACCAACTGCACATTCGCTTGCGCCAACGCGATCAAATTATCGCGAGTCAGACGACCGCTATCGACATAAAGCACATAGCTTCCGGAAGACGCCAAATCCATCAAATCCAGCTGTGAATAAGTGGTTTTGCTTAAAGAAATACCGACTTGAATATTCGGACTTCGAAGCAGATCCATCGTTTCTGTTTTTCCGACGATACCCACCTGGTTCTGACAATAAGTCACTCGGGAAAGCAAAGAGATGGCTTTTAAATCGGTCACCGTCATAACGGTGCCGCTATTTTCGCGCAAACACTCTGAAAACTGTGGAGGTAAAGCGGCGTTTGCCGACACAATCACAAATAGAAAACTCAAAAGAAAAATCAAAGTTTTCATTGGAACCTCGAATATACTTTATTGTACTCCCAATAAAGCGACAGAGGTTCTGGTATTTAACAAAGAACTTTATTCATCGAGGATATAGTTGATAGGATCAACAGCCGTTCCATTAATACGAACTTCATAGTGAAGATGCGGACCCGTCGAACGACCTGTATTTCCGACAGCCCCCACAACATCCCACTTATTCACTCGCTGACCGACTTGCACATAAATTTGTGACAAGTGACCAAAACGAGTCGTCACACCATAACCATAGTCAATCGTGATCAGTTTTCCATAAGACTCATCGTAACTTGCAAACACGACAACCCCATCAGCTGGCGCATACACTGGAGATCCGGGAGCCGCGGCGATATCAAGACCGGCATGCAGTGCTGTTTTTCCCGAGAATGGAGAAACACGATATCCAAAACGAGACGTAATCCAACCTTTTGCCGGTTTCATGTTAGGAGTCGAGTTCAACAAACTTTGACGTTCTGATAAACTCTCCCACAAGTCGATCACACTTTGCTCTTTAAGCTGAGTCTCTTTGACGGCCTTATCAATACGCACCACCAAAGAGGCATAATCTTTATCCGCGTTTTCGTTAGCCAATTCACCGACTTGATCATTAAGAGGTTTTTTATTCGCAAAAACCTGATCCTGAGCCGCCAGTTCTTCATTTTCCTGACGTTGTTCCATCGGTTCATACTCTTCAACTTGTTGTCCTGCCGCTGGTTTGGGTCCCATCGTCAGTTTCGTGATACGGTCTTCCGCATCGACGTTCGTGATCAATTTCAATTTTGTCGTGAATGTTTTTACGCGCTCCAAAGAATTTTCCAAGGCACTCACTTTACTTTCAACGACTTGGAATTGTTTGATGAGTTGCGCATTTTCCGCTTTGAGACGTTTATTTTCCATGGCTTGCAAAAGCAAACCGAAATAATCCACAAGACCCGCGGCAAAAATAATGATGATAACAGCAGAAATAAAAGAGATGGCTTTAAGCCAGGCAGCCGAGAGCACAATCTTACGGGTTTTTCCCGTCTGATTGCTCACAATAAACAGCGTCACCTTCTTTTTATCCAACTCCGAGACTCCTCAACATAAAACTAAAAAAATTCTATTCATGAAAATGCAGTAGCATGACTGTAACGTTGTCGTCGCCGCCATTGGCTAGAGCTTGTTCTACACACGCTTTAACTATTTTGTCAGGTGTATTTTGATTCAAAATTTCAGAAATTCTTTTATCGTCAACCAAACCTGAAAGTCCGTCTGAACACATCAAGAACATTTCCCCAGGGAAAATCTCTCTTTCGATGATATCTGGATAGACATCGCGCTCATATCCCACACTGCGTGTGATGACGTTTCGTCCCACGAATTGGCGCACTTGTTCTTCGCTCATCACGCCCGCGCGCAGTTGTTCATTCAATAACGAATGATCTTCAGTGATCTGCCAAAGATGGGGACGCTTAAATAAATAACAACGAGAATCCCCGACATTTCCCACATACAAATGCTTGCCGCGAATGTACGACATCACCATCGTCGTTCCCATGCCCGCAAGCTCAGGACGTTCATTCGCCGCTTTATCGAAAATTCTTTTCGACGCTTCTTCGTAGGCGAGCAAAATCATTTCGCGCGGAGATTTTTTTACGGCATCCGGCTGAAGCATGATTTCTTCCACCGTCTCCACAGCCATACTGGAAGCGACTTCGCCGCCTGAATGACCGCCCATTCCATCTGCCACGATAAAGAGCCCCAGCTCTCTATTGATAAGACAAGAATCCTGATTTGAATCGCGTCGTAGCCCTTTATCTGTCAGATACCAAGAGTCAAATTTCATAGATGTTTCATTTTCACCCAAAGGCGACAAAGGAGTCAAAGTCTGGTCCTGGACTTGGGTCGCATTCTTCGCGTCTGGTTCACCATCAGCTTAATTTAAAGTGTCATACTACCGATAGAAAGGGGTGAGGTCGTATGATGAAGTCACCGTCTTTCAGAATGTATGTGCTACTTTCGATAGTCTTCCACATCTTGGTGGTTGGGACACTGCTTGTAGTGGACCGACTCTCTCCTGAAGCTCCGAAAAAGACTGAAACAGTGAGCATCAATTTTCTGAGCCCGGAAGACCTGCAAAAAATGGCGCAAGTGGAAGAGTTAGCTAAGAAAAAAGCACTTCTTCCTGCCAATCAAATCGTAGAACAAAACGAGACTTCAACCAACGAAGAGGCTCCGGAAAACGCACGCTTTTTGAGCGCCAAAAACCAAAAAGTGCAAAAGCAAACGGTCGCCAAAGTTCATGGCCAATTTCAAAACGTGAAGAAGGCAGCTCCAGAAAAAACTGGACCTAAAGGCGATGGCAAACATAAGAATGTCGTCAAAGAAGAAGAATCTAAAAAGCACATCGCCAAAGATCTTTTCAAAGGTTTTGATGCCAGCGAAGCGTTGGAAAGACAAAAAGTCGCCGACAAACAGGCCGGTCTAGGCGAAGGTCGAGGCAACGGTGATCAAAACACCGGTACGGGTGCCGAGACAAGCCAAACGAATGACTATATCAAAGACGTCGAAGCAGGCCTTGAAACGGTTTTGAACACGCGTGAATTTAAATATTATTCTTACTACAACCGCATTCGCCGCCAACTTTCTCAACACTGGGAAGGCCGCGTGCGCGAAAAACTTTCGAAGCTCTTTAAAGAAGGCCGCGCTCCTGCAGCAACAAATCAGGATCGCATCACGAAATTGATGATCGTATTAAATGACAAAGGCACTCTTGTGCGCGTGCAAGTCTTAAGTGACTCGGGCGTGCGCGATTTAGATGATGCCGCCATCGAAGCCTTCCGCGCAGCTGCTCCCTTCCCGAATCCTCCCAAAGGAATCATCGAGGGTGACGGCACTGTAAAAATCCGCTGGGATTTTGTTCTCGAAACTTAATCTACATTCTGCGCAATGACTACCTGGATCTCCTCTGTTGAAATCAACTCAGCAAGGAGATTCCATGGAAGTAAACGAAATTCATCGTGGCCGTTTGATTGATCATATTCAACTTGTCGTACGTGACCTTGAAGCCAGTAAAAAATTTTATTTTTCTGTTTTTGAAGCTTTGCAAGTTCCTTTAGGCGGTCAAGGCGAAGATTATTTCTGGATTGACGAACTCTTTATTTCCTCCAAAGAAAGCCGAGCATCGGCAGGCGCTCTGACCGGCCGCACTCATTTGGCTTTTCAAGCCAAAGATGAAAATATGGTGAAGGCTTTTTATGAAGCTGCGTTAAAAGCCGGCGGAAAAGACAATGGCGCTCCTGGCAATCGACCTTATCATCCTGGCTACTATGCCGCTTTTGTGATTGATCCCGATGGCAACAATATTGAAGCTGTCTTTCACGGGCCTGCAAAACGCTCTGCCGACTCCGTAAAACTCACTTGGTAGAAGAGATTTCGACGCAAAAAGTGAAGGCACAAGCCTTCACTTTAATTCCAATTTTCAATTTTTAAATAAAGCGCAAGATCTCGCTGAGAGATTTCATCATTTTGCTATAGCCCTGGCGCTTATCTACAAAGCCCACAAATTCAAACTTCTGCACAAAGGGACGATCTACTTCGGACTCTTTGTGAGCCGAGTAAATCACGACAGGAATTTGTGAACGCAGTTTTCTAACTTTTCTATCCACCAGAAGACGATCAATCAGTTCCAGTGTTTCTTTGCCACCCATGTCTGGCATACGCCAATCCAGCACGACCAAGTCGAATTCACGATTCATCAATAGCGGAACCGCATCCTGACCGTCATAGGCCACCGTAATATCACAATTGTAGTGATCTAAAATGTGTGACATCAAAATGACGGAGTCCGAGCTATCATCAATCACCAAAACTTTCAGGCGTCTTTTTTCAAGCATGGGTTTGATTGACTTGATATCGGCAACCTTCACGTCCCTGCGATTATCAGTTATTTCCATCTCCATGGCTTCTCCTTTTCAAAATTCTGCCCTCAGTGTAGAGAATGTAGATGAAAGAAAATTCTAGATTTACATTAATGACAGGAGTTTAATGTTTTCAGGCACACCCCTGCGTTATTTCAGCTCATCTCGCTTCTATTGAGTAATAAATCCGATCCAAAGTAGAGACACAAGACTGTCTATTCACAGTCTCTATTAAAATTAGTTTGCAGCCGTTTGCGACCACCCTAAAATTGATAGGGAGACTATGATGAAAAATCAAACCGAACTTTCTGTAAAAGAAAATCCGCGTTTCACCTCTCCCCTCTTCAACCAACGCATTTTAGTCATTGATGACTCCGAAGATACGTTGGCTTTACTTCAACATCGTTTAAAAAAATTCGGAGCTCAGGTCACGAGCTGCCTTGATCCCAAAGAGGCTTTAAAGACAGCCCAAGAAAAAGATTTTGATGTGATTATTTCTGATATAGGAATGCCTGATCTTAATGGTTACGATTTGATGAAAATTTATCGTGCTTGGGAAAAGCGTCACGATAAAAATAAAACACCGGCTATCGCTCTTACCGCTTACACCACGGAAGAAGATGCCCGCAAAGCACTTGAAGCGGGTTTTCAAGTGCACATGACAAAACCCATGAATATAAAAGTTTTAGAAAAAGAAATTGAAACGCTGATTGGCGAAGGCAAGTAATTAACGAAGTGTTCCCCAGAACTCGCGGATATTGTTCTTTACGGTCTTATCTGACTTTTTAGAAAGGCGGAAAACGAGACCCACAGGTTTTGCGTTTACAAATCCCAAAACAACTCTTCGTTCAGGAATTTTTCCGGCTTTATCCGGATCATCCACTTGTGCTTCGCACGTTTTTCCAGTGTGGGACGTGAAAATCTCTGCCTCATGATATTTTAACGAGCTCTCTTTGAGAGGACCAAAGATGCGTGCCAAAAGCTTTTCGCAAAGCTCTTTATCCATCGACAAGTTCTCAATGCCTTTAAAAGTATAAAGATCCACTGTGCGCAGGTCTTTGGAGCTTTCTCCAGTGCGCGTGATAATACCGGCAAAATCATCCACCTTGCCGATGTCCAACATCGTTTGATCGCTTTTAGATAAAAAATCAATGGCCTCTTTGGATTTAATCGGAGAAGGCGTTGGCGTTTTCTCTGGCTTCTCGGCCATAGAGGAAGACAACATTGCAAAGCTGCCGATCATGAAGAATGAAATCACTTTTTTCATAGCCTACCTATTTAACGCCTGAAGCATCACCAGCTGTTTTTGTCGAGCCGCCCTGAGCTTTTCTGATTTTTTGTACGATCCCCGCGAATTCAGCATCGCTGGATTTTTTAAATGTCTGTCCTTGAATGGAAACGGAACGACTTCCCTTAACTTCGGCACTATAAGTTTTGCCGTTTTCTAAAGTGACTTTGAAGTTGCTGCCATCAAAACAAACTTTTTTAAGATATCCGTCATCGGTATAAATATCGCCGGGCTTCCAGATGTAGCCCTCCATTTTTAGCTTTGATCCTACCGTACGAATTTTAAGTCCTGCCGTCACAAACATCGTGTCGGCAGTCAGCATCACCGGAAGCTGTTGGACGATCGCAGGAAAGTCGCTTTTTTTAGCTTCAAAATCTGTCGCCGACGTGACGCACGTCTCGGCCGCGACACTCATTTGTGAAAACAAAGAGGTCAGAAAAAAGCCGAACGTCAAAAGATGATACCTAAGTTTCATGTGCATCCTTTTGTTTTGATTTATCACTCTTATGGTATCGGCTTTCCGAGCGAAATTCTGAATTGCAAATAAGGTAGGAACCCTACTTATGAGTTCGCCAAGGCATCTCGGATTGAGACAAAGGTCTTGTAGCACCGATCTGACCGCCTTGCTTTCCTAAGACGGTTTTTCATTCTAAAGGGACCTAATTTTTAACTTATTTACCTAGGGGCTCTGCGGTATCTGGCCTCTAAGTCTAAAATAGAGCCAGAACTCTTGCTGCGGGGCTTAAAGCCATGGACTCCTCCTCGGTACAGTGCTAGTTTGCCAGACGCTAGAAAAGTACAAAATCCGAAGGAGAATCACTTGGATAACTCTACTCTAAAAAACGTCAAACCTGAGGTTCTAGATTCTATCGCAAGACGTGCGCATTACTTGGCCACGCAGATGATCTGGCAGGCCAATCATCGTCCGGATAAAGAAAAAGGCGACCCAAAAATTGGTGGTCACCCGGCAGCTTCCGCAAGTTCATTGCACATTATGGGTGCTCTTCACTTGCTCGTAAAATCTGGATTCGATCATATCGCGAATAAGCCCCATGCTTCTCCGACAGATCACTCTTACAATTACCTTCTTGATCTTCTTTTGAAGAACGATTTGTCAAAGTTGACTCAAGAACAAGCCGACCAAGCGATGAACGGTCTTCGTAAATTCACTGACGGCAGTGAATTCGTATTCCAATCTTACCACTCTGCTTACGATCCTGATCAACACAACTTCTTCCCTTCTGGAACTGTGGGTATTCCACCTGTAGAGGCGGGTTACTTGGCATTGGCTTACCGCTACGCTCGTGAACACGGTTATGAAGTTCCAGATGCTCACTTCTGGGCTGTTTGCGGGGACTCTGAGTTCCGTGAAGGTTCCATGTATGAAGCCGTTCCTGACTTTGCGGAGCGTGAGTTGGGTTCTTTGACTTGGATCTTGGACTACAACCGTCAATCCTTGGACGGTCACCGTATCACGAACAAAGAAATCATGAACGGAACTGATGCGGACCGTGTTGAACGCACCATGGCTGCCAACGGTTGGGAAGTCATCCAAGTTCGTCACGGTTCTAAACGCCAAGCTTTGTTCAAAAAGAAAGACGGCGACACTTTCAAAAACTTCCTAGAAAAAGAATTGGAAGATTACGAGCTTCAAGCGCTTCTTCTTGTTCAAGATATGAAGGCTTTGAAAAAAGGCATCGCAAAAGAACATCCAAACATGAAGAAGTTCTTGGATAGCATCTCTGACGAAGAGTTGTTCGATGCGATCCGCGACTTCGGTGGTCACGACATGGTGGCTTTGGCTGAAGCGATGGAGAAATCAAAAAAATCCACTCGTAAACCAACAATCATCATCGCCCACACTTTGAAAGGTTGGGGGCTGAAAGCAGCGGCTCAACCGGGCAACCACTCTTCTCTGCCACAAGAAGAGGAAGTGATCGCACTTAAAGAAAAGCAAGGCATTAAAGGCGAAAAGCTTTATGAACGTTTTGCTGCAAACTCTGTTGAAGGCAAATTCTTGGCTTCTCGCGGAGAAAAACTTTACTCTGAAATCAAAGCGCAACACGCTTTGAAAGCAAAGAACCAAGATTTCTTCTTGAAGAAATTAACTGAGTTCGGTGACATCCCTCAATCTTTGGACATCAACACAAAAATGACTAGCTACCCTCACACGCAGTGGATGCTAGGTCAGTTGACAGCGAAGTTGACTCGTATCGCGAATACACCGCTTGATGAGTCTCAACTTTCTGAAAAACAAAAGCCTCTTACGGCTCTTGAAAAACCATTCAAGCTTCCGGGAGAGTTGTTCATCTCTATGGCTCCGGATGTAGGAACTTCTACGAACTTGAACCCTGCGATGGACGGTAAGATCTTCGGTGCTCCGGTTGTTCAAGATTTGGAAACTGAATTGGGCGTTAAAGACCATAAACTTCCTGACCTTGTTCCCGGCGAAGAAGTTTCAGACCGCTTCTTGCGTTTTGAAATTGCTGAAGGAAACGTGATGTCTTGCGTGGGCGCATTCGGAAAAATGCGCGACTTCTTGGGAATTCCAATCATTCCTTTGATGACGGTTTATGACTTCTTTATCAAACGTGCTTTGGACCAATACTTCTACAACTTGTATTGGAAAAGCTCGTTCATCTGCGTGGGAACTCCATCAGGTGTGACTTTGTCTCCGGAAGGTGCGCAACACGGTTGGAAATCTGACATCCAAATTCCAAATCAAATCACTTGGGAACCATTCTTCTGCCAAGAACTTGATTGGATTATTTGCGACACAATCAAACGTCACGTTTTGAACGACAATGCAGGCCGTACGGGTACATTGTTGAGACTTGTGACTCGTGGTGCGGAACAAAAAGACATGCTTCACTACTTGAAAAAACAAGCTCGCTTCAAAGCAGGTCTTGAGGGTTCTTTGGCTCGCGCTGAATTTCCAGTAGCTGGTGCTTTCAATGAAGAAGAAGTGACTTCACAAGACGAAGCACAAATCATGTCAGCTATTCGTGAAGATGTTCTCAAAGGCGCTTACTACTTGATCGACTACCGCGGTTACGCAGGTTACGAGCCAGGTGATAACGTTGTGAATATCTTCGCGATGGGTTCTCTGGTTACTGAGGGAATCAAAGCGTCTGAAGCGTTGCTAGCTCGTGGCATTTACGCCAACGTGATCGTAGTCACGTCTTCAGATCTTTTGGTCGGCATCCAAGCTCACGAAACTGACTATGACTATTTGAAAAACGGTTTGGGTGTGAACTCGAACTTGTACCTAAGAAAAGCCGACGACGTTACGACAGGTGACTTGATCACGGTTGCTGGTAAACGCATCCCTGCGGTCAGCGTTGCTGACGGTGAAGCTGGTTTGCTTGACAATATCGGTTCTATTATCGGTGTTCGTCAGGAAGCTTTGGCAGTTCGTAAGCACTCGAAGTGCGGTCGCCCTTCTGAAATCTACGCTTATCACAGCATCGACGCGGAAGCCGTTGTTGAAGCTTGCGGTAAAGTGTTGGCTGAAACGGCATTAGAAAAAGTCATTGTGTCTGAAAACGCTCTTGGCGAAGCTCATCAAGCTGAAACACGCCAGGGACACTGGACAGACTTGTGGCCTTCCAAAACTCCGGTGCAAAAGCACTAATGCGCCAGACTAAATGAACTATAAAGAAATCGCGAAACAAGAGCTCCCCTTTGATGGGGAGTTCTTTTTATCAAGAAACAAAAAGTACGAAGAGCTGGTTTTCTTCGTTCACTTTTACGAAGGCAGCAAGAAACAGCTCCTTCGTCACATCAAGCTTGTTAATTCACTCGGCTTTGATGCTTTCGCCTTCCATCTTCAAGGTGACCACAAAGACTTTCTTAAATTTCGCCTTCCTATCAGCGCTAAAGGCTCTTTTGGAACGAAACACGTTTACGCTGACCAGATTGAAACTTTGCTGAATTTAGTTCCCGGCAACAAAATCATCTTTTCATTTTCCAATCCGACAGCCGCTGCAATTGAAGCAATGGCTCGCCGACATTGTTCAGATACGGTTGCTTTGATTTGCGATAGCGGGCCTACGGCGCGTTTTATTCCTTCGGCTTACAACTTGTATAAGCATGAATACAATCTTCAACCTTTCGCTTTGAGACTCGCTTTAGCACCCGTTTTAAGCTTGGGCTGGAGTCCTTTCTTTCATAAAGATTTAAATAAAGATCTCGCATCTTTTCCGCGTGGTTTTAAAATTCTTTCGATTCGCGGATGGAAAGATCTATTGATTCCGCCTTCACATATTGACGAAGTTTTTGAGCCGCAAACGCAGCTTGATTGGACAAAACTTTCTTTGCCTGAAGCAGGACACCTCACGGGACTTCGTGATTTTAAAGAAGAATATGTACCGGCTGTTGAGAGGTTTCTTAAGGACGTAGCCACGCCCTTATGATTTCTTTTGATGCGAACAATCCCTTTCCTCTTTTAAAACTTGATACTTATTCTTACAAAGAAGCCCAAGATCACGCGATCCTCGTTGATGAGTGGTTGGGTTTTCAGATTGATTCTTGCGAGGAAAAAGTTCGCTCCAAATCTAAAACCCAAGAAAATATTCCGCAACAAAACTGGGAGCATCTTTCCGTTCAAGCGTTCCAAACTCCTTATGTGGAAATTCGCAATATCTTAGATCTTCTTTCGCTGACACCTGGAAAGCATGTTGTGGATCTGGGTTGTGCCTATGGAAGAATGGGCTTTGTTTTAGGCGCACACTACAAAGACATTGGTTTTAGTGGATACGAATTAGAACAAGACCGTGTTCTTGAAGCGCAACGAGTGCTTTCACACTTCTCTTATCCTGAAATAAATTTTTATACAGCGGATCTTTCAGCGAGCGAGTTTGTTCTACCTGAAGCCGACGTGTATTTTATTTTTGACTATGGCAACGAAAGCGCCGTTAAAAAAACGCTTGTTGATCTTCAAAAAATCGCGCAAAAGAGATCCATTGAAGTCATCGCTCGCGGACGCTTAAGCCGCTTCCTGGTTCATAAGGAGCACCCATGGCTTTCGGAGGTTGAAACTCCCCGCCATTATCCGCATTTTTCTATTTACCGGTCATAATTGTTCGCTATAGACCCTGTAAAAATTTCAAAAATGTTCTCCGAGAGACCGCAAAGCACCTCAAAGTGAAGTAATTTCATTTACCTACAGCATCGTCCCCCATATAAGCATTTCGTTCTCTCACCGACTTAATTTTTCGGAGGTTTTATGAAGCCGTTCGCTATGGGTCTTTTGGGGTTATTGATTTCCGTGTGCTCCTTCGCACAAACACCAGGTCCTCTTTCTCTTTCAACAACAATTTCTTGTGACCAAGTGGCAGGCGATCTTTGGTATGAAATTGGTCTTGTACCGTTCACAAGCAAAGATGGTTATCTGATCGCGATCGTGCTTCATGATGAAAAAAAACAGACGTCTCGCTTGGTGATGGAAACTTCTGTGTATGAAACCAAAAACAATGAAAGTTTGGTGTTTGAGAATGCCAACGGCAGTTTGCGTTTGGTTGTAGATTATAAAGGTCCTTATCTTGATAAGGGAATGCTCTCCATTCTTAAAGACGGCCAAAACGTTATGCACGAACTTGATTGCTATAAAAATGGTCGCATCACTTACGATCGTATCTCTAAACCACAACCACGCATTTCTGTAGGTAGCTAAAATGAACATGCCCGTCGACACTGCTTATTCGGATCTTTTGGAAATGCAAGACGCCCGAGCTTTTTTGAAAAGAGCTTTGGAAGTTCGTTATCGCAAAAAAGGGAAAATCAATCTTGCGGATTTCTCTCGCCGCGCTGGTTTTTCTTCTCGCAGCTTTCTTTCAGAATACCTCGCTGGAAAAAAAGGACTTTCTCGTGAAAGCGTAGGTCAGCTTAAAACAGCTTTGAAACTTCCAAAACCTTATCTGGATTTGTTTTCCTTGCTTGTTGGCAAAGACCAGCCAGAGCTTCTTTCAAGAAAATTGACTTTGGAAGATATCGACAAACAAGTCGGCTCTATCAAAGTTTCTGTGGCTCGCCAGACTGAGGCGTTGTCACAAATCAAAGATCCCAGTCGTTTGATTTCAAAGCCCACTTTGTTCCGCGTATTTGCGGCTTTAGGAACTGAGGAAGAGGGCGCAAGTCTTCATGAAATTGCAACGCGTGCAAATATGCCACTTGAAAACGTGCATGAGTCTTTGCAATTCTTATTGAACGAGGGCGCGATCACGACACAAAACGGTCGTTATTATGTACGCTCTAGCCAAATTGATTTCTTAAAGCTTTCGGACTCTGCAAGCCTTGCGGATTTAACAAGAACACTGTGTTCACAAATCCGTACGGACGCCAATGAAATTGCCGCAGATTCGAAAAATTATCTTTTCTATACGGCGTTTTCTTTGCAATCCCACCAATTGCCGGAGTTCAAAGAAAAACTGCGCGATGCCATTTTCGGGGTTCTTGACCAATATCAAGACGACCGTGGTGACTGCGTGCACGAAGTGTTCTTGTGCTCTCGCACTTAATTTTATTGTTATCGTGTAACTAGACTTAAATTTTTTAAACACTACGCTCTTGATCCATCATGGAGGAGCGTATGAAGTCAGTTGCCATTGCGTTGTTTGTCAGTGTCCTGTCTGTTGCCTCATCTTCATTGGCGGCACGGGGCTACTATCTGTACGAAGCCAATTTCAATCACATGGGAAAATCTTATTTAGATCGTCTGGAGTCTATGCCGACAGATCAGCTTTCTTCTTTGTCGCCTGAAAAACGCAATATTTGCATTCAAAGATATAAGGGCATTCTTGAAGACGGTGTTTTAGATATTCGCATCGCTTTGGGATACTTTGATTGGACGACAGGAAGCAATGTCTATGCGGACGGTCGCAGTTTCGGCGTCAGCCCTTCGATGGACATCGGTGCTTTTTATGCGATCAAAAGTTTGCTCTTATCTTCTTGTGAAGGACGCGTGCGCCTTTGTGGGTTTAGTCAAGATCCCAAAAACAACTATCGCTTTTTAAAAACGGTGCAAATTCAGGGGAATAAATACACCGCACGTGTTGAAGTTCAGTTTGCTTCCGCGACGGAATATTTAAGTCAGAATCTGGGTGATTATCGTGAACAACAAAGACAGCGAACCCAATACATGGATAATTATTTTGCGCATGCCTTGCAGGAAGCCGATGCGGTTTTTTATTTCGGACATTCTCGCAATGGCGGAGGACCTGATTTCGCTCCGCCTATTTTTATTCCTGGTCGCAATAAAGTGAACTATGACGGTTACTATGAAGTGCAAAGACCGGGACTTAAAAAAATGCTCGCAGCTTTGAATGCGAGTGATAAAAAAACGGCGGTTCTGGGTTTGATGTCGTGTGCGTCTCGCGATCATTTCTTGCGCAAAGTGCGTGCGGCGGCTCCACAGACAGGAGTAATCACTTCGATGGATGTTCTTAATGTCGATGAAGTCTACACCGCCATGCTTGGTGGAATAGATGCTTTATTAAGAGGACAGTGCCAACAAAGTTTTTATCAGCAATTGCGTATGACTTCTAACAATCAAAAATACATCACAATGGACGGAATGTTCGAATAAGAATAAATTGATTATGGAGGTGCTTATGGTCAGCTTAGAACAGCTTCCTCATCCTGACTTCCTTCCGTATCCAAGTCATTACACCTCGGCGTTTTTCCAATCTAAGGAAGACGCCGAAAAAGCAATCGCAGAGTTGGAATCACTTGGATTCAACGATGATGAGTTCAACGTCTTTGAAGGTGAAAGTGGCGTTCAAGCCGTCGACATTGATGGTGATCACCACAATGTGATCGAAAAATATATGCGTAAGTTTATCAAGATGTCAGACTCTGCCGAATGGCGTTTTTTAAGTGAAGCGGATTATGAGCTTAAAAATGGTCATCTTCTGGTTTGTGTTCCGACGTTGAGTGATCAGAAAAAACAGGAAGTAATCAGTGCTTTTAAAAAGGCCGATGCCTATGACATCCGGTATTTTACTCCTTTGTATGTAGAAGAAATTGAATAGCGGCAAAGAATAAACAAACAAACGAATTTCTTTTTAGGTAAGATTAACTATTGATTTTATTTGTGAATTTGTTGAACTAAAACCTTGGTCTATATTTCTCACGGGCTCTTTGACTTACATATAATTTACATAGTAATTTATATGTAAATGGAGAGCCTATGAGCACCCTCGCCCTTCCCGAATTAGCAAATATCCCTTTCGTGTCTGCGGAGCACTTGCAACCTCCTGCAGGTTTGGCCACTGGAGTTTCCGTTCTGGATGATTTCCTTTTATGGAAAGGAATTCCGCAAGGAGATTTAAGTCTCTTTCAAGGAATTCCCGGAACGGGAGCTACTTCTTTATGGGTGCGCATTGTGCAAAACGTGCATGCGCAAAACAAGTGGGCCGCGTGGATCAATGGCGACACGCAACTTTTCCCGGCGCACTTGTCTCACCATAAGTTGAATTTAAAAAAACTTCTGGTGGTGAAAGAGCCTAAAGAAAATGAACAGCTCTTTTGGCTTTTGCAGGAACTTATCACAAGTTCGCTTTTTGAAGTGATTGGCTGCAATCTCAAAGACATCTTTTTAAAGAATCATCAATTGCAGAAATTAAAACGTCTTTGTCGTCTGCACAAAGTGGCTTTGGTGTTTATCAATCAAAAGCCGACCAAGTTCATCAACCCGCTTTTTAGTTTCATGGTTTTGTTTCAACGCGACTTTATCACGATTCAAAGAGCCCTTCACCGTCCGACACCATTTAATATTGCCGGGAGTATGATCCATGCGAACTTTATGCATCAATTTAAAAACACCGCAAGAAAGCTCCTCAGCTGAAGCTTTTTTGATTTTAAGTCCGCGCGTGCAGTTTCGTTTTCCGCACTACGTTTTTGTAGAGATGGAATCGACCTCGCACTTTTTCGGTGGAGACAATGGCTGCTTGGCGAAAGCTTTGGAAATCGCGGCGAAGTTTTCTTCGGATGCTTCCGCAGCTATTGCTGACACGCCATCGGTAGCGCAAGTCTTTGCGCGCTGGCGTCCATCGTATGTAGCTCCGCGCGGGAAAGAGCAAGAAGGGTTTCGTGGTTTGGGACTGGATGCTCTCAAAGATCTTGAAGGGCTTCAGCCTTGGCCGCAGAAAAAACCTATCGAGCATATGATTTCGTTCTTTCACACTTTGGGTGTGCATGGTTTGGAAGATGTTTTGAATTTTCGTTCCAATTCACTTCGTGAAAGATGGGGGGATTTCGGTGTTTTACTTTGGAATCGTTTGCACTCTCAAGACGCTCAGGTCATTTCACCTCTTGTTCCTCGCGACCCTCTTGTGGGCTATGGTTACTTTGACGATCCCATAGCTGCTGTTCCTTTATTGATGGCACGGTTGAAACCGCATCTGGACATTTTGTTTGCGCGTTTGGCGGGACTTTCTCGTTACGCTCAAAAACTCGATGTGATTTTGCACTGTGAGTATTCGGATAAAAGATATTCTTTCAGTATTGAACCCGTAAGTCCCACACGCGATCAGGAACTTTTTGAAGATCTGCTAGAGAAAAAACTTTCGCAACTGGTTTTAGAAAATCCGGTCAGGGAGTTTGAAGTTTCACTTTTTGACGTTCCTGAAAAAATTCAGCAACTGGATTTTTTTGAACCACGCGACAACACCGAAGATCGCTGGCGCCGTTTGATCAGTTTTGCCAAGCAATCGCAGTGTGAAATGGGTTTCCTGCAAATGGAAGCCAGTCATTTTCCTGAACAGAGTTTCAGTCTGGTGACAGATTGGCCGGAAGATTTTAGAGCTCACGACTTGGTCGAGCGCCAAGATGAGGCTTTGCAAATTAAATCGGTTTACGCCAAAGGGCTTTCTGCAAGTCCCCGTCCTTCGTTGTTATTAGAAAAACCGCAACCTTTAAATGCTTTTGAAGTTCAGAAACTGCGTTTTGTGTCGACACTTCCCAGCGAGAGAATTGAATCCTCGTGGTGGCAAATTTCTGTTCAAGAATTAAAACATCGAGATTACTTCTTTGCGCTCTCTCAACATGGTCAGCTTCTGTGGGTTTTCAAAGATCGCATAAATTCACAGGTGTACTTACATGGCTATTTTGATTAGTGGAAATCACAAGATAAAACTTCCTTCTCTTCCTCAGAATTCTTCGAAAGCAACACTCCCCATTAAAAAGGCCCAATGCTTTGTGGAGTTGATGGGGCGAAGTAATTTTTCTTTTCTGCAAGGGGCTTCCTCCCCTGAAGAAATGGTGCAAACGGCCATTGAGCATGGTTATGACGGGTTAGGCATTTGTGATCTCAATGGTCTTTATGGAGTGGCCCGCGGATTTCAAACGATGCAGTCGCCGTCTCTTTTTACGGCTTCGATGAAAGCCAAAGAAGGTTTTAAATATCTCATTGGTTCTGAACTGACTTTAACGGATGAAACCACCGTCACTTTGATCCCAATCAATAAACAAGGCTACTCACATCTGTGCGAGCTTTTGACATTGGGAAAAAGACAAGCGGCCAAAGGTTTTTCAAAACTCAGTCTGGAACAAATAGAAAAATACAATCAAGGATTGTTGTGTCTGGCACTTCCACCCTGGACTGATAAACGCTATGAACGCTTAGAAAAGATTTTTAATGATCGACTGTATTTGCCGGTGTGGCGCGATCTGACGTGGGAGTCTCACGAATTCTGCAAACATGCTTTTGAGTTGGAAGAAAAATATCAAGCACGCCTTTTTGTCACGCAACGCCCTTTTATGCACGTGCCAGAAAGAAAAGAACTCTTTGATGTGTTAACTTGCATTTTGCATCACACAACATTGCAAGAAGCTAAGAATAAACTAATTCAAAATGCGGAACGTTGTTTGAAGAGTCTCGAAGATCTTTCTTTCTTATGGCAAGACCGTTTGGACCTTGTGGAAAAAACTGTGGAGATCGCCGCACGTGTGACGTTTTCGTTAGATGAAATTCGTTACCGCTATCCCAATTCGAATCTTCCCGCGGGACTCACACCCAGTGAGCATTTGAGGGATTTAGCTTGGCAAGGTGCTAAATGGCGCTACCCCGAGGGTGTTCCCGATAAAATCAGAAAAATGATCGATTATGAACTCGAACTTATTAAAGAGCTTGAGTACGAAGATTATTTTCTGACTCTCAAAGAGATCTGCGATTTTGCCGCGAGTAAAAATATTTTGTATCAAGGACGTGGCTCTGCTGCGAATTCGGTCGTCTGTTATTGTATTGGCTTAACGTCTGTTGATCCCACAAAAGTGGATTTGCTTTTTGAAAGATTTATTTCGCGTGAGCGCCGTGAGCCACCGGATATTGATATCGACTTTGAACACAATCGTCGTGAAGAAGTCATTCAGCATATTTACGAAAAGTACAACGAACGTCATGCCGCCATGGTGTGCACCGTAGTTCGTTATCGTTCACGCATGGCAATTCGCGAGACAGCGAAAGTTTTTGGCATTCCTCTTGCGAAAATCAACGAGATGATTAAATTCATGGGCCGCGATGGCTTCAGCCGTTTGCTGGAGCCAGACTCTGCGGATCGCTTTGGTCTGCCTCACGATCAATGGAAAATGTTTTTGCATTTAGCTCATCAACTGCGCGGCTTTCCCCGTCACTTAGGAATTCACACAGGCGGTTTTTTAATCACGCAGGATCCGATCACCGAAATGGTGCCGGTTGAAAAAGCGACGATGAATGGCCGCTATGTGATTCAGTGGAATAAAGACGATGTGGCTTTATTAAAACTGATGAAGATTGACGTCTTAAGTCTGGGAATGCTGACATGTTTGCGTAAGTGTTTTGATCTTTTGCGGGAGCATAAAGGATTGAACTTTAACCTTGCAACACTGCCCCCTGAAGATGAATCGACTTATGAGATGATCGGCAAAGCAGACACCGTGGGTGTTTTCCAAATCGAATCACGCGCGCAGATGCAAACACTGCCACGAATGAAACCCAAAAACTTTTATGATCTTGTTGTTGAGGTCGCGCTTGTTCGTCCTGGTCCTTTACAAGGGGGCATGGTTCATCCTTACTTGCGCCGTCGCCAAGGTTTAGAAAAAGTCACCTATGCGCATGAACTCTTAAGACCTATCTTGGAAAAAACCCATGGCGTTCCTATTTTCCAAGAGCAAGTCATGAAGATGGTGATTGCGGCGGCTGATTTTTCACCGGGTGAAGCTGATGAGCTTCGTCGAATTATGTCTTCAGCGTGGAGAAAGCAATCCACCATGGATGGAATTAAAAAACGCATTTTGGATGGCTTTGCCAGACACGGCATTACTTATGAATACGGTGAACAGATTTATAAAACCATCGAAGGTTTTGCAAATTACGGATTCCCTGAAAGCCATGCCGCGAGTTTCGCGCTTTTGACCTATGCAAGCTGTTACATTAAAAATAAACATCCCGATGTTTTTGCCTGCGGGCTTTTAAACAGTCAGCCGATGGGGTTTTATGCTCCTCGCACGCTGGTTGCCGAAGCTCAGCGCCATGGTGTGGAAGTTCGTCCTTTATGTATTCAAAACTCGCAATACGATTACACTTTAGAAGATAAAGGCAACAAGGAACATGCTCTGCGTGTGGGACTTCGTTCTTTGTATGGAATTCCCGAAGCCTTGATCCGTCGAATTGAAGAATCACGCCAGAATCACGGGTCTTTTCTGAATGTCGCTGACTTCATTCAACGCACAGAGCTTCCGCGCAGTGCTTTGATTAAAATAGCGGCTTCAGGAGCTTTTGATTGTTTTAACACCAATGTGCGTGAACTGATCTGGGAGTTAGAAAGTTTAAGTCTGGATCAAGAGAGTTTTCTTTGGGGACATCCTAAAGAACAGTTTGATTTAGAAAATGAAGAAGACAATGACTCAGACCTTTTGCCTTTTGAATCCAATTGGGACCGTTTACGTCGGGAATACGATAGCAAAGGTTTTTCCGTGGACTCCCATCCGCTTTCAGTTCTGCGTTCTTATTTAAAAAACAAAAGTCAGGAGTTTATTTCCAAGCGCTATGTGCCGTTTTTTAATTCCGGCGATTTACCGCGCATGAAAAACAAAACCAAGGTGCGCTTGGCAGGTCTGGTTTCTGTGACTCAAAGACCGCCGACAGCCAAGGGAATGTGTTTTATTACTTTGGAAGATGAGTTTGGATTTATGAATATTGTCATTCATCCTGACGTCTATCAAAAAGACCGTTTGGCGATTTATGGAAAGTCTTTACTGGAAATTCAAGGTCAGGTGGAAAAAGTAGGAGAGTTGATCAATATTCGCGCCGCCCGCGTTCTGCCCTTGATTTAAAAGTGACGGCCAAAGCTTTTTTTGCTAATTTTCTAAGAAATGATTCGTGAAGCGCTCGTTTTTTTACTTACTCCGACAACTCCGCTGGCAAAGAAATATGGATTTCTTTATTCGTCCATCGCACTTCAGCACCGCTTTGAAAGATGTAAAAAAGCCTGGCTTCCGCATCTGAAAAACTGTCAGGACCTTTTTTTAGAAACTGTTCAGGATCTTCCACGAAAAAAATCAGTGGTGGTTTTGGGAAGTGCCCACTTGCACGAAATCCCCTTACACCTGTTATCGGAGCATTTTGAAGACATCACTTTGGTGGATGTCGTTCATCCTTTGAAACATCACCGTTTAGCCAAACGCAATTCCCATCTCAAACTTGTGACCGAGGATCTTTCCAAAAGTTTGGAAAAATTGGACAAGATCAATAATCTTGAAGAACTGCACCAGCTTCTTCAACAGCTTCAAGATCAAAATTTATTTTATTTCGAAGCGGATTTGGTGATTTCAGGCAATCTTCTTTCACAATTGGCTTTGCTTCCAATAGAAGCCGTGGAAAGAAAAATCAAAAGATCTTTGTCTTTGGAAGAAAAGGATCAGATCTGCACTGCCTTTGCGGAATTGCACCTTAAAAACTTAAAAAACTGCAAAGGACGCAAGCTGGTCTATGCAGACCGAAAAGTGATTTACCGCGACACCAAAGGCGAAGTCATCTATACGGGTGAGTATCCTGTTTCTTTCGAAGGCTTCACAAAGCTCAAAGAATGGATATGGCAATTGGCTCCTTTGAAAGAAGCTTCCAAAGACTATTCCATTGAAATGAAAATTGAAGCTTATAAAAAAGATTGAGCATTACACTTCTATTTTCTTTTAGACAGATAGCTGGCATTTTTATGATCATCCTGTAAAATAAAACCATGAAGTTTTTTGCGGCGTCTTTGAGTGTCCTGTTTGTGTTTTTTTGCTCTTCTACATGGGCAACCATGAAGTTTATTTATCATGCACCAGAGTCCAGTTCTGACTCCCGCTACGACTTTCATTGGAAAGTGTTACGCGAAATTCTTGAAACAACATCTGCAAAATACGGCCCCTACGAGATGCATGCCTCTGTCTTTATGACCGAAGACCGGCAGATTTCGGAAATTCAAAAGAAACATGCGTCGCTAACTGTCATGATCCGCGAAACAGATCAGCAGATGGAAAAAATTCTGATTCCCGTCCGCATTCCTATCGATCGAAACCTTTTGGGATATCGGGTTTTTCTTATCAAAGACTCTTTTCAAAAACATTTTGATAAATGGAATTCACTGGAAGATTTAAAACAGGTTCCCCTTGGACAGGGACAAGGCTGGGGCGACATCAAGATTCTTGAAAAAGCCGGTTTTAAAGTTCTTACGGAAATTTACTATGACGATCTTTTCAAACATCTTAGTACCGGCCGCTATCTGGCCTTCCCTCGTGGTATCTCAGAAGTCCACAAAGAACTCGAGACATTTCAAAAACTGTATCCGCATCTTACCATTGAAAAAAAATTTTTAATTTATTATCCGCTGCCGACATATTTCTGGTTTCAAAATTCTGCGGAGGGTAAAGTCACGGCTCGTCGCGTGGAAGAAGGATTTCGAATTCTTCTAAAAAACGGTGAATACCAGAAAATTTTCGACAACTACTACGCCGCAAATCTTGCAAAACTAAAATTGAAAAAACGCCAGCTTATTAAATTAGAAAATCCGTATCTGCCTGCGACCGTCCCATTCAAAGAAAAAGAACTGTGGTACGATCCATTCAAAGATTAATTATTTTTTGATCGCGACAAAAAGTCCTTCATAACTTGGTACGATGGCCGCTTCAAAAAGCGCCGGATCTGAAAGACGTTCGTTGAATTCTTGCATGATCTTTATTTGTTTTTCTGAAAAACGCTGCAGGGCCGTATCTCCCCAAACAGAACCGCTTAAGAAAATATTATCGGCCAGAATCAAACCGCCCGGGCGCAAATTGCTTTCAGCCCAGGACAAATAATCAAAATAAGCAGCCTTGTTGCCATCAATGAAAACACCATCAAAGGGCCCTTGCGTAGAAAGCTTTGTCAGCTCTTCACGGGCATCACCTAAAACCAAATGAATTTTCTTTTTCGTCTGATCTAGTTTATTAAATACTTGCGAAGCCATATCGCCGTGCTTCGGCTCTTTTTCCAAGGTCCAAAGCTCGCCCCCTTCGGGAAGGGCTTCAAAAAGGTACTGCGCAGATAAGCCTGTGAGCGTTCCGATCTCCACAAACTTCTTTGCACCATGCAAACGCACCAGAGTTTTGATCAGTTGCGCCTCTGCCGGAGAAATACTAATGCGGGCCAAGCCCAACTCTTCCGCGAATTTTCGCGATTGCTGTTTGCATTCATTCTCTTCAAGAAGAAGAGAACCCATATAGACTTCTCTGTTTGTTAGCACTGTTTCACGCATGATTCATGGTCTCATAGTTTTCCATTGAAGTTAACAGGAAGTTAATTTGATGCTGCTTTCCCTTCACAGTTTAATTTTGTCTAACAGCTTAAACTCCGTTTCTGAGGAGGCTTTTATGAAATTCACAACCGTTCTGATTTTGACATTGGCTCTTGGTGCTTGTGCTTCCAAAGAAATCAAGAGGGAGTACGTCACTTCTGCGAAACCACAGCAGCCAGCTCCACGCACTCGCACCACTCCGTTGTCGGGCGCTTCTTCGGATTTACGCAAGAACACGAAGTTCATCACTCTTTCACAGAACATTCGTTTTAACGTCGCAAGTACAGAGCTGTCTCCGTCAAGCCGCAGAGCTTTAGATGAAATTGCCAATGAAATCAAAAAAACAGAAGACTCCTTTGGACGAATTCGCATTGAAGGTCTCACAGACCCCACAGGAGATGCGGAACGCAATCAGCAGCTCTCTCAAAGGCGCGCCGACACTGTTCGCAATTACCTGATCTCGCGCGGAGTTTCGGAAGAAAAACTGGAGGCCGTCGGCAAAGGCCCTGTGAACAACAACACCATGGCCTCCGCCGCACAGAATGCCCGTGATCGTCGTGTTGACTTTGAGATTATCGAATAAAATGAAAAATTTTACGAAGTCCATCCAAGTTTTAATCGAGCTCGTCACACGTGAACCACAAATGGAATCTGCATGGTTGACGGCCTTGGCACACTTAGAACATCTGGCGGCAGAACAGATTTTGGGAAATATCACAAAGTCCACGCCGCAAGAACACATTAGCGAAATTAAAACTCACGCCGCTGATGAGTCCCGCCATCGCGACACCATTTTAAAAATCCGTCCTTTTCAGGAAGCCATCAACGAAGATTATTTAAATCTTAGTCAGCGCCTGTGTGCAATCGCCGAATCTTTTATCAAAGGTTATTTCGCTACAACTATTTTAACAACGGCGCGATCCCGTTTTGTCGCTTACGTTCACGGTGCCATCATCATTGAACAGTTTCCATTTCAAATTTATTCCGCTTACATCCAAGGAACTAAAGACATCCAGATCCGCGAAGCCATGCAGAGTATATTGGATGACGAAGTCGGACACATTCAACTCGGAAAAAAGTTTTGGCAACAACTCCCCCAAAACGGGCGACTGTCTTTAAGTGAACTTCAGATCATCGAAAAAGAAATGTGTCAGATCATGGTTGAGCGCATGACCGAAATCGTCTCGCGCTTTCAAAATCGGGATGCTTTCTTTTTACCTTCAAGCAAAGCCAGTACTCGTCTGGCATGGATGTTAGGAGAGCGTCCCTGGGCCACCTGCGCATGGATTCATGTTTTAGGAAAAAGTGAAGAGATCGCGTCTCGGCACATGCAGCGTATTTTTAAAATCCGCAACCTGCCTTTACCTCAAGAAATGCCAGCGCACGTTGAAGACGAACTACGCCATGCAAAACTTCTACAACGAAGTGTCCTCTTACAACGTCGTTCTTGGTTGGCTAAATGTCCTTACAAAGAAGCCGAGCTGGCGATGGGACATTTGCTGGAAAAGTACTTGGTTCTTTTCTTTAGCTCCATCATGAAGAGATTCAAAGATCCCCACAGTATTTATCTTTACGGAGCTTGGGGGCTTGAGATGAGAGTCTTTAAACACTACACGGAAATCATGAAATGGACTGACGACGTCGGCGTAGCCCACACAATTTCAGGAATCTTGATCGACGAAACGGAGCATACGCACATGGTTCATACGTCCTTGATCGAAAGAAATATTCTGAATCCTGAAGCGCTCAAATGGGTCCGTCAACTAGAAGAAGATCTGTTTGAAAGCGCCTGCAAAGAAGCGTTGGATCTTATTTTTCAATTAGATGAAAAACCTGATTTTGCTCCACCTTATCGACACACCTTCCACTCGGTTCCGCAAATGTTATCTGTAAACACAGAATCCGCCACACTGGAGTTGAATTGATGATTGCTTTTATTTTTCCCGGACTTAATGCCTTACTTAGAAAGGTAGATCGAAATCGTTTTACTCACCTTCCTGAAGTGCAAGAACACTTCGCAAGAGCTGAAAAAGTGATCGCCGAACGCTTCGGCCAACACATCAGCTTCAAAGAATTTCTCAATCTTCCTGCCGAAGAAATCTATGCATTAAAAAATATCAGTCTTGCCGCCGTCGCTATTTGTTGCATTCAAGTCGGCGTGGCCCTTCGCTTAAGAAAACAAATCGGCGATCCGCATTGGGTGATGGGTTGCTCATTGGGTGATTTAGCACGCGCCGTATTTGCAGAGTGCTACAGCTTTGAAGACGCGGTCTACAATCACATCTGGTTCACACAAAAAATCGATGGCATTGATAAGATCGGACGAAATATCGGAGTGCTTGCGCCGCGAGGGCAAAACTTTACCGCCGCCGACTATCAATGGTTTGAAGAAATCTGTGTCGACGTATCTTGCCTGACTCCCCGCTTTTTGAATATTGGCGGCCGCTACAAAGACCTTTTAAAAGTCGAAGAACGAGCGAAAGAAAAAGATTGGAACGTTATTGATATTCTCAACTATCCCGTCCATTCGCGCTACATTCTGCCTTACGTGCAGGCCGTCGCCAGCGAATTTGCAACGGTGCACACTGACACTCCCCGCGTGCCGGTTTTTTCAAGCGTGAGCGCGCAAGCCCTGGAAGACCCTGATGTGATTAAAGCGGAGTTCTTACTTTGCATCACTCAAGCCGTTCAGTGGTCCAAAGCGATTCAATGCCTTGTAAAAGAAAAAGGTGTCACTCGGTTTATCAATATAGGCCCTTGCAAAAGTCTCACAGGTCTTATGAAAGACATCCCTGTGACAGTCGAGACCTACGAAGCCTCGGACCTGCTCTTGCAATCGGTCGATTTAGAGATTGTCCAATAAAATGAAAAACGGCAAGATGGGGGCCTATGAACCCACTTCTTGTTTTCGATCTCGATGGCACTTTGATTGATTCGGCTCCGGATATCGTTGTGGCGGTGAACCGTACTCTGAAAAATCACGGCAAAAAAATTCTGAGCGACGAAATTATTATTTCTCATATTGGTGAAGGTCTTAAAAAACTCATCGCCGATCTTTTTATGGGAGACAACCTCGAGCCTGCGCAAATCACCGAACTTGAAATGGAGTTTCTTCGTATTTATGAGTCTGAGATGTTCAATCGGACTCAGATTTTTCCCGGTGTCGAAGACTTCCTGGGAAGTTACCAGGGCCCGATGGCCATTATTACCAACAAAAATGAAAGACCCGCTAAAGCGATTCTCAAACATCTTGGCTTGGATCGCTTCCCTTGGATGAATGTCTTTGGCGCCGACACCTTGGAAGAGCGCAAACCCAGTCCCTTGCCTCTACAAACGATGATGAAGCTTGTGGGGCATACTCCCGAGAATACTTTTATGATTGGCGACGGAGTTCCTGACGTTCTTTCAGCTCTGCGCGCGGATGTTCCGTCAATTGCGATTGAATTCGGATACACTTCCATGGAACTTCTTCAAAAATATGAGCCACGAGGAGTTTTGAGTCACTATCGAGAGCTTCCTGAACTCCTTCAGAAACTCTCTCAGAAAAGATGACGCATATTCGCTAGAAAAAAGGACCTGCTCCCCTTTTGTGGACTTGCCTCAGGGCGGCGTGAACTATATAAGATGGGGTTTCAAATGGGGGTGATCTCCGGTGAGCGATCTTCTTTTAGAGGTTCAAAATCTTAAAACGGGCTTTAAAACCGACGACGGCGCTTTTACGGCTGTTGACGACGTAAGCTTCTCTGTTAAAAAAGGCCAAACTCTTGGAATCGTTGGAGAATCTGGTTGCGGCAAATCCGTAACGTCTCTTTCGGTGATGCGTTTGATCCAAAAGCCTGGGAATATCCAATCCGGCAAGGTTCTCTTCAAAGGCAAAGACCTTCTCCAACTGTCCGATGATAAAATGAGAGAAATTCGCGGTAACGAAATCGCGATGATTTTCCAAGAGCCAATGACTTCTTTGAATCCGGTTTACACCATCGGTGATCAGATCGAAGAAGCTATTTTGCTTCACCAAAAAGATCTTAACAAACAGCAAGCTCGCGAGCGCGCGATTGAAATGCTTCGCAAAGTAGGTATCCCTGCTCCTGAAAAGCGTTTCCACGAATATCCGCACCAACTTTCGGGCGGCATGAGACAGCGTGTGATGATCGCAATGGCGATCAGCTGCAATCCGGAACTTTTGATTGCCGATGAGCCCACAACAGCTTTGGACGTAACAATCCAAGCGCAGATTTTGGATTTGATGCGCAAGTTGCAAAAAGACTTCGGCGCGGGAATGATTTTGATTACGCATGACCTTGGCGTCGTCGCAGAGATGTGCCAGGAAGTTGCCGTGATGTATGCGGGCCGTATTGTTGAGTTCGGAACTGTAGAAGATATTTTCTATCGTCCAAAACATCCGTACACAAAAGGTCTTTTGGATTCTATTCCACACTTTGAAACAGGTCACAAGCTTGAAGAGCTTAAAACTATCAAAGGCATGGTTCCAAGTCTGTACAACCTTCCTAAAGGTTGCCGATTTGCCGATCGTTGCCCTTATGCTCAAGACGACTGCCGTGCTGCTTACCCGAACCTTGAAAATCTTCGCGGTCTTCACAAAGTGGCTTGCTATCACCCGTTGAGTGAAGAGGTACAAAAATAATGAGCACTCCTCTTTTGAAAGTCGAAAACGTTACGAAGAGCTTTCCTATTTACGGTGGAGTTTTCAGCCGTGAAGTGGCTGCTGTTAAGGCAGTTCAAGGTGTGTCTTTCGAATTGAACAAAGGTGAAACTTTGGGCCTTGTGGGTGAGTCCGGTTGCGGTAAATCCACTTTAGGTCGTTGCTTGATTCGTCTTCACGATACGACTTCCGGAAATATTATTTACAACGGCAAAGACATCACGCACATCCAAGGCGAAGAGCTTCGTGACATGCGTAAAAAAATGCAAATCATCTTCCAAGATCCGTTTGCCTCTTTGAATCCGCGCATGACTATCGGTTCAATTCTTGAAGAGCCTCTTATCATTCACAATCTTCATCGCTCGGCGAAAGATCGCCAAGATCGTATTCATGAATTGATCGACCTTGTGGGACTTCGCCGTGAACACTTGAATCGTTATCCGCATGAGTTTTCAGGTGGCCAACGTCAACGTGTAGGTATCGCGCGCGCTTTGGCCGTGAACCCAGAGTTGATTGTATGTGACGAACCTGTTTCTGCTTTGGACGTTTCTATCCAAGCTCAGGTTATTAATTTGTTGATGGAGCTCCAACAAAAGTTGGGTCTGACTTACATCTTTATCGCCCATGACTTAAAAGTCGTTGAACACGTTTCAACTAAAGTGGCGGTGATGTACTTGGGTAAAATCGTTGAGATGGCGGAGGCGGAAGAGCTTTACCGCAATCCGAAACATCCCTATACGAAAGCCCTGATGTCGGCGATCCCAGTTCCAGATCCTCGCCGTAAAGACGAGCGTATCATTTTGACTGGCGACGTTCCTTCACCAATCAATCCTCCGACAGGTTGCCACTTCCACCCTCGTTGCCCTATGGCGATTGAAGAGTGCAAGACGATCGTCCCGCCTTTGGAAGAAAAATCCAAAGACCACATCGCAGCCTGCATTCGAGTGTAAAGAAGTTACCTCTTTTTTCCGATAACTCCCCTAAGACATGTGTTGCTTGGGGAGTCTATGAAAACACAGGGAAAAGTTTGGATTATCTACGATGCTGAGACAAAAACGCAGACGAAACCTATGTCTGTCGTTCAAGCTCAGGTCGCCTTGCTTTCTCTGGCTGATAAAAATCCCGGGAAATACTTTCTTTGGACTCCGGGTTGGGAAGAATGGGTTTGCGTTCGCGAATTCCTGGAATCCGATCAAAAATATTTCGTGATGGCTCAACCGCCAAAACCGATGGAGCCAAGCGGTCTTCCTCAAGACACTTTGACAGCGACACAAAATGCTCCTGCAACTAACAATCCGGACAGTCCTTACACGCAAGTCGTTGTGGGCGATGCACCGATCAAACATCAAGAAATCGGTGGTTATCATGTGAAGGATTTTAACGGCGACGAGCTGGATCTTTCGAAAATCAAAAAAGTAAAACCGGAAGCCACGAAGAAAAAATCATCTGAGGCTGCTCCGAAAGAAGAACCAAGTGGAGCCGACCGTCGCCGCGATCCACGTCACAACTTCAAAATTGAAGTCGTTCTGGTTTCTAAGATTCGTTCTTTCCGCACGCATTCAAAAAATATTTCTTTAAGCGGAACCATGCTTGAAGACGAAATCCCTCGAGACTTTTTAAACAAGCCTTTTGACTTGATCATCGTGAATCCTTTTGAAGCCGATCCATCGAAAGCGCGTCTGCTTTTCAGAGCGAAGATCGTCGGCGACATGACCGATCCGCGCCGCCTGATGTTCATCGAGCAAGACGTTGCCATGACTCTACGTCTAGACGCACTTTTGAAAGCGTACGTCGCTTACCAAGATCAAGTGCGCCGAAGCGCCGGCTAGTCTTAGTCTAGATTTCCAAACTGTAAATCAAGAATCCTTAACATCGCTCCGATATCTTATTTTGAAGCACGTTAAGGAGAAAACAATATGAGTACAGCGAAGTACTTCGTTCTCTTAGGATCTCTCACAGCATTTATTTCTGCATGTCAGCCGCCCGTTCCTGAAGAAGACACTGTGTCCTCTCAATCCACACGCTACCTTTACGTAGCTTCGGGACTTTGCTACTCCGGCACAGGGAACACAACTTACACTTCTTCCACAGCATCCAACGTGATCTTTAAGGTCAACCTTGAGACCGGTGCTTACGAAGGCCGTGTCGCTGATTTTACAAAGGCCACAGAGGCGACAGGCACAACTCCGGTGAGCATTTCTAATTATGACGACACACATATGATGGTCCTGTTAGAGCACACAGGACAAAGACGAATTGAACTTATCGAGAAAAAACTCGATGGAGCAAGAACGACTTTCTATAACAACACCTCAACAACAGCTCCGATTGGTGCGCTTCAGTCAGCTGCGAAATTTGTGATGAGTGTTGCTGACGGATTTCTTATCAGTCGCACAACGGCGATTGAAAAACTGGATGCAGGTAAAGGTCGCCAAGCAGGCACTGGAACAAATGCCTGGGTGCAAAGCCCTGGTGGAGCTTGTTCAGCGTCGGCTGTGAATATCACTTCTCTTCTCACTTATCCGACGACAACAAATACGGCTGGATACAATATCGTCTATACACATTCACAAAATGCATCTTCAGCAACCAACAACCGCCTTGGCGTGATCAATGGTGCGACAGGATGGAATGGCACTTCAGGATGCCTTGATGATCAATCCACAGTGGGTGCAACGGCTTATCCGACGGCTTCTGCTTATATGAGTGCGTTTAAACGTATGGTGGTCTCTTACGCTGGAACCAATGCGGCTTTGCAAAACTCTTTGTATTCTTATGCTATCGACGATGCTGCGACTTCCAATATCATCAGCGATCCCGTGAATGGTTTTGAAAATCCTAGCGTCATCTACGGCGCCTCTGCGATGACTTACGATGAAGCTAAAGGATATCTGTATGTCGCCACTGGCAGCACTGTTTCTACGAATCTGACGACAGGAAACGCGCCCTATAACATTGAAAAGTTCAGCTACAATCCAACAACAAAAGTTTTCACAAGAGTCGGCAGTACGACCTTTTATTCTGGAAACTATGAAACTCGTTGTATCTCTTCAATGTTTGTCGGGAATTAATTGCTTCCGGTGAAATTTAAAGACCACCTAGTGAGCGTTCCTGTATGGGTGGCCGTACCGTCGATGACTTTCACAGTCCAATTGCCTTGAGAATTCTCTCGATAAAAGGCATTCGTTAAGAAAACTTCGCCCTGATAATTCGCAACATTGCGAAGGGCATTGTTCATGTTAATCACAATACTTTTTGTACCGCTTGGTGACGTCAGTTCCAGCGCCAGATTTGCAATATTTGTGTGTGTCACCCACACGCGAAGCTGCACAGATTCAATTTTGATATTCGTATTTACAAACATGGTGTCTGAAGCACCTGTGGCACTGTTATCCGGAATACCTAGGTTCAACCCGCTTCGATCATCCACCCAGTTTGTTTCAACGTAAGCGTTAAACGGAGATGTATAAGACCTCGCCATCGCCACAGCGGCATCCACATTCACTCGGCCAAAACCATACCAGTTGTGAAATTTAAAACCGGCTCCGTTTTGCACCCAGACTTGTTCCCACACAGCGCCAGACGGAATGGGCTCTGACGGCTTGGGATGAGCAATAGAACCTGACGTCGTGTAATGAACTGGAACCGCCGTTTTTGCCAAAATATATTTTACATCACGCCAGCTTAAGTTTGGATTGGCTTGTAGCAAAAGAGCAATAGAGCCACTCAACACTGGTGCTGCTGCGGAAGTTCCGTTGAATGTCGCCGTGTAATTGCAATTGGTGTTTCCCAACCCTCCACGTTCAAACTCTAACTTTCCTGAAATCGTTGAAGTTGAAAAACCTTTTGTACATCCCATGCGATCCGTTGTGATCATCGCAGGCGAGTCGTCGCCAAATTCTCCGCCGAAAGAAGAAATCCACACGTTAGATCCTGGCGAAGAGTAACTTGCAGCATAACCAGATGCATTCAACGCCGCCGTTAAAATTGTATAAGGCGTGCTATTGTCCGAATCGAAATTGGCGTTCCCCGTGCAGTATTCAGACGTCGAACCTTTGCAATAAACCATAAAGTCATTGCCCGCAGACTTAACATAGATCGCCCCTTTTCCAGAACGACCACTCAAAGCTCCCGAACGCATTTGTGACTGAAATGACGCCACTGGAGTGATCAAACTGTTTTGTGCCGATCCCCAGCTCATACTGAAAATATCAAAAGCTCCACCGGCTTGGTCCACCAAGGTGGGTTCTGTTTGGGTTACTGCAGAGGACAAGAAATTTGCGGAAACCAAAGACGCTTCAAACGCAACACCTTTACTACCTTTGCCATTCGCGGCCGCCGCTGCAGCAAGACCCGCCACCGCCGTCCCATGGTTGTCATCAGTGGCTTTCGGTGGAGAAGAACTCGCAAGATACGGAGAGCTCTTTGTATAATCTTTCGAAACACCCGTATAAAGATAATTCGCTTTCAAATCTTCATGCGTGTCTTCTACGCCATCATCAGAAATTAAAATCTTAATTCCTTTACCGCTGATACCACTGAGCCACGTTTGTAGAAGGTTTAAATCATTTCCTGATTCACCTGAATCCGCTGAAAAAACTTTCTGGGCGGTGTTGCTGATATGCCAAGCCATATCTAAAAACGGATCGGCCGTCTTAGGATCGCCTGAAACTTTAAATCCGTTTTCCGCACAGTTCGTGAAGAAGACCCCTGTGGTGAGACTCACCACAAACAACACACATAAAGCTTGAGCCTTTTTACTAATTCTTCTCATACTGACGACTCAACACTTCCATTTTAACTTCCTCAACAGAGGCCTCACCTTTGAGAGCGTCTTGAAAAGACTGCAAATCAAAAGGCTCCTGAGAAGACGTCACGAAATATGTACGAATATTGGGAAACGAATTTAAAACTTTTAAGCCCGATGCTTGAGTTAAAATATCCGGTGAAACACCTTCTTTAAGAGTGACGGTGAAGACTCCTGTCACGACACCCACTTCATCCAAGCGGGAATCCATCACAACCAAAGGATGTGCTGATGAGAAATTTTTGAAATCGTTAACTGCAGCTTCTTCTTCCACGAGATAATAACCGTTCACCTCACCGAGGATATTTCCTTGAGGCTTTCTACCCGCCGATTTTGAAACTGCACTCACGCCATTCCAAAGCTTCCAGCGTGAATCTGCAAACAAACCGACTTCTTCAAGATTTGCATTTTTCGTATTGATGGTTTTAGCACCGCGAATGGATTTAAGATCACGGATCTTTTCACGCGCTGGCATCCCCTGAGGTTGTTCTGAAGAAGCCACTTCCGTGACTTGCGTTGTTGCTGCCGGGGAATTTTCAGGGGCCGGAGTTTTAGAAGATTGCGCTTCTTCCTGATTTTCAGAAACTGCATGGAACTCTGGTGTCTCGCCTTTGTTAGAAAGGACAAGAGCAAAAACAGCTCCTAAAAGAACTAAGAATAAAACGACCAGTGTTCGACGTGCCATGAGCCTTCTATTTTAACCAGTAAAACACCCTCCTGCTCACTATTTTCTTTGTAAATTATTGGGAAAGTATGGAAGTACTTTTGAATCTCATTATGGAACAATACCTTTGTCCATAAGACTTCCTACAAAAAAGCCTTCGCGAAATCACGAAGGCTTTTGAGTCTTTATTAAATGGAGACCTAATTATTCGTTCAACTTTAAAAGTGTGTGAACTGTCTTCTTAAGCTTTTCAACGTCGAAAGGTTTTTTGATATAGTCATCGGCCCCAATCTCGAACGCCTTTTTCATGTCGTCTTCGGATGCTTTTCCAGAAACGAAAACCAACGGAATTTTCTTAAGGTCTTTGTGATCTTTTAAAAGCTGCGCAAGTTCAAAACCGTTCACCCAAGGAAGGCCAACGTCCATCAAAATAAGATCCACCGGATGATCATCCAAAGCTGTTGAAAGTTCCGTGCCGTCTGCTGCGAGCTTCGTCACATAACCTTCGCTTTCAAGGATTCTCTTCATCGCCAAACGCATTGTCTCGTCATCTTCAATGACCAGAATAACTTTGGGATCGAGTTTCTTTTTTGCTTCACGAAAAGAATCTAAAGAGACCACGTCTTGGCTCGCGATGCGCGCCTTCGTCATCTTTTCGATCTTCTCGATTAAATCCTTGGTGTTGATCTTTTTATCCTTCATACGTTCCTTAGTGAGAAGCTTGAGCCTCAAGCCATCTTTCAGCATCAATGGCTGCCATGCAACCTGTACCCGCCGCTGTGATCGCTTGACGATATACATGATCTTGCACGTCTCCCGCCGCAAAGACACCTGGAATATTAGTATAAGTGGTATTTGGTTGAGTTACCAAATAGCCTGTCTCATTCATATCCAACATTCCTTTAAACAGGTCCGTATTAGGCTTATGTCCAATGGCTAGGAATAAGCCCGTGATGGGAAGTTCTTTGACAGCTCCAGTGACCGTGCTTTTGATTTTGGCACCTGTCATGCTCTTACCGTCACCCAAAACTTCAGCCACTTCGGTATTCCACAAGATTTCAATTTTTGGATTTTTCATCACACGCTCTGCCATGATTTTAGAAGCGCGGAAATGGTCGCGTCTGTGCAGCAAGTAAACTTTCGAAGCAAAACGAGTCAGGAATTGAGCTTCTTCCATCGCTGTATCACCGCCACCGACAACGCCGATTTCTTGATTGCGGAAGAAAGCGCCATCACAAGTCGCACACGCAGAAACACCGCGGTTCGCGTATTGTTTCTCAGAAGGAAGACCCAAGTATTTTGCACTCGCACCTGTTGAAATGATCACGGCTTTGGCCAAATGCAATTTGTCGCCCACCCAAATTTTGAAAGGACGTTGAGAGAAATCCACTTTCGTCACGTTGCGAGTGAGGAAGCGGGTTCCAAATCTCTCGGCTTGTTTTCTCATCACAGTGATCAAATCAGGTCCTGTGATTCCGTGTTCAAAGCCAGGGAAGTTTTCAACTTCTGTTGTGGTCATCAACTGACCGCCGGCTTCTTCACCTTCGATCATGAGCGGCTCAAGGTTCGCGCGAGAAGTGTAAACTGCAGATGTCAGACCTGCAGGGCCAGAACCGATGATGATAACGTTTTCTACTTTTTGATCTTGTGTCATAGATTTCCTCACAAAATAGGCAATATTTACGCCCCTAGGCTATCAACAAACAAAGTTGTTTTCATTAGTTCTTTGCACGTTTTGGACTGCGTCAGCTACAATGAGCCATGCCTTTTATTTCGTTTAAAAAGAATCGACCACCCTATGAGGTTTCCCACGGTGCAAACCTGATGAAGTCTCTGCTTGATGCAGGCCTTCCTGTTGCTTCAAGCTGTGACGGCGATGGCGTTTGCGCTAAATGCAAAATCATCATCGTAGAGGGTGGAGAAAACTTATCGGGAGAGAACGAGACGGAAGTTTTCCTCAAGGAAACCAATAATATTCCATCGGGCATGCGCATTAGTTGCCAAACCGAAGTCTTTGGCGATGTCACGGTGGATGCGACTTACTGGTAGATCAAAGACCACGGCCCTTAAAAGGAATTCCTGGCGATGTCGGGTCTTCTTCGGGGCGATCCCAACCCACTGGAGTTGAGATGCGTGGTGGGCACTTTCCTTTTCCTAACTGAATAAAAGAAAGACCTCGATGTCCTCCCATAGGACTTTCGCTCGTACATAAAGTTGTGGAGCCTCGTAATACTGTTAAGGATTCATTCGGTGCAATAAATTCGGGGTTGTCTCGTCCCGGTGGAATCGCCGCAGAAGCACCGAAACTCAGAATGAAAATAAAGAGAAAGGTTTTCATATTCACCTCCCGATGTCGCTTATTATAAACCCGTTGCTTGTTTTTCTTACGGCTGCAATTTAACGCTGGACCTTGTCCCGGAATCCTTAAGAACAGGACCAAAAATGCCGAAGAGAAAGTGAAATATTTGGTATGACCACACTCGGAACGTATGACAAGGATGGTTCGCCGTGGCTGGCTATTATCTTACGACGGGAAAATTAAAACTGGGTCCTCTCTCTGAAAAGGACATTCTTTCTGGAGTTCGCTCTGGAAAAATCAGTTTGTTCGACATGATTCTTAACAATCAAACGAATGAATGGATGATGCTTATTCAACATCCGGATTTTTCAGATTTAGAAGGCCCTTCTGAAGCACAAAACAACAAAGAACAAGAAGGCCACTTCGCGGTGGGCTTGATCTCGGATGATTTGAGTGAAGAAACTCAAGCGTCTTCCTTCGTGACTCCAGAGAATTTTCCGATTCTCACACCCGTTTATTGGTATGAAAAAGAACGCTCCAGTCAGCGTTTGAAATACTTGGAAGTGTTGTCTTTGATTCACTCGCAAAAACTGACAGAGCAAAGTCTTCTTTCAAAAACACCGCACGGTCCTTGGCAAAAAATCATCGATTGGGAAGAGTTTTCTCCGAAGTCTTTAGAGAATTACAAAAAGATTTCAGATGAAAAACTTCCTGATGTCCATATTCGCAGAAAATCACCGCGCTTTGCTTGCGGAAAAGTTTTTGTCTCCATTGGGAAAAACGGCGGTTTCCAGGTTTTCTGCCCGGACATTTCAAGAACCGGCATGGCATTCATTGTTCGCTCTGCCAAATGTGATTTAAATGAAAATCTGCATTTAAAATTCCAGGAAACTCTCACGGATAATAAATCCGATGCCCGCGGCATTGTGGTTTCCGTGCGTAAAGTAAAACTCCCCGGCTCGGACAGCATTTACATCCGCTACGGTGTTCGTTTCACTCATTTGTCAGAATCTGGAAGAAAATTTATCGAGGAAATGGCAAAGCAGACCGCTTTGCCATAATAGAATTACACTTTTTGCAAACGGACCATGTTGATCTTAATGCCTTCGCGCATAAAGATCTTTTCGAAAGCCGTTTCAAAGTTTTGTGCTTTCATTTCTGAATTGTGCAAATCCTGCGTCTCAAAAATAATTTTGTACTTGGATTCGCGGATTTCATCCATCGCCCACAAGAAATAATCCAAAGAATCTGTCTTGAAGTTGATAAAAGAACCTGGCTTTTGCAAGCGATGCAAAACATCTAAATTCTGCTTACACACGAAACGATTTTTAGGTTTCTTCGGCGACGTCCATGGATCCGGGAAATGAATGTAAACGTTGTCGATTTCACCTTCGTTAAAAAGCTCGTCGATGTTGAAAGCGTGAAAACGCGCAATCGCGGCGTTCTTGCAGCCTGCCGTTACAGCACGACGGATTGTTTGAATCAAAGGCTTGTACTTAAGCTCCAATCCCACAAGCAAACGATTTGCATGAGTTTGTGCGTGATGCGCAAAATAAGTTCCGTTGCCCGTTCCCACTTCCACATCCATCGGCAAAGCGCTATCTGCTTTAAAAACATCTGAACGCCATTTGCCTTTGTTGTTGGGAGCACGAAGCTCATCGAATGCAACGTGAGAATACTCACCGTTCAATGCCAACGTGTAAGCATTTTGTTTAGGTAGGTCTTTCGTAATATTAATTCTTCTGCGAGGAACCGGACTTGTCATAGGCCACCTGATTAGTCGGGTGCGGCCCGCCGGTCAAGCTTTTCACCGTGAAAGGATGACCTTCCTTAAAGGGCTGCAAACGGATAGGGCAATTTTCGACGTCACAAGCTGAACAGTAGGATTTTTTACAGGGGTCGAGATGAAAAGCCAACTCTCCATCAAAATCATAGTCGGCAACCACTCGGTTTTCAAACGCATGAGTCACTTCGTGAGCATGAGTTACATCCCAATATTCAGGCACCACCATGTGCGCATCCACATGATGAAAACGACCCGAACGAATTGTTCTTAGGTGATGAATGTCAATGATGCCCGGTACGCGATTCTTTCTTAAAGCTTCCGCCAAATTTTCTAAGATATCCTCATCTTGTTCATCCATTAAGATTCCCAAAGACGAACGAACGATGGTGTATCCTGAATACGCCAACTGAAGACCGACAAGAATCGCCACCACGGGATCGAGCCACTGAAGCCCTGTGAGCATCACAAGTCCCAAGCCCACCATGACTCCTGCTGTGGTGAGAACGTCAGAAATAACATGCGCACCGCTAGCTCTTAATGCTTCAGAGTGATGAGTCTTACCTACACGTTTGAGATACAATCCTAAAGCCAGATTGACCAAAGCCGCTCCCCCAACAATCAACAAACCCATTTCCAGTTGCTGAGTAGGCTCGTGATTGATTAAAGCTTTGACCGCCTCGCCAATAATCATGATGGCCGCGAAGAAAATCATCCCGCCTTCAAATGCGGAAGAAAATGATTCTGCTTTTCCGTGTCCATAAGGATGTTCGTGATCGGCAGGTTGAGATGCAAAACGAATGACAAACAAAGCCACCAAAGAAGCGATCACATTCACGATACTTTCAAGCGCATCGGAAAGGACTGCGGTTGATCCTGTGATTTTATAGGCTCCCAGCTTCAAACCAAAAATAGTGAAACTTGCCAGCGCTGAAATCCACGCGGCACGATTGCGAATGGTATCTGAAGATGTCACGTAGTTTGCCATATAAAGGGTTTTCGACGATCACCCTCGGTTCGTCAATAATTAACCTGCTGCTTTTCGGCGTTTTTGCTGAGCTGACTTCAAATCAACAACAGGAGCGACTTCGGGTTTATAGTACGCAACCTGATTACGGCCACCGCGTTTTGCTTCGTAAAGTGCATGGTCCGCACGGCGCACAAGTTCGCGGGCACTGATATTCTCGCCCGGAATTGTGATCGCGAATCCCACAGAGGCTGTCAGCTTGATCGAATCATCGCCATTTTTGAAAGTCGTTTTTTGGATGTTTTCACGCAGACGTTCACAGAAGTACGTTGCACCTTCGTGATTCGTTTCCGTCAAAACCACCAAGAATTCATCTCCACCATAGCGTGCTGGAATATCGACGTTGCGCGTGTTCGCACGAATGATTTTTCCCACTTCCGAAAGCACGTAACTTCCAAAAAGATGATCATGCCCGTCATTCACGGTTTTAAAATAGTCCATGTCCATCATCACGACGCAAACGTCACGATGGAATCGACGTCCACGTTCCATCTCAAAGTCCAGACGTTGATACAATGAGCGCATGTTATAAAGACCTGTGAGGTCATCGGTATCCACGAGCTCTTTTAATTTTTCATTGGCAAAAAGAAGTTGTTCGTGCAAATCGCGGATGCGCAATTGCGTACGGATGCGTGCTAATAATTCAAGAGGAACAAAAGGTTTTACGATGTAGTCGTCAGCTCCGGCATCCAGGGCTTCAATAATCGCCTCGGTGCTGGAGTTTTCTGACACGAAGACGCAAGACACGTGAGAAAGACGCTCACGCACGGCTCTGAGAACTTTAAGTCCAGCCATCGACGGCGCCATCCAATCCAAAATAACGACATGAGGAATCCATGACTCGATCAACTTGTGGGCTTCGGTATCCGAAGTGACCCCACGAGCATCATAGCCTTCCCATCTTAGAGGTTCTAAAAGAATCTCTAAGCTGTCTTTATCGTCGTCGATTACTAGAATACGGCGACTCTTGGGTTGTTTCATACCATCAAAACTCATACTACATACCAGTGTAACTTCAGCTCTTCTCTTCGGTTAATTTGCTCTAATTGTTTAGGGCCTTTTCTAATCTATCGACGAGTCTGGTCTTCGACCTAAGGCCTGGGACCGCTTTGAGGGCTGGGAAATACAGTTCTGTCGCTTCGGACAGTCCTCGCTCGTTTCGACTTTGGTTGACATGACTTAGACCTTGGGCTCGCTGCGGAACTCGCGTCAGAACTGTATTTCCCAACCCTCAATGCGACACAGTTTGGTCGAACAAAACGTTTAGATTAGAGACTTCCTTAAAAATTTGAAAACCACCGGCGGAAGGCTTTCGTGGGTGCCTCCTAGCTAAAGGAGTTTTTGGTGGGAAATTTTTAGGAGAATATTTGTGTGCGTTAGTATTGTTTGAGCGCTAATAAATTGCACTTGTATTGCTTTTTCGATATTCAAGTAGGAAGTGTTTTTCTTGTTTTAGTAAGGATGAATTTATGAGTTTGAACTTCACCGAGATTGAAGCGAAATGGCAGCAGAAGTGGGAAGAGAAAAAGGCGTTTCATGCTGAGACGAATAGTTCTAAGCCGAAGTATTATGCTCTCGACATGTTTCCGTATCCTTCTGGTTCGGGACTTCATATTGGGCATATGGCTTCTTACACTCCCGGCGATATTGTTTCTCGCTACAAGCGTGCGAAGGGGTTCAATGTTCTTCATCCGATGGGATATGATGCTTTTGGTTTGCCTGCAGAGCAGTATGCGATTCAAACAGGCATTCATCCTGCGATCACGACTCAAAAAGCTATTGAGAGTTTCCGTAAAACTTTAAAATCTTTTGGTTTTAGTTTCGACTGGAGTCGTGAGATCTCTACTTGTGAACCTAGCTACTACAAGTGGACTCAATTTATTTTCTTAAAACTTTATGAACAGGGCCTTGCTTATCAAAAAGAAGTTCCTGTGAACTGGTGCCCAGCTTTGAAAACGGTTTTGGCGAACGATGAAGTCATCGACGGAAAATCAGAGCGTGGTGGTCATCCCGTTATTCGTGTTCCGATGAAACAGTGGATGCTTAAGATCACAGACTATGCTGAGCGCTTGTTGAATGATCTTGATAAAGTCGACTGGCCAGAAAGAACAAAAGAAGCGCAACGCAACTGGATTGGAAAAAGCGAAGGCGCACGTGTGACATTCAAGTTGGATAGTCACCCTGAAACTTTTGGGGTCTTCACTACTCGTCCTGATACATTGTTTGGTGTCACTTTCATGGTGATGGCTCCTGAGCATGAGCTTGTGAAAAAAATCACAACGAAAGAACAGCACCGCAATGTCGAAGAGTACGTAACAGCGACTTCTCGTAAATCAGAAGTGGAACGTAAAGCGACGACTGAAAAAACAGGTGTTTTCACAGGCGCGCACGCCATTCATCCAATCACGGGCGATAAAATTCCTATTTGGATTGCGGACTATGTTTTGATGGATTATGGAACTGGTGCGATCATGGCGGTTCCTGGTCACGATGCTCGTGATCATGAATTTGCAACGAAATTCCATCTTCCGATCAAACGTGTTTTGGAAGGTGGCGACACTCTTCCGTTTGAAGGAGAAGGCACTTTAGTTAATTCTGATTTCTTAAACGGTCTTTCTAAGTCTGATGCGATCAAAAAAATGCTTTCTCATTTGGAAAGCCACAAGTTGGGCGTGCGCGAAGTTCAGTACAAGTTGCGTGACTGGTTGTTCAGCCGTCAACGTTACTGGGGCGAACCGTTCCCGATTGTTCACTACGCTGATGGCTCGCGCGGAGTCCCTGTGAATGAGCTTCCGGTGATTTTACCTGAAGTCGCAGACTATGAACCTTCTGACTCTGGAGAAGCTCCTTTGGCTCGCAATGCCGAATGGGTTCAGTACAAAAACGGCGGTCGTCGCGAGACAGACACGATGCCGGGTGCGGCGGGCTCTTCCTGGTACTTCTTGCGTTACATTGACCCTCAAAACGACAAAGCTCCGTTCAGTCCTGACGCTGAAAAATACTGGATGCCTGTGGATCTTTACGTTGGTGGACCGGAGCACACCGTAGGGCATTTACTTTACTCTCGCTTCTGGATGAAGGTTCTTTTTGACTGCGGCCTTGTGACTCACGATGAGCCTTTCCAAAAGTTGCTTCACCAAGGAATGATCTTGGGACCAGATGGTGAAAAAATGTCGAAATCTCGTGGAAACGTGATTTCTCCGGAAGACATTGCGAAAACTCATGGTGCCGATGCGATGAGAACCTTTATCAGCTTCATGGGTCCGGTGGACAAGGACAAACCTTGGGCTCCGACGGGCATTGATGGCGTGAAGCGTTTCTTGGACCGCATTTCTCGCCTTGTGGTGAACGACGACGGTCAAACGATCGCAACGAAAGACGCGGCTCCGGCAGAGGTTCAGAAATTAGTTCATAAAACGATTAAAAAAGTCACAGAAGACATCGAGACGATGAGCTTTAACACAGCGATCAGCGCGATGATGATCCTTGTAAACGAGCTTTACAAGGCAGAATGCCGCTCGGAAATGGCCTTAAAACCACTCGTTCAGATTTTGGCTCCTTTTGCTCCGCACTTGGCGGAAGAATTGTGGGAAAAAATGGGCGGAGAGGGACTTTGCTCTTTGGCTCCATGGCCAAAATATGATAGTACCCTCGTCGCTGATGACACTGTAACTATCGGCGTGCAAGTGAATGGAAAAATGCGCGGCACGATCGAGATTAGCCCGACAGCTTCCGAAGACGAAGCGTTGGCGGCGGCGAAAGCCGTTTCTGCAGTTTCCTCAGTTTTGGCTGGAAAAAATCCCGACAAGGTGATTTATAAGGCTGGCAGAATTTTGAATTTGATCGTTAAATAATTTTGGGTTCTTTACCGAAAAGGACCCCAACAAATAACATGGGGTCCTTTCAAGGCCCCTAACTGCGAGGGCCAAAAGAGATGTCTAATTGGAGTCCTGAGAAAAGCGCTGAGCTTTATGGGATCAACAACTGGGGCAACGGTTATTTCAGAATCAACGGAGCAGGTAATGTTTCCGTTACTCCAATGGGAGCAAACGGTCCGTCAGTGGACTTGTTTGATTTAACCCAAGATCTTTTGGACCGCGGTATTCGCGTTCCAATCATGATTCGCTTTCCTGACATCATCAAAGCTCGTGTTGAGCTTTTGAATAACTGCTTTCAAAAAGCTTTCGCAGATCACGGCTACAAAGGTGGCTACCGTGGCGTTTACCCGATCAAGGTGAACCAACAGCGCCACCTTGTTCAAGAGCTTGTGAAATACGGCAAAGGCTTCCACATGGGCCTTGAAGCCGGTTCCAAACCAGAGCTTCTTGTGGTTCTTGCTTTGATGAACACGGAAAACGCGTTGATCATCTGCAACGGCTTTAAAGATGCTGAATACATCGAAACAGCGATCCTTTCTCAAAAATTGGGAAGAAACACGATCATCGTTGTCGACCGTAAAGAAGAATTGAAAATGATCGTCGACGTAGCGAAGAAATTCAACGCTCGTCCAAAAATCGGTTTCCGCGCAAAATTGAACACTCAAGGTGCAGGTAAATGGGTTGATTCTTCCGGCGCTCGCTCGAAGTTCGGCTTAACAGCAACAGAGATCGTTGAAGGCGTTGAGTTCTTGAAAAAAGAAGGCATGCTTGATTGCCTTGAACTTCTTCATTACCACATCGGCTCTCAAGTTCCACAAATTCAATCAATCAAGTCTTCTTTGAAAGAAGGCGCTCGTTTCTATACGGAACTTCACAAAATGGGTGCAGGCCTTAAGTACATCGACGTGGGCGGCGGCCTCGGTGTTGACTACGACGGCTCAGGCCACTCTGACAGCTCTATCAACTACTCTGAACAGGAGTACGCGAACGACATCGTGTCTGTTTTGCAAACTCTTTGTGATGAAAAAGGCATTCCTCATCCAAACATCGTGACAGAGTCTGGCCGCTTCTTGGTGGCGCATCACTCTGTTTTGATCTTTAACGTGATGGGTATCAACGACCTTCACCGTCATGAACCGCCTCGTCCTGCTGCGAAGACAGATCCTTCGATCATGCAAGACATGCAGTACATTTTTGAAAAAGTGAACAAAGACAATATCAACGAATGTTTCAATGACCTTGAACAAGCAAAACAAGAGACGTTGCAACTTTTCACGTACGGCGTTTTGAGTCTTGAACAACGTGCATGGTGTGAAAGCATGTACTTCGCTATCGCCACAAAAATGGTGAAACTAGCGAAAACTGTTCCAGACACAGAAGACATCATCACAGCGCTTTCTAAAGAGCTTTGCGATACTTATTTCTCAAACTTCTCTGTGTTCCAATCTGTTCCTGACTCTTGGGCCGTAGGACAACTTTTCCCAGTGGTTCCAATTCACCGCCTTGGTGAAGAACCAGGCCGTGAAGCGACGTTGGCAGATTTGACTTGCGACTCTGACGGTGTGATTGAAAAATTCATCGACACAGAATCTGGCGAACCAAAAGAAACAATTCGCTTGCACAAGTTCACAGACGGTCAACAGTACTATCTTGGCGTGTTCCTCACAGGCGCATACCAAGAGATCCTAGGCGACCTTCACAACTTGTTCGGCGATACAGACGCAGTTCACATTTCATTGAACGGCGTTGGATACACAATCGACCACTACGTTCCAGGCGACACCGTAACGGAAGTTCTTTCTTACGTTCAATACGGCCGCTCTGAAATGGTAGACAGCGTTCGTCAAGCCACAGAAGAATCAATCCAAAAAGGTTCGATCACAAAACAAGAAGCAAAGCTCCTAATCAAGCACTACGAGGAAGGCCTCTCCGGCTACACATACCTCGAAGAAGCCGAATAGGTACCTGCTTCCCTCCGTGTCGATTTAGTACATGAGTTAACCAAGCCCGCAGCCACACTCTGCGGGCTTTTTTTTATTCTGTGATCCTGCGGATTTTTACCATCTAACTTTTCTTCTATATTCTAAGAATTAAGACCTTCAAGAGTCTGTGAGATAAGCCATCTCAAATATACTCTCTTTAAGCATGGCATTTGGTTCGCAATACGGAAATGTCATCCGATAAACGGAAGGAGAAAATTATGAAAGCTACAAACCTTAAAAAAACACTTATTGCCGTGATTGTTTTGGCCACGGCCCCATATGCCAACGCAGCGGCCTTAAATAATGCGGAAATTTCATCTGTTCGAAGCGTTTTACGCGCATTGAACATCGATGAATCTCAACTTACTAATGAAGACATTGAAGTTCTTAGAAATCAAGGCGGCAATATCCGTAGCTACGAAAAATCAAAATCAAATCTCTTACAAAAGGCTTCAGATGGCGAAATCTATCGAACCTGTGGACAAGGTTCTCATGGTGGCGACGGCGATCCCGTATAATTAAAAAAAGGACGACCTCCATGAAAGATATTATTTGTAAAGCCGTGAATTTTAAAGATTATCAAAACTCAAAATCACAGACTCTCATTGACATGATCTTTCAAGATCTCCTGACATTACTAAGATTTGTTCACAAAGCGCAAAAAGGAGGGCTTCTTAACGAACCCTTCTTTTTTACCAATCAAATAAATTATCTAGATTCCATTTGGCACCATTTCATTCTCCATACAAAATTGTATCATGATTTTTGCAGCAGCGAGTTTGGTGAATACTTGCATCACCATCCTGAAGCACTCAACGTAGAATCCAATGAAAACAATATTTCAATGGAAGAAGTGCTAAAACAGCAAATGACGTTGTTAGAAAATCACTTAGGACCCGAATTCGTTAACAGAATATTTTTTATTTATCCCGAATTATTAAAATGAGGATCACTATGCTACCGAAAGAACTAGAAAACGGATTTGTTATTCGAGAAGTTACACAGCAAGAGCTATCGACGATCCTAAGATTGAATTTTGACCGCATTTTTAAGAATCGCTCCAATGAATTATTCAGCAGTTCAATCCCCGATGACATTAATTTGAAAATAAAAGAACGGGCCAACAAGGACAATCGATTTCGACTTCGTTTAGTCTTATTTCAAGGACAAGAAGTCGTCGGTTGGCATTTCGGTTATGCCGTCGACGCTGAAACTTACTATATGCAAAATTCAGCCATCCTCGAATCTTTCCGCGGCCAAGGACTCTATGGACGCCTATTAGAAACAGTACTTGAAAGAATATCTGAAGAAGGATTTCAAGTTGTGACAAGTTCGCATCATCCCAACAATGCCGCCGTCCTGATTCCCAAACTGAAAGCGGGTTTCATAATAAACTCAGTGCAGTTCCATGAAAAATTTCGTTTTTTAGTAGATCTTAAATATTTTTTTTGCCCCAATAGACGCAAAGCTTTTGGGAAAAATATAGGTCTGGATCTATAAGCAAAGGTACCTGCTTCCCTCCGTATCGAATAAGGACGCTTGGTTTTAAAAACGATTCACTTCCAAATGATGAATAAAAGTTCCACTCTTTCTTTTCGGAAGTCCGAATTGAGGTTTTTGGAGACCCTTTTTGATCTCTTCCCAATCGTTGTCCTTAGGCTTTGTATTTAACCATTCCAAAGTTGCGCTCGGGGTTTCTTCTAAAAGGAGATCGCGCACAAGAGGGATCACTCCTCTCCTCATTCCCAGTCGAATTTGCAGAGTACTAAAGGAGTATTCCTCCACGCGCTTGCAAAGACCTGCCTCTACGGGATTCCGATATAAATATTTATAAACATGTTCAAGGTAGTTCGACTTACCAATCACTGAACGAAAATATCTCGATCCATAGGTTTGATTGATTCTTCCAGCTCCGCGAGAAATCACACGGGACGTTTCCCTCATAAAATAGTTCATGGCCTCGGACATATTATTCTCGGGAAATCGAACAATGAGGTGAAAGTGATTACTCATTAATACAAAGGCATGAATTTCTACTTTGTAGGCACAATGGATAAAATAAAGATAGTTGGACATGACGGTCCAGACTTCCTCTATCGGAAGATCGAACCATTCTTTATTATGGCAGCGAGCGGTGATGTGATACGGAAATTCGGGTGTATAAATTTGCTTCTGTCTTGGCATATGGTTGGCCAATAAGCAAAAAGGCTCCCGTTGAGAGGAGCCTTTTAATTTCTATTTGAATTCTTATCTGTCCGAAGTCAGACCATGTACCTAAATCGACACGAAGGGAAGCAGGTACCTACATCTTTGCGTCGAAGGCGTCGCGGACGGCGAGACCGATGTTGATCAAAACTGTTAGTGTTAGGACGATAGCGACCATTGGTCCCCATACTAGCCACTCGGCGATTGTGAACCATTTTTGGGCTTGAGCCATGAGTTCACCCCAACTTGGTGTTGGTGGAACAAGTCCTAGTCCCAAGTAATCCAGGAAAGAAAGTGTATTCACGCCGCCTGCGATAAAGAACGGAGCAAATGTCACGATCGGAGTCAGACCATTTGGAAGAATGTGTTTTCCGATAATGCGTTTGTGATCAGCACCGATGGCTTTTGCTGCTTCAACGTACTCACGCTTTCTTAAAGAAAGGAACTGCGCACGCATGTAAGCAGAAATACCTGTCCATCCGAAGAAAGACACAAGAAGAATCAGAATCGGTAAGCTTGGCGTAAAGATCGAGATGATCGTGATTAACACGAACAAGATCGGCACACTCTCCACGACTTCAACGACACGTTGGCCAACCAAGTCGACCTTCCCGCCCTTGTAACCCATCAACGCACCCAAGGTGATACCCAAAGCATAAGTCACAATCCAGCTTCCCAATGCGAAGAGCATTGTGTAGCGGAAACCGTAAAGAAGACGAGTCATCACGTCACGGCCACTTTCGTCTGTACCGATCCAATTTACTTTCGTTGGAGGAGACGGATAAGTGTCGACGGATTTATTGCTCTCGTAAGGGTCCCACTGGATAACCGGCCACACAGCCCAGTCACCCTCACCCATCTCAAGCTGACGGTAATCCATGACGTAGATATCTTCACGGCCGAAGGCTGTCGGATGGTAGTCTACGAAAAGTGGGAAATACAATTTCCCGTGATAGCTCATGATATGAGGACGGTTGTTTGCCCATAGCTCCGCAGTGAAGCTAAAGAAGAACATCGTCAACAAAACCCAAACAGAGATGACGGCCACACGGTCGCGCTTAAAGCGTTTATATCTTTTAAGCGTAAGCTCATTCTTAATAAGATATTTTTGAATTGGATCCATCATTTGAAGTCAATCCTTGGGTCGATAAGAACATAGATGATGTCGCTAAATACGCGGCCAAGCATCAAGAGCAACGAAGAAATAAACGTAATTCCCATGATCACGTTGTAGTCACGAGAAAGAACTGATTGATAACCAAGAAGGCCGATACCGTCCAAGTTGAACATCTGCTCGATGATCAAAGAACCTGCAAGGAAAGCCCCGAAGAAACCACCCAAGCCTGTTGCAATCGGAATCAAAGCATTACGGAGAGCATGCTTAAAGATAACAACCTTTTCAGACAAACCCTTAGCGCGAGCCGTACGAACAAAGTCTGATTTCACGACGTCGAGCATCGAGTTTCGCATCAAGATAGAAAGTTCGGTGAAACCACCGATCATATAACAAATCAAAGGAAGAACAAAGTGATGAGCGCGATCTAAAATCTTGCCCATCGTCGTCAACGACTCGTAGTCGTCTGACTGGAAGCCCCCAATAGGGAACATATTTAATTTACCCGCAAACACAACGATCAAGAAGATACCCAATACCAGCGGAGGAATGGAGTAAGTGAGATTGAGCAGGATCGTGGTCACACGGTCAAAGGAAGCTCCGGCTTTAATCGCCTTCCGCACCCCTAAAGGAATACACACAATATATGTCAGAATCAAAGAAGCGATACCGAAGGACAAAGAAACAGGAAGTTTACTTTTGATAACGTCGATAACAGGCTCTTGATAAGTGAAGCTTTCGCCGAAATCCAAACGCGCTAGGTTTTTTACCCAAATGATGTAGCGTTCGTGCAACGGCTTATCAAAGCCATATTGTTTTTTGAGGGCTTCGATAACCTCCTCATTCACCGACGTATCACCACGAGTGTTGATACCACCGCCACCACCGCCGCCTCCGCCACCGGCAGATCCGAAACGGATCGCTTGCAGCTTCTGCTCAATGGGACTTCCCGGAGCCAAGTTAATCAGCACAAAGGTCAAAACGGTGATCCCGAAGAACGTCGGGATCATCAAAAGCAATCGGCGAATCAGGTAAACGATCAAAGCCCTACTCCAAACAGAAAAAAACTTAAAGATAGCTACGCTGTATTTTTAATTTTAACAAGGCGCTAGGAGGAAGGCGTACATTGTACGCCGACGAACGAAGCAACGCAGGTAAAATTAAAAAGACTGCGTGGCGAAAGCTCTTATTGAGCTTTCAACCACCAGTAGTCTCTACCAATTTCGTACTTAAATGTCTCGGCTGGCATGCCCATACGAGAAGAATTTGCATAAAATGCATACTTGTCGTTGAAAAGGAACGCGTAAGGAGCGTCTTCAGCGATCTTCGCGTAAACCTTTTTAAGTGCAGCAACACGTTTTGCTTTATTCGGCTCAACGCGAGCTTCGTCGATCAATTTATCAACTTCAGGGTTTTTGTAAGCGATGAAGTTAGATCCACCAACTACAGCACTTGCAGAGTGCCAGATTTGTTTTGGATCTGGATCTACAGAACCGCCACCCCAAGCCATTGTCACAGCGTCGAAGTTACCTTCGTCAACAAGCTTCAAGAATGAGTTCCACTCAAGATATTTCAACTCCATATCGATGCCGGCTTTTTTCAAGTCTTCACGATACATAGTGTAGTATTTTTCAACGTCTTTAGACGGATAGATCAATGTGAATTTGAATTCAGTTTTCTTACCGTTAACAGTTTTTTCTAAAACACCGTTTTTATCAGTGTCTGTCCAACCAGCTTTAGCCAAAAGTTCTTGAGCTTTTTTCGGATTGAACTCAATCGCTTTGTTGCCTGGGTTGTATTCAGAGCGCAAGTAGATCGCGCCGTTTGCCAAATCAGACATACCGTAACGGAACTTTTTGTTCATCTCTTCACGGTTCAAAAGGTGTGCAAGAGCGACACGCACGTTTCTGTCTTGGAACAATTCTTTGCGGAAGTTCCAACCGATGAAACCGTAAGATTTAGGAGCGCTGTTTTCAACTTTGTGCTTAAGGATCGTTTTACCCCAAGGAGCGCCTTCTGTTTTCTTCATGAACGCTTCAACACGCATATCAAGGTAATCCAACTCACCTTTTTTCGCGCGCTCAAGCTCTACGTTTTCATCTTTGTAGAAACGAAGAGTGATTGTGTCGAAGTTGTACATGCCTTTGAAAGCCGCGTCGTTGTTGCCGTACCATTTGTCGAACTTTTTAAGAGTGATCAATTGGCCACGGTCAAATTTAGAAAGAACGTAAGGACCCGCGCAGATAAGTTGGCGGTTCATTTTCTTAGACTTCTCAACATCGCTGTAAACTTTTTTTGGAATTACAGTCAAAGTCGCCGCAGATTCGAAGTTGTTGAAATAAAGATCTTTCGCAGTGAAACGAACCGTCTTTGGATCCAGAACTTCTACTTTTGCGATACCTTCAAAGTAAGGACGCAAGTGAGCTGCTTCATACTTTGGTTCAAAGATCGCGTCGAAAGAGAATTTCACGTCGTCAGCCGTTACAGGCGTGCCGTCGTGGAAAACTGCGTCTTTGCGGATGTGGAATGTGAATACTTTGTTATCTTTGGAGATATCCCATTTTTCTGCCAAACGAGGTTTCCACTCGTAAGTCTCAGCATCGCGAGTTGCCAAGCCGTCACATACGTAATTTTGCACGTTACGGGAGTAAACGTCTGTCGCAGTGATAGGATGTACTGTTGGAGGTTCTCCCCCAAGGTTGAAGACGAAATTTCCGCCTTTAGGAGCGTTCGCATTTGGTGCTGCTGCTAAAGCGGGTGCTGTCAAAGCTGAGCTCAGAAGTAGAGCTAGGAGACCCTTCATATTCATTGTGTTTCCTCCAAAGAATTTCGTAGGGAATTTCAATAGTTCCCAAAGTGCGCTTAAAATGGGTTATGCGAGAAAAATAATCAAGTTATTGCTCGATTGACGCCATGCTTAAATGTTATATAAGTTAGTCTTTCTAAGGAGAAAATAAATGTCTGAAAAGACGGTAAAATTCGATCCAACTACGACCATTTCTGCTGAGTTCGGCATCTTTGGAATCCCTATGACGGAGGAAGAATCCAAAGTCGTTTTGGTTCCGGTTCCCTGGGAGGTTACGACTTCCTACGGTGAAGGCGCTTCTCGCGGCCCTCAAATCATCCGCCAAGCCAGTGAACAGATTGACCTTTTTGACATCGAAGTCGGCAAGGCTTACGAAGTCGGCTACCACATGCGCGACTTCCCGGAAGATCTTTGTAAAATGAACGACAAGTTCAAGGCCGTGGCGCAAGAGCTTATCGAAATGCGAACAAACCTCAGCGAAGATGAAGCCAAAATGAACTCTCTCGCAGCGCAAGTGAACACGGCTTGCGAAGAGATGACTCAATGGGTTTATGACCAGTGCTCTGACGTTTTGAAAAAGGGAAAGCTTTTGGGTCTTGTCGGCGGAGACCACTCAACTCCTTTGGGAGCGATCCGTGCGGTGAGTGACAAGTTTAAAGGCGACTTTGGCGTGCTCCATATCGATGCCCATGCAGATTTACGCAAAGCCTACCAAGGTTTCAAACAATCTCACGCATCGATCATGTACAACGTGATGACAGATGCGAAGAAACCAAAAAAACTAGTACAAATCGGTATTCGTGATTTCTGCGAAGAAGAATATGACTTCAGCAATTCTCGCGAAGACATCAAAACATTCTATGACTTGGATTTAAAGCGTCGTCTTTTGAAAGGCGAAACTTGGGAACAAGTTTGTAAGGACATCATCAAAGAACTTCCGCAAAACGTTTATATCTCTTTTGATATCGACGGTCTTGATCCTGCGTTCTGCCCTCACACAGGAACTCCAGTTCCAGGTGGCTTGAGTGTCGATCAAGTGTTCTTCTTGTTCCGCGAAGTTCATGCTTCGGGTCGCAAGATCATCGCTTTTGACTTGAATGAAGTTTCTACTGGCGGCCTTGAAGAGCACGAAGTGGAGTGGGACGGCAACGTCGGCGCCCGCATTCTTTATAAAATGTGCGGCTGGTTGGTGAAGAGCAATGCTTAAAGTTTACGAATACGCGAAATGTTCCACATGTGTGAAGGCTTTGAAAATCTTAGATGCTAAGAAAGTGAAATACGACAAACTTCCTATTGTCGATAAAGCTCCTTCACAAAAAGAACTTAAAGAAATGCTTGCCGCTTTGAAAGAACGCGGCGGCGGCATTCGCAATCTCTTTAATACGTCAGGCCTTGTCTATAAAGAAATGAAGCTGAGCGAAAAGCTTCCGTCTATGACTGAAGCTGAAGCGATCAAACTTCTTTCTGAAAACGGCAAGTTGGTGAAAAGACCGTTCGTCATCGGTGACGATATTCATCTTGTCGGGTTTAAAGAAGACGAATGGAAAAAAGTTTTCTAGGATTCTTTTTGAGACGAAAATAAAAAAGGCACTTCCTCAGAAGGTATTTCATACTTTTTTGAAATACCAAATTTATGCCAAAAACCTGGGTTGTCTCAGAATGAGATTTAAGTTTTCGGATGATGACGATGACGACGGTCCACTTTAAGAGCATCCGTTTTATTCATTTTGTAAACGAAGTAAGCTCCCGCAAGAACAATCGCCATAGTTAAAATAACAATCCAGAGGCTGATCATAAAATCTCCCTTCAAAAATATTTTACTCGAAGAGAGCGGCAGAGACCAAGACCCTAAGGTCCTGACTCTGCCAAAGGACATATTAATAACAAAGAGTCGCGCCCGTTTCAGGACTGCAACCAGGCCAGAAAGTTTTTTTGCAAATCATATTTTGCGGAGTTTTCCACTTTCCTTTAGCCATGCACGATTGCCAATAAGCACTGCTCACATCAGATGCCTGGGCATCAAAATCAGCAACTACGGCTTTCATTAAATCGCGCGCTTGCGCCTGTGACATATCTAATTTTTGCGCCATTAACGCTAAAGAGTCTGGATCTGGAAGACTTCTTTTGCTGATCGCTTTGATGTCTTTCTGATTCAAACCAATGCGAGTAAAGGCATTCAAGCCCTCTGTTGATACTTTCGCAAAAGCATCTTGAATTTGCTCTGCAGCTTGCAGGCTTATTTGATGTCTTTGAGCGAATGCCACAGCTTCTGGATTTGTTCCCAAATCAATTTGCGTGTTGGCTTCATAACAGCGATATCTTCCGCATTCACGATAACGTGGAGGACGACGATCATGATGGTGACCATGGCCATGGTCGCCGGCACCAATGCCAATGCCGATGGCAACGCCGATAGCTCCTGCTGCAATATCCGAAGAATCACAGCCTGTATTACAAAACAAAGTGGTGATGAGAAGCCCTGATAGAATAATCTTCTTCATAGTGGTCCTTTCTTTTAAAGCGATGTCTCTTTGGCACCGCCCATTGAGCAGTCCGACAAGGAAGCAACGAAAGTGCCAAAACAAAGCGCACCACTAAAAGGTTTTCGAAAAAATAATTGAGACAGCAGAAGTACTTTAGATTGCGAATCTTAATTGCGATGAGTCAATGCGTGGGGATTCTTTCTTCTGTGATCCCAAACGAACTCCAAGCCCCACAAGTCGCACCGGAACTCCACGACGATTCCACGCGTTCTCAAGCAAGCGCTCAAAATCTTCGATGACAGGAACTTCATGAAAAACTTCTTCGCATGTTGTCTGTTTAAAATCGAAGAACTTTAATTTCACGACAATACCTTTGATGCGATCTTGATACTCCCCTTTTTCAAGACGATAGAGGAAGTCTTCATAAATCGGCGGAAGAGTCTTAAGACAATCTTCCAAAGTTTGCAGATCTTTATTGAAGGTCTCTTCCACCGTGAGAGATTTTCTTTCCCACTCGGTGATCACTTCACGGTGATCTTCACCGCGAGCAAAGTCATAAAGTTCTTGGGCGCGAGAACCGAACCAAGTCTGAAGCTCTAAGACCGTATACTTCTGAATGTCACCACAAGTGTAAAGACCCAGATCGTGCATCTTTTGCGCGGTTACTTTGCCAACGCCAAAGATTTTTTCAACCGGAAGGTCTTTCACAAAAGCTGAAACATCTTGCGGACGGATCACGAATTGACCGTTGGGTTTTTTCCAATCGCTGGCGATCTTTGCGAGGAACTTATTTGGAGCTACACCAGCTGAGGCCGTGAGATTGAGTTCTGTGTAAATCAAACGACGGATTTCTTGGGCAATCAGCGTGGCACTGCCACCAAATTGAGTGCACTCAGTGACATCTAAATACGCTTCATCCAACGACAACGGTTCAATTTTGTTTGTGAATCTTTGAAGAATTTCACGGACTTTGCGACTCTCAGCTTTGTACAAGTCAAAATGCGGAGGAACTAAAATCAACTGCGGGCACAAACGCACAGCTTGCGAAGAAGGCATGGCCGAGCGCACACCAAATTTGCGTGCCTCGTAGCTTGCGGTCGTAAGAACACTGCGAGTGTTTGGAGGTCCACCGATTCCTAAAGGCTTCCCTTTGAGTTCTGGGCGGTATTTCACCTCCACGGCCGCGTAAAAGCAGTCCATGTCGACATGAATGATCTTCTTCATTTACACATTATTTACATATCTAAATTATGAAATCAAGTAGGATCTGCTTCCATGTCGGCAGGAGTCGGGGCCGTATCAGGAAGGCCTTTTACAGGTACAAACTTCGCCGCAATCATTGCATGAGCTTTTTCGGCAATCACACCACGGTCATCTTCGACTGTTGTGTGGATTTGTTCTAAAAACTCAATTTCCGCCGTGACAGATTTCAAGGTCATGGTCTTCCACATTGAAGTGACAAAAGGAATGTCACCGTACCAACAAACATGGTCGCGCCACTTGAGCGAAAATTCTTCGCCATTGATTTCACGGAAGTTAATGACGACAGGCTGAATCGGCACGCCCGCTTGTGCGGCCGCCATCATCAAAGTCTTTTTAAATGGCAAAACTTTTTCACCGTTTGTAGACGTTGCTTCTGGATACAAGACGACTCTGAAACCATTTTTCAGAGAGGAAACTATGGATTTCATTTCATCTAAAATTTTCGTGCGGCTACGTCGCTCAACATAAATGCAGCCACCCATTTCCGTAAGAAGTCCTAAAAACGGAGTTTCGCGCATTTCATTTGAAGTCACAAAGAGCATGGGGAAACACGTCGCCAATGAAAGAATATCTACAAAACCCATGTGATTGCTGACGACTAAAAATTTCTGATCATCAGAAGGCTTGTTAACGACGTTGAGTTTTAAGCCCAATCCTTTGATCATCAAACCACAGAAAAACTGTGTGTTGCGAGAAAAGCGACGAAGACGTTTTTCAGGATCGCGAATCGTCCAATGGCAAACAAAAGACCACATAAGAAAACTGAGGATCACAAGAACGAATAAAATAAATCTGTAGACTCCGCGAAGTCCGGCTTGAATTTCTTCCACAGACTTCATTTAAATCCGCTTGGGCTAAAATCGTCAAGGGTCTTGCGGACAACTCTGGGCGCACAAAATAAGATTCTTAGGTCTTCCTCATTTGCAAGGCGTTTTAAGGAGTTTCCTACGTTCGCCCAGAACGCAGAAGTGAGTTTACTTTGCCAACCCCAATCCTTAATTGCAGTCGACTTCTGCGATATTAAGGTAAAGATTGCGCGCAAAGGCTCTGGCTTTTCCTTCGCCCATCAATGTTGCGGCTAAATTCCCGCGAAGGATGGCAGAGCCTCCACACTCGGTTTCAACCATGGCCTCTTGTTGACCCAAAGATTTATTTACTTTGGAAGCTTGGTCGATGGCCTCGACTTCCAAGATTTGTTTTACGCCTTGGCTGCCCGCTTTAAAAATTTCCAAATCAATGCGTGCTTTTGTTTGCGCAGGATAAGCGCGAAGACTTGCTAATTGATGACTGTCAGAAACTACAATTTTCTTCCCGACTGATGCCTTAAGAGGAAGAGCAAAAGTACACGTGCCTCTCGCGATACGCTTGTCTTCTTCTTTTTTCAGATACAATCCAGTGGGAATGACAAAACGCCCTTCGCTCACTTCCGTGACATCATGAGTTCCAACTTGGTTTTCGCAGGCATTTCCCGCGATTTCGACAGTTCCTAAATTCAAAGCTTTAGCTTGAACAACAAAGAGAAAACCAGTTGCTAGAATCAAAGCGCCTTTACTCATAAATCCCCCTTTGTGATGGCTGGAGCTTTTTGCTACCAGATTTTCCACCCTGAATAGCTCTATTCAAAGAGAATGCCAGAGTCAAAGATGCACCGATGAGACTGTCATTTAACCGGTCGTCAACATACCACTCGCGATACCCGTAACAGTTTCTCGCAAAAGAAGAATGTCTTTGTCTTGCAGCGCCAAAAGCTGCAGGACATTCAAAGGATGAATCAACGGAGAACGCAGTGAAATACTGGTTTCTAACCAAGGGCGATACCACAAAAGACTTTTCTCTCCGGTGATTTCGTGAACGGCTTTCTTACAAGCCGCAAACTCTTTTTCAAAGCGTGCGACAAATGAATCGGCCACTTCTTTAGGAAGACGCGAAGAATGCAGATACATCGCAAAAATATCCAACTCGATTTTTTCTAAAGTAAATCCCAAAACTTTAATATAGGACCTAAAAAGAGAACTTTGCGCAAAAGCTTTTTGATATCGAGATTTTTCTTCTGATGAAAGTGTTTGCCAAAAACTCCCGACACCCCACCAACTCGGGAACAGCGCTCGTGTCTGGGTCCAGCAAAGCACCCACGGAATCGCCCGGAGATTTGTTAAATCAACGGCACCTTGGCGTTTCGACGGACGCGAACCCATTCGCAAGTCTTTCATAAACGAATACGGCGTCGCCCACTCGATTAGTTCTAAAAAGTGCGGGGCTTTCAAAATCTCACGATATTCATTCTGCACAAAATCAGAAAGCCTTTGCAGGTCTTTTTCCACGGATTCTTTGGCTGGGACTTTCTTTCTTCCCTGATCACGAGCCGCCGCAAATCTTTCAAGCTGCCTTAAAAGAATTTCTGGCGACGTGTAGTTGCGATAAATCATTTCTCCCTGAACGGTGGCTTTCACGGTTGCTAACGCTGACTCAGGCCACCACTCAGTTTGCTCTTGAACCGAACCGCCTCCCCGCTCCACGCTTCCCCCAGAACCGTGGAAGAAAATGGGAACGAGACCGTGTTTTTTGATAGCCGCTTCCAAACGCTCCAGGGCAGAGTGAATTAAAAAACGCGATGGGAAAGAACCGTTTTCTTTCGCAGAATCCGAGTATCCCACCATCACTTCCAATTTTTTGGACCAATACTTTTGAATAAGCTGACGACGCTGGGGACTTTTCAAAAATTCTTCGATGATAGAGACGCCAGATTCTAAAGCATTAGCACTTTCAAAAAGAGGGACTATGGGCAAACGCGCCTTTCCCAAAAATCTTTCAGCAAGCGAAATTCCGGCAATAATATCTTGAGCGGACTCGGTATGACTTAGAACAAATCCACGCACATAAAACCGGGGATCATGTTGAGGTGAGATCTGCGCCAAGGCCTTAAGCATTCTCGAAATAGCATATTTACGAGGGCTTCCCTTTAAAGATTCATGCACCAAAGAGCTGTCTTCACGAAGCTCCAAAGGAACCACAAGGCCCGGGAAAATCTTCATTAATTCGCGAATTTCAAAAAGGCTTGGGGATTCTACAGTAAAGATACTTTTATAAGTCTTCGCGGTCTGATCCAGAATCTGTTTTAGCGCGTGGACTCGATGAGAGTCTCCCGTGCGAATTTTTTGAATTTTCGTCAGATGCGATCTGATTTTTTTTGATTGCAGAATAAGGGCCTGAACTTTCTTTTTGTCCCAAGAATGTGCAAGTGGCTCTAGGTCAGCAAAATAGTTTCGCAGTTTTTCGTGAATCCATTCCAGCAAAAATCCTCGCGCCATCTGCAAACTTCCGAGCATCGTCTTTTCATCGACACCGGGATGACCGTCTTTATCTCCACCGACCCAGGTACGAATATAAAATGGCAGCTTTAGTTTTCTTTGTTGAATGAACACATCCAAAATATCTTTTTGCAAAGCCAAGGAGTAAATATACTCGGCCTCATCCATCACCGAGGGCTTTCTTTGTTTGGACATGGGAATGCGCCACACCCATTTAATTAAGACGTGCAGGTCCTGTAAATCTTGGTCTTCAGAGTGATCTAAATGTTTTTCTAAAAGCGTTTGAATCTTTTTAAAATAATAAATGATGTCGGGATTACGGGATTCTGTCGGATGAGCCGTCAAAACATGAATGATACGACCGTATCTGTGTGACTCCAAAGTTTCTTTTTTAAATTCTTCTTTAAGACGAAAAGTGCGATAAGCGGCCTCGCAGGCATTGATAAGTTCCAACATCAGTGAAAACGAATGAGCGATGTCATAACGCTCTTTAGACGACAAAGACGCTAAATCTTTTTTCAGTTTCAGAAGACCTTGCAGGCTTTGACCATTATCAGATTTGACATAGCGACGGATGTTTTCAATTCTTTGAAAACCTTTGGTGCCCAGCTCGGACTCAATCACGCGTCCTAACTCACTGACCGACCAATCGACAAGACTTGTAAGTTCTTTGGGAAGTGTTTGTGTCATATCTTCACTATGAAATAAGTCCTAACCACTAGCAACTGTCGGCTTAAGAATTGAGATCTTTTGTTCTTTCTTAAAAAAGTCTCGCCATGGATCTTTCTTACGTTTACTTAAATGTTCATAAGTTCTTTTTAAAGTGAACACGTCAGGTCCCTCAATATCTAGAAGCTCTTCCCAGGACAAAGGCATGGCCACACTGCTCATTGGACGCGCCCTTAACACATACGGCACAACAGCCGTGGCACCGCGTCCGTTTCTCAGGTAATCAATAAAGATTCTTTTGCTTCGTTTTTGTTTCGACATGACGACGGTGTATTCGTCGGGATGACGCGAGACCAGTTCTTCGCCTACCGTTCTGGTGAAACTTTTGATCTGCTCCCAAGAGTAAAGTGGCGCAATCGGCACCTGAACATGCAGACCTTTACCTCCGGAAATCTTCACGAAACTTTTTAAATCAATACCATCAAAAATTTCACGAAGTTTGAAAGCAGCTTCAATAACATGATCCCACTCAACTCCGGGTCCGGGATCTAAATCCATCACTATCTGATCAGGATATTCGATATTGCCACTATGGCATCCCCACGCGTGCATTTCAAATGCACCCATTTGAGTCAACGACAACAGTCCCTCTTTGGAATCAATCGTGAGGTAATCCTTAGAACCGCTTTTTTCCCTGATGGTCACCGGTGTGATGTCAGGAGGAATTTCGCCTGATATGTGTTTTTGAAAAAAACATTTTTTTGATGTTCCTTCCGGGCATCTTAAAAGAGCTAAAGGACGATCTGCAATATGAGGAAGAATTAGCGAAGCAATATCCTGATAATACCGCGCGACCTCAAGCTTAGTTATACCTTCTTTTTTAAAAAGGACTTTATCCGGATTTGAAATCGCTCTGAGAGGCTCAAGATTTTTTGCAGGTTTAAATCCTTTTTTTGGTTTCTCAACCTCTGCGATTTCCTCAAGCGGTTTTGCTTTTTCTATTTTCACTTCTTTTGCGGGCTTGTCTTCACGCAATCCATGAAAAACGGCCGTTCGCAAGATGTCGTCATTTGTCCAATTGGCAAAAGCGACATCAGCGACAAGTTCGGGCTTCACCCAATGCAGGCCCTTCCCTTTCGGAGCATTCAAAGAAAAAGGAGATTTGGAGGTTTCAAGGCGTTTTAATTTTTTTAAAACATCCGTAGCTGATTTTTCGGTGAATCCTGTTCCCGTTTTGCCAGCGTACTTGAGCTTGCCACCTTCATAGACTCCTAAAAGTAACGCTCCGAAGCTCGCTCTGGCTCCTTTTCCTTCAGCGTAGCCGCCAACGACAAACTCTTGCTGCATTTTGCATTTTGTTTTAATCCAAGATCCACTCCGACCAGAAGAATATAAACTTTCACTGTTTTTCGAAATGATTCCCTCTAGTTTGTAAGCACAGGCCGTTTCCAAAAATGCTTTCGCATGACCTTCGATATGATCACTATAGCGAATCAAAGGGTGTTTTAAAGAGTGCACCAATTTTTCAAGACGGTGTTTTCGTTCTCGCAGTGGAAATTCCCGACAGTCTTCGCCATTTAAAAATAAAAGATCAAAAGCATAATAGACTAACCGTCCCTGGTTTTTTTCTTTCAAAGCATTTTGTAATTTTTGAAAATCAGTTCGTCCTTCGGCATCAACCCACACGACCTCTCCGTCAACAATGGCGTTCTGTACTGGTAATTGCGCAATGGCTTCGGCGACGTAAGGATATTTGTTTGTCCAATCAAGTCCGCTGCGCGTATAAAGATTTACTTTTCCTTTTTCGATATGCGCTTGCGTGCGGTAGCCGTCATACTTTGTTTCGTGTAGCCACTTTTCCCCTTCCGGTGGTTCCTTGGCGAGTTCTGCGAGTTCCGGCGAGATGAATTGCGGGATTTTTTTTACGGACTTTTTTTTTAATTCTTCTCCGGTCGATGCGTATTCATCGGTTCGTTTAATTAACAGCCACTGAGCTTTGCTTCCCGAACCACGTTGGGTTTTGACCAAGATCCAATGACCGTGAAGCCTTTTGCCTTTGAGTTTAAATTCAAGATGCCCTTTTTTAAATCCTTCTCGAGCATTGCCGATCGGTTCCCACGTTCCGGTATCCCAAATATAAACTCGGCCTGCGCCGTATTGATCTTTAGGAATAACGCCTTCAAATGTTCCATAGGACAGTGGATGATCTTCTGTTTCGACAGCAAGGCGCTTCGTTTTAGGGTCCATCGACGGACCTTTCGGCACGGCCCAACTTTTTAAAACTCCGCCCCATTCCAAACGAAAATCATAATGTAAATGCGAAGCATGATGTTCTTGCACCACAAACATCAGCGGAGCCTCTTTCCCCTTTTTCTTTTTCGGAGAAGAGCGAGGCTCCGGTGTTTTCGTGAAGTCGCGTTTCTTAATGTACTCTCGAAGAGGCATGACTTACTCTCCTTCCACCAGCGGCCTTACGAGCCGCTGCAGGGGCACCACGGGTTTTCTTCGTTTGACGGGCTTCAAGGCTTTTACGCAAAAGAGGCAACAGATCGACCACATTGGAAGATTCCTGAATGCGTTCCTCTTTGACAGGTTCTTCGATGTATTTACCGCGACCTTGTTTCACCTTGGCTTCAATACGTTTCATGATGTCGTCGTAGTAAGTATCTTTATATTTGTCGGGCCGCCACTTCGCAGTCATGCCTTTGATAAGGTCTTCAGCCATTTTAAGTTCACGAGGGGAAAATTTAACAGCCTTGTTTACTTCCCTTAAATAATCTACTTCATCGATTTGTTTTACCGCGTGGGAAAAACGCAGAATTTCTAAAATCAAATAGTCACCCCGAGGCATTACCGCAGCCAGGTGTTGTTTCGTGCGAATCACGATTTTCGCAATAGCGACTTTGCGGGTATGTTCAAGCGCTTCCCGTAAAAGGAAATATCCTTTTTCAGCACCTTTTTGAGGGGCAATGTAGTAGGGCTTTTCAAAAAGCATCGTATCAATATCATCCAAAAGAACGAAGTCTTCGATTTCGATTGTTTTTGTCGCCTTCACGTTGGCTCGATCAAAATCCGCATCGTTCATGATCACGTATTGGCCTGACTTATATTCATAGCCTTTAACGATGCGATCGTAAGGAACTTCTTTCCCGGTTTTAGCATTGATTCTTTGATACTTGATGTGCGAAAGATCTTTTTCATCAAGCAGTGAAAAATGCAGATCTCGATCTTGTTGAGCGCTCTGCAAAGTCACGGGTATGTTTAAAAGTCCGAAGCTGATAGTGCCCTTCCAAATATTTGAACGCATATCCCCTCCTACCCTGAGGAAAGGGTAGTCGGGAATATGGAGGGACACCAAATGAAGACGGACATTCTGATAAAACTCAGCTCACTCCGTCGTGTGAGAAATCAAAAACTATACTTCCGTCGAATCTAATTTAAACTTTTTCCAAAGAGTGCGGTTTAAATCTTCGCGCTGAAGAATCGTGAGGAAGTCGATGCATTGGAATTCTTGATCCCACGCCGGTTCCCCGCCGATAGAAGCTCCGATTTTAAGATAAGCACGGCAAAGAGGTGGAAGAAGTTCTTCGGCTTGCGCTTTCTGAGTCTCCGTGAGAGGGCCGCGAACTTCATCCAAAAAGTAATTCAACATCGGCATCGTAAACTTTAAAGTCGGACGAGTGCGGAATCCCGTGAGGATTCGACCTTCTTCTTCAAAGTAACGAGTCAGAAGAGCCGCATCACGCGGGTCATCTGTTTTCACAGTGGCACAACCAAAAAGCACTTTTGCTTCGGAAGCTGCCATGTATTCTGCAATGCCTCGCCACAGTAGAGAAATCAAAACACCACGGCGGAAGTCTTTATGAATGCAGGCGCGTCCCAATTCCAATTTTACGCCGGGGTACTGCATGACATTAGCCATCATAAATTCTTTGGCCGAATAAAAATTTTGAGTGAACAAAGAACAATTCAGACGGTATGTACCGACGATACGGTTGCTGCGTTTGTCCTTAATAATAAGGTGATCACAATCAAAGTCGAATTCATCGACATCAATTCCGCGAGGAGCTTTTTTCCCCATCATCTCTTTATGGAAAACCTCATAGCGCAAAGCCAGCGCCTCTTTAAGTTCTTCCACATCCGTGACCGTTTTCATTTCAAACGGACCGACCTCAGAGCGAATTTCAATCTTCGCTCTGAACTTGTGAATGCGATTGAGTCGCAACTGATAAAAGGATTGAAGGTTCAAAGATACTTTTTCAAAACTGGCGTATGCTAGCGTGTTGATCATAAGGCCCCTCCCCTTGTGGTCAACATCAGTGTAGCGATCTTTGAAAACGGAAATTGTCAGAAGTTTCTTAAGATTGTGTTCGAAATGAGTTTAGAGAATCAAAGACGCCGCTTTGTTCAAACGATCAAACAAGGATTCCCAACGCTCTCCGGATTGATGAGCTTCACGGTAAAATAGAATGCAGTCTGGACCTTGGGCTGCCACTTCACGCAGTTTTCCGTAAAACTCCCGCGTTGCTAAGACCGGGTCCTCAGAAAGTTTTAAAACCGCGTGAGTGTGAATACCACCTTCAGGTTTGATGATCTTAATACTTTCAATTTCATCAGGAAGTTCACCAAGCTTGGTATTTACTTCCCTAAGAACACTCTCGGGAGTTCTGGTGATGTCATTGCAAACTATCAGCGGAACCGGAGGCATATAATGATGTTTCATATGTCCCGGAGATTCACGCTTGTCGATCTGCTCGATAAATTCGAAAGTAAAACCTTTTTCAGTCAAAACGCGTGCGATATCGGATTTTAAAATATGACCGCGGCGAAGGATCGATAGCTCTACCTTATCAGGACGGTGACGAACCAACAAAACCGTGGATTCGATGCCGATTTGACAGTCTCCTCCGTCGACGACAAAGACATTTTCATTTTTAAACTCAACACGAACGTGGCCTGCCGAAGTCGGTGACGTTCTTCCAAATTTATTCGCACTGGGAGCCGCCAAAGGCATGCCCACTTGGCGCAAAAGTTCCAACGCCAATGGATGGTTTGGCATACGAATCCCGACAGATTCCAAACCTGACGTGATCATCAAATTCACTGAAGGGTCGCGCGGCAAAATCATTGTTAAAGGCCCCGGCCAAAAAGCTTCAGCCAAAGCTTCGGAAGCAGGTCCCCAATAAGCCGTTACTTTTTTAGCTTGCTCAATGGAAGCGACATGCACAATCAAGGGATCAAAAAAAGGGCGCTCTTTTGTCGTAAAAATCTTTTCGATGGCAGAGGGAATATCAATGCGCGCAGCAAGGCCGTAAACAGTCTCAGTGGGAAGACCGATAACTCCCCCCTCATCCAAGATATTTTTTGCTTTTGCCAAGGCCTCATTAGGCGACATCATACTTTTTCCCTGCGTCGAATCTCTTACTTTTACAATAAGACTGTCCACAAGGAAAGAAATCAAGGCGTCAGAGTAAACTATTTTCCCCAAATGCTTCCAAAACGGTTGCCACTGAAAGCCCATGGTACAAAAAAGCGAGGATATTCCACCTCTTTTGTCGAAGCGTAGCAACCGGAACTCACTTGATTGTAAACACCGAAGGCATCGATAAACACCCACTCGTCGGGAGTTTGCGGGTTCGGCACCGTGAGCATAAAATGCAAGTGGTTGTTGGCTCTGATTTTATCAAAAGGAGTTCCGTCATTATTAAGTCCGTTACCAGCGCCACCCGCTCCGGTATTTCCGGATTTTCCAATGTATTGCCCCATCCTCACCCAGTCACCGACGTTCACGGCAATGGTGTCTGATTCCTGACCCCAAAAAAGTTTTAAAGGAGTGTACTTGGCATAACGAGCATACTTCGCCCAATTATCATTGGCGTTTTTATCCGGTGGCACCATCGCACGCGCCGATTTTACATCGTGAGAAAATCCATCGCGCAGATGCATGTAGATCGTGCGGTACTTCGTGCCATCGTGAGCTGTGTGTTCAAGGATCACCGTGTTACCAAACCAATCATCCCAAAGTTTCGTAACCACTCTTCCCGGAGCCGCCGCCAAAACATCAAAGGAAACATCTTTTCCCAACTGAACGGTGTCTCTCCACGAATCAAGACCGGAATGTTCACCGCCATTGTTGTAGTGCCATCCCTGTCCCAGTGAAGCCTCAGCTCCATCATAGGGAAGAAGAAAAACCATGCGGGGAATTTGCTGCTTTGCCCAGGTTCGAGCGGCTTCCTCAGAACCAAAAACCGGTTTTGTGCCTTTGTAGTTGATATTTTTTTTCGCATAGCCGTCGTAAATCGTGTAGTAACAACAATTCGAAGCCACAATAGCTTCGACACACAAAGCATTGGGACGAAGATAGTTTTGTTCATTGTGCGACTGTGAATGCACCTTCAGAGCATACGGCGAATGATCTTCCAGAATTTTATCAGGTCCTGAATAAATTCGAACTTCTTGAGACGCTGTCTTATTAAAAGCCCAAGTTCCGGTCGCTAAAAACAAAACCATGCCCGTTAACACTCGATAAAAGTGCATAACTCCCCCTAGGAAATTTACGATAGAGGGAGTCTTTTCATGTGACTAGATTGTTTTAATTGCTTTTCACCAAGGTACTATCGTTCCTCACGCAAAATGCTGAGTGCGCTTTCCCTCACAATATCCAAGCTTGCCAAGAAAGAGATCAAAAGACTTAATCCCGTAATTAAGACAACGGACACAAGCGGCTGCACCCATGAAAGCGTGAAATCACTTTCAAAAATAAACATGTTCAGTGAAAAACTGACGACAATGCTTAAAAGCGAACCCGTGAGAGCCGCGAGAAAAGACAAGAATGAAAACTCGGCCAAAATAAAACTCGCCACTTCACCCCAGGAGGCTCCCAGGATTTTTAACATATTTAGTTCCCAACGACGCAGTTTGATCTGACTGCGCACAATCGAGAATAAAACGATGTAGCCAGTCAGCAAAGCCAAAGCCGCCATAAGCTCCAGCGACCAGCTCATTCTTTCACCCATATTAAGAACGTCATCCACCGTCCGCACAACATCGACGACTGACACGTTGGAAAATTCTTTGGCGATTTCGTTTTGCAAAAGAGTGCGCTTTTCCTCTTTCAAAGATGGAATTGCCGCGATAAATGTTTTCGGAGCTTCATTTAGAACTCCGTTTTGCACAAGAATAAAGAAATTCGGCTGAAAGCTTGTCCATTTCACTTTGCGAAGATTGATGATCTCGCCTTCAACTTCCACGCCTTGAACGTCAAAAACAAGAACATCACCGATTTTAAATCCCATGCGCTCAGCAAAGCGGACTTCGACTGAAAGTTCCGCACGTTTTTGTTTTGCAGGATTAAAATCGCCGGAAAAAGGGCGACCATCCACAATATTTTCTGTTCCCGATAAATCCTGACGATAGGAAAGATTCACACCGCGATTTCTAAATCGGGCATCACGTTCTTCTTCACGTGTTTTAAAGCCTTGAGTCTCAAGTTTGCGTTCATAATCCTGACCATTCACCTTTAAAATGCGCGCGCGAACAAGCGGGGAAAGGCCCAGAGGTTTAACATTATTTTCTGCTAAGATTTTTTCAACACCGGGAAGTTGCTCATCTTGAATATCAAACATGAAAAGAGATGGAATCTTAGAGCGGCCTTCGACCTGAAACTCGGCTTGAAGCGAATTTTTTAATTGCGGCAAGATATTGATTAACAATGCGCCAAGGCCCAAAGCCACAAAGATCGCAAGACTTGCTCCCGCTCTGCGGGAAAGACTTAAGAAACTGAATTTAAGAAACCAACGGCGGAATCCCGTAATAAAGCCCGCAAGCTTCACCGTCAGATAACCAATCATAAGCAGTGCTGCAATAACTGCAACCATGGCTCCGACGAAGATGCTACCGATTTTCCAAGAGTGCGCCTGATAAACAGAAAGAAAGTAAAACAAAACGAGTGAAGGTAAAAATGGCCATAAGCGACGAGGGCCTTCACCGACAGAAAATTTTTCTTCGCTAAATAATTTCGCCGCCTTTAAGTCAAAGATCTTAACCAAGAAAGGAAGACTGACAACAAAGCTTCCAAAGACCGCCATAAAAAGACAAACCAAGAACGCTTCTAAATTCACATGAGGTTGCAAGTTAAACGGTGTAAAGCTTGCCAGAAGTTTGCTTAAAAGTGGCAAAACTAAATTACTGAATATCAAAGTAGGAATTGTGGCAATCAACCCCAACAAAGAAGCTTGCACAATATAGACGCCGACCGCCTGACTGCTTTGCAATCCCAATGTTCTTAGAATGGCGATTTCCTTCATGCGTGTTGAAAGAAACAGACGGTAGATATAAGCAGCTCCCAAGGCTGACATAAATAATGCAATGATCGATACCAGTCCCAGGTAGTCTGAAAGATAACCTAATTGGCGGCCTGAATCTTCCCCAGCCGAAGAAGGAGTTGCCACATTGATGGCGGGATCTTGCAAAGCTTTATAAAGATTATCCTGAACAACATCCTCTTGCACATTTGCAGGAAATTTAAAAAGATGCGCTAATGAAAACGTACTTCCATACTGCATGAGTCCTGATTGCGGAAGTAAATCACGGTTGATAAAAATCCGCGGCGCAATGCTCATCGCTCTAAAAGTTTGTGTGGCGTCTTTTTCAATCAAATCAGAAATTTTTAAGTCCAAATTTCCAACTTTAACTTCGTCGCCCACATCCAGACCCAATTGCGATTTTAGTTCCGGATAGATCCAAACCTTGGGCGCACTTAAAATTTCTTTTTCAGCACCACTGTTGATGACTTTTCCAGATTGCAGAACCAACTCACCATAAAAAGGATAAGACTTATCAATGGCTTTTACTAAAACAAGGCGAGACCCTTTCGCCGAACTGAGCATCGCAAAGAATTCATAGATCTTGGACTCTTCCGTTCCCGGCGGCAAAGCCGCTTGCATTTTCTTTTGTTCGTCTTCCGTGAGTTCACGGCGGGAAGCCACCGCCATATCGGCAGACAAAATGGATTTTGCATTGGCTTTGATTTGTGATTCAAGGGCGGTATTAAACGCCTGTAACGATACAAATCCTGTTAAACCTAAGCTTAAATTAAAAATAAAAAAGAGACCAAATCGCCAGCTTCGCAAAAGCTCACGAACTGCCAGACGCAAAAGCATTAGACTTCCCTCAGGTGACCTTCTTCAAGGCGCAAGATGCGTTCACATTTTTTTGCTAAGACTTCACTGTGAGTTACAAGAATGGTTGTGATCTTATGCTTGCGAACAATATCAAAGAAGACATCCATCACCTTATCACCCGTCTGCGTATCTAAATTTCCGCTGGGCTCATCGGCTAACAAAATTTTAGGTTTTACTACCAACGCTCTGGCAATCGCGACACGTTGACATTCTCCTCCACTGAGTTGGCTTGGGAAATGGTTCAAACGGTGTCCTAATCCTAGTTCTTTCAATGCTTCTTCAGCACGCTCGCGCGGATTTTCAAGTTTTAAGATCTCAAGGGCGAGCATCACGTTTTCTAAAGCTGTGAGGTGAGCAATCAAATGGTACTGCTGAAAAACGATGGCGATATTTTGCGCGCGAAACAAAGTCATCTCTTGCTCCGAGAGCGGCAACAAATTGACTTTATCCACAAGAATTTTTCCACCGTCTGCCCGCTCAAGGCCTGCCAGCAAGGAAAGCAGCGTGGATTTACCACTGCCGGATTGACCTACGATCGACACGACTTGTCCTGGCTCAATCGTCACATCCAAACTTTTTAGAACTTGGATTTCAGTTTCGCCCTGACGAAAACTTTTACGAACGCTGCTTAAAACTAAACTCACAACTCCCCCTTTAAAACTTGGAAGATGTTGTCAGCAATAATTTTATGTCCCTCTTCGTTAGGATGAATGCCGTCAGCTAAATTATATTTAGGATTTCCACCGACCTTATCTAAAACGAATGGAATGAAAGTGAGCTTGTACTTCTTCGACAAAGACTCGTACATCTTTTTAAATTTTCCGGTGTATGCAGCACCATAATTCGGAGGCATATAGAGGCCACCCAAAATCACACGCACATTTTGCTTTTGCGAATACTCAATGGCTTCCGCCAAATGCTTTTCACTGTCTTCAATCTTAAGACCACGAAGTCCGTCGTTCGCGCCTAGAACAAGCAGAACAGCATCAGGCTTGGACTTATACAACCACTTCATACGTGTCACCGCCGAAGCCGTCGTAGAACCACTCACGCCCGAATTAATAACCGTCCATTCTTTTTTACCCGCTTCATGTAGTTTTTTTTCAAGCACAGCAGGATAAGCCGCTTCTTTAGCAACACCGAACCCTTCCGTGAGTGAATCACCAAGCACGATTAACTTTTTCTGCGCAAAAGAAAATGAACAAGAAAAGATGATGAGAAGAGAAAATAAAAAAGGTCTCATAGTATGACTATGAGACCTTTGAAGATTCGTTATTACAAGTCTGACTTCGTCAAAAGAACTTCAGACTGCAAACAAACTAGTTGCGAGGACCGCGTGGACCACGGTCGCCACCGCCGAAACCGCCACGACGAGGACCGCCGTCACGACCGCCACCGAAACCACCGCGACGAGGGCCACCCTCACGAGGAGCTTGTGGGCGAGCTTCAGATACGTTGATAGCGCGACCGTTTAGTTCGTAACCGTTTGCTTTTTCGATTGCTTGATCAGCAGCAGAGTCATCAGCCATTTCAACAAAGCCGAAACCTTTAGAACGGCCTGTTTCTCTGTCCATGATAACTTTTGCAGAATCAACCGCTCCGAATTGAGCGAAGTGTTGGTGAAGAGCCTCATCGTCAACTGAGTAAGGCAAGTTTCCTACGTATAATTTTTTAGCCACAAAGACCTCCTGTGGATTTTTTTTAACCCGAGGAAGCCTTCGAACCACTAAAAATCGAGAACACTCACACGGGGAACTTTAACTGAGATCTAGGCTAGCACAGCCCAAAAAACGTGCAAGCCCAATTTTACGAACGCATATTATTATATTGTAAGGGAATCGGAAAATTACCACCGCGTACTAGGCTGATACATTCCTGCAATTCATCAATACTTTTTGACGAAACTTTGATCTTGTCGTCCGCAACCGCAGGCTGCACTTTCAGCTTAGAATCCTTAATCAATTTAATAACATCTTTAGCAATTTCGCGGTCAATACCTTGAACCAATGTGACCTTTCGGCGCAGCATACGACCACCGGCTTCTTCAATTTTTTCAAACTTAATAGCCTTAATATCGATGCCGCGACGGTGCAACTTTGTCTGCAAGATACTGCCCATGGCCTCAACTTTATATTCGTCCTCAGCGAGCAAAGTGATTTCTTTTTTGTCCCACTGAATCTCAGCCTTACTGCCTTTAAAATCGTAACGCCCCTCAACCTCTTTACGAGCTTGGTTAATAGCATTATCTACTTCTTGAGTATCGATTTCAGAAACAATATCAAACGAAGGCATTGCTCAACTCCGAAAATTAATGACCGGCATTACCATGCAAGCCGTGTGGGTGCCCATGGAGTACTTCTTCAGTCGTCGCTTCACGAACTAAAACCATCTCGATGTCGAATTCAAGATCTTGTCCAGCAAGAGGATGATTTCCATCAAGAGTCACATGAGTCTCTGTGATTTTAGAAACGCGTACGATGTGTGCACCACTGCCCAATTCCAAACGAAGGTGCGCGCCCACTTCCAATTGCGGAAGATGTGCGAGTTCTTCTTTTGGAACGTCCATGAACATATTGTCTTTCATTTCACCGTAAGCATCTTTTGCAGCAAGCTTCACGATTTTTTTATCGCCTTCTTTAAGGTCTTTGATTTCTTCTTCAAGTTTAGGAATGATTTGTCCAGCACCTTCCAAAAATGGAAGTGGTTGTCCGCGCTCAGAAGCATCCAAAACATTTCCATCAGGTCCTTTTAAAACATAGTTAAATGCCAATACTCTTCTCATTTTGATGCTCCTTTTCAATATAGAGGCGGTTTTCCCACTATTACATTTCTTATGCAATCTAAAACGCCTAGTTCTTCTGAATATTTAACGAGGGGGCTTGAAATGAAACACCGACCTTAGCTACAATTAAATAAGTACCTGAGGGGGGAAAGCATGATGCACGTATCCTCACTGAGGTCTTTATTGCTCAACTCGAGTTATGAACCCATGCGGGTTGTAAGTTGGCAAAAGGCCTTGGTTTTGTGGTTTCAGGGTAAGGTAGAGATACTGGAATATCACTCTGCGTTTGCCCGATCTGTTCAACGAAGGTTTCAACTGCCCAGTGTCTTGCGGCTGAAAAGTTATGTACGGCCCCGGACCTCTAACGCAGTTCGGTTTTGTCGAGAAAACGTCTACATCCGAGATAATTACACCTGCCAATATTGCGCAACAAAACTACCCGCCAAACAGCTCACTCTTGATCACGTCGTTCCTGCTTCTCAGAACGGCCCAAAAAACTGGACCAATGTCGTTTCTGCCTGCAGAGACTGTAATCAGAAAAAAGCCAATCGCACTCCGCGATCCGCAAATATGCCTTTACTCACAGAGCCGCGCGCACCAAACTGGTTACCAACACTACAACTTGAAATTAGCGAAGACCATGTGCCCCCTGACTGGGCCCCCTACCTAAGGTTGAACACAGGGTAAATTTTAGAGAATGAGTTTGCAGTACGACATCAGAGAAATAACCACCGCCGAAACTCTGCCTTTACGCCAAAGGGTTTTAAAACCTTTCTTGCACCCCGATGAATGTATCAATGTCGGGGATGATTTACCGACCACTTACCATTTCGGTCTTTTTCACGCAGACAAACTTGTTTCTGTGGCGACTTTTCTTCTAGAGTCACATCCCGATTTTTCTGCGGGCTTCCCGTATCGTTTGCGTGGAATGGCGACTGACGACAAATATCAAGGCCAGGGCTTTGGCCAAAAACTTTTGCGCTATGGAGTCGAACATCTTCGTTCAAAACGCTGCGATCTTTTATGGTTCAATGCTCGCATCAAAGCGTTTCCATTCTATGAAAAACTCGGATTTTACTATCACGGACCTCTGTTTGAAATGAAAGACATCGGTCCCCATAAAGTCATGTACAAGCCTCTGATTCCTCGATAACCTTCATACATGAATACGGATGTTCATAATCAACTGACCTCGGCGCTTACGACAATCATCAGTGAAACGAATGGAATTTCGCTCTCTGACACTATTGATCTCTTAATCTCTTCAGATTTAAAACAACGTCATCCTGACGCGTTTAAACAAGTCGAAGAGTTTCGTGAATTGCTCAATCGTTTTCAAATCAATCAAGTCACAATCAGTGCTTTGTTAAAACACCCTGTGTCTGCGGCACTTGCAGAGTTCTTTAAACATTTTCCGTTAAAGTACAATGAAGAGCACATCCATTTAACAGGCGCGATCACGGCCGAGTTTATCTATCCTCGTTTGAAAAAACTTTTAGAAGGTCCGCACAAAGATATTTACGAAGAAAAAATTCGCGAAGTGTATGGTGACAAGGCTTTGCCGATTCGCTCTGTCGAAGATGTGGACCGCTTGATTCGCCTGCAAGAAAACGAAGGCTTTTCCCGTTATCTTAAAATTTTGTACCTTCCAAAATTGATTTTTATTTCCAGAGAAGCTCACGAAGAAGCGGCCTATCATATGGCGCAAGAGCTTTATCACAAATACAATGTCGGTCGCATTCGTTTGAAATTTTCTTTGTCACGTTCGACTTCCAGTTCTTCAGAGCAAATTCCCGGCATTGATGACGTGACTTCCGAAGATGTTGTGTTAGGCCTTTACGACGGCTTTAGAAAATTTCAAGAACAGCATCCGCATTTTGATTTTATTCTTTCCCCGTCTTTCCGTAAGGAAGCCAATCACTTTGACGCCGAAAAGTATGCAAACCGCCAAGCTCACTTCATGGAGCAGATCAACGAGATCGTGCACATGTTGGACAAATACCCTTTCCTTGTTCGTCACATGACGGATGTGGATACGGTGGGAGATGAACGCGAACTTTACCGCAAAGAGCATTTCAATGAAATGCAAGCAGGTTTCCGCAAACTTCAATACCGTGGCTTTAAAATTCGTTCGCATCACGGTGAAACTTGGTACACCTTGAAAAAAGGCATCCAGGCTGTCGATAATGCCATGAACATTTGGCACATCGACACTTTAGAGCATGGAATCAGCTTGGGTATTAATCCCAATAAATACTTCCACCGTATTTATCAAGACCTTCACGCGAAAAACCAAAAAGGCCAACCGATCACTGACAAAGATCCTCTGCACAGAGAGCTCGTGGAATTGGATTGGGGATTTAACCGCAGTGTTCTTGATAAAGTTCTTCAAGGGGCACCGTTAACTCCTGCTGAAGATATTTTATTTGTGAAAGCAAAGTTTCACACGGCTCGTGAAGTGGAGCATTATCAGCACGATGTTTTAAATCGTATGATTCAAAAAGGTGTGACTTTAGTGTCGCTGCCTTCTTCGAACAATAAACTCACTGGAAAATTTGAAGACTACAAAGATCATCCGTTTTCGTGGTGGGAAAAAAAAGGCGTGCAGCTCGGAGTTGGAACCGACAACTACGTCACGCTGAATACGAATTTTATTTATGAGATGTTGATCTTGCTTTATACAGATGCTGTAAACCTTAAGATCACAAAACTACTAATGGTAACAACGGGAGAAACCCGTCGCCCATACATCAGCCACCTTTTGTGGACGATGAGAAAAAAACTGAGAAAGAACATCTAGTGACCACAGCTACAAAAAAATCGACGAAGCCTTCTTGGATGCAAACTCTTCGCGCCGTGACTCGCCCTAAAGTCGCCATCATGCTGGCTTTGGGATTTTCCTCAGGTCTTCCCTTTATGCTTGTCGGAAACACTTTGGGATTCTGGTTGCGTGAAAGCGGAATCACGCTGGCAACCATCGGATTTCTCTCGTGGGTGGGTTTGGCTTACTCACTGAAATTTTTGTGGGCTCCTTTGATTGATAAAGCCGATGCTCCACTGATTGGAAAATGGCTGGGACGTCGTCGCGGTTGGATGGTGGTTTCGCAAATTCTTGTCGCTTTGGGACTTTTAGGAATGGCGATGGTAAAACCAGAAGGCGGCTTGTGGCTTTTCACGGGACTTGCCGCTTTAGCCGCTTTTGCTTCTGCGACTCAAGACATTGTTGTGGATGCATGGAGGATTGAAGTTTCCGATGCCAGCGAAGACATGGCTCTTTTATCTTCCGCATATCAATTAGGTTACCGTGCTTCTTTGCTTTTAACGGATGCATTGATTTTAATTATCGCAGCCTCTGTCGGCTGGGCACTTTCGTACACCGTAATGGGTGCGTTGATGGCCATCGGACTTATTGCCACATTCCTTGCTGTTGAACCCGGGCGCAATATCACAGGTCACGAAACAGGAACCATGTGGAATCTGCGCGGGATCTTTGATGCTGTCTGTGGACCTTTCATTGCGTTCTTCAAACAACACGGAAAAAAAGCATTATTGATTCTTGCCGCTGTCAGTTTGTATCGCCTTTCCGATTTTATGATGGGACCGATGGCAAATCCTTTTTATGCTGATATCGGAATCACAAAAGAGACTGTGGGAGCTGTGCGCGGATCGATTGGATTGATTGCTTCCGTGATCGGCGTTGCCGCTGGAGGACTCTCTGCGGTTCGTTTTGGATTTATCACAACGTTGTTAGTAGGTGCAGTGATTGGACCTGCTTCTAATTTAGGGTTTTCTCTTTTAGCGATGGTGGGACCTAGCAATGAAGTCTTCACAGCGGCGATGGTGATTGATAACTTTGCTTCTGGTTTTGCAGGAACGGCCCTTGTCGGTTATATGTCGAGCCTCACAACTTTTGGATACACCGCGACTCAGTATGCGCTCCTAAGTTCTTTCTATGCTTTACTCGGAAAAGTTCTTAAAGGCTTTTCGGGCGTCATGGTGCAGACTTTTTCTGAAGGCCGCTCACTCATGCAAGGTTACGCTTTGTTTTTCCTAAGCACAGCTCTTGTGGGAATACCGGCCTTGTTATTGTGTATCCTGCTTGTTCGAAGTAACAAAACTCCTGTCGCTAAATAGCAACAATGTGTAAAACTTGTTAGAGTTCCTGCTTTAGGAAGATTGATTTTCTTCCTAAAGTATCGGTGCTAGTATGGCCTCATCGCAAACGAGGTTCGTATGGCTAGTAAAAAAGTCGTCATCGTCGGTGGTGGATTTGCGGGACTCAAAGCGGCTCGCGCTCTAGGCAACAAAGACGATGTCTCTGTCACTCTGATTGACCGTCGCAACTATCATCTTTTCCAACCTTTGCTTTATCAAGTGGCCACAGCAGGACTTTCCCCTGCAGAAATCTCAGGACCCATTCGCGGAATTTTATCTAAGTACAAAAACATTTCCGTCTATTTGGACAACGTAAAGTCCGTGGACCTTGCCAATAAAAAAATCGAAGTTTCAGATCGCAATATTGATTATGATTATTTGATTTTAGCGTGTGGAGCAAAACACAGTTACTTTGCTCATCCTGAATGGGAAGAAAATGCACCGGGCTTAAAAACGTTAGAGCAAGCTACAGAAATTCGTCGCCGACTTTTGATTGCTTTTGAAATGGCAGAAAAAGAAAGCAATCCTGAAAAACAAAAGCAGCATCTGACTTTTGTGATCGTAGGTGCAGGTCCCACCGGAGTAGAACTTGCCGGCGCTATTGCCGAAATCAGTCGTCACACTTTGACTCTGGATTTCCGCCACATCGATCCTTCACAAACACGTGTTCTTTTGATTGAAGCAGGCTCACGCATTCTCGCCTCTTTTGATCCTGAGCTTTCCAGAAAAGCCGCTCGTGATTTAGAAGATCTCGGCGTGCAGATTTGGACAAACACCCGAGTGACTGACATCAAAGAAAACTCTGTCGTTCTTGGTGATGAAGTTATTAAAGCCTCAACAATTTTTTGGGCGGCGGGAGTTCAACCTTCCAGTTTAAATAAAACTCTAGGCGTTCCGTTGGACCGCGCGGGACGTGTGCTTATCGAAAAAGATTTAAGCCTTAAAGATCATCCGGAAGTTTTTGTCTTAGGCGATCAAGCTTGTTATTTAACCGACGACGGAAAATCCTTACCAGGTCTTGCTTCAGTAGCCATGCAACAAGGTGAGCACGCTGCTCGTGAAATTTTACACGAAATTGCCGGAAAGCCGCGGACCACATTTCACTATATAGATAAAGGCCAAATGGCGACAATCGGTCGCAAGAAAGCCATTGCACAGATTCGCAATTTGAAATTCAGCGGATTTTTCGCATGGATTTTATGGTTATTTATCCACGTCTACTATTTGATTGGATTTAAAAATAAATTCTTCGTTATCTGGCAATGGGCGTATGCTTATTTTACATTCAAGCGTGGTGCTCGTTTGATTGTTGATAAAGAGTGGCGTTCCCAAAAAATGAAGACACCTGTTTCGTAACACTGGATCTATTCAAGCCCAGAGGCCGCTCTTAGCCTTTGGGTATGTACTTAACAAATTTTTACTCCATACAACCGCCCTATCTTAGAAACCAAACTGAAGGTCTGAAGTGGCTTGCCGCCGCCTACAAGATCGCTCAGAAGGATCAAGCGTACACAGAAGATGACTATTCCAAACTTCTGAACAGAGTCGCTTGTCCTGAATCACAAATTGGGACCAGAAAATTTTTTCTTCCCGATTCTCAGCATGCTGAGTGGGAAAAACAAATTATCTATCCCATCAAGGACAGCCCTCGCGGTGCTACAATGCAAAAGCGCCAGGAGTTCTTTCATAAAACAGTGGGAGAGATCTTTAACAAGATTTACGAAACTCGACCTTATCCCGATGACATCATCCATGTCAGTTGCACGGGTTATATCTCCCCGAGTGCGGCGCAAATGGTGGCCGTGCGCGCTCCGAAAAACGTAACGGTGACTCACTCCTACCATATGGGCTGCTATGGCGCTTTCCCTGCTTTGCGAATGGCTTCGGGATTTTTAAGCAGCACTGAAGTGCTCGGCAATAAAAACTCCGTGGATCTAGTTCACACGGAACTTTGCAGTCTGCATTTAAATCCACAAGATCCAACTTTGGAACAAATGGTGATCCAAAGTCTTTTTGCCGATGGAGCCATCGCTTATTCGATGACAACAAAAAAACCAGATCAAGGCTTTCGCATTCTTTCATTGTACGAAGAGCTCGTGCCTGACACCGCCGGAGCCATGGAGTGGATGGTTTCTGATTACGGCATGAAGATGTCTCTCTCAAAAGATGTCCCTACGCTTGTCGGAAAAAAAATCCGTGAGTTCACGTCACGATGGTTGGAATCACGTGGTGAAAATACCACCGCTCTTGCAAAGAAAGCGCTTTTCGCGGTTCATCCAGGTGGTCCAAAAATTATCGATCAAGTTGCAAAACAACTGGAACTTTCCGACGAGCAAGTGAAAGCCAGCCGTGAAATTCTAAAAGACCGAGGCAATATGTCATCAGCAACACTTCCCCATCTGTGGGAGCGATTGATTGACGATAAAAACATTCCGTCGGGAACTCCCATCATCAGCTATGCGTTCGGTCCCGGCCTTACAATTTGTGCAAGTTTAATGGAGAAACTATGAGCATGTTTTTAATAGTGTCTGCATTGCAAGGTGCTGCCATTTTACTCGACGAGTTTTTATTTCATCGCAAACGAGGTCTTCCGAAGTGGGAGATGATCAGTCATCCCATCGACACTTTGACAGTGATCGCGTGTTTATTATTTTTAGCCTTTGTCGAGCGCACCCCCACGACCGAAAAAATATATTACGTGATGGCCGGGATTTCGTGCATTCTCGTGACAAAGGACGAATGGGTTCACAGAAAATTCTGTCAGGCCGAAGAAATGTGGTTGCACGCGGTTTTATTTATGATGCATCCGTTAGTTCTCTTCACCGCTATGGCTGAATGGGAAGACAGCAGAGCCGCCTTTTTGGCTCTCGCTGGAGGAGTTGGCGTGTTCTTGCTCTACCAACTCCTCTACTGGCCTTTTCTTCAAGCGCGCGCTCGGAAGGTGAAACAAAAAGAACTCTATGCTAAGGTAAAGCAAGACGAACTTTATGAATACTTTAGTGAGTAAAAAGGAGCTGGGAATTTATTTTCCCAGTCCTATTTGTTTCATATAAGTTTGGTTGTCCCAAAACAAATACTCCTCATCCATCGTCCCATTATTCCAGTGACCAATCGTCGCCATCGGAATTTTAAAAGACTTGTTGGTTGGCTGAATCGTTTTGCCATCGGGAGTCTTCATGGGTTTTGTAAACGTGCCTTCCATGATTCCATAGACAGCAGTCCACTCCCCTTGACCAATGCGGATCGGATGCTCTTTGATGCGCGTATCAGGAGCGTAAGTGAACATGTACTTCAGATCCTCGATATGCTTTTCAATTCCCTTTGTCGTATGACCGTCAGGCCAGTGCACAAGAATATCTTTGCTATGACTTTTGCTGAGCTGATCCCATTTCTGATTTGAAAAAACATTGAAATCCAAATCATCAAAAGTGGCCAAATGCTCTTCGACTTTCTTTTGCAGCTTTTCGAAATCTTCCTGTTTGGTGCTTTTCGCAAACGCGAGACTCGACGTGGTCGCAAGGACGGCAAGGCCGAGTAAAAATCCCTTTCCCATAAGATCCCCTTTTCCGTAAGTAGTTAGAGTTGCTCTGGTTAAAGGATAAGAGCTTTTACAAAAGCTCCCCATATGATTGATAGCAGGCGGATTCGGCCTTGCTTTGCCACAATGCAATATGCTATCTTGGCTTTTCTTAAAAAGAGTTCCAGTTGCGGACAGATGGCCGAGTGGTTGAAGGCGCTCGCCTGGAACGCGAGTATACGTCAAAAGCGTATCAAGAGTTCGAATCTCTTTCTGTCCGCCATATTCCTGCTTCTCCAAATAACTCTTTATCAGATCCCAGTTGTACGGTCCTCCATAAACTGAAAATCACATCTGGAGGAGCTTTAAAATGAACCTTTTGTTTTATTGTTTTGCACATCTTATACCTCCTGAGATTTCTATTCCGGTCGATAAATATTCATCATAGCGCCAGTCGCAAAAACTTTCGTCTCAACCAGCTTCAAATACAAAGGCTTTTCCAACTTTTGAAATAACCCAAACCCGCGTCCCGTTGCCACAGGATGCGTAGCAAGCCAGAACTCATCAACAAGTCCGGTCTGCACCAAATTTTGTGTGAACTCAACACCACCATGTGCGATCAAGTCTTTATCTATTTGCTTCTTAAGATCTGCAAGGCCCTGAGCCAAATTCCCGATCACCTTTGCATCGGTCCAACCCTTCGCACTCGTAACTTGAGAAGGATCAAAACCTTTTTTTGAAAAAACAATTTTAGGAATTTCATTCATATGGTTCGCAAGCGGCCCGCTCGCCGTAGGCCAAAAGGAAGAGAGCTGAGTAAAAGCTTTTCGTCCCATGAGATGAGCCCCTGCATTTCCAATCTTACCCGCCAACCAAGCTGCTCCTTCAGGGCTTCTTGATTTAGAAAAATCCACCTTTTCTTCGGATGACTCAATAAATCCGTCGATCGAAACAGAAATTCTCAAAATTAATTTTCCCATCGGACCTCCACACGCTGTACGATTTGTGTATCATATCTTTTTAGATGACGTGGGCAAGGGGGATCACTTGATATACTGGTTTGGGCAGACTTTAGAAAATTACTACGGTCCTTTTCGACTTTTGACATCCCACTTATTTCTTGGCGGACTTAGCACCATTCTCTGTTTTGCTCTGACCCTTTATCTTCTTCCTCGATTGATGGGTTTACTTCCTACAGACCGTGGTCGTGCGTACGCCATTCAAAGTGGTGCTTCAAAAGGCAAACCCACTGGCGCCGGAGTTATCTTCGTTTCGATTTTCACTGTTATTCAACTGATCTTGCTTCCTCCGTCTTTGCAAGCGTGGGGAATTTTGTTAGTCACTTTCTTAGAGATGTTGTCTGGCTACTTTGACGATAAGTCCGTCGACTCTTGGGGAGAATACCGAAAAGCATTATTAGACGCTGTCCTGGCGATCGGTGCCGCCGCTCTACTTTGCGAAATGCAAGACGTGCAAATGTGGCTGCCGTTCACTACGACAACATTTATGATTCCTCCGGTCGTCTTTATTCCGCTGGGAGCAATTCTTATTTGGACTTCTATTAACTGCACGAACTGCAGTGACGGAGTCGACGGTCTTTCGGGAACTTTATCCGTTCTTGCTTTTGCAACCCTGGGGGCTCTTTTGTATTTCGTGATCGGTCATAAAGATATCGCGACTTACTTACGTCTTCCGCATTCTCAAGACGGCGCTGTTTGGGGTATCATGGCTTTTTCGATGGTTGGATGTATCCTTGGTTATCTTTGGTATAATGCGAATCCCTCCATCCTGCTCATGGGAGATGCTGGCTCACGAGCTTTAGGCTTTTTGTTGGGGTTTTTCGTTATTAAGTCTGGCAATCCACTTACAATTTTTATTGTCTCGGCGGTTTTACTGGTGAATGGCGGAACGGGCTTAGTAAAAGTCGCATTGCTGAGATTTTTAAAGCTTTCATTGTTTCGAACGATTCGTTTTCCGCTGCACGATCACGTTCGACATAACAAAGGATGGTCCAATACCCAAGTGCTTGTGCGATTTACATTGATTCAAGCGATGATTGTGATTGTCCTTCTTGTCAGCCTGTTGAAGGTTCGCTAAGGCAAGTTCACTTTTCTTAAGCATTTGAAATATGACGGCGCTTTCTAGAAAAGATAAAATCGCAATAATCACATTACATTGGGAGAAACCATGAGAAAATTAATCGTTATTTCATTCCTCACTCTCGATGGAGTCATGCAAGCCCCAGGTGGTAAAGACGAAGATACCAGCGGCGGTTTTAAATATGGTGGATGGCAAGTGCCGTTCTGGGGTGACGAAGATGACGACGGTTTACCTCAGGATATTGGCAAAGCGGGTGCGCTGCTAATAGGTCGCAAAACATATGATATCTTTGCTGGCTATTGGCCGACGACGGGTAAAGACCTTCAATGGATTGGTCCCTTTATGAATAACACGACGAAATACGTCGCCTCTAAAACTTTGAAGAAGACGGAATGGCAAAATTCAATTTTGCTAACGGGCGACACAGCAGAGGCTGTTGCTAAACTTAAACAAGAACCTGGGAATGATATTTATATGTTTGGCAGTGGTGATTTGTGCCAAACACTCATGCGACATCAATTGATCGACGAATATTTTTTAAAGATTTACCCAATTACACTCGGCGAAGGCAAACGTCTTTTCCTTCCCGCCGGTCCCAAACAAGATTTAGAGCTTTTAAAATCTAAAACATCAAAAATGGGCGTCTTCACAGCTACGTACAAAGTAAAGAAGTAAATCTGGAGGAAACATGCCTAACAAATTCAAAGTGGGCGATCATGTCACGTGGAATTCAGAAGCAGGAAAAGTGAGTGGAAAAATCATCGCTGTCCACTCTAAGGATTTTAAATACAAGGGCTACAAACACCACGCTTCAAAAGAAGATCCTCAGTACGAAATCAAAAGCGATAAGTCAGATCACGTCGCCGCTCACAAAGGCAGTGCCTTAAAAAAGGTCGTCAACAAGCGAAAGCAGTAAGCCTGCCGTTTTTCACGGTGGGCCATTCAACTCGCACTATTGAGGAATTTGTAGAGCTACTTCGCGCAGGCGATGTGGAACTAGTCATTGATGTTCGCAGAGTTCCAAGATCGCGTACCAATCCTCAATACAACAAAGACGCCCTTCCGAAAAATTTAAAACCGTATAAAATCAGTTATCATCATATCGCAGAACTGGGTGGTCTGCGCAGCAAACCCAAAGACATATCACCAGAAGTAAATGGCTTTTGGGAGAATAGTAATTTCCATAATTACGCAGACTATGCTCTTTCGGATGATTTTCAAAATGGTTTTGCAAAACTTATTGAACTCGGACGAAAAAAACGCTGCGTGATTATGTGTTCCGAAGCTGTGTGGTGGCGTTGTCATCGCCGAATTATCTCTGACTATCTTTTGGCACACAGAGAAACAGTTTTTCATCTTATGGGAAAGGATCGCGTGGACGTCGCCAAACTTACCGAAGGCGCTCGTGTGAAATCACGCAAGAAGGTCACCTATCCCCTTAAGTAAAAAATTTTTATTTTTCTAAGAGAGATTTAAGTCGCAACAAATCTTTTTCAACCGTTGCCGCGTCTTTTGCGAAATCTGCGTCCGACATCTGAGGCATGCGAAAAAGCGTAAAGATCACCTCGCTGCCGTCTCCATTTCGAACCACTCTTAAAGGATTGTGAAACACTTCGCCCGTCGGTAGAGTCACGTCGTGATCAATAACTCCGAAGTGGTTCTGCTCTGCAAACTTCACTTTGACTTTTCCCATCGGAGAATCCGCGATCCACTCATCACCGAACTTTTGCATTGATGACCGGCTCAACCCTTCCGCCCACTGAGGTAAATTAGAGGGGTTTGCTGCAAATTCATAAACTTCATTCATCGGACGCTGAATTGAAACGCTGATTTGTCTTGCGGGAAAAGTCATATATATATCCTTTTCTTTAAGGCATTTACTTCACAGACTTTACCAGTATTTCTCCGCAGGACGAACTTCAATCGCTCCGCCAAGACGGGCTGCAGGAATTTTTGCAGCCAAAGCCACTGCGGCTTCCATGTTCTCAGCTTCAAAAACGCAATAACCGCCAATTCCTTCGGGAAGATAAGTTCCGTTTTTCACTTCCACTTTATCGTCGTGAACTTGAACGGTCTTTGCAACATTTGGCAATCCTAAGGGAAGTCCCGCTGTGAGACCCGCTGTTTTATTGAACTCTGCGTAGTCCGCATAAATTCTTTTTTGCTCTTCTGCAGAAAGGGCATTCCAGCGCTCCGATCCTGGAAGAGGTGTGGTTCCTTGATAAATTAAAAGTACGAATTGCATAAGGCCTCCTAAAATTGATTAGTTATTTCAGCGATTTATGACATAATTCAAAATATCCAAATATTCCTGTCACATTTCATATCGCTTATTCGTCATGCCTATGACGGATCGAAAAAGAGGAACGTGACAAAGAAAGTTCGAGAAACTGAAGATGGATAAAAAAGAGTGGCTGGCCAAAAATTTTGAAGAACGTCGAAGTCATTTAAAGGCCGTGGCTTATCGAATGTTAGGTTCTACGGGTGAAGCCGAAGATGCCGTTCAAGAAACATGGACACGACTTCAATCAGAGTCCGACGTAATTGATAATCTCAATGGATGGCTCACGACTGTTGTTGCAAGAGTTTGTCTTGATATGCTTCGCTCTAAAAAATCCAAACGTGAAGAACCGCTCGACGATGAAATTTCGGAACTCCCAAGCGATGGCTCTGAAAATCCCGAAACTAATTTCATTCTTGCAGATGCTGTCGGTCCCGCGCTTTTATTGGTTTTAGATACGTTAACGCCTGCTGAAAGAATCGCTTTCGTGCTTCACGATCTTTTTGATCTATCGTTTGAAGAAATTGCTCCGATCATTGATCGTACTGAAGAGAACGCAAGACAACTTGCCAGTCGCGCAAGAAAAAGAATTCGTGGCGCGAAAAATTCCAAAGAAGATTCCAACCGTCAAAAAGAAATCGTCAGTGCATTTTTGGCGGCTTCACGAGAAGGCAATTTGAATGCACTGATCAAGCTTCTTCATCCTGATGCAACTCTGCGAGCTGATGAAACAGCCGTCAAAGTGGCTGAAGCCAACAAAGCAAAAGGCGCTCCGCAATTTAAAAAAGAAATTAAAGGCGCTCATAATGTGGCCGACACAATGAATGGCAAGGCTGCGGCAGCTCAATTGGCTCTTATTAACGGGTTGACGGGTGCAACGTGGGCTCCGGGCGGAAAACCTGTTGTGGCTTTCCGTTTTTCTGTCGTGGATGACAAAATTGCAGATATTGAAATCGTTATGGATCCAAAAAACTTAAGTGCAACAACAATTGAAATCATCGAATCAAATAGCGGGAGATAATCAATGAATATTTTCTTATGGATTCTTCAGGTTCTTTTAGCTCTACATACAGCCGTTGGTGCTGTGTGGAAGTTTTCGCATTCTGCAGAACAAACAATGCCGTCCCTAAAAGCAATTCCCTCTGGAGTTTGGATGGGAATGGCCATTCTTGAACTTATTTGCAGCGTGCTTTTAATTCTTCCTGTCTTAAATAAGTCGTGGGGAATTTCAGCTTCTGTGGGTGCAATCATCATCGCAGCCGAAATGCTTCTCTTCTGCGGGTTGCACCTTGCTTCCGACGAAGGAAATTTTGGTCCAATGGTTTACTGGCTTGTCGTTGTAGCCATCTGCGCGTTCATCGCCTATGGCCGACTTGTTTTAAAACCGTTCTAATTATTTAGTAGCTTTGGCTTTGGATTTTTTTGTGGAATTCAGAGTCACGGCTTCTTTAATAAGAGCCTTCAAGGCTTTTTCATTGATCTTGTCACTCTCTTTAAAATTAATTGCGCGTCTTGTATTACCTTCAAGACTTGAGTTGAAAAGTCCCGAAGGATCTTTCAAAGAAGCGCCTTTGGCAAAAGTCATCTTCACGACACTCTTATAGGTTTCACCAGTGCAGATGATCCCATTGTATTCCCACACGGGAACCCCTCTCCACTTCCACTCTTCAACAATATCCGGCTCAGCCGCTTTAACGATTTTGCGGATTTGACTCAGCATTTTACCGCGCCAGTCACCAAGTTCTTTGATTCTTGCGTCGATCATTTTTGCAGGAGAAAGGTCTTTAGATGAGTCAGTTTTTTTCATAAGTTAGCTCCACAGATGACTTTAACAATACCCTTTGTTCGCTACAAAGTTGAATTGTTTTCAGCGCTCCGCAGAACCCTATTTCATTAAAATGGCGCCTAGGGTATAAGGATCACGAATTTGATGTTGGATCTGGATGTCTTGCCGTTTCTTTCCCGGCCAGATCCGCAAAAATCAAAGGATGAAAGAAACCTCATTAACGGCATTTGCCAGGAGGTTTCTGTGTCTTACAAACAATCCACTCTCACAATTTTTTTACTAGCGATCTCGTTTTCGCATTCGGCTTTTGCTGCGGAAACAATTGTTGTTTCACGCAAGACGGGCACTTTTGCTCAAGGTGAAATACAGGCGTCGTTTACTGTTGAATGGCGCCCACCTGCTTGCGATCCAGATACATCTTATGACTGCGGCGCCGACACGGTCGATGAAATTCCAGGACATCAATGTCGATTCCGTGTCGTTTTCCCGCTCTTAGCACCAAATGCTTTAAATTATTCTGATTATGGATTAGGTCTATCAGCTCACCTTCCCAGAGACCCCGGAGTTTACGATGCAACTCCAGCTATTTGCGCTGATGCTTTAAATCAATGGAAACAATCTCTACCGAGCGACGGACTTATCCACTATGAAATCACGACTGTCGATGCTCAATCTTATTTCTGGAAATATCCAAATGGTGTGATGGACAGCTCAACGGCGGTTTGCATGAAAGCCGATGATTACTACGAGATTTTGAATCTGCATGGTATCGGAGAACAAAACGCACAGCGAACGAAAACTATCGTAACGAAAGTTGACGATTCTTCCTGTGCGCAGATCGTAAAGTAACAAGACTTAAGGAAGGAGAGGAAAGTTCTCCTTCCTTTTTTAATTCCAGTTATCAATCTTCACATCAATAGGTGAAGGCTGACCTTTGCCTTTTTCAATGAGGTCCTTAAGGCTCATCATAAAGATCGCCCACTTTGTACTACAGTGACCCATGAACTCGACTTCTTCTTTCCAATTACGGTGACCGAAAAGAACGATGGCGTATTCACCTTCTTGGGAAAGATCAAACGTAATGTCTGTGCCGATCCACTCCGCCGGACCTTCTGTACAACGCCACTGCACTGTACGATCTTGAGACTGTTTCATCACTTTCATACGCATAGAGCCCTTCACTTCCCCTGAAGGAGTTTTGAAGACAAAGACGATTTCTTTACCTTCTTCTGCAGCTCCAGAAACTTCGCGTGTCCACCAATTGGAAAGACCTTCTAATGTCGTCAATGCTTTATAAACATCGTGAACCTGCGCCTTAATACCGACTCTATGAATAATATTTGCCATAGATAACTCCTTCATATTTTGAAGGTAAGATATTTTACTTGCTTTTTGCAAGTGAATTTCCTAAACTAGTCTCAACATGGTAAAAAAGAAACAATTGCGCTCTCACTGTCCGATCAACTTTGGACTGGAAGCCTTTGGTGACAAGTGGACTCTTCTTATTCTTAGAGACATCGTCTTTCGAGGAAAAAGAACTTATGGCGAATTTCTTAAATCCGAAGAGGGATTTGCCACGAATATTCTTGCCTCTCGCTTAGAGCAGCTTCTGGAAAACGGCATTCTAAAAAAAGAACCCAGTGCAGAAGATGCCAGAAAAGATTCCTATTCCCTAACGGAAAAAGGTTTGGACTTAATTCCACTGTTATTTGAAATGGTTTTATGGAGTGCCAAGTATGATCGACGTTCCGAAGCTCACCGTATTCCGAAACTGGTAGAGCTTATCAAAAAAAACAATCGAAAAATTAGCTCTGAGGTCCGCGAAAAAGTCCTTCGTGGCGAAGCCATTGTGAAAGACTACTTAGAAAAATAAAAAGGCACAGAAACCCGTGCCTTCTTCATTTCATTTGCTTAAAACTATTTACGCTTAAACAACTGTTTTACGGTTGCAGAGTAAGGTTGAGCAAAGAACGCGAGATAAATCAGCAAAAGTCCGATGACAAGAGCCAAGGGAACTCCACTTGGTGCCATGAATGAGTGAACAAGGAAAATGTTCAACACAATCGGCGCAAGAACCACGAGGGCCAACGGCACAAACCAACCTATTAAAAGAAGAAGACCACAAATACTTTCTGTAAGCTTCAAAAGTACGAAGAAGTAACCGGAAGCAGCGAGACCTGTATTGAAAGTCATAAGACGCTCTGGAAGATCTGGTGGAGGTGGGATCAAATTAAAAAGTCCCGCTAGGCCGAATACAAAAAAGATCAGACCCAAAAGAATACGTGCAATCAGTGGCAGTTTGGCTTTCATGATGAAAAGTCTCCTTTTCTATATCTCACGATAATTTTAGGACGTCGGCAACAAAACTCTTACAGTCGTACCGTGATCAATGCTCGAATCGATAGAAATCTGCCCATGGATCTTTTCGATAAACCCTAAAGTGAAGTTCATACCCAAGCCAAAACCCTCCTCACCGATTTGCTTTTGGCGGCCCCGGTTGAGAATTTGGTTTACTGTTTCTGCCGTCATACCCCTTCCTTTATCGGCAATCAGGATCTCTACGAAGTTCTCTCTGGCGAACAATGAAACTTCAATGAGTGACTGTGACGGGCTGTAACGGATGGCATTGGATAAAAGGTTTCTAAAGATAGATTCGATCGCAAAGCGAGAACACTTAACACTGAGACCTTTCGTAGGAATTGTTTTTTGCAATTGTATATTTTTTTGCAAGGTCTGCGGCGACAATTGCGACCAAGCCGCATCCAAACAAGCTTCAAGATCTTGCGTCTCAAGATGGTCTTCGTCTTGAGTCCAAGCCAGAATATTTCTTAAAAGCAAAACAGCTCCATAGTTTGCCTGCTGAATTGTTTCCAACTTCGAAACCAAGTCCTGCTGCTGTTTTTCTTCCGCAAGCTCACGAGTGTTACGCAAAAGAATATTGACCGAGGATAAGGCTCCCGTCATGTCGTGAGAAAGAACGGCCTGGATGCGACGGTTGAAATCCGTCATTCGCAGAATCTCGGTGTTGAGTTCGCGCAAGATCGCGTTACTTTCTTCCAAATCTCGATACAGTTCCATGATTCGATCCACGTCATTTAAGACGTAAACCGAAGCTTTATGTTCTCCGGTGGAATCTTTAATGCCGTGATAGAAAATCTGATAAGTTTTATCGGAAATCTCTACCGTATCAGGATTTTCCATGATTTTTTCGAGAGTTTTATAATTTCGGGCCGGCTTGCCAAGATCTCGATTATGTAAATTCAAAAGCTGGTAAGCCGCGTGATTCAAATCCCAAAGCTCCCCTCGCGCGGTCAAAGTGATCACGGGACTGGGTAGATCTTTAAACACACGTTCTTGCGCCAAAGTCTTGATGTCTAAGAATTCCAAACGAGTCACAACAAAATAGAACATGAAAGCCATTGGCCATGCATATGCCGAACTTAATTGCATCATGAACATGTCTTTGATGATGTAGCGAGCGTAAATCTCTTTGCTAATATGAAACAATCCGCCCAGGGCAAAAAGAATGGCGTATCTTCGCATCACACCTTTCTTCTGAAAGATTGTGAGAAAATAAAAAATATAGATTCCTGCCAAACAGAAGATGGAATACTTCAGGAAAATAAACATAATCGGACCGAAGCTGTAACGGAGAAAACCGAAGTTTCCAGGCATTTCGGCAAAATTATAAAGTATTAGGTTCCCTGCAAACGGAAGATTTAGCAGAGCTGCAATCGAAAAAACGATGGTAAGAACAGGAATGACATAAAGAAGAAATGTCCATTTTTTCCACCTCTCCCAGTGTTCCCGATAAAAGACAACCCATGCCATCAAAAACCAATTCGGCGGCACAATTGCCACCAAGACAGGGCGAAGTTTCGTTAAAAATGCTCGCGTCTCGAAATCATCAACAACGAAGATAAGTAAAAGCAAGAACATCCAAAGGACGTAGATAACCTGATTGACCAAAAGAACTCGATGCAAAAAAGATCGTCTATAGGGCCAGATCTTTACAGCCAGGACGGCACAGAGAACTAATGTCAGGATGATTGAACAATATGTCACAAGAAACATGAAAATATTTTTACATGTTTCCCAACTTCATTCAAACTTTCCCTAGAGAGGGACTTATGCGGGCAAGAATAAAAAAACTAGACGGACACCATTTCCAATTTGACGTTCGAGGAATGCACGGAGACATCGATGTGACTCCGCCAGAGGTGAAGGCCCAAGGTCCGTCACCCAAAGAACTTATTCTTTCAGCTCTCTGCGGTTGCACCGGCACCGACGTCATCGACTTATTGGCAAAGTTCCAAGTGACTTATGACAGTCTTGAGTTGGAAGCAAAAGCTCCTTTGACCGACAAACATCCCAAAGTCTTTTCACGTATTGATTTGAGCTATTTTGTAAACGGAGCCTCTGTAGATCCCGCCAAGGTCATTGAAGCGGCCAAGCGTTCAACTCATCAGTACAGCGGAACCGCAGCCATGCTTTCCAAAGCTTGCCCAATCTATTACACCGTTCACGTTAACAACGAAAAAGTGGCCGAAGATCAGGTTCATTTTGAATAGTTAACTTTCAACGAAAGCCTTTAGACGATGAAGAGATTCATCCCATTGGCTTGAGATCAAATTCAAATATTCTTGCATATCGCGAAGCGGACGAGCGTCCAGTTCAAAAAGAGTTTCTCGTCCTAAACGGGTGCTTTTCACAAGTCCCACATCCTGAAGAACACGCAAGTGCTTCGTGACAGCCTGCCGAGTGATTTTTGAATTCTCCGCAAGGTCTGAAATCGAATGCGATTCACCGTCGATGAGTTTTTTCACCAGATAAAGGCGCGTTTCGTCTCCTAAAGCCGCAAAAACTTCAGCAGCGCTATGATTTCTGCGCAAGATAAGCCTCAATATTTTTCATTTGCTCAGCCCATCCGCCGTCGTTCATTCTGAACGCCAACGCACGTCGATCTGCAGGTATTTTTTCAAAACCAGACTCTGTCACCGTCAGCAGCGTTCCGCGGGCAGTTTTTTCCAGATGAAATTCCACAAGAGTCGGAGTTTCTTTTGAATAATCAATGTCCGACTCTACAGCGTAAGGATGCCAAGTGAAGGAAAAATATCTTTCTGGCTCCACTTTTTGGATGATGACTTCCCACTTTAGATGATCATAACCCGGATACAAGATGCGCCCCACGGCCGGTTTGCCAGCTACAAAAGGAGTTTCAATTTTTACGCGAAACCATTCACCAAATTCACGGTGATCCGTAAGAGCTTTCCAAACTCGGGCAACAGGAGCTTTGAGTTCAATCTTTTTTTCAATACGATTTTCCATTACGCAACCTCCTGGATGCATAATAACTTGTAACTATAAATATGCAACATTTAAGTTGCATATAGACCTTTTATTGCAAAAACACAAACAACCGAAAATCGAAATGATATATAAATATTTAATAAAATTAGTACGTTACGAGTAAATAAAGAAGACCTTGCGTCATGCCCAATTAAGGACATATAATATCCTTAATTAACAGAAAGAGGTCTGCCGTGAGCATTCGTTTAAACTATCCACAGTTGTCTTCAGAAGCATATCAAAGCTTACTTGCACTCAGTGAAACGCAAAAAAATTATTCCATTGATCGCAGTTTGATTGAGCTAGTGAAAATTCGCGTCTCTCAACTCAATGGTTGTTTGTTCTGCTTAGATCTTCACATCAAAGAGGCCCGCACTTTAGGTGAACGGGAACTGCGCATCCATCATTTGTCGATATGGCATGAATCCAATTTGTTTACCGAGAAAGAGAAAGCCGCATTGGAGTGGGCTGAATTACTGACTCGCTTTAACTCCAAAGGTGTTGAAGATGCGGAGTTCGACAAAGCTCGCACTTTCTTCTCTGAAAAAGAACTTTCTGATTTGACCTTTGCAATCGGTATTATAAACATGTGGAATCGCTTCGGCGTGGCCTTCAGAAACAAACCCGGCTCCCTAGATAAAATTTTCGGAGTGGATAAAATAGGATTGGTATAATGGTACTTCGCAATCAGGTCGAATGGGCTCTTCATTGTTGCAGTGTGCTAACGGGACTTCCTCCGGATCAGTACATTTCAACCAAAGACCTGGCGGAGTTTCATGGAGTTCCGAAGGAATATCTTTCCAAAGCTCTGCAATCTTTGGCGCAAGCGGGCCTTGTGCAAACAACACTCGGCCCGACAGGTGGTTATCGACTTGCAAAACATCCCAAAGATATTTCTTTTTTAGATATCGTAGAGGCCGTTGAAGGCCGACGTCGGACTTTTAATTGCATGGAGATTCGTAAAAATAATCCCTGCTTAAAAAAGTCCGACAAAATTTCAGGTGTCTGCGTGGTCGCGCAAGCCATGAACCGCGCTGACGATGCCTGGAGAAAAGAGCTTCAGTCTATCACTCTGGAAATACTTGCCAAAGAAGTGACTGAAACCGTGCCTCAAGAAATTCTTCAGCGCAGTGCCGAGTGGCTGTCTTCGCGACGTTAAATAAAAATTCCGCCTGAAGCTTCGATTCTCTGAGCTGTCATCCATCTGGTTTCATCAGACAAAAGGTGCGCCACCAAAGGGCCAATATCTTCTGCCACGCCAACTCGTCCCAATGGAGTCTGCGAAGCTAAAAAGTTGTTGATGTTTTTGTCGTCTCTGACTTTTCCATTTCCAAAATCAGTCGCGATAGGTCCTGGAGCGATGACATTAACCGTAATACCGCGAGTTCCTAATTCTTTTGCCATATATCGAGTTAAAACTTCGATAGCACCCTTCATGGCGCCGTAAGCGGCGTACCCTGGCAAAGCAAAGCGCGCTAAGCCGGAGGAAAAGTTAATAATTCTTCCTCCGTCGTTCATAAGAGGTAAAAGTTTTTGCGTCAGAAAGAATGGTCCTTTCAAATGAATATTCATCAGTTCATCAAATTGTTCTTCCGTGGTTTCTGCAAACGATGCATTGATACCAATGCCCGCGTTATTTACCAGATAATCAAAATTTTTTGCGCTCCAGTGAGTCAGCAAAACTTCTTGAATGGATTTTGCAAAACCTGTGAAGGTGGAACTCTTTGAAACATCTAACTGCAAAGCAACGGCTTTGCGGCCCAGCTTCTTGATCTCGGCCACTACTTCTTCGGCCTCCTTCTTTTTACTGTTATAAGTAAGAATAACGTCTACACCTCTTTGAGCGAGCGCCAAAGCCGCACTTCTCCCCAAACCTCGACTTGCCCCTGTAACCAATGCGATTTTCATAAAGATCTCCTTTTGTTCATTCACTGTTACGAGTTTATTTTAGCTATTCCGAAAAGTTTGATAAATATGGATTTTTTGACTACACTGTTCATTAAATCTGAACAATCCCAGAGGAAGTCTTATGGACCGATTCAATAGCATGCAAATTTTCGTTCGCGTGGCTGAGCTAGAAAGCTTTACGAAAGCAGCTGAAAGCCTGAGCGTACCAAAAGCCACCGTTTCAACGAACATCCAGCAGTTGGAATCCTCTTTAGGCGTGCGGCTCTTGCATCGAACGACACGAAAAGTTCAAATGACTCAAGATGGATTAAGCTTTTATGAGCGCTGCAAAGATCTTTTGGCCGATGTGGAAGAAACCGAGTCCATGTTTCGCAAAAACTCAGGCAGTGTAACCGGAAGAATTCGCGTAGATATGGGAGTCGGAATCGCAAGGAGTCTTGTTCTGCCTCGAATGCCGGAATTTATGGATAAGTATCCAAATGTCGAGATCGAATTTAGCTGTTCTGACAGAAGAGTAGACCTTATCCGTGAAGGCTTTGACTGTGTCATTCGCGTTGGTCATCTCAATGACTCCGGTTTGATCGCAAGGCCTCTTGGAAAACTTACTCTTATCAACTGTGCAAGTCCCACCTATTTGGAAAAAAATGGACGACCCAAAAAACTTGAAGATTTAACGAACCACAAACTGATCCATTATGTTCCGATTCTGGGTTCAAAACCTGATGGATTTGAGTATTTTGATGGCGAAAAATATCGAACTATAAAAATGAAAGGCTCCGTTGCCGTTAACAATACTGATGCTTACACGTCGGCCTGCCTGGCAGGCATGGGAATCATTCAGGTGCCGGTGGTTGGCGTAAAATCTTTACTCAAAGAGGAAAAACTCATCGAGGTTCTTCCTAAGTTGCGCGCGGAACCAATGCCCGTGTCTCTGGTCTATCCTCACCGTCGAAATCTTGCCAAACGTGTGCAACTCTTTATGGATTGGGTGCAAGGCTTGATGAACGATTACGTCGATTAGCACAATCCGCTTTTGCATTTTTTCATTTTTCTTACTTAGCTCTTCTTTTTCTAAAAGACAGATTTAATCTTTTTTTAAAACAAATTTTTTTGAAAGGATGAAGTATGAAAATCATTTTCTTTGCAACTGTATTGGCAGTTTCTCTTAGCGGTTCATTTGCTCACGCGGCGGGAGATAAAAGCTCAAAAACAAAAATGGGAAAAATGGAGAAGATGGAGTGGACGACCACTCAACGTGAAAATATGGCGAAGATGCACGAAAATATGGCGACGTGTCTGCGCTCCAATAAAGCTGTCAATGATTGTCGGGCTGAAATGAAAACGTCATGCAAGGACATGGGAAAAGAAGGTTGTCCAATGATGATGCACGATAAAATGATGCATGAGGAATAAGAAAATCAAACCGCGTCGGACGCTTTCATCCGCGCGGTTCTTTTGAAAATCTATTTACCAACAACGGAAGCCAAAGCCGCTTCGTAGTTTGGTTCATTTACGATTTCAGACACTTGTTCACAGTATAGAACCTTGTTGTCTTCAGAAAGTGTTACAACCGCTCTGGAAAGAAGACCCGCCAAAGGAGAATCCTCGATCTGCAAACCCCAGTCTTTACCGAAAGAGCTTCTGAAAGAAGAAATCGTCTCGCAGTTTTTGATACCTTCAGCACCGCAGAAGCGAGCTTGCGCAAATGGAAGATCTGCAGAGATATTCAAAACAACAGTGTTGTTAAGCTTTGCCGCTTCTTGATTGAATTTTCTTACTGAGGCTGCACAAGTTCCTGTATCAACGCTTGGAAAAATATTAAGAACTTTTTTCTTTCCCGCGTAAGAAGACAATGTCACTTCAGACAAATCGTTTTTCACGAGTTTAAAATCTTTTGCTGCAGATCCTTTTTCAGGAAGTTGACCCGATGTATTGACTGCATTTCCTTTAAGTGTGATTTTCGCCATTGCAAACTCCTTTAGAGATGGATCAACAATACCTGTTCTTGGTTTACTTGCAAATTGAAAGATTCTGGCTCCAACTCACAATGGATTTATACGAAGTTTTATCGCCCGCACGCAGTACAGACCAATAACGCGCCCCACCTCTCCAAGCATCACTCACTTTACCTGCGATACGCCCATCGCGACCGACCCAACGGTCTAAGATACGAACACCACAGCTTAAATTTTTTAATGGATCATGAAGGTCTTGCGCTGTTTTAAATCCGCAACCATAGGCATTGCCGCTTTCAATTGAGATTTGCAAAAGGCCTCGACTGACAACGCGTTTGCCGCTGCTGTCTGTGAATGATTCTGTGTACGAAGAATTGGTGTTGAAATTACTCTCAAAACGAACCATCGAAGAAATCAAAAACGTCCAGTACTGTTTGCGTTGAGCATAAGAGAGATTTTTGTATTTCGGACAAAACAAACTCGCATCTGCTGGAATAACGTCTAATAAATTTTGTCCAAGCTTATCCAACTCGCGATCAACGTGAGCCGTCCACTCTTTTCCTTTGGATGTTTTGCTCTCCCAGAGGGGGATCACTTCACGTAGAGGGTCTACAGATGTCGATGGTGGCTGAGGAGTTTCCGTCGAAGAATTTGAAGACGAATCCGAAGTCGTCGGTGGTCTTTGCGCCATCGAGCACGCTGTGTTTGTGATTAGTAAACTAGCCATTAAAATTGTGATTTTGTATGTGGTGTTTTTCATAAGTACCGCATCGGCAGAAAATCACCGTGCTTTACTGTTGAAAAAACTGTCGAAATTTTAGCCCTCTTTCATTCGAGAAATTGAATATTTTCTGTTCGCAAAGCCAACGATCCCGACGAGAGTCCAAAATAGTTGTTGACACTGTCTATTAATGTATCTATAAAAGTTACATTAATTCAAACCGCACGCGCGTGAGGTCCTTCTTGAATTCCACTAAACATAGCAATTTTTCTTTGATCCTAGTTCTAGGAGCACTCACAGCTCTAAGTCCTTTTTCTATCGACATGTATCTGCCGGCATTCCCGAAGATGGCAGAGAGCCTGCATACGAGCGTTGCTGAAGTGTCTTTATCTCTTTCAAGTTATTTCGTAGGTCTTGCTGTCGGTCAACTTTTCTACGGACCCCTGCTAGATCGATTCGGTCGTAAAAAGCCTTTGTATATTGGTCTTCTCGTTTATATTTTAGCGACCATCGGCTGCTTAACTTCTCATTCCGTCGATACACTTGTTGCCTTCCGTTTCATTCAAGCACTTGGTGGTTGCGCTGCGAATGTCGCGGCAATGGCTATGGTGCGCGATTTCTTTTCGCCCAAAGAAAGTGCGAAAGTTTTTTCTTTGCTTATGCTGATTCTGGGCGTTTCCCCGCTTCTGGCTCCGACAGCCGGTGGTTATCTTGCAACGGCGTTTGGATGGCAGTCTGTTTTTGTCGTACTCACTGTGATTGGCGTTTTAATGTTAGGCATTTCGATTTTCTATTTGCCGCACGGATACGAGCCTGACAAATCTCATTCGTTGCATCCGGGACTCATTTTAAAAAATTATCTTTCAATCATCAAAGATCCACAGTTTTACACATACTCAGTAGCAGGGGCTTTAGCGTTCTCCGGGCTTTTCGTTTATCTTGCAGCCTCCCCAACAATTTTTATGGAGATCTTTAAAGTCAGCGAGCAAGTTTACGGATGGATCTTTGCTTTATTAGCTGCGGGATTTATCGGAGCCAGCCAGTTTAACATCGTTTTGCTGCGCAAATTCAGCAATGAAAAAGTTCTGCTAGCGGCTTTGGGCGGACTCACTCTGATGGGTTTTGCGTTTTTCGCTGGAGCTTTAAGTGGATGGTATGGAATTGCGGGCACTATTGGAATTTTATTCTGCTATCTTTCTTGCGCAGGCCTTGCAAATCCCAACGCCGCGGCTTTAGCTTTGGCACCTTTTGCGAAAAACGCAGGAAGCGCCTCTGCTCTTGTCGGATTTTTACAGATGGGAATCGGAGCTTTGGCTTCTGTCAGCGTTGGAATTTTAAAGGCTCAACAGCTTTTACCAATTGCAGCGATTTTCACAGTGTCTTCACTTTTAGCTCTAGGAACACTTGTATGGGGAACAAGAAAAATTTCCCACAAAGTAGAAGTGGGCCCCGAAGACACCGGAATCATGGCGCATTAATCATTCGTTATGAAAGATGATGTCTTCTTCTTCAGGATGTCTATCAAACCAGCTTTCAGCGTAAGAGCAGCTTGCAATCACTTTTACGTGCTCCTCCTTGGCTTTGCGTAAAGCTTCGCGCATCAGCTGATCTGCAACATTTTTTCCGCGAGCCGGTGGCGGAACCTCGACTCCAAGAATATCCATGGAGTTCTGTGGACCGCGACGATAAAGAAGAACGGCTTCACCGCCTTCCACTTGGGCGCTAAACTTTTTGTCCTGGATTCTTTGTATTTCCATAAGAACAACTCCTCTTTTGTACTTCCATTCTCTGCTCCCTTGGATAAAAAAGCAAAACTCCAACCCTTGCCTCCTGGCAAAAGACCTTCGGCCGAAATATTATTTGACTGGGCTTTAAACTTGCCACATAACCCATGCCTGAAAGCTAGGGGTGCTATCAAGAAATTGATGGCTGAGAAACACCCTTTGAACCTGAAAGAGATAATGCTCGCGCAGGGAAGCAAGTAATGGTGTTGCCATGACTTTCTCCTGCCATAGGAGAACCCATGGGAAAAAAATTATTGCTTGTTCTTTTGCTCCACACTTCGTTTGCAAGTGCACAATCGGAAATTTCAACGATCCGAATTACAGAATCCACTGATCTTGTCTCGCTGGACGTTTCTGGATTTAATGACACTCCCGAAAAAGAACTTCCTCTTTCATCCATTTCTATTTCTTCAAAGGAAATGGCAGACAACGGCTTTCACCGTCTTTCTGATGTCACATTGATAGACGCTTCAACCACAGATAGCTACAATGCCACGGGATACTGGGATTACCTTTCCGTGCGCGGCTTCACTCTTGAAAATCGTTATAATTTTTTAAGAGAAGGCCTTCCTATCAGTGCGGAAACGTCGATCGGTCTTGATAACAAAGAACGCATTGAAATTTTAAAAGGGCTTAGTGGCATTCAGGCCGGCGCTGCTTCACCAGGAGGAATGGTGAACTATATCGTAAAACGACCCACGGAAAAACCTCTACGAATTCTAAACACTGAAGTCAGTGAACGAGGAAATTTGTTAACGGCTGCTGATCTCGGCGGACGAAGTGAAAATAAAAAATTTGGCTATCGGGTCAACCTTGCACACGAAAATCTAGAACCACAGCTCAAGAAAACTTCTGGTCAACGAACTCTTGTGGCTTTAGCGGGCGATTGGCGTTTGGATAATAACAATCTTATTGAAGCAGAAATCGAATGGTCAGAAAGATCGCAACCAAGCCAAGCCGGATTCAGTCTCTTAGGAAATAAACTTCCCGATCCGGCAGATCCAACTTTGAATTTAAATAATCAACCCTGGACTGAACCTGTGGAGTTTAAGGGCCTCACCGGCACGATGAAATTTACCAAAAATCTGTCAGCCCCGTGGAGTTGGACTGTGATCGCGGGTGCTCAAGATCTTTCCACCAGTGACCGCTTGGCTTACCCTTTCGGATGTAGCGCTGAGAATAACTATGATCGCTATTGCTCTGATGGAACGTATGACCTTTATGATTATCGCAGTGAAAATGAAAGCCGCAAAACTTATGCAGCAAAAACCGCTCTCCAAGGCAGTGTCGTAACGGGTGCCTTTCAACATCAAATTTCCGTCGGAATAGTGGGCAGCTCTATGCGAGAGCACTTTCAAAAACAAGCTTACAATTATGCAGGCACGGGCAATGTCCAAGGCACCGGCATCGGCACAGCGAATCCGGTTTTGAATGACGAAAACACCAATCGAGATACTTCCAATTATGAACTCTTTTTGTCCGATACCTCTCAGTGGGGCAAATGGAAAAGTTGGTTGGGCCTTCGTTATACAAACTTAAACCGCGGAAGCTTCCGTACGGATGGATCACGCGCTCTTTCTTACACACAAAATTTTGCCACGCCATGGGTAGCTCTTTCTTATGATTTTGAAAATGTTTTAACCTATGCAAGTTATGGTCAGGGACTGGAGTCTTATGTCACTCCCAACAAAGACGGTTATGACCACCGTGGAGAATTTGTTCCCGATGTAGTTAGCAAGCAAATCGAAGTGGGACTTCGTGGAGGCAAAGAGCTCAACTGGAATGTCGCCGCTTTCCAAATCACACGTCCTCAAGTCATTGATCAGAAACCCAGCTATCAAGTTGACGGCGAAGCTGAGCACAAAGGCTTTGAAGCACAAATTTCTTCACAGTGGGAACGATGGGATATAAATACCTCCTTAATGAAACTCGAGGCCATTCGCAAAGATAGTGTTCTTGATAAAAATCTCAACGGAAAAAAGCCCGTCAACGTCCCAGAGCAAACAGCTCGCCTGCAGTTAGGTTATAAAGTTCTTGAAATCAAAGGTCTTTCTTTAAACACACGCCTATCTCACGAAGGAGAGCGTGCCGTACTTGCTGACAATAGCATCATGCTTCCAGCGTGGACTCGTTGGGATCTGGGAGCTTCTTACGCTCACACTTGGGATGATATGAAAATGCTGTGGCGGCTGTCGGTGGATAATATCACTGATCAACGTTACTGGAAAGAATCGCCAACTCAGTACGGACATATTTATCTGTATCCCGGAGAAGCTCGTAACATTTATCTCAGTATGAGTGCATCACTCTAAAGGATTTTTCGCGATATCCGGGGGCCAGCGAGACAAATTGTAAGGGCGAAGCTTCGGTCCCAGCCAGTTTAAAACCTGATAGCTAACGAAATAACCCCACAAACAATCTCGCAAGGTTTGCTTCAAAATTCTTGGCAGCAGTTGTCCTGCTGTCACATCACCAACGCCAACACGAAATCCGACAAGAACGTAATTGGCAATGGAGGTCGCAATTAAAAGCGTTCCAAATAAAAAAATTAAATTACGATCAATGGTTTCTTTTCTTTTCCAACCGCCAAGCCAGATAAAAAGGTAATAACCTAAAAGCGGTTTCACGGCATTAGCAAGACCGTGCAAGAAGATGATATCAGGCTCGCGAATGCCTACGATATTTGAAGTCAGAACTTCCGCAAGAAGTTGACCTGGAAAAACTCGTGGTCCCCACAAAAAGTATAATGGCAAACAGACGACGTAAGATCCATAGACGTAGAAAAATCCATCGTAGTAAAAAAAATGGTAGCTCAAAACTTTTGCGACAAACGCCAAAACGAAAGGCGCTACCCAAGTCCACCATGCCATGCTTTTTTAGAACCAACCTTCTTTTTCAAAAGATTTGCGGCACTCTTTGGATTTTACAAAACCAATAAACTGCAAAGCGGCTTCTTTTTGTTTTGTCGACTTAGAAAGGGCCGTTCCACTAGAACGGTAGATTGTCAGATTTTTCTCTGTAGGAATAATCTCTGCGATTTCCAGATTGCGTGTTCCCCAGATATTAAATACAAGCCAAGCATCAATGGACGGATCTTCTTTCCATGTCTTTTCAGCATCGCCGGTATTTTTTGCGGCAAAAACAATATTCGCGCGAAATTTATTTAAAGCTTTGGCACTTTTAAGTCCGCCAACAATATCTTCCCACATGCCCACTTGTCCCGCACCATTGACAACTATGACTTTCAAAGGTTTTTCAACCAGATCCTTGATGCCGCGAATCTTCTTTGGATTTTTAGGGCGAACCAAAATAGCGGAGGGCCTTAAATAGTGAGTCTCTATTGTCTGTGCATCCAGATTAGGAATCTTCTCTGCAAAAGAGTCCATCATATTTTCAGAGCCTGAATAAAACACATCCGCAGTTTCAGCTTGTCCCAACCATTTCTCTAAAGGACCTGATGTCACGTTGACTTTGATTCCTTTTTCTTTTTCAAAAGCGGCGGCACAAGCTTTCATTGCCGGAGCCGGACCGCCAGGACCAAACACTTGAAGAGTTGTTTCTGCTTGAGCAGTGAGTGAAGTCAAAACTGAAAACAAAAGAACTTTAAACATTTTTAAATCCTTTAATGAATCCATCCTAAAAGGATAGCGCCTAAAGTTCCACTTGCAACCACAATCCAAAGGGAAACACCTTGAAGAAAAGGTTTTACACCAACACTGCGGACAGTATCGCGAGTCAGGCTTAACCCAATTAGAAACAAAGTTAACACCAGCATTCTTTTTGCGACTTCATTCACGACATGTCCTACAGGTTGAAGGCTCGGAATCCAAGTTACAAGAGCCGCGGCAATTAAAAAGCCCAAAATGAACCAAGGCTTCTTCCCTTTTTGACGAGGACCTGCATCGTTTTGTTTGGAATAAAGGTAGCCAACAAAAAACGCTACAGGAACGATCCACAAAGCGCGCGCCAGTTTCACTGTTGTGCCAACTTGCAGAGCCTCAGCCCCATACTGCATCGACGCTCCCACTACAGAACTTGTGTCATGAATGGCAAGTGCACTCCACAGACCAAACTGCGTCTGCGACAAATGAAAGAAGTGCCCAAGCGGAGGGAAGATAAACAGCGCCACCGCATTCAACATGAAAACAGTTCCTAACGCCACAGACACTTCATGATGTTTTGCCTTGATAACAGGAGCCACGGCAGCAATGGCACTGCCTCCGCAAATAGCCGTGCCTACGGTAATCAAAACGGAGGTGTCTTTTTCTGTTTTATAGAGTTTTCCTAAAACAACGCCCATACCGAGAGCCAATGAAATGCCCGCAACGGTGTAGCCAACTCCCTGCAAACCCACTTTACCGATGACCTCTAGATTCATCCCGGCCCCCATTCCCATAACAGACAGACCTAAAAGGGAGTGCGTGATTTTACGTGTTTTATCAAGATAAGGGTTTCCGAGCCACAACGCCAGAACAACGCCGGCTAAGAGCGCGACACCGGAAGAAACAAAAGGGGCTAGACACAAAAGAGCGACGGCGGGGATAAGTATTTGAGCGAGCATACAAACCTCTTTACTTGCTTCAATATTCACTCACAATTATCACAAATACTAATATTATTACCTTATATCATATCAGAATTTCTGATATTATTTTTTATCATGAATAACTATGATTTCCGTTTTAATCCTGAGCTTCTTTCCACCTTTCTCGCTGTTGCGGAGGCGGGACGAGTTTCTGCCGCTGCCAAAAGCCTTCATATTTCACAACCGTCCGTGACCTCGCACATTCGTCAGCTTGAGGAAGCTCTGGGCGTTCAGCTTTTTAAGCGCTCTGTAAAGGGTGTGGAATTGACAGCAAAGGGACAAAAGTTTCACGACAAAGCAAAACAAATTTTTTCTCTGATTAACAATGCCGTTCAAGACATTGAAGGCGGACACGAGCCTAAAGGAAAGCTGATGATCGCCGCGAGCACAACAATTGCGGATTATGTTTTGCCTTCTCTGCTTTCTGATTTTAAAAAGCGTTATCCTCTAGTTCAAGTTTCCTTGCGGGTTCAAAACACGGAAGAAGTTTTAGATCTCGTCCGTGAAGAGCATGCTCCCCTGGGTCTGGTGGAAGGACATGCGAGAGCGGCCTCTGTTCACTTGGAACCTTTTCTTGAAGATGAATTGGTTTTAGTCGTTCCTTCAGCGTGGGTACCCAGCATTCGCAAAACGCCAGATATTTTAAATTATCCATTACTGATGCGTGAACCAGGCTCCGGCACGCGCTCTATTATTGAAAGAGAATTTAAAAAAAGAAACATCTCTATTAAGAACTTTAAAGAAGTGGTTGAGATGGGAAGCGCCGGTGCCATTAAATCGGCCGTCGCTGCGGAATTAGGCGTTTCATTTTTATCTCGCATTTCCGTACAAAATGAAATGGCTTTGGGGAAAATCACCACAGTACCATTGCCCGACTTAAAAATGATTCGAATGTTTCGTTGGGCTTTGCCCTCAGGAGGTCTTTCCCCGTCAGCTCAAGAATTTTATCGATTTGCGAGCGGGCTACAAACCCGCTCTTAATTCTTCAATCTCTGATATTTCTTTAGGAACGGACGTTAAAAGTTCTGCTCCTGTAGCTGTCACGACAACGTCATCTTCGATACGCACACCGATACCTAAATACTGCGAAGGCGCTCCGATTCCTTCGCGGAAGTAAAGGCCTGGCTCCACGGTGAAGCACATACCTTCTGCCAGCTTTAAAGCATTTCCCGAATCATCCACATAAGAAGAAGGATCATGAACGTCCAAGCCAATCCAATGAGACGTTGAATGCGGCATAAACTTGCCAAGCTTCTCCTGAATGGTGTCTTTCGCAAATCCAATCTTAAGCAGTCCCTCTGAAAGATGCATTAAAGCAATCTCGTGCAAATTTTTTAAAGTCACTCCAGACTTCACATTTTCCAGAACCGCTTTTTGTGCATCTAAAACGATTTGATAGATCGTCTTTTGCTCAGCGGAAAATTTTTTCCCGACCGGAAGAACACGCGTAATATCGGCGCAATATCCTTGATACTCCCCACCGGCGTCGATCAGAACAATTTCACCTTCGTTAAGAATTCGATCCGTTCCTCTGGCATGCAAGATCGTCGATCTTTCACCGGCGCCAGCGATACTTTCATAAGCTGTCCACGGCATCCCTTGCGCCATGAATTGGGATTCAATCCAGCTTACAACCTCACGTTCGGACTTTCTCACAAAGTTTTGCTTTATCAGCTCTCTGTGCACCAAAGACGATCTGTGACCCGCTTCCTTCATTAGCGAAATCTCGTGGTTGTCTTTAACAAGCCTCATCGTACCAATAAGAGTTCGCGAGTCACAAAGAGCTAACGGTAAATTAGAAACACGACCGCGATGGCGACTCTCATAAGAAATTGTATTCAAAAGAGTCTGATCTATCTTTTGATTGCGTCCTATCGCCAAGGCAACTCTATCGAAATCATTTGCATGGCTGTGAATGATATCCGCAAGTTTATCCACACTTTCAAAGTTCACGTCTTGCAATTTTTCTTTATCCGCGGCTGTTAACGAATGTCCGTCATCCCAAACAGCGGTGGCCTCATTGGCATCCGAAAGAAAATACGTTTTTTTTCCAATAACTAAGAGAACCGCCCCAAGAAGATGAACACCAGTGAGGTAATAAAAGTCCCCCGCCGTCTTATGTCGATACGCTACAGAATGTGATCTCATCGCTTCATCTCCAGAAGAAATCACAAAAAGCGTTCGAGAGTATTTTAAACCTAATTCTTGTCGTCTTTTTTGATAAATCATTGTTTCCATTTCTTGAGTATAGGTATAAGATACAATTTTCTAAATAAAGTATTAAAAAGTACCTTATTTAGGTACTTTTTAAGAACCCCAGGAGACGGCCATGGAACACTCGCAATACCTTTCTGCCATCAAAAAAGCCCTTAAAGCGCGAGGCGTGACTTATCTGGATTTAGCTGAGCAATTGAAAATGACAGAGTCCGGAGTCAAAAAAATGCTCAACGCCAAAGACATTTCTTTTCGTCGGGTCCTACAGATATGCGACTGTCTAGGAATCTTGCCTGGCCAACTTTTTTCTCTGTCAGAAAGAACATCAATTTCAGAAGTCGTTCTAACAACTCAGCAGGAAGAGGCGCTGTTAAAAAACCGCAGCTTGCTTGCCGTCTACTGGCGTATTGTGATTGAAAAGTATGAGCCTCACGAAATCGAAAGTCTTCAACATCTAACAAAAGCCGAGTTAAAAAAGATTTTGGATCGTTTGGTTTCGTTGAATTTACTCATAGCTCGCAAAGGCGTGTACCGCGCAAAGCACGTCGGTAAATTTAAATGGTCTGACAAATCTAAATTAGCTAGCACTCTTAACAAGGAGTGGTCTGAACTGACCTTGCACCGAGCCCTTTCGGGTAAATGCGACAGTTCTTTGCATCGTCTGGTTTCCATGAAGGTCTCTCAAGAATCCTATCAAAATCTTCTTAAAAAACTTTCCAAAGTTTTAGATGAAGCCGTTCAGGATTCTGAAAGTGAAGAGCTCACTTTGAGCAAGCAAGAGCTTAAAAGCTTCACAGCACTTATAGCGGTTACTCCTCAAGGGGTTTTTGACACTATTTAACGACTAAAACAATTTTACCTGTGTGGGCACTGGATTCCATTAACTCGTGAGCCTCACGCGCTTGTTCTAGGGGAAATGTTTTATAAATCACAGGCTTCATGTGACCTTGATTTAAAAGCGGCCAGATATTTTTCTCAAGAGCCTGGGCAATACGCGTTTTTTCTTCCACGGAGCGCGCACGCAACGTGGAACCCGTCAAAGTTAAACGCTTAAACATCATTTTTCTTAAATCCAATTCGACATGAGTTCCTTTTATCGTTGCTATCTGCACCAGTCGGCCCAAGGGCGCGAGAGCTTCAATATTGCGGATAAAATAATCTCCGCCAACCATATCCAGAATCACGTCCACACCGCGGCCCTGAGTCGTTTCTTTAATAGCCGTCACAAAATCTTCTTCTTTATAAAGAATCACTCGGTCAGCACCCAAAGCTTTACAGGGAGCCACAGATTCTTTCTTTCCGACAGTTGTAAAAACTTTTGCTCCCAGGGTGTGCGCCATTTGAATTGCAGTTGTACCTATTCCACCTGACCCGCCATGAACTAAGATGCTTTCACCTTTTTGCAGTCGCCCACTTTCAAAAACATTCGTCCACACGGTAAAAAAAGTTTCCGGCAAGGCAGCTGCGTGAATCATATCGAAATCTTTCGGAATTGGCAGACACTGCCCTTCGGGAGCTGCAACATATTCGGCATATCCTCCTCCTGAGATCAGTGCACACACGCGGTCACCGACTTTCCAACGAGAAACTTGAGATCCACAGGTGACAACTATCCCCGCAACTTCCAATCCTAAAATATCGGAAGCTCCTGGAGGCGGCGGATAAGTTCCCTGACGTTGAGCACAGTCAGGACGATTGATGCCTGCCGCGTGCACTTCAATTAATACGTCATGGGCTGCTGGTTCAGGGCGAGGACGCTCACGAACGTAGAGAACTTCAGGGTCACCAGGATTTTTCATATCAATCACGCGCATAGTTCACCTCATCTGTGAGCATGAGGCGCGCGGAAGTAAGAGTCAAAATGCATAATCTCAGCCCTTATATATTTTTCTAGTCTATAGACCAGCGTCCCGTCGTTAAGTCCTTCAGGCGAAATTCGATAAGAAATGTATGAGATTCTTCATGCATTTCTTTTTTGTTGTTTCATTATTGAGTGCGACAGCTCTGGCTGACGAAAGCTCGGTGTACACGTGTCGCTTTGAAGAAGATCCTCACGGATTTTCTTCAATCCGTATGAAGAAATATTTCGATACGGCTGCCAATATGGAATTGGGAAAAGTCGATTTGATTCAGAATTTTATTGTCACCGAAAGCACTCCAACAAAAGTTTATCAGATTCCGCTTTTAGACAATCAAACCTACGTGCAATTGTGGTATTCACCCACTCTTCGCGTCGACGCGCAACTCTCTTATAGCCAAGGCTCCAGAGAGTTCCACGCGACTTATAATAAAAATTCCGAACGCCGTGGGCTCATTTGCGTTGAATTGCGCGATTAAAGCTCAAACTGTCCAGAAGCTTCCGGCTGATAAACAACTTCCTGCACTTTAAGTTTTTTCGTCGCACCATTAGGCATTTTCCAATTGATAGATTGTCCAGCGCTTAGTCCCAACAAAGCGATACCCACCGGAGCCAGAATAGAAATACGTCCTTCTTCCAGTTTAGCGTCCTGCGGATACACCAATGTCATTTCGCTCTCTGTTCCTGTTGATTCATCTAAAAATTTTACGCGAGAATTCATCGTCACAATGTCGCGGGGGATTTCTTTTTGCGAAATCACATTGGCACGACTCAGCTCTTCTTCTAAAGCTTCTGCCCACTGGCCTTCCACTTGAGAAACTAAAGCAGTTAAACGGTGATAATCTTGATCTGTAATAAAAATGCGATTTTCTGTGGTCATACAATCCTCCTTAAGAGAGATGGTGTGTAATGAGATTTAAAATTTTAGGATGAAAAAAAGAAACTAAGCGGCCGTCAGCAGAAATTTTCTGCTGCAACAAAATCTCAGAATAGGATTTTTAGACGTTGCATGGCGCATAAATGTATTAAACATGAAACTGATGAATTTATCAAGGACCGCCGTGCCAGGCCCATTTAAAGACACTATTTGACCAGATCCTGGACCTTTTTTCCGAGATCTAGAAGGATCTTGCGAACTCGGTCATAGTCTTTGTCCGTGCAGTCCTTAAAACCCGTCAGATGATAAAGTTTTTTAAGCGCTTTGGCTCCCTCGGGAGTTGAAGAGAAAGATTTCAAAGCAGCGATAATCTTCTCTTCCAACTCTTTAGGAAAATCCTTTCTAAAAACCACCGGCTCACTGGGAATAGGATCGGTTGTTTTTAGGATTCGTATTTTTTCAAAAACGTCAGGATACTGGGCTTTAACAAGAAGACGAGCATCTTGAGGCTCACCGTTTTCATCCGGCGTGTGATAAGTGGCCCCTGCATCGACCCGTCCCTGGTAGACCATGGTTACGACGCTGTCATGCTTTCCCGCAAAAATCACTTCACCCAGCTTCACGTTTTCATCCTTAAGCATTTTTGCCGCGAGAATATATCCCGAGGTGGATGCAGGGTCGACAAACGCGAATTTTTTTCCGTTCAGATCTTGCAGGGTTTTAATTTTAGGATTCTTTGTGATGATCTGGCCGCGATATTCAGAAACTCCCAAATTCGCACCCATGAGTCGAGCACGCGCTCCATATTTATCATGAGCGAGGATATAACCAAACGTATTCATAATCGCGCCGTCCACTCGTTGAGACCCCAAGGCCTCAACAACGGCAATGAAACTCACGGGCACTTGCACTTTTACGTACAGACCCGTCTGCTGGAAAATCCACTGTTCTAAAATCTTTCCATTCTCCATCAAGACAGCGCTATCTTGGCCAGGCACAAGAGCGAAATGGATGGGATTTTCTTTGTTTCCGAGTTGCTTTTCTGTAGTGCACGACAACAAGAAACACGAGGACATGATGATGAGTATTTTCTTCACCACAAGACTTTCTCCTGGAATATATGTTCTTGAATTTACTCTCGTTATTAAATGTATGCAATAAACACTCTTCTAAACTAAAATACTTTGTATACGTGAGGGTTTATCGAGCATAAGGAGTCCATGGAAATGCCAAAAGTGAAGGTCGAAATAGATGCTGATTTGCAGGATCTGATTCCACAATTTGTTGAGAATCGAAAAAAAGATATCGAGTCTCTAGAGCAGCTTGTGGAGAAGAATGATCTTGTCGCCATTGCACAGCTTGCTCACAAAATCAAAGGAGCAGCGGCGGGCTATGGTTTTAACGAGTTAAGCAATTTAGCGGCGCAAATGGAAAAAGCGGCGAAAGCGAACGATGCAACTCCACTGAAGGATTTGGTAAAGCAAATGAGAATACACTTTCTGAACGTTGAGATTCATTACGTGTCTATGTAACAGGAGTTTATGACTCATCGGAGCCGCCTTTTCCTTTTTACCGCGTCCCTTGTTTTAGGTACACTGCTGGTGGCGGGAATCGTTGGTTATCAAATGGGTGTTTCTTCATTACTGGAAGGCACCCAAGAAAAATTGATTCAAATCCGGCAGTTTAAAACCAAAGAGCTGCAAAAAGATTTTTCTTATTTAAATGATTCCCTTCTTACGACGGCGGAAAAAAAATCTCTGAGAGAGTTTTTTCAACACTCAGCCCGAGATCAGGAACAAATTCGCGCCTGGCTGCGCAGTCACGGAAGCGAAAGTGCCTGGCGATCCATCATTATTCGCGCCAACAACAATCCCGAAGTTTCTGAACTTTCAAGAGTTCTCGGACAAATGTCTCCTAGTGCAGTTTTTCTTCAAGCTCATTTTATTCAAGAAGCCGTCGCTCAAAATAAAATGCCTCACGAAGTTATTAAATCTTCAAACCGTTCTTTATCTTACTTTAAAAGTCATGAACTTCTTCATCCCTCTATGACGTCACTGTGGAACCGTTTGGAACTCAGTGATGTGATTCTGATAGATCCTCAGGGAAACGTCGTTTATACGGTCAAAAAAGAATTGGATATGGGAGCAAATCTGCTCTCGGGCACTTTTGCAAACTCACGTCTGGCACAAGCATTTCGCTGGTCAATGAATGCTTCACAAGGAGCCACTAAGTTTTTTGATTTTTCTCCGCTGACACATTTTTGGAGTTTGCCCGTCGGATTTCTGGTGACTCCGCTTTTTTCTCAATCCAGTTATATTGGCACTCTGGTGTTTCAAATTCCCATTGAACGTGTCGACGACATTTTGAGCAACCAACACGATTGGGAAAGTTTAGGGTTAAGAAAAACCGGCGAGGTTGTTGCCTTTGGAAGCGACGGATTGATGCGCAACAACGCCCGAGCTTTCTTTGAAAGTCCCGATAAGTTTCTAAGCAGCTACCAAAAGCACGAATCTTCAGTAAACAACGCGGAACTTGTCCGTCGCAGTCACTCCACGGCTTTGAGCATTGGACTTCCCCAAGACGATTTAAAAAATTATTTACAGAATCATGACATCATTGAAACAACAACGGACTATGCTGGGAACAAAGCCGTGCAGTCGGTCGGTAAAGCAGTTCTGCCGGGAAACACCGAATGGATTATTATTGCAAAGGTCAGCGCTCAAGAAGCCTTGGTTCCTTTAACAAATAAGATTCTTCCTTTGGTTCTTTTTATTTTGGTTATTGGTGCGCTGGCCTTGGCGTCAGCATATATTTTCTCACGCCGTATGTTTCAACCCTTGCAGTCTTTAAATCAAGGTCTTCAAAAATTAGCTTCATTGGATTTTTCTGAAAAGCTTCCGGAACAAAGAGGTGAATTCAAAAGTCTGTCGGACCATTTTCACGAAGTTTCCCGTCAACTTTCAGAAATCAAGACACAAAAAGACTTTTTAGAAAACACGGTGCAATCCATTCACGAAGCGTTCTTTGTTGTTGAAATCAGCCACTCCGTCGAAGATAAAGTTCACATTCTGATTCGTGACCTTAATCCTGCGGCCTCCGAGATGTTAGGTCTTGCCGCTGCTTCTCTCAAAGGCACGGATTTGCAGATGTGGATCGATACGGACTACTCACAAATTCTTTCATCGTTAGAACACAGCGAAAGCACGCAAGCCCTTTCGATGGAAGGCACGCTTAAGAAAATTTCTGGAGAAAAAATTCCTCTGGATCTTTCCTGGGCTCTTTTAAAAAATTCCAAGAACTCCCATCCCACTTTAGTTGTCGTGGGACGGGATATTCGCTGGAAAAAAGAGATCGAAAAGGAACTCAAACTCAAAGAGGAACTTTTGAAAGAGTCACAGTCTCTTTCAAAAACCGGCTCCTTCCGTTGGGATATTTCCACGGGAAAATGTCTTTGGTCTGAAGAGGAGTTTCACATATTGGGACTGGATCCGGCCACAACTCTTCCTACCTTTGAGCTGTTTCGGTCGCTGATACTTTCTGAAGACCTTGAGATTTTTGATGACGCCCTTCATGAGGCTCACCAAAATATCCAGCCTTTTAACTTAGATTTCCGTTTAAAAAAGAAAGACACCGGAGACATCATCTGGGTTCGTGCGCAAGGTCGCACCGAATACGACGACTATGGAAATCCATTATTTATGTATGGTACAACTCAAGACATCACAGAACTTCGCCGCGTAGAGCAATCTTTGATTGCTGCTAAAAATGATGCCTTGAAATCCTCACAGGCCAAATCCGAATTTCTTGCGCGTATGAGCCACGAAATCCGTACACCCATGAATGCCATCATGGGGATGGCGGAGCTTTTAAAAGAAACAAAACTAAATCAGGACCAACAATATTACGTCACTATCTTTTGCAAAGCTGGTGAAGTTTTAATGGCCCTGATCAATGATATTTTGGATCTGTCGAAAATTGAGGCCGGTGAAGTCTCTATCGAAAATATTCCTTTTGATTTGAAGAAACTGATGATTGATGTCGAAGAAATGATGAAGCCTCGCGCTTTGGAAAAAGGAATTAACTATTCCTTTGAAATGACTGCGGGAATTTCTCCATACCTTATGGGGGATCCAAATAAGTTAAGACAAGTTCTGATCAATCTTGTCAGCAACTCTTTAAAATTCACCGAAACGGGCTACATCCGAGTTTCCGTGAGTAAAAATCCGTCAAAAAAGGACACACTCATGGTGAGTGTGAGCGATTCCGGCGTCGGAATTCCTTCAAACAAGCAGCATTTGATTTTCCAAAAATTCTCGCAGGCTGACAGCTCCATCACTCGACGTTATGGCGGAACTGGACTGGGCCTTGCCATTTCCAAGAGTCTTGTTGAGCTTATGGGGGGGCAAATCTGGTTTAAGAGCCGCGAAAACATGGGAACCACGTTCTTTTTCACTATTCCTTATCGTGAACAGGTCTACAACCCTGTCACTCACAAACCTCTTCACCTGCATGGGGGAGAGATGGACTTCCTTCCCTACAAACAACGCGACCCCGATAAAAAAATTCGCATCTTGATCGCCGATGACACGGAAGACAATCGCACTCTCTTCACGCACTACCTCAAAAACGGTCCTTACGAAATTATTGAAGCTGAGAATGGACTTGAAGCTATAGATAAGATAAAGTCAGGGCAGTTTGATATCGTCTTTATGGACGTGCAAATGCCAGAAATGGATGGGTATGCGGCGACGGATAAGATTCGTAAGTGGGAAGATGAAAACCACAAACAACACACTCCGATCATCGCGCTAACTGCTCACGCCCTTTCTGAGGACCGACAAAAATCCTTGCGTGCGGGTTGTGACGATCATATCGCCAAACCTTTCAAAAAGGATACGTTGTTAGGAGTGATCAATCGCTACTCATTATAGGAGGACTTCATGGGCACAGAAGAAAAAAGCCGTCTACTGATTGTTGAAGACGACGCCGATATTCGTGAGCTCCTTAAGCACTTCTTAAAAGAATTCGTCGACGAGATTGTTGAAGCTGAAAACGGAGCTGCAGCTTTGCAATACGTGAAATCTCAAGAGTTCGATACCATTCTTTCCGATATCGAAATGCCGCAAATGAACGGACTTAAATTTTTAGCTTATGTTCGTTCTTTGGGACAGATGACACCGTTCGTGGTTTTGACAGCTCATGGTGATCACTCCCGCGCTCTCGAAGCTCTTTCATTGGGCGCTTTTGATTTTATCACCAAAGATTCAAAACGAAAATTGGTTATCGAAAGTGTTTGTGCCGCTTTGAAATTCGGCCGTGAAATGAAAGCTTCTAAAAACGATCCGGTCCGCTCCAGTCACCTTCGCAAGATCTACACGGACATGTCTAAATCTTCTGAGATGCGCTTGCGCAAAATCATCGAAGAGATGTCATCGTCCTCGAATTAGGAGTTTTTCATGGTTAAAATGTCCGCCGTTTATCAAGGCCAAAAACATTGCGAAATCACGCATGAGCCTTCAGGTGCCCATATCGGTACTGATGCTCCCAAAGACAACAATGGAAAAGGCGAACTCTTTTCTCCCACAGATCTGGTTGGGGCTGCGACTGGAAGCTGCATGCTTACAGTCATGTCGATCGCCGCAGATAAAGATGGCGTTGAGCTCAAAGGTTCTCGCGTGAGTGTTGAAAAAGAAATGCACGCAAGTCCCCGTCGTATTGCCAAACTCACAGTGACTTTGCATCTTCCGCAAAGTGTGCCGCACGATTATCGTAAGAAACTTGAGACGATTGCTTTAAATTGCCCCGTGAAGCTAAGCCTTCACCCAGAGCTGCAACTTCCTGTTGTCTTCCACTACGATATCTAATTATTTCACTAGAACTTGAACAGATCCTTTGAGCTCATTGTCTTGATAGAGCTCAAAGGTGTGTTTTCCAAGCGAAGGCGTCCACAGATACGCTTGATGGGCCGAGACTTTGCTTTTGCCATCAATTTTCCAGTGAAGCGTGTGTGCTTTGGGACCCTCAACCAAAAGAGGCATCTTTTGATTCACAGACGGAATCGCCGGATCTAAAGCGAGCACCATGCCATCTTGCGGATAAACGATACGCGCATTTGGATACACTTGAGGTGCCTTATTTGTTTTATTTTGCGCAACAGGAGCAAGTGAAACTTCCGTATCTGGATACTTTTCGTAAAGCCACTCCATCACTTTTTTCCAGATGGGCGCAGCGCCGCTAATACCCATTACATTCCACATCGGCTCACCTGAGAAATTGCCAACCCAAACACCGACGGTGAAGCGCGAATTAAAACCGACACACCAGTTGTCACGCATGTCTTTGCTTGTGCCTGTTTTTACCGACGCCCCTTGCAGTGACAAGGCAGAATCTAAACCAAATCCCAAAGCGCGGTTTTCACTTTGTGAAATAATCTGCGCCACTTCTTTGGCACTTTCTTCGGTGAATATTCTTTTCTCGTTTGTGCTGTCTGTTTTTAAATCAAAACGCAAAGGAGAATAAACCCCTTTTTGCGCCAAAGTTCTATAAGCTTGTGTGAGATCTTCCAATGTCACATCAGCCACACCGAGAGCCAATGCGGGTCCATAATGGTCTGGCTCTTTAAGCTCACGAAAGTTCATGTCTTTAAGTTTGGACCAAAAAGAATCGTCATTAAGAAGCTTAAACACTTTCACGGCCGGAACATTAAGCGAAGACGCCAAGGCCGTTTTTACTTTCACCCAACCGTAAAACTGTCTGTCGTGATTTTGTGGCTTGTAAACTCCCCGATCAAAAACAATATCCACTGCGGAATCCTCAATCCAAGACTCAGCATGGAGAAGATTTTTTTCAAACGCTGTCGCATACAAGAACGGTTTGAGCGTCGACCCCGCCTGACGAAGAGCTTGAATTCCATCGACATAAGAAGATTTCTTATCACTTCCCTCGCTGCTGATGTATGCCCACACTTGACCCGTTTTATTTTCAATCACCAGAACGGCAGCGTTGTGTACGTTTTGACTTTCAAGACTGCGGAGCTGTGATGCTATGATTTCTTGAGCATAAACTTGCAAATCTTTTTGTAGACTCGTGATAACTTCGCCGTGCGCACCTGTTGAGCTGAGTTTCTGTGCTAAATGCAAAGCGTACTGCTGTGAAAGCGGGGCCGCGGATTTTTGCACCAGCTCTGCTATGCTAGCTTGAAATTCTGCGCATAACGAAGGCTCTTGCCAGCAAGCTCTTTGCGCCCACTCTGGGGGCTTTGCATTCGGTGAGCGAATTAAAACAGAAAGAAGTGTTGCCTCTTTTAAAGTTAAACCCTGAGGTCTTTTATCAAAAAGCGTCCACGAAATACTGCTCAGTCCGCGGTATTCGCCTCGGAAAGGGACTAAATTTAAATACGCTTCAAGAATTTGCTCTTTTGTCCATTGTGACTCTAGCTTGTAAGCAGCGACAATTTGTCTGAGCTTTCCCGTAACACCCTGATAGACTTTTTTATCTGTCGTGGTGAGCTTAAGTACCTGCATCGTGATCGTACTGCCTCCACGAGATGAATTTTTGAAAAGGCGTTGGTATAAGCTTGCAATCAAAGCTTTGCTATCGGCACCACTGTGCTCATAAAAATTCTGATCTTCGGATTTCAAAACAGCCGAAATCATTGCCGGAGAAATATCCTTAAGCGCACTCCACATAAAAGTACGTTCACGGGTATTTTGCCGCCACTGATGTAAAGGTTTTCCGTCTCGATCTAAAAGAAACAATTCGGAACTTCGGTACGACGATTTTACATTTTCAAACGATTCAATTGCAGGATTGGTCTGGAAGAACGCGCCCACACAAAGAGCGCCTCCCCCTAAAATAGCTGCTAATGAACAAATGAAATTTTTTTTCTTCACTCTTTCACCGTCCATGAACTTTCGGGAAGTTCAGCAAAAAGATCTGGGCTGTACATCGCCTCAACCCGTGTCACAGGTAATACATAATTACCTGCTTGATTAAAGCGCACCGTATATTCGATTTCCTGATTATCCGGCGTAAACCAAGAGAAATAGAAGCGGATAAGCTCTTCTTTTCTTTCCACGGCCGTCGCCCAAGAACTTTGCAACACAGTCGCTCCTCCTGGGACTGGATCTTCAACGACAACCCATGTCTGCGGAGCCTGTGATGTGATTTTTAATTTAATCTTTGCAACGTCTCCTACACTCCACACACCTTTGGTTTTTTGTTCCACAGGACTCACTGTTTTTTCTACTTTAAATCCCGCAAAGGTTGCTTTCGTCACAGGAGTCGCCGCTTTCGCCGAAACCGTGACCCATGGTTTGCCAGCACCTTTTTGTTCAAGCTGAACTTGCGCTTCTTTTTCTTTCCATGGAAGTTCAAAGATCGCAGAACTTCCTTTCGACCAATCATGCGTTGCTTTTTCCGATCCTAAATTCACTTGGAATGTACCTTGAACTTTTTCTTTAGAATAAGCGGCTTGGACTTTTCTCATTGTTAGAGAACCCCAGGCATTATCCGTCGTCATATACCAAGCTCCGTCTTTTTGACGAGACAGAACTCCTTGATACAGACGTGGTGTATCAGACTTCCATGAAGGCTCTGACATTGTTGCCAGAATCAGTCTTAAGATCGAGCTTTCCGAATCACGCATCAACCATGGCATGCTTTCGCGCTCTTCGTTCTTAAGTTGCAAACGTTTTGCTGAGAAATAAAAACGACTTCGCAAAAGAGCTTCAAGGTCCGCAATTTTCTTTTCTCTTTGCGGAATATTCTTTTCCCACAGGTGGATTTGATACCACTCTACGAGAGTATACAGCGGCCACTGATTTCCCTGCTCATCAATGGAAGTCAAAAGATCAATATTCAGACGACGGAAGCGAGACAACGCTTCAAAAGCTGTGATTTTTTTAAGCGTGTCATCTGCTCGACTGACATCAGTCTCTTCCTTCAGCTTTCCTTCTGCGTAGGAATTTAAAGCTTCGAGCATGCGGTTCTCAGTTTCTTCGGTAAACTTGAAACCCGCTTCATGGGCAATTGTTAAAACGTACGCGGTCAGATTCACACTTCCTTTAGAGTAAGAGCTTGGGAAATAGCGAAGAAGACCATTGCTGTCTAAATAAACGTTCAATTTAGATTCAATCTTCTGCCACAGCTTCTTATCATTTAAAGAAATAGCTCTTGAGACCTGTTGTTCTAAGCAAGTGTATTCATAGTTTTTCCAGAATTCTTTGATTCCTGCTTGAGAGCCGCCTAAGCCTTCCGAAAGTTCAACAACAACGGAACTTTTATTTGCTTCTGCTCCTGCAGGCTGTTGTAAAGCGAGTCTATTAAAATCAGGCCAAGAACCCCATTCACTTTGATAGATACGGGCAACACGAACTGGTAAAACTTTTTGGACTTTTTTAATTTCATCCAAAGTTTTTCCCTTCTCATTTTTCGCCGTCATCACGTATTCGAGCGAACCCGCTTGAGGCGCCCGAATCTTCCAATGCACTTCCTTAGCTTCTCCAGGATTTAAGCGCATCTTCTGAACTGTGAGACCTTCCATCTTTGGCGTCACATTCAAACTTAAATCCAAGTTTTGCATTTCTTTAGAAGCGTTGCGGATCGTGAAGCCCGCAAGGAAATCATCACCCTCGCGCGTAACACCAGAAAGTCCCGGCAATATCATCAAATCCTGGGACGATTGAATCGAAGTCCATCCTGTACCGAATTGATCGGCCCCCTGAAGAGCCACAGCCACGATTCTAAAACTTGTTGTTGAGTCATTCAGAGGAATTTCAACTTTGGCCTGACCTTGAGCATTGAGAGTCACTGATGGATTCCAATACAACAACGTATCAAAGAGTTCACGGCGAAGGGCTCCGCCACCGTCACCACCGATAGGAACTGCTTTTAAACCAAAGTGTCTTTTACCGATCACCAAGGATTGAGCCGTCGCCATAGACAATGTGTGAGGACGCATACGCATCATGGCACTAAGAATATCCCAAGAGTGATTATCACGAAGTTCAAGAAGTCCTTCGTCCACAGCCACCAAAGCGACTTCACCTTTTGCAGCGGGTTTGCCACTGGCATCCTTCACACTGACAGTCACCAGAGACTTTTCGCGCGCTTTATAAGTCTTGCGATCTGTGTTCACTGTGACTTTTAAAGTATTTTCCTTCCAACCGACCTTGATATTGGTCATACCAAGCTTGAAGGCAGGTTTTCCAAGATCGACAAGGGCCGTAGGTTTTGGATCATTTAAACGTCCACGAATTGCAAAAGCAGAAACAACAACGTTCGGTGCATACTCTTTTTTAATCGGTACGCGAATAACCGGACGATCCCCTTTGACATCAATCACTTCAGAGTAAAGAACAGTGTCTCTTTCTACTGTGACTAACACTTTTGCTTCCGGAAACGGTGTGCGCAATTGAAACTCTGCAACCTCTCCAGGCTCGTAAGTTTTTTTGAACGGAATTAAATCAGCTCGGTCATTGTCCTCAGATCCAAACCACTGAGTTTCTCCCGGTTTTACAATCCACTGATTCACATTGGCAATGCTTTGCCTTCCTTGAGAATCTTTCGTCGTCACAACCGCAAGAACAGAGCCGCTGACTTTGGATTTTCCGGCGCAGTTAAAGACACCTTTTGAGTTCGTTTCACCACTGCAAAGCTCTCCGATTTTTTTGTATTCACGGAAGTCTTCGTACGCATAAAAGCCCCCGACCAAGCGTTTGCGATGTGAGTAATAACGGCTGGTATAAAGATCGACTGTCACTTTCTGCCCTTTTAAAGGCTTTTGCAGAAGATCTAAAGCGACCACATCAAACTCAACAAAATTCGGCGTGGCCCACCATGATTTCGCCTTAATTCCCAAAACAACTGACGAAGGCCACATTGTGAACGAACGAATCACACTTTGAATTTCACCATTAGGATCTTTATATTCGGCTTCAGTGCGAAGTTTTTGTGGCCCTGCTCCGTATTTAAGATTTTTGACATCGACTTGATAAGCACCTTGCTTATTGAGTTGAAAATTCTCAACTCCACTTTGCGGAATGTGACGTACCCCCTCATCTTCACCAGAACGGAAAAGACCTTCTTTCACTCCGCCATTGGCAAAAGTAAAATCCTGGAAGTCGTCGTCCTCAGGGTTGAAATAACTAGGCTCAACACTCCAACGCATCTTCATTGGAAGATCCACTGTCGGTCCGCCCGAAAAATAAGTGCCACTGATTTGGATCGGAATATTTTTTTCCAAAACAAATGACGGTGTCGCACTTTGCAAACGCACTTGAATCAAAGGGACACGGAAGCTTTCGATCGCAAATTCTCCGACAGACAGGGACAAGGCGGGCGTCTGCTTTTCAAGCGTCAGCGTCCAGCGTCCCATCTTCACTCCTGCTGGCGAAGTCCATTTCAAAAGAGCCACACCTTTTTTCTTATCCCACTGCAAAGGCAGCTTAAACGATTGCAAACCCGAATCGTGAGATAGATTTAAAGTCGTTGGCCATTCTTTTTCGGAAGGCAATCCTAAGCCTTTGCTTTGAACTTTTCTCAAAACAATTTTCGCAGAAAGAGTTTCTTCAGGTTTTAATAGAGTGCGATCCAAAATCGCGTGCCCCATCAAAGAAGACGAAGAATCGCTCATTCCCAGTTGATAACGCCATGACTCGATACCTTTATCCCACGAAGAGTGCGTAAAGCTAAAGTCATCTCCTTTTTCTGCAACGGCAAAAAAGCCATCATAGAACGAGCCTTCGTTATTGCGTGGCCAATCCATTAAAGATTTTTTGAACTGAACATAAGCAAGACCTTTGGCATCGGTCGTTGCCTGCGCTACCACATTACCAGTGACGTCATAGATTTTTACTGCAGCGCCAGGAACGACCTTCGCACTTTTAAGTTCCGTCACCCACACCCAAGCTTCGTTATTGCTGTATTTCACATGCACAGCCATATCCGTCACCAAAGCAGCAGAACGAACAAAGAAAGGAGCTTTTTTATCCAGAAGACTTTGTCCTAAAAGAGGACTTTCCATTTCAACAATATAGAAGCCTGATTTTTTAAGAGGGATACCTACGACTTCTGTCTCTGCAGCCTTATTAGGTTTTTGTACCTGCATCTTTTGCACTGGCAAGTTCTTCCAAGTGCTTAAACGAGTGTCTCCTGTAGGATTGCGATTGATCTCGTTTAGATTTTTTAGAATTTCTTTAAAATTATTTGCTTCAATTTTTCCAGACCAACCAAAGAATTTCGTCTGGATATTTTTTTCCACACGACGCAAAGTTACAGCCATCGCGGCTTCAGGCCCGGCCTCTACAATACCGAAGTTCGCTGCGAACTTTAAAAGTGAAGGGTTCTCTCCAGTTTTAATTGTCAGAGGAAACTGGGACTCATTTGAAAGCCTACGTCCATCTTCATCTTTAATATCTGACGGGATCATCAACTTGTAAGTTCCGTTCTGCGCGAAAGGACCTTTAAATTCCAAATAGCTGATTCGTTCCTTTAAAGAAGATTCGCCATCCATATTTGTCACAAGGATTTTCTTTTTACCGGCGTCTTCCAGATAAATAGCTTTGGCATCTTTAACGGAGATGGGACTCGAAAACGACAAACGCATTGGCAAAAGTGGGATACAAGGTTTTTCCGGCGCTTCACGCTCGCAACTAAATTCAGCCTTAAAAGATTCCGCTACTGTGAACTCAATCACTTCATCTTCTTTTGAAGAAGCACCTGATGCTGACTGAACTTTTTTAGACCACACAAGGCTCACATGAGAACCAGGAGCAAAAGCGCGGTCTGCTTTTACGACAACGTAATCTCCTTTAAAACTGTCTTTTTCGTAGATGTACTCTTGTTGAGCCGCTTCCTTGATTTTCTTCGCTTCGCTGTCCCCTAAAGCTTTTGCAGGAATACGATCACCCAATCCTTCAACAACAAAATAAACGCCGTCATTGATGGATTCTTTTTTCACCGGAGAATCTACAAAAAGAACAAAGCTTTGCTCTGGATCAATCGGACGATAGCGAAGTGGGAAGGTTTCTTTAATATGCGGACCACCTGTATTAAAACTGTAATTTTTCCCCATCGCCGAAATTGTACATGCCGCTCCCCCCGGTAGAGCTTCATTGAAGTCATAGACCCAATTGCGCGTGTCAATCCAACGACCCTGTCCGTTTTTAAAACACTCACTTGTTGCGGGAGCGTCCAGCTTAATGTCACCAAAGCGAACCATAGGCTGTGAAAACTCAATACGAACCTGGCTGACTGATTTCACAAATCCCTGCGGAGTGACGGTTTTCACCTGCACTTTTTCTTGAGCAAAAGAAACCGAAAATAGAAAAGAAAAGAGGAAGCTTAACATAGGAACTCCTTGTCCCTTCAAGCTTCCTCGGCGAATCACTTGTGTGTCATCTGTTTATGCCCTATGGCTACGAATCATCCACGCGGCTTTCTCATGAAAAGAGATCAGATCCTCGTAGACGACAACGGCATGTGTGTCGCCTGACTTCTCCGCTTCTTCATGATGCTCTTTAAGACGTGCGGCCATGGCCAAATGATCCTTGTTTAAAATCTCAATCATTTGGTGAGCGGTAATAACGTCAGATGGCGCTTCATCGATCAGAGCGGTCTTTAAAAAATCACGAAAACTTCCCGGGGCTTTAGCTCCGTACGCACGAATGGTTTCCGCGACGGTATCGGCATTCTCTCCTAGACTCTTGTATTGAGACTCAAACAGGTTATGTAAAGAAAAGAACAAAGGTCCTTCCACGTTCCAATGAAAGTTTTGTGTCTTCAACATCAAAACGTATTCTTCGGAAAGAGTTTTCGACAACGTCTGCACTGTTCTGGTCGAGTTCATGTTCATAGATTCCTCCAGTGATTTATCTATATGTCACTTAGATATTATCTATTGGTTCGGTTCTGGCTACTTGTGAGATAATTGACATATTAAGGAGGGCATTATGACAACGCTGCAAACACGCGCGCTGCTTGCCCCGAAAATCCGTCTGGGTCGAGCCGTATTATTTTTCTACCTGACGACCTTCATTGTTGTAGGACTTCTGACTTATCTTTCGAATCGGTAATGACTTCTTTCTGAAGAGGAGTAAACTACTCCCATATTACTAAAAGAGGAGACTTCATGAAGAATCTGATTCTTGCCACCTTTGTCACAGTGGCTTTAAGTGCGTGTGCTCAGTTCCATAAAAAATCAGAAAATGGTACAGCACCTTCTCAAACAACCACGACGCCTACTGCAACTCCTGTTGCAGCAACAAAAGCTCAAGCTGTTCTTAAGCCTTCCATCAACTCGAAGGTAAAAGGTATTGTGCACTTTAGCGAAGACGGCGACGCCGTAAAAATTGAAACGATGGTGGAAGGTCTGAAACCAGGACCTCACGGCTTTCACATTCATGAAGTCGGAGATTGCTCTAAAGCAGATTTTTCTTCTGCAGGCGGACACTTTAATCCAGGCCACGGCAGTCACGGTTCTTTAGATTCTAAAGACGCAAAAAAACGTCATGCCGGAGATTTAGGAAATCTTATGGCCGATACGAAAGGCAAAGCCAACGCCATAATTATTGTCGATGGTCTTACAGTAAAACCAGGACCTCACAGTATCTTGGGAAAAGCCATTATCATTCACAATGACAAAGATGATTTGAAATCACAACCAGCTGGAAACTCCGGCCCCCGCGCCGCTTGCGGAGTGATCGAAGCTTTATAGAAAAGAAAAAGGCCGTTTTAAACGGCCTTTACTTTTTGAGAGATCTTTCCAAAAATGCTCTGTCCTTTTTCATTGAGCATTTGCATTTCCACCGTATCACCGGACTTCATGAACGGGGTTTTGATAGATCCCGTTTCAATTTGTTCAATCATACGTTTTTCAGCTAAGCAGCTTGAACCCTTGTCATGACTTTCATTGGAAACAGTTCCACTTCCGATCACAGAGCCAGCTGCTAAATTTCTTGTCTTCGCCGCATGAGCAATCAACTGACCAAAGTGAAAGTGCATTGCACCTGCGTTGGCTTTACCAAAGAATTGACCGTTGTAATTCACTTCCAGTGGCAAGTGAATACGTCCGCCCTTCCAGGCTTCGCCTAGCTCATCAGCCGTGACTGCAAATGGAGAAAGTGCTGAAGCTGGTTTACTTTGGAAGAAACCAAAACCTTGCGCCAATTCTTCAGGAATCAAACCGCGCAATGAAACGTCGTTAATGAGCACAAACAAACGAATGTACTTAAGAGCTTCCTCTGGCGTTACACCCATCGGAACAAAATCAGTCACTACTCCCACTTCACCTTCGAAGTCTGTTCCGTGAGAGAAATCCCTTTGCGGAATATCTTCCGTCGGCGCCAGGAATTGACCACACTCACCTTGATACATCAAAGGCACTGTTTCCAATGTCTCTGGAAGTGGAGCTTTACGAGCCATACGTACAAGTTTGATATGATAGATGAAAGCCGAACCATCAGCAAAAAGCCACGTGCGCGGAAGTGCTGAGTGAAAGTTTTTTTCATCAACAGGAAAAGCATTCGCCGCTTTTCCCTCATTCAGATCTGTGTAGAGCTTTTGCAAAGAAGCTTCTTTTTCTTTCCAATGCTCCAAAGCCTCGCGCAAATTTGCAGAAATGTGCGTCGCTTTGACAGCCGTTTTTAAATCACGGCTGACCACACAAAGCTCCCCGTCTAAACTTTGCGGGGATTTTAAAGAACCTAGTTTCACGTCTTATCCTTAGTCAAAAGTGATCATCAAGTTGGCGCCGACAGCACGGTAGTTTTTCAAACCTTCCGCTGCTTCACCGCTAGCGCTTTCATAGTACAACGTCGCACCCAAGTTTGGAGCGAACTTGAAGCTCGCACCGATCAAAAGCGGAATCAATGGAGACTTCACGTCGTTCACAGTTCCAACGTCTGCGTTTTTATCAAGATTCAAACCCAAAGAAACACCGGCAAAAACACCTGCGTATTCTTCGAATTTGTACATCAATGCCACCGGAATATCGAGGTAGTTCATTGTGATTTTGTTGTCTGTTACACCTTCAACAGTCAAAGGTCTTTGCGTGTAAAGCATTCCCGTTCTTAGGTGCCAAGCACCAGAAATTGGAAAGTGCGCCGTCGCACCAAACTGCATACCCATTTGAGATTTTGTAGAAGCGCCATCCACGTCACCAGATTGCTGACGGATTCCTACTTCTAAACCGTAATCGATATCCGCCAACGCAGCAGAAGACATCATTCCTACAGCAGCCACTAATGCTAGAGCCAACTTTTTCATTCTAAACTCCTTCACAATGCCTTCTTAAAAAGGCTTTCAAATAGTCCCACATTTTATTTTATTTATCAAAACACCACACAGCATTAAGAGCCATTTCGTTTATAGCCTTTATTGTCGACACTTCGCTGTGCTCCAAAGCTAAATGATGCGGTTCGACTGTACCACGAGCGGCCAAAACAATAACGATCAACGGAAGCAAAATGCGCAATACTGTTTCAAGTTTTGAACCAGGATGCGGAGAGTATTCGTCTTTCCATTCTCCGAACTTGATACTTTTTGTCAGCATGTAGCCCAGGCTGAAAAGCATCACTGTGATAATACAAAAAATCCACACTTGGTTTTGCTGCAAACCGCGAGCTTGCTCCAATAAGACATCAGGTGTCCACGCCATGTAATCATTAAAGCGCATGCGAACACCGTGGCGCGCGAAGTGGAAATAATCGATAAACGTCAAAGTACAAATTAAAAACCACACGCCGACAAAATAAACCTTGTAAGCTGCAAACATCGAGCGAGGCCATTTTTCCGTCAGAGTCTGCAAAAGAATAACGAAATAAAGAGGAATAAAAAGAAATCCAAAGATTAAAAGATCAAAACGGAAGCCCGCAATAAACGACTGCGCAATTTCGGTAAAGACAGCATCAGGTGTCGCATGAAAAACCGAAAGAAAATACAGATTCAATCGGAAGAGCGTCATAAACAGAATCATCGCCAATGCTAAAATTCCAAGTTTAAAAAACACCTTCGTTGAAAAACGCAGCGAAAAGATAAATCTATTCGGCACTGAAAAGTCCTTTGACTGAGCAAACACAAGTGAAATAATGAGCCATCGAAAGCAGCCTTTATAGGAGCGTATATGGCGTCTATGGTACTTTACAACTATTTTCGAAGTTCCACTTCCTACCGTGTTCGTCTGGCAATGCACATAAAGGGCCTCGACTTTGAATACAAGCCCGTCAATCTTTTGAAAGCAGAACAGCGCTCTCCGGAATATCTAAAAATCAATCCTCTTGGAGGGGTTCCAACACTCGTTCATAACGGTAAAGCGATTCCAGAATCTTTTGCGATCATGGAATATCTCGATGAAGTTTTCCCCGAACCAGCGCTTTTCCCCAAAGATGTTTACCTCAAAGCACGCATTCGCCAAGTGTGTGAGGTGATTAATTCCTTTATGCACCCAATGGGGAATTTAAAAACTTTGAAGTACATGGAGACCCATCACGGTTACACTCAAGAACAAAAAGAAGAGTGGTTTAAGCACTGGGCGACTCAAGGACTCGAGACTTTAGAATCAACACTTAAGGAATTTTCGGGCACGTACAGTTTCGGCAACCAAGTCACGATGGCGGATCTTTTCTTGATTCCACAGCTCGTGACTTGCCAACGCTTTAAGGTGGACCTTTCACCTTACCCAACTCTGGTAAAGATCAGTGAAAACTGCAACAAACTTGAAGCTTTCCAAAAAGCTCATCCATTCAAACAAATCGATACACCGGAAGAATTTAAGAAGTAGATCAATCGAAAAATTCAGGCCCTAAAAATGCAACAGCGGATCTCTGCTCTCGCCAGATCCGCTGTGAGTGATCCCTTTGTCCGAAACACAAAGGAGGTCCGATATGCGTAACCACCAGTTACGTACTATTCGGCGTATTTTACGCATCACTAAAGCTCTGTTGATAATTATTCTTCTCATTCTGACAATTATCGCGAAGCTAAAAGCTCTTTAATAACTTTGCCGCAACCTAAATCCCAACAAGTAACATAGGACTAAGGTCGGGACTAAAAATCCCGGGCAAAGCGAATCAGGGATCTCAGCCCTGGCGAGAGCGCCTAATTAGAATGGATAAAAAGGAAATTCCATTTGTCGATCACGGGAATCGTGATGAAGACCAACATCGAAATATTAAGCCACATGAAAAAAGCCAACCAGCGTTCAGTGCCGTTGGATTTGTAGTAGCGATAAAATTCCTGCATGACTTTAAAACAGAATGGGAAAGTTAGAAGGATAAACATCCAACTTGCGTGCACGAACATCGGTGCTGCCAATGCAACTCCAACGTACACGAATGTATAAAGACCTACATGGAATAAAGTTCTTTGCATTCCCAAAGCGACCGGCAAAGTGGGGATTCCGCCTTTAGCGTAGTCATCTTTAAACTTGATCGCCAAAATCCAGAAGTGCGGCATCTGCCATAAGAACATGATCAAGAATAAATACAAAGATTCAGGATTAAAGATATCGGGATTCGCAACTGCGTATCCGATGGTCACTGGCAAAGCGCCCGGAATGGCCCCCGGAACGGCGGCAAACACCCAACGTCTTTTCCAAAACATCGTGTAAGCAATATTATAAAGAAAAACGCAGAACAATCCCACCCAACCTGCAACAGGTTGAAGTGTGAAAAGGAAATTCAAACCGACAACGATAAAGCTCACGGCCAAGATACCCGCAGCAGCTGGTTTGATTTTTCCAGCAGCAATCGGACGTTTTGCTGTACGAGGCATTTTTTGATCGAGCTTCCACTCTTGAACTTGATTCAAAGCCAAAGAACCCGAACTTAGGAAATAAATCCCCGCCAAGGTCTCTAAAAAGATTTTCCAGTCAAAAGTGTGTTCGATTTGAAAACCGGTGGCATAGCCGGCCAATCCCGCAAGGACCGAGAACACGACTATGCCAAACTTAGTAAGATCCGCGTAAATTCTTAACACGGTCTTATAGAGGACTTACCTCAACAACGCGTGTAACGATGTCCACAACGCTAAAGAGGAGAAGAACAATTAGGAAGAAGAAACCTGTCGCGAAGATCGCACGATTCATATTTGTGTCGTCTTTCAAGTGCATGAAATACAACAATACGAATGTCGCTTTAACAGCCGCGATCAAGAACGCGATCGGAGCTGCGAAAGCACCCAATTGCGCGTTGAAGTGATGCGCGATCACCGTCAAGAAAGTCAAACCGAACAAAGCACCAGCGACTTTAAGGTAAGTCGACATGGGTGTGATGTGCGGATGAAGAACGTTAGCTTCGTTGTTTGAATTATGATTCGCCATTGATTACCCCACCAAATAGAGAAGAGGGAACAGGAAGATCCAGATCAAGTCGACGATATGCCAGAAAATACCGACACCTTCTACAGGCAACCAGTATTGAGAGTGGAAATCGCCACGGATAGTTCTGATCAAAAGCCAAGTGATCAAACCCATACCGATCAACACGTGGATACCGTGAAGACCCGTCATCGCAAAATAGAAACCAAAGTACATACCAAGGTTTGCATGCTCAGGGTGAACTTTCGCGATGTCCAACAAGTGACCCGGGAAAAGACCCATGTGGAACTTATGCGTGTATTCGTAGTACTTGATACACATGAAGATCGCACCGCAAAGAACTGTCGTCGCCAAAGCGATTGTCGCATTCTTTGTTTGGTTCTTCTGGATGAAAGAAATCGAAATCGCCATTGTGAATGAAGAGAAGATCAGAACAAGAGTGTTCACGAATCCCAATCTCCAGTCCAAATACTTCGCGCCTTCAGCAAACATCTCAGGATAGATGTTGTGGAAGATCGCGTAGCCTACCAAGATCGCTCCGAACATGAGGATCTCGGTAACCATGAACAACCAAATACCTTGTTTACCAGCATCGTACTCTTGATTCGCATCTTTAAAGTGGTGCGAAACGTGAGCTGAATGGGTGTGCTTAATGTTATCTGTACTCATATGGCCCCGCTGTTACAATCGGTTCAACCGCAAAGTTATCGTGAGGAGGAGGAGAAGCCGTTTGCCACTCCAACGTTTTAGATCTCCAAGGATTCATTGGAGCCTTCTCACCTTTTCTGATCCCTTGAACGATAGTCCAAAGACCGAACAAGAAACCAGTTAGAATCAACCAAGATCCGACAGTTGAAACCTTATTCAAAGTTTCGTAAGCCGGGATGTAATCGAAGTAACGACGTGGCATACCCATCGCACCCAAGATGAATTGAGGGAAGAATGTCACGTTGAAACCAACGAAGATGAATACGAAAGACAAACGCGCTGTCGTTTCGTTGAACATCTTTCCGAACATTTTCGGGAACCAGTAGTAGAAACCACCCATCAACGCCATCAAAGTACCACCCACCATCACATAGTGGAAGTGAGCTACGACGAAGTATGTATCGTGGAAGTGAACGTCGATTGGAAGAGTTGCAAGCATGATACCTGTCACACCACCGATCGCGAACAAGAACAAGAAGCCCAAAGCAAACAACATTGGAGAATCAAAAGACACAGAGCCTTTGTACAAAGTTGCTACCCAGTTGAACATCTTGATCGCCGTTGGAACCCCCACCAGCATCGTGATGAAAGAGAACAAGATACCTGCTGTTGCTGACTGACCAGATACGAACATGTGGTGACCCCAAACGAAGAAGGAAACCGCTGCAATACCTAGTGAAGAGTAAGCAATCGCAGTGTAACCGAAGATCACTTTGCGAGAGAATGTTGTGATTAATTCAGACACAACACCCATCGCAGGAATGATCATGATGTAAACCGCAGGATGCGAGTAGAACCAGAAGAAGTGTTGGAACAATACCGGGTCACCGCCCAATGCTGGATCGAAGATACCAACACCGAACAATTTCTCAGCCGCCAACAACAACAATGTGATTGCAAGAACTGGCGTTGCCAACAATTGCAAGATCGCTGTTGAGTAAAGCGCCCACACGAACAAAGGCATTCTGTGCATTGTCATGCCAGGAGCTCTTAATTTGTGAACCGTTACGATGAAGTTCAAACCCGTCAATACAGAAGACATACCCATGATGAAGGCACCAAGCACCATCATCACTGTCGCAGTTCCAGTTCTGATTGAGTAAGGAGTGTAGAACGTCCAACCTGTATCGATTTTCTTAAAGAAGAAAGTCAAAATCGCAAGAGCCGCACCCGCCATAAAGCAGTACCAGCTTGCCAAGTTGATTTTCGGGAAGGCCACGTCTTTTGCTCCGATGTGCAGAGGCAAGAAGAAGTTACCCAAGATCGCCGGAATACCAGGAACGATAACCATGAAGACCATGATCGCACCGTGATAAGTAAGGACTTGGTTGTATACGTCGCCGTTTTTCAAAACTTGACCCACGTTTGCTGCGGTATTTGGAGCGAAAAGTTCCAAACGAAGAAGCAAGGCCATGATTCCACCGACAAGGAAGAAGAACATAACCGTGATCATGTACATAAGGCCGATACGTTTATGGTCAACAGTCGTTAACCAAGACCAGAGGCCTTTTTCGTGATTAATATAGTTGTCACCGTGATGAGCTGAATTTGTAGCCATAGGTGCGCTCCTTATTTCAATTCCTTGATGTACTCAACAAGCGCGCTGAGTTCATTTTCGTTTAACTGACCCTGGAATGTTGGCATAACACCTTTAGGGAAACCTTTTACGATATGTTTGTTCGGCTCAAGAATCGATTCGCGGATGTAGTTTTCATCCACCATGATTTTTGCACCGTCATCGATCGTCTCTTCTGTGCCGAATTTCTTGAACAAAGAAGGACCGACTTTAACCGCAGGAGAATCAACAGAGTGGCAAGAAGCACAAGCTTTCACCGCAAAAAGTTTTTCACCTTTTTTGGAAAGAGGAAGATTTCTTTCTTCCTGGCCTTGCTCTAGGTATTTGTCGAAATCTTCGCGAGAAACGACTTTCAACTTACCGATCATGCCCGAGTGAGAAGTTCCGCAGTACTCTGTACAGAAGATGTGGAAGTCACCCAATTTATCCGCGCGGAACCACAAAGCTGTGTAACGACCCGGAACGGCGTCTTGTTTAATACGGAAAGATGGAACGAAGAAAGAGTGGATCACGTCGTTCGAAGTCAAAAGAAGTTTTACATCTTGTCCAATTGGAACAACAACTTCATTCACGGTTTTGTAACCGTTTTTGTATTCGATTTCCCACGCCCATTGTTTACCAAGAACGTTAATTTCTAGAGCGTTCTTCGGCATTGTGCGCATGTCGTGATAGATGTACCAACCCCAAGCAAACACCGCGAGGAAGATCACAAGTGGAATGAATGACCACAAGAACTCCAAGAAAGTGTTGTGAGAGATGTAGGCAGTTTTGTCATCTGGAGTTTTACGACGATACTTCCAAACGAAGTAGATCATCCCACCGATAACAAGAACGCAGGCAATGAAGCTTGTGATCAACAAGAAACCATAAAGATTGTCTACCTGCTTTGCAATCTCGGTTGCTTGTGTGGGCATGAAGGATTGGGCCTTCGCTAAATTAAACCACATCATGTACTTTTATCTCCCCGCCGACTTGGTCTTCGCTCTGCGAGAGCGGATGTAAATCGGCAATAACCATAAAACCATCACCAGAACCATCAACGCTCCACCGATCTTCATCACATTGAAGGCCGCTAAAGTGTACTTGCTCTGTTGTGGGTCATACTTAAAACAATAAAGCACCAGGTGCTCAACGAAACTTCCGATTTTTCCATCAGCAGCTTCGTTCAACGCAAGCTTAATGTCCTGAGGATTAAACATAATCCCTGGCAAATAACGTGAGATTGTTCCGTCAGGAGTGATGATCACCGCCGCAGAAGCATGTGCCCACTCTTGAGCTTTTTCGTCCCACTTAAATTTAAATCCCAAAGACTTCGTCAGCGTTTGAACTGTCGCTTCATCCGCTGTGATAAAGTGCCAGCCTTGTGCGGCTTCAGGGCGCTCATACAGCTTCATGTAAGTCTCTTTTTTCTTGGCAGCCAAGTCGGGAGTCTCTTTTGAGTCAAAACTCACAGAAAGAATTTTATACTTCTTTCCTACCGTCCAATTTTGGTCCATCAATCGCAAAGCGTCTGTCAGACCGTTCAAATGGAAATTGCAAAGACCTGGGCAAGAAAAATAAACTGGAGAAAGAATCACAGGGTGCTTGCCATCGAAGAAAGAACCCAAAGTCACTTCTTGGCCGTTATCGTCTTTCACCTTAAGTGAAAGATCGATTTTTCCGCCGAGCTTTTCATCAATGCCGACACCTGCAAGTTCCTTCGGTTGCTCGTTAGCGACCATCGGCGCAGGCTGTCCGTCATAAGCTTGTGCATTCAATGAAAACAAAACGAGAACGACTGCAGAGAGAGCCGTTCCCATTGTTTTCATTTTCAAAACAAGCTTACTGTTTCGCATTTTAAATCCCTAATTATTGTGCTGTTTTTGCAAACTCAGCAACTTTAGCAGGATCGTCTTTAGATTTATTATTAGTGATAGAATCGATGTACCATACAAGGGCCCAACGGTCTGCCGGCTTGAAGTGAGCGTAAGAAGCCATTGAAGAACCTTTGATACCGTTCTGAAGAACTTTAAAGTGAGCAATCACGCCTTCACCTTGAGTCCACTTACCTTCAACAAGGTTACGAGGTTTTGGGTTCAAAGCCGCACCGGCAGCACCATCACCGAGACCTTTTTCACCGTGGCACATAGCACAGTTTGTTTTGAAAAGCTTTTCACCGTAAGCAACAAGCTCAGGAGTAGAAACCCAAGGTTCTTTTACTTGAGTGATATCGAAAGCCGGAGCAGCTCCTTCAGCAACTGGTGCGTTCGGATCAACTACGTTTTCCGCAAGATCCACACCCTTGTTCACAACAACAAGGTAGAAGAAGAAGGCAAGGCAAAACGCCATGGAGAAAGCAAATGCAATCAAACCAGCGCGATTATATTCATCTCTATTTTCAGACATAGGTTGGCACTCCCTAGGGGACGCAAAATAGTTTTGTCACAATATTGTAATGTATTGTTCTAACTAACGTAAAACCCGAGTGTCGGCAACTAATTACGCCGACACCGTCGAGATACTTAATTGCGACGCTATGCGCCAAGATGAGTTAGAAAAGATAACCGCGAGTGATGTTCACAAACTTTTCAGGAGATTCCACGTTGGCGCAGTGGCCTTGACCTTCAATAACCTGAAATTTTCCTCGAGAAAAAAGACTCGCCAAAGCCTTCGATTCATCCATCGACAAGAGTTTGTCGTGTTCGCCGTGAAGAACCAGAACTTCATTGTTCACTTTTTTCATATCTGCACGAATATCAAGCCCATCAAGGGCTTCAAGGACCCAGTGGCCCACAGTTTTCACTGCGTGAAACGCATCTTCTACAACAACTTGTTTAAAGAAATCCGTCTCAGGATTATTATTATGAATCGTAGAACCGATCACTGCCGCTGTCAGATTCTTGTCTTGTTTCATCTGCTCAAAGGCCGCAATCATCGAGCGATCAAACGTAACACCTTGCGCTCCGACAGGGTCCAGTAAAACAGCCTTCTTAAAAAGACCGGGTTCTTTGGCCATCATCAAAGCTGCAATTAGACCCCCGGTGGAATGCCCAACGACATGCATTGGACCACGGCCTGACTTCTTGATTACAGAAATAAAGTCATCAGCAAAAGTGTGCAAATTCACTTCGCTCGCGTCTTTAGGAGGCGTGCTCTTACCGCAACCGCGAAACTCCGCATAGATCAAAGCCCCTTTGTAGTCCTTCCCAGCAGCACCCTTTTTCCAAATCTCTTCAGAAGGATACCACCAACGATTCGAAGACAGATTTCCGTGAATAAAGAAAACATCTTCAGGAACTAAACCTTCTTTGACTTCAAAGTGAATCATTCGCGACCTACCTTGATTTCGTCATTTCCAGAGCGAACTTCACCACGGAATGGATAACCTTCGAAATCCTGACCTTTGAAAAGTTTTTTATTCCCAGTCACGATTTCGTAAACCCAAGCCGCTGTGAAATTAGGAACTGCTTCCACCATTTTGTGTTCAGAACCGTTGATATATAGACGGCTTGCACGAGCTTCCATCGGAACCGCATCCCAGTATTCATCAAGAACGCTGGTGTTGATGTACTGATCTTGACGAGCGATCATCAAGTGCAAGGCGCGCGCAGGAATAGAGGCTGTTTGATCAATAGGACGAGCTTTGCGAATCCCTTGCACCAAACGATAAGTCGCCTCAAGCTTGAACGGATTTTCTAAAACAATCGGCTCTGCTTGCGGATATGTCGCATACACGATTTGGTGAAGATAATAATCATACAAATCATCGTCTGACATTTTGTTGAACGGGAAAATCTGACGAGTCGCCCAGATCTGCGCCTTGATCCAATTATCTGTGCCATCAAGAGGACGCGTGAACGGCGCCATCATGACCAGATTCTTCACAAGGTTTGGATAAGCAGCGGCAAAGCCTGCGGCAATGCCGCCACCGTAGGATAGCCCAACTAAATTAAAAGGGCCTTTAAAATTCATTTTAGTCAAAAGTGCTTTCAAATCTTGAACTTGATTCTGAAAAGGAATCACTTCCAAAATCGGCGCATACTTTAAAAGTGTTTGTCCTTGTCCGATAGGATCATAGCGGAAAACACCAATGCCTTTTGCAACAAGAGCTTCTGTGAAGCTATCCCATTGACGAGTGCTGTAAGTAAGACCGTTGATCAAAATGACCGTCGGCTTCTGACCTTCAGCAGGCACATAATCAACGTACAATTCTTTTTGCGGAGAAATTGCCACGAAACCCTTAAAGGCTTCTGCTTTCGCGAGAGACTCCATTGAAACGAACAAACCGGAGCAAACAACCAAAGTAGCCAGAATCAGAGATTTCATAAAAATTCCCCCTAAAGAATTTTATAGAACAATACCGCCGTCGACGCTGATGACTGCGCCGTTAATATAGCCAGCCTGTTCACTTGCCAAGAACAAACATGCGTTTGCAATATCTTCAGTTTCCCCAAGGCGTGCCACGGGAACTTTGGCTGCCATAGAGTCGATAACCTCTTTAGGCATTGCGTTTGTCATCGCTGTTCTAATGAAGCCTGGAGCAATGGCATTTGAAGTAAAGCCTTTGCGACCCAATTCTTTGCCCCAAGTTTTCGTCATACCGATCACGCCTGATTTTGCAGCGGCGTAATTCGTTTGACCAAAGTTTCCGTAAAGACCCACAACAGAAGAGATGTTGATGATGCGTTTACTATTTGAAGATGCGTTGAATTTTTCCAATAACGTTTTCGTAACGTTGAAAAGACCCGTTAGGTTTGTGCTGATCACCGCATCCCAATCTTCAGGCGCCATCTTCGCAAAAGATTTATCGCGAGTGATACCGGCGTTATTCACAAGAATATCCACAGCCCATGGAAGAGAAGCCGCTGCTTTCGCAACGGAATCACGATTTGTTACATCGACTTGTGCAATGTGAACTTGCTCACCAAATTTTGAAAATTCTTTTTTGGCGTTTTGCAAAGCTTGTTCAGAATAATCCCAGATAGAAACATTTCCACCGGCTTCTAAAAAGTTTTGTGTGATTTGAAAACCGATACCGGAAGCTCCTCCAGTAACGATGGCATTTTTATTTTTAAAATCGAAATTAATATTTTTCATATAACGGGCTTACCCCGACAAGCCCCGGTGCCGTCAAAGGAAATCGGACTTTTTCGCTCTGTGAATAGAGCAAATACTCAATATTTCTTTTCTTGCCAAAAGCCGAAAAATGCTTTGTAGATTAGCGAAATCGTGAGCCTATTTAAAAAGGCCAGATGCAAGGCACGAGGAGGAAAGCGTACTCCTTGTACGCCGACGACGAGTAACGCAGTCAGCTGGCCTTTTTAAATAGGCTCAAAAGGAAATATAACGATGAATAGACAAAAAGCGACAATCGTAGGAACCGGAATGTACGCGCCCGAGCGAGTCATTTCCAATCAATATTTCAACGATCTTTACAAAAAAGACATCGGAACTTTCTTAAGCGAGCAAAGAAATATTCGCGAGCGCCGTTGGATGACGGAAGATCAACGCACTTCAGATCTCATCATTCCTGCTGCGGAAGAAGCGATGAAAAAAGCGGGCATCACAGCCAAGGATCTTGATCTTATTATTGTCTCTACAGACACACCTGATTATCTCTCCCCTTCAACAGCCTCTGTTGTTGCTTATCGCATGGGAGCCGCGAACGCCGGTACTTATGACATTAATACAGCGTGTGCGGGTTTTGTTGTCGGTTGTGATATCGCTTCTAAATATATTGCAGCGGATAGCAAATACAAAAACGTGTTAGTTGTTGGTGCCTATGCCATGAGTAAATATTTGAACTTCGACGATTACAAAATCGCTTCGTTGTTTGCAGATGGTGCGGGGGCTGTGATTCTTCAACCTTCTAAAGACGGCACCGGATTTATCGACAGCCAAATGTACACTGACGGCCAATACCATGACTACATGGGGATTTATGCCGGAGGTTCTGCCCAACCTGTTACTCACAATGTGATTGAAAACAAAGGTCACTTGTTGGCTTTCCCAAAACGCATTCCGCCAGAGACAAACGGCATTCACTGGCCACGCCTAACGGGAATGTTGCTGGATCGTTTGAATAAAAAACCTCAAGACATCAAACATTTCTTTATCACTCAATTTAACGTTCAGAGCATTTATGAAACTTTGGATAAATTAGAACTTCCTCGCGATCGCGCTCATTACATCATGGATCGCTATGGCTACACGGGCTCTGCTTCTATCGGTATGGCCGTTGCGGACGCAGCCAACCAGAAGAAAATGAAAAAAGGTGATTTGGTCTTTATGTTGGGTTCTGGCGGTGGTATGAGCATGGCTGCTCTCGCCCTAGAGTGGGGATACGACACATAACCGAGGGTGATTTATGGAACTAGATTGGCTAAAACGCTGGAAACTTTATTCTCCGAATAACATCGCTATTAAAGATGGCGAGACGGGCCGTGAATTTTCTTACGCTAAACTTTTTGATTTAGCCAACCGTGGCGCTCACCTTTTGCATAAAGAATTCGGCATTTGTAAAGGCGACCGCGTCGCCGTTCTTGCCACCAACGAACTTGAATATGTGTTTTTGTTTTTCGCTTTACAAAGGCTCGGCGCCATCATGGTGCCGGTGAATTTCCGCCTCACTCAGCGCGAGGTGGATCACATCATGACGGATTCATCTCCGAAATTGATTTTGTTCCAAGAGCCTTATCGTGAAATCGTTGAAAATCTTCCGAAGTCTGTGAATCCGGCAAAGCTTCTTTTACAAGGTGAAAACAGTTTTGCAACGAAGCTTGAAACGACGGAAGCTTCTGAATACAAATTCAATGTTCAAGAAACTGATCCTGTGATGATTCTATATACGTCAGGCACGACAGGCTCTCCAAAGGGCGCGATCCTCACGTATAAAATGCTTTTCTGGAATTCCATCAATACCACATTCCGACTGAATATCTCTCAATCCGATTGCACGGTGATCTTCCTTCCGTTCTTTCACACGGGCGGCTGGAATGTTCTTACGACTCCTTTCATCCATCGTGGTGCGAAGGTTGTGTTCTTAAAGAAATTTGATGCCGAGCAAATTCTAACTCTGAGCGAGCAAGAAAAAGCGACGATCATGTTTGGCGTTCCGACAACAATGGACATGATGGCGCGCTCTGCGATCTTCGAAAAAACGAATTTACAAAGTGTTCGTTATGCCATCGTCGGCGGCGAGCCGATGCCGATTGAACTTATTAAAGTTTGGGACAAAAAAGGCATTCCGATTCGACAAGGATACGGTCTGACAGAGTTTGGCCCGAATGTGTTTTCTTTAAACGAGGAAGACGCTCTTCGCAAAATCGGTTCGATTGGTTTTCCTAATTTTTATATCGAAGCGAAAGTCGTTGATAACGACGGCCGTGAGCTGGGTGACAATGAAGTGGGCGAACTTGTTTTGCGCGGACCGATGTGCATGCAAGGTTACTGGCACAATGAAAAAGCGACTCAAGAGACGATTAAAGAGGGCTGGCTTTATACCGGAGACCTGGTTCGTCGCGACTCTGAAGGTTATTTCTATGTTGTGGGCCGCAAAAAAGACATGTTCATTTCTGGCGGAGAAAACGTGTATCCTCCAGAAGTAGAACAAATCCTGCGCAAACATCCTCAAGTGCTTGAAGCCGCTGTCATCGGTGTTCCTGATGACAAGTGGGGCGAAGTTGGCAAAGCGTTTGTTGTCGCAGGTAATACGTCGCTAACAGCGGATGAGCTTCACAATCACTGCTTACAGAATTTAGCGAAATTTAAAATTCCAAAACATTTTGTGTTTTTGCCGTCATTGCCAAAAGGTGATAGCGGAAAGATTTTAAAACGCAAACTTGCGGAAACAGCTCTTTAATCCTCGCCGTTCCATTCGGGCGGACCGAAGAAGTGTTTTATTTTTTTTGTGATTCCTGGGGCTCGTTGAGCCCCTTTGCACATATCAATGAACTCACGCATGTTTGACTCAAAGGGATTTCGATAATTCACTTTTTTAGTAATACCGTAAACGCAAGCTTCTTCTTCAGGCACAAATGTTCCAAACATTTTATCCCAGATAATCAATACTCCAGCATAGTTCTTATCAATGTATTGCGGGTTCTTTGCATGGTGCACACGATGATGGCTTGGTGTATTTAAAATCCATTCTAAGGGGCCTAAGGATTTCACAAGCTGCGTGTGCACGAAAAATTGATAGGCTAAATTCAGTGACACGATAAACGTGATCCACTCTGGACTAAATCCCAAATAAGCCAACGGCAGCCAGAAAATCCACATGCCTGTGAATGGATACAGCACACTTTGGCGAAGGGCCGTGGAAAAGTTCAGATATTCAGAAGAGTGGTGCGCGACATGAGCTGACCAGAACCAGCGCACTCTGTGGCTTACCCGATGAAACCAATAATAAAGAAAATCCTGCGCAACAAAAAGCACCACAAACCACAGCGCACTGATATTTTCCGGGACAAGATGCAGACCGCGCTCATAGAGATTTGTATAAAGTGTCACAACGAAAAGCCAATTGATAAAAAGAAACAAGAATTCGGCTCCTTGTTGAAGCAAAGATAGCGCAGCGTTATTCGCCATGTCTTTTAAATCAAATCTCTCAGGATGATTCTTACGGCTGAAAAAATATTCGCCGACAATAAAGAGCACAAATATTGGCCCCAATCCTAACAACAAAAATTCGGGCTTTATCGGAGGAGCATTCATACAAACGCATAATATCATAAAAATTTTGAATTATACATCGGCGTTTGGTGGGTTTATACCAAGAGACCTTTAGGAGGCCGTATGTTCAAAAAAATTCTCATTTTCGCACTGGCTGTGACTGCTCTTTCTTTGAATGCGCAAGCGGATCAACATTTCGTGGGCGCTCGTCAATTTGCTGACATGATTGAAAAGTACAAAGAGGCTTGTGCGCAAACTTGCCAAAAACCTTTCCGTGAAGCTGTCCTCTATAAAAACGGAAAAAATTATTCCGCGTTTCTTTCAAACACGGAAATGCTCGCGCTTCAAAAAATCGCTTTCCGCCAATCTTACATTTGGGCGGATACGATTCTTGAAGGCGACTTCTATGCTGACGGCAACACGGTGTTAACTGAAGTCATCGGCATTTTCAGAGGCAGCAATCTTGTTGGTTACAAAATCGCTTATGCAGAGCGCGCTTGGGACACAAGTGCTTGTGACTTTGACGGCGAAAACATGTCGACGTTGGACTCTTGCACTGAAGGTGTGATCCGCGAAACAAGTTATGTTTCCAAAGATCTTAAGACTTTCATTCGTAATCACGACGACATTGCGAACTTCTATAATTAATATTTCTTCACAAAGAGCCCGACCTTTCTACAGCACGGGCTCTTTGCGCGAACTTCACGGAATATTTCTCAAAATTTCCCCGTCTCAATTCAAGACTTCTCGACTAAAAATCTAAACTTTTCCCAATAGATAGCCGAATGAAAAAGAATGAAACGGTGTCTATTCCTACTTCTATTTTCATTCGGAATTTTATCTTGCACGAACGTTCAGCGCTCACCGAGTTCTGAAATGTATGATGCCGATCGCGCCAACCGCGTTCAGGAAATTGATTTAGAACTTTCAAAGTATTGGAATAACGACTGGCGTGCCAGCCAGCAAGCTTTTCAAACAATGCGCGAAGCCACCAATCAAACTCTTTTTGATGGCAGTGCTTTGCGTGACCCTAAGGTTCGTCAGCAAGTGGAAAAATTGATGGGCGAAAGACAGTTTCACGTCAATCAACTTTCTTCGAAACTGCAACTGCGTGACTGGTCCGGTTTGGGACCATGGTTTGAAGCGACATTCCGTCCCCGTCTTTTTGACAAAGAAGAAGTGATGGAGGTTAAGAACCTGGCCGATTTCAAATTAGGAACGAAAAGAAATCCTTTTCCGCTAGAACACCGCTTTTACGATTCGTATACTTTGCGTTTCGCAAATCTTCTACCTGCGGGTTCAGAGGCTCCCTTTGCTGGCGACAGAGACGATCGCCAGCAAAAATACTTAAAAGCGCGACTTGAGTGCAATAACGATATTATCTATGACGACGGCTTTTTGTTTTTTACAAGTGAACGCCACAGTCGCGTTTACGAATTCAATTGGTACTACAACAAAGTCAACGGTCAGAAAGTGCGCGTGAAGTTCGCCTCGGCTGTGAGCTACTGCCAGTTTAAATTCTATGACCCTGACGTCTCTTCGACGTGGACTCATGGTTTTGAGCTTGCCGATATAGCAGATGCTTCCCCTGAGTGGATTAAGCTGACAAACCAAATCGATATTTGCGCGCGTCCCGAAGGAAACTTCGGCAATACTCCGACAAGTTTTTTCTGGCAGCAGGATTTTAACTTTACGACATGTCCTCAGTCTTTTGAAAAAATGGTGAATCTGCGTGATCCTTACGTTTCTATGAACCGCAAGGTTATGTCACTCACGGGATCAGGTCTTAAGCGTAAAGACTTTAATGATAAAAACCCGATGGCAGAGCTGGATTTTTCAAAAGCACCGAAATTTGACGTCATTTGGGTGTCGTCGCTGAATTTTTCTGCCGACTTTTACGGAATGATCATGGCACGAGCTCTTCGTTACCACGCCGAACGCGGTACGCAAGTTCGTATTCTGGTTCCTGAAGTCACGATGACGAAAAAAGACAAACATATTTTGGAATGGCTGCAAGTCGGCGTTCCGAATATCAAAGTTCAATACTACAAATACCGTCTTTCAGAAAGGCACGACGGTGGTTGGCTGGATAAGTTTCACCGTGTGAATCACACAAAGCTTATCATCGGCTACTCGGCTAAAGATCCAAGTGCCAATTTCTTGATTACGGGTGGCCGTAATATTCGTGATTCTTATATCTTTAGTGATACGCCTTTTTATAAAGCTTATAAATATTTAAAAAACTATGGCGAAGGTGAAGAGGCATATATCTATTATAACGATTTCGAGATTGAACTGCGTGGTTATCAATTTGTGAAATCTGTAACATCACAGATGTTGGCCTTCTGGATGCGCGATCCGGAAACTCAACGTTTTAGATCAACAAATCTGAACGTTCCAAAACTTGCAGATGCAGACCAAGTTCGTCGTCTGACGTCGTTACCGACGTTGTATCCACTAGTCCGTCATATTATGTCTTTGCCTTACTTTGACGGTTATCAGTTGGAAAGATTTTATATCAATATGATTGATTCTGCGCAGTCAGAACTCCTTCTTACCACTCCTTACTTCCGTCCTTCAGTGGCGATCAGTGCGGCCCTAGACCGCGCCGTGCAAAGAGGTGTGAAGGTCAAAGTCATGACCCGTATTCACTTAGCCGGCGACGGAACTCCGCAAATTGCAGAGGATGTGAATAAGCAAGGCGTGAATAGACATCTAAGCAATGTTGATATTTACGAGTGGACGGACGAAAAATCCATCCTGCATGCAAAGCTTCTCGTGATTGATCGCAAGCTTAGTTTTGTAAGCAGTGTAAATTTAAACCGTCGCAGTTTTATTCATGACACTGAAAGTGGCGCTTTGATTCTTCATGAAAAAACGGCCGAAGAATTACGCACAGAGATTCTGAACTTCTTACGTCAGGGTCGCAAGATCACAAATCAAGAAAGAATTTCTTGGATTAACGGTACTCTGATTGATTGGGCGGATTCTTACTTCTAAAACTATCGATATGGAGCCACCGGCGGCACTAGCTCTGAAGGCTCCACATTAACAAAAGCCAGCGGTGTTCCCCTTAGCAAAAATTCTTGGTACTCCTTTGAAGAAACATCGGCAAACGAATTGAGTTTGCTTTCTTCCCCTAAGTTATCCACAGAATGCTTGCAGGATTTTTCTGAAGAACATTTTTCACAAGTCTTCGTCCACCCTTTTTCATTTTTCTCGTAGGAAATATGTTTAAATCCATCTTCTGAATCGCCAGAAATTTTTACCGCTTTCACAACCGCGCCGTTTTCTTTCTTAACAAAGAGCCCGTGCAAATTGCGCACGTCAGAAATGCTACCCTTCACTGGATTTATATCTACCGTTGCCAACATACGAAGATGCAGATTTTTCTTAGCATCACTCCATTCATAGCGAAGCTTGCCGGTTTTACGCTCAACCCACATCGACCATCCGGCGGTGGAGTGAGCCCCTACGTACTTTTTATCCTGGCGTGTATAGAGAACAAACGGGGCGTGATCTTTGATTTTGATTTCTACAGAATGATCCCACGCAAACATAGCGTGCCCAGTTGGCAGCGTTTGGCTGCGAAACTCCACCTGCTGGTAAGATTCATTTTGATTCTTCTTGCGGCATTTAACAGGAACCTTGAGCGAAGCTTCTTTCTTCCAGCGATTGTCGTAAGAAAGCAGGCGTTGATTCTCAAGACTGCAAAGGATTTGCTCTTCAAATGCCATTTCGGCCGTCGCGGCTTCAATTCCTCCCACATGTTCAGCCGCCCAAGAATCCGCTTCCGGGAAATGGCTCCATACGTTCAGAAGAAAAGAAAAGACCAACTCCATTAACATGGCCCTATCTAAAAAGACTTTCAGGCGGATTGCAAAACAAAAAGCTGTTGGCTGTTTGAAATCGAACAAAACTTTCGTCGAGCTTTAAAAATCCCGCAAGATATACGAAGAGAACTCGTGTAAACTGACAGGTATGTATAAATACCTCATCCTTCCTTTTATTATGTTGGCTTTATGCGCATGCCAGCAAGGACCTACGCTGGGCCCAGGAGATGAGGATCATTTGGCCAGTGCCGCAGAATCTGACTGCGGTTTCGTACAAAATGCCTATGGGCAGCGCGTTTCTTGGAAAAAAAATATTCCGGTTGTTTTAGAACTCCATAAAAGTTTCGCGCCCGAATACGAAGACATTCTTCAGCGTGCAGCCCAACACTGGAATGATGCTGCGGGAATGACTTTGTTCCGTTTTGAAAGAACGGCCAGCACACTTTCTGAAAAAGCGACCAAAGATTCCATGAACACTATTCACTGGATGCTGGATTGGCCAGAGTCGCAAAAAAGTCTGCAAGCTTTGACAAATCTCTATTGGCGCAGCAATCAGCTTTATGAAGCCGATATTGCTGTCGACAATAAATACTTTAATTACTTTAGCGATGTTGCGACAACTCCCTATGATGTTCACTTGGAGAGTCTTTTAATTCACGAATTGGGACACGTTTTAGGACTGAAACATCGAAGCACCGTTCCCAGCGTAATGTGGGCCGTGCTCAATGGCGCTATTAAAAGAGACACCTTAACTGCCGCAGACCGAGACACACTGAAATGCGAGTATTGAGATGAAGAAAAAACTAATCTTGATTCTAATTCTTGTAGCACTTCCTGTGGCGCTTTTCTTTTTGGATAAGAAGTTTTCTTCCAAAAGACACGTTGCCACTGATGGCAGTGCAAGTGAAACAGCGGCGGAAGACAAAGATCTTTCCAATGCTTCGCCTGAAGAATTTAAAAAAGCTTTTAAGTATCAGGTTCTAAAAGATGCTTCCGCTGTGGAAACTTCAGCGGGCCCCGGCGTGCGTTTAGGTTTGTTTTTGATGAAAAACCAAAGCGGCAGCAAAGTTTTTGTCTGCGATGAATATCCTACGGTTGATTTGATTTTTTCGGCCGAAGGTGTTGCGTTTTCTGGTGAAATTCCTCAAATGGTTGTCCGAGCTCCTTGCCTTGTAGGTTCTGACCAAGAGCATATCGAAGCTTTGCCCGTTCCGTTTTCGCAAATCGGAAAAAGCCCTTTGTCACAATACGAATTCACAGTGGATCTTCCTGGCTCTCGTGAGCAAGGAAAAGTCTTTTTCCGAAATGTCGTTGAGTTTTGGCCCACAGAGTGGACATGGACCGGCGTAAAGTTCTACGGAAAAAATCCAGACGATGTTTTAAGTATTAATGGCTATGAAGTGATCTCGGTTCTAGGAGAGCCTTTAGTTATCAAAGCTCCCTAATCATTAGCGGACGGGTTCAAAACTTGGAACGTAGCGGACTTTATCCTCACCTTTGCTTTGTGCTTCATACTCTTCATAGCTGCGACGGTGCTTTTCTACATCACGAGCAATCTGCTCATCGATCTCTCTGTTTTTAACGTCATTCGTCGTATCCATCGCAACGGCTGTTCGATTGGCTTCCGGTTGCGAAATATCACCGACGTAAATAGCACTGCCATCAAAGAATTGAACTTCTTTTTCGAAGCGAATGCGTTTGTCATAGAAAACGTAGGTCCAACGGTCTTTGCCATGATAGCGCTGCGTGCGAGTGGGAGTTCCCATCAAATCCAGGACATCGTCTTTTTCCATGCCGGGTTTTACTTCTGAAAACTGCTTGAGCATTGATGTCTGACAAGCTGTCGTTAGAAGCCCTATTAAAACGACAGGAATAGCCAAATATCGGAGCATAGTTCCCCCATCCTTCTACGTTACCAGTTTACTCGGATCCGTTAAAGGTCGCTACTCCCTTTTGTCTCGTTTTGATGCATTTTTTAAGAGCCCGAAGGCCGGGGTTAAATTTTTCCCCGGCCTTTTTGTTTTAAACGGACGCGCAGGTCTTTACTGATCTGCTTCCATTTTTTCTTATCTTCCGCGAACTTGTTTTTATCCTCTTTGCGAGCTTGGAAGGCGACTTCCTTTTGCAGTTTTAAATAACTTTCCCACCTGTCTTCCTGCAAAGTTCCGTCTTCAAGAGCTGCTTGAATTGCGCAGCCTGGTTCTCCATGATGAGCACAATCCCTGAAGCGACATGAAGAACCTAATTCTACGATGTCTTCAAAAAGTCCTTCGACACCCTCTTCCTGATCTACCAATGCGAGCTGCCTCATCCCTGGTGTGTCCATCAAAAGAGCGCCTTCTGGTAGTTGATACAGAAAACGTGACGTCGTTGTATGTCGGCCGCGATCGTCATCTTCTCTGGCACTTTGAGTTTTAATAATTTCTTCTCCTAAAAAGAAATTCGTCAAAGTGGATTTGCCAACCCCTGAGGAACCCATCAACACGACGGTTTTTCCTGGTTTTAAATATGTTTTTAAAACCTCGCACGTTTCAGGATTTAAAACACTCACTCCATGAATCGGAATACCGACATAAGTGTTTTCAAGTTCCTGAATAAGGGCTTCTGCGTCTTCGGCCAGATCCATCTTGCTTAAAACTACAACCGGTGAGGCGCCACTGTCCCAAGCCATGCTGAGATAACGATCCAAGCGTTTTAAGTTCATGTCCCTATTCATAGAGGTCACAATAAAAACGACGTCCATGTTCGAGGCCACGACTTGCACACCTTGCATCGGATCTTTGCGATAAAAACAAGAACGACGGTCGAGCACTTGTTGAATGAGTGCTCGATCTTGTTGCTCTTCATTCTTACAAACGACCCAATCACCGACCGCAGGGAAAGATCCTGACGACATTTCATGATCATGGCGAAAGCGCCCTGAAAGCTGCGCCCAGGAGGTTTCCTCTGCGGAAAAGGCCACACGATATAATTCGCGTTCCTGGCTGATCACGCGGCCGACTTGAAATCCTTCGTTTAAATTTTCTAACTGTTGTTCAAAAAATACGTCCCACCCCAAAGGGATGAGCTTTGAATATAAATTCACGCAATAACTCCAAATAATTTTTAAAAATTAAAAATAAAAGCGGAGCTCTCGTGGATTTGAGATTTTAAAATTTTAAAGAGAAATTAAAACTGAAAACCCAGAGAGCTGTGGTTTGATTTAAAGAATGTGACAATCATCGAGCCCTCCTGGTTTGTGGATTGATAAGGTCATACTACTTTTTTTGAAATGCCGGGTCAAGCCCCCCCTTGAGCACCTTACAAGTTCGTAGTGATTTTACAGCCTAATTGAAATATACAGAAGCCAGAGGGAACAACATGACTGAAAAAAATATTGAAAATGACGAACAAAGAGCCCGCTCTAAAACCCTTTGGGTTCTTGGCGCCACGTTCTTATTACCGATAATCATCACTCTGATTGCTGTGTACGTTTATCTTTAGGATCGAAAATTATTTCTTCAAAATCACCGGATCAATAAGTCCCGGTTGTGGTTCTTTGACTTGTTTTTGCTTCGACTCAGAAGCGGTCTCTTCGTGATGTTTACCCGGCTCGCCATATTGTGAACGGACTTTTTTTAAAGTGCGTTTCACGGAGGAACCCAAGCTCATCTGCGTTTCCATATCTTCGATGGATTTAAGCTCGATGCGTTCGTATTCTCTTTTTTCGACTTGGCCTTTTTCAGGATAACGGTATTTCAAAAGAGCACGTTGTTGATCGTATTCTTTGAGCGTATTCGCAACATCCTTATGTAAAGCCATCATCTGACGAATGATCTCGTTTACTTTTTCAGGATCTGTTGTGTGTTGTTTTTCTAGAATCAACTTTTGAATTTCAGCTTCGCCGGCGTGAACTTTCGCCTCCAGCCCCTGAACACGGGCTTGAACAACGGCGTAAGTTTCTTCTGAGGATTTGACTTCTTTAGGGGCTGCTGCCGGAGCTCCATGCTCCCCGCCGCTGCTTTCTTCTTTTTTCTCGCCACCTTCATTGGCAAACGCCAATGAAACCACTGTCAAAGAGATCAACAAAATCTTAGGAACCAGAGAGAACATCCTGCCTCCAGGAAATTTTAAACGGCAGATATTTAATTCGGTTGATTAGCACCGAGGCTTTAGCGGGAGACAGTCCTTTTAACACCAATCGGCCGCCGCCCACTTGATTTAAAAGTTCATTCACATCCCAACCAAAACGAGAGTCCGTCATGGCTTCTTTTAATTGCATTAGAAGACGACTGGATTCGATACCTTCGATAACCACAGCATACGTTAAAGGTCCCGCAGTCGTATCTGCATTGGCGAAATCCGTAACGTCAGAAAAATCAGCATTATCAGTCGTACCAGATGGAGTTAAAGCCTCAGGAATGCGATCCAAGGTCTGACTAAAATCATACGGAGTTTCTGACTCCGCAGGAACTTCCGCTTCATAATTCATGGGCGTTTCAATTTCAGTTCCCGGAGGAATTTCTTCTGCCGGAGTAAGATAAGGATCTTCCGGAGGAGTCATTTCATCAGGAATATTTTGTGGGATCTCACCACTAAAAACAGGTTCGGGATGAGGAATCATCTCTTCGCCAACACCACTCGCCCCCGCAGGAGGAGTGTAAGCGTAATCTTGTTGTGGAGGATTTTCAAAAGAAGTTCCTGATTGAAAGTCGGCGCCACCTTCGAAATCGGTGCCGCCTTCAAAGGACTCAGGAGTTTCAATCTCTTGTTCTAGTTCTGGCTCGGGCACTTGTTCAGGTTCGTGCTCGGCCATCTCGGGTTGCCCATTCCAATCGATAAAGTAAACCGCATTGCAGTGGGGACACGTGAAGAGGGTCCCCATATGCTTCTCGAGTATCTCTATCGGCTTCTGGCAACTCGGACAAGGGATCAATTATCTTTTTCCTTTACCTTGTTTATCCAAACGACGACGTTCTTCGCGGTTCATCGGACGATCATCACGAGGTCCGCTTTGGAAAGTCATCTTACGCGTTGGAGCTTCAGCCGTCTCCATCTCAGGCAAACTGTGCCCAATGTCAGACTCTGAAGGAGATGAATAATCTAACTCATCTAAGTCTGCCTCTTCGGGCCGAAGGCTTTCAAGAACTTGCTCCTCAGATTGCTGAGCAACAAGCTGAACACGCATGATTTTTTCAATGGCGTCGTTTTTGATTGTGTTATTCAAAGTTTCAAACGCTTTGAAAGCTTCTTTTTTGTATTCAATCAAAGGATCTTTTTGTGCGTAACCACGAAGGCCGATACCTTCTTTCAATTTATCGATCACGTACAAGTGGTTCTTCCAGTGATTGTCGATGCTTTGAAGCAAGATCATTTTTTGAACTTGTTCAAAGAAAGGACCCATTGAAGATTTTTGACGTTCAAAGACTTCTTTCACGCCGTTTTTCACAGCGTCCGTCACCGTTTCTGAATTGATCGCCATTTTTTCAAATTCAACTTTGAATCCGAAAGTCTGCGCCAAAGAGTTGTTAAGTCCGTCAAGACTCCACTCTTCTTTTTTACCGTCTTCAGGGATGTAAGTATCAAGAAGACTTGAAACCACGTCTCCCAACCAATCCAATGTTGTTCTTTCGATTTCTTGGCCTTCAAGAACTTTTCTGCGCATTCCGTAGATCGCGTTTCTTTGCGCATTCATGACAGAGTCGTACTCCATCAAGTTTTTACGAATGTCGAAGTTGTGTCCTTCAACTTTGCGTTGCGCGCCTTCGATCGCGTTCGTCACCATTTTCGCAGTGATTGGTTCATCTTCAGGAATGTTGAGCATTTCCATGATTTTTTGGATGCGCTCGCCGTTGAAGATTCTCATCAATTTATCTTCCAATGAAAGATAAAAACGAGATTCCCCTGGGTCCCCTTGACGGCCGGAACGACCACGAAGCTGATTGTCGATACGACGAGATTCATGTCTTTCCGTACCGATGATGTACAAACCACCAAGACTACGCACTTCTGCACGCTCTGCTTCCACTTGTGGTTTTAGTTTTTGATACATCTCTTGATATTCTGGAGAGTCGTCATTACCAACGGCCGCTTTTGCCAACATCTCAGCGTTACCACCCAGCATGATATCCGTACCACGACCCGCCATATTTGTTGCGATTGTCACGGCACCTTTACGACCCGCTTGCGCGACGATTTCCGCTTCACGTTCGTGTTGTTTTGCGTTCAGAACTTCGTGCTTGATACCTTCTTTACGAAGGAAGTTGCTCAAAGCTTCTGATTTCTCAATAGACTCTGTACCGACGAGAATCGGCTGGCCTTTTGCGATACGCTCTTTGATGTCTTTTGTGATCGCTTTGTATTTTGCGTTCTCAGACTTATAAACCACGTCCTCTTGGTCTTTACGTTGGATTGGTTTATTTGTCGGGATCACGTTCACATCAAGCTTGTAGATTTTTTGGAACTCCACGGCTTCTGTGTCAGCTGTACCTGTCATGCCCGAAAGTTTTTCGTACATGCGGAAGTAGTTTTGGAAAGTGATCGTCGCCAAAGTTTGGTTTTCAGATTTAACTTCGACACCTTCTTTAGCTTCGATAGCTTGGTGAAGACCATCACTCCAACGACGACCTGGCATCAAACGACCTGTGAACTCATCCACGATCACGATTTCGCCATCTTTGATCATATATTCAACGTCGCGACGGTAAAGATAGTAAGCCTTCAAACCTTGGTAAACGTGGTGAAGAATTTCGATGTTTTGTGGATCGTAAAGGTTGGAAAGACCCATAAGTTCTTCCACCTTCGCGTTACCTTCATCCGTCAAAGATGCTGTCTTCGTTTTTTCTTCCATTGTGAAGTGAACATCGCGCTTCAATTGCGGAATGATCGCGTTCACAGCGTAATATTTATCAGTGGAAGATTCCGCAGGACCCGAAATGATGAGCGGCGTACGAGCTTCATCGACAAGGATGGAGTCACACTCATCCACGATCGCAAAGTAGTGACCGCGCTGAACGTAATCAGCCAAATCAAACTTCATGTTATCGCGAAGATAGTCGAAACCAAGTTCATTGTTCGTGCAGTACGTGATATCGCAAGCGTACATTTCTTTACGTTGCTGGTCGTTCAAACCGTGAACGATAATTCCTGTTGTAAGACCCAACCATCCGTAAAGACGGCCCATCCATTCGGCATCACGACGAACAAGGTAATCATTCACCGTAACAAGGTGAACGCCTTTTCCAGTCAATGCATTCAAGTACACAGGCAAAGTTGCAACAAGTGTTTTACCTTCACCGGTTCTCATCTCGGCGATGTTGCCACGATTCAGAACGATACCACCGATCAACTGTACGTCGTAGTGGCGCATTCCCAAAACGCGCTTCGCAGCTTCACGGCAGACCGCGAATGCTTCTGGTAAGATGTCATCAACTGTTTCGCCTTTTCTAAGGCGCTCTTGAAATTCAGGCGTCTTGGCTTTGAGTTGTTCATCCGTGAGCGCTGCCATTTTAGGCTCTAGCGCATTGATACGATCCACCGTTGGTTGGATCTTTTTCATTTCACGGTCGTGCTTCGTTCCGAACATTTTTGTGAGAATTTGTGTAACCATAGGCTATGAGAATAGACTGAAAGACATGCTAGCGACAAGCAAAGGGGTGATTTCTAGTCGCGTCATTAACTCGATTTCATTCGAGAAAATGAATTTCAGGACCAAAGACGAAATTCGTGCAGAGCCCACCTTGACGAACTCAAATACGAATACAAGTTACGCATTGAATTTATTGGCGCCCTCACCAGACTCATCCATGTTTCAACTCCTACCAGATTAAACAGTCCGCATCTCAGTCACCAGTCCCTGGACTGTGCTCGTTACTTGTTGGAGGTTTGAATTAAAGAGCCTTGAACTTTGCGACCATCGTCAAGATTAGAACAATGATGATCAAAAGACCTTTAGTAATCTTCAAAACACGTCGAATACGTAAGTACTGTTGTTTACGCATCGGACACCTCCTGTAAGTTTTCGGACAGGAGATCCACCAAAAGCGAGTCTGGCAAAGGCCATTCTCGCTTTTGCATTTTTAGAACCACATTAAGATCTTATTTATTACTTTTTGAAATTAATCTGTCGTACGCCTTCGTAGGCGGCGATGGCGACACTTGTTGCGAGATTCAAACTTCTTGCGCCTTCACCGATCATCGGAATGGTCACCGTTTGATTGGGATATTTTAAAAGCAAATCTGGGTCTAGACCTTTCGTCTCTTTTCCGAAAACAAACCAATCGCCCGGTTGATAATCAGGTTCAAAGTAAGTGCGTTTTGTTTTTGTCGTGAAAAGCCAGATGCGAGAAGGATCTTCGACGTGCTTCCACCAGTCGGCGAAGGTTTCATGACGATGCCACGTCAGATGCGGCCAATAGTCAAGACCCGCGCGTTTTAGATTCGTGTCGTTGATTTCAAAACCCATTTTGCCCACGATGTGCAGCTCACAGTTCGTGGCCACACACGTGCGCCCGATGTTTCCTGTATTTTGCGGAATCTCGGGCTCGATCAATACAATGCGGAATAATTTCTGAGTCTCAGGCAAGATGCTTATAAACCTCTTGGCCGAATTTTGAGAGAGCCAAACGACGACCTTTATCGACGATCAACTCTAAGTTCATCAACTCACGATACAAAGTGAGATCAATAGGAACAATCTCTCGGCCTGTCGAGCGTCCTAATTTTTGAATGTACGTGACTTGTTTTTCAGTCAATTTTGACGTCAAAACAGGTTGCTCCTCGATCGACTTTTTCCAGTCTCCGCCAGGAATCACCGCCGCATTCACCGGAAGTTTTAACGGATTTAAAAAATAAGTCCAAGCTTTCACAGCCTGCGATGCTCCCTCAGGGAACACCTCGATCTCTTCCCTAGAGTAAAGGCTCTGCTCCGGATCTTGGCGGTTAAAGCCAAAAAACTCATCCAAAAGACCCAGCAGAAGTTCGGAGCCTTTGAGTTCAACAAGCTGCCCCGGAACCAAGTCAGAACCGCCTTTGACCATCGCAGGAAAGCCCACTTTAAGGCGGTAAGCCGTGGCTTTCACGCGCGCAAATATTGAAGATTCCACGAAATTTTGGATCTTTGAAAAGTGAACCATGCCCTCACAAAAAGATCCGTAAACGAAAAAACGTGTTGTAGTCATTATCCCCCCCGAGCACGACAACAATATAGGTTTTCCGAAAAAGAGGTCCCGTGTGTACCAAAAACCACATGGCACCGCAAGCCGCTTTCTGGGGGCCTCGTCATTTTTTCCAAAACGGTGACACTTACTGTTTCGCGTTATTGGAAATTAAAAAAATCAAATGACTTTAACAGTTTTTGCTTTCTTCAAGACCTTTGCTATCCTCTTCAAAAGTTGTTTTAGGACATTCCTTAGCACGAAGAAGTTAAATGAAAAAAATTGAGGCCATTATCAAACCCTTCAAGCTCGATGATGTGGTCGATGCTCTCTCTGAGGTCGGCGTAGAAGGGATCACTGTCTCAGAAGTTCGTGGATTCGGAAGACAAAAAGGTCGCACTGAAGTTTACAAAGGTGCGGAATACGTTGTCGATTTTCTCCCAAAAATAAAAATTGAAGTGGTTTTGCCTGACGCTCTTATAGATAGCGCGGTGGAAGCCATTCGCAAAACAGCTCATACAGGAAAAATTGGTGACGGAAAAATCTTCGTTATTCCTGTAGAGTCAGCTCTTCGCATCCGCACCGGTGAGAAGGACGAACAAGCTTTATAGATTTAAGTTTTTAGCAAGGCTCGGAGGCCCCATGACCCAAATGACAGGAAAAGACGTACTGAAGTTCGCCAATGAAAAAGGCGCAAAGATGGTAGATCTCAAGTTCTGTGACATGATCGGAACTTGGCAACACTTAACAGTTCCATTGCATCAGCTCAATGAAGAGACTTTTGAAAATGGTTTCGGATTTGACGGCAGTTCCATTCGCGGATGGAGAGGGATTGAAGAATCAGACATGGTGATCATGCCAGATCCTTCCACTGCGATGATGGACCCGTTCATGCAAGTGCCGACACTTTCTGTGATCTGCGACGTGTGCTTGCCGGAAACTTTGCAACCTTACAATCGTGATCCTCGTCAAGTGGTTAAAAAAGCGATCGCTTACATGCAATCAACAGGGATTGCAGACACAGCTTACTTCGGGCCTGAAGCTGAGTTCTTTATCTTTGATGATGTTCGTTATGAACAAACAAGCAACTCTGCTTTCTATATGATCGACAGTGATGAAGCTTCCTGGAACACAGGACGCGACGAGGGCGGAAAAAATTTGGGTTATAAAATTCGCTCGAAGGAAGGTTACTTCCCAGCTTTGCCAACGGACTCTCAACAAGATCTGCGCAGTGAAATCTGCTTGGAACTTGAAAGATGCGGTATGCAAGTTGAACGTCATCACCATGAAGTCGCGTCTGCGGGTCAAGGCGAGATCAACTTCCGCTTCGATACGGCGTTAAATATGGGCGACAAAATGATGTGGTTCAAATACATCGTGAAAAACGTAGCAAAACGCTATGGAAAAACAGCGACGTTCATGCCGAAACCACTTTTCGGTGACAACGGCTCTGGAATGCACATCCATATGTCTTTGTGGAAAGAAGGAAAAAATCTTTTCGCGGGAAATAAATATGCTGGTCTTTCTGAGATGGCTCTTTATTATATCGGTGGAGTTTTGAAACACGCTCCGGCTCTTTGCGGTATCATCAATCCAACGACAAATTCTTATAAACGTTTGGTTCCGGGTTTTGAAGCTCCGACGAAATTGGCTTATAGCTTTAAAAATCGTTCGGCGGCGATGCGTATTCCAAACTCGGGTCCAAATCCGAAAGCGAAACGTATTGAATTCCGCACTCCAGATCCTGGTGCCAACATTTATTTGGCGGAAGCGGCGATCTTGATGGCGGGTCTTGATGGTATTATCAATAAAATTCACCCAGGTGATCCACTTGATAAGGACATCTATGGACTTCCTCCGCAAGAAGCGGCGGCGATTCCTTCTGTTCCAGGCACTTTGGAAGAAAGTTTGAATCACCTTCGCGAAAACTGCAGCTTCTTGAAAAAAGGCGACGTTTTCAGTGAAGATTTGATTGAGACATGGGTTCACTATAAAATCGACAAAGAAGTTCGTCCGGTTCAACAAAGACCGGTTCCCTACGAGTTTCACTTGTATTATGATTGTTAAAAAACTTACAACTTAGGATAAGACATGGCATCAGACGACGTTAGAAATTTTATGGGATACCTTTGGGTCCGCCAGGAAGATGGTATCATCACTATTGGTATCAACGAAGATGGACTTGAGGACTTTGAAGAGATCAGTTCTGTTGAGCTTCCTGCTGAACAGGAAAAAATTGATGCTGACGTCGTTATCGGTACTTTAGAAACAGATGACGGTCCATTGGACATTTACTCTCCTGTTTCTGGAACTGTGATTGAAGTGAACAGCCAAGTTGTCGAAGATCCGTCTATTATTATGGAAGATCCTTACGAAGAAGGATGGCTCATCCGCCTTGAAGCTGATGAAGACATGGACGACGACGATGAGGATGAAGACGATGATGACGACGACGATGAGGATGAAGACGATTACGAAGATGATGAAGATTAATTAAAAAAAGCCCCGGACATCCGGGGCTTTTTGTTTTCTGGGCCTGGTCACCGCTGCCCCTTTCGCCCCATAAGATTGATGAGAAAGCTGACCACCGCCAAAGCTAAGAATACCAACAAGAGCAATCGGCCGATTTCCATCGACATCCCTGCAATTCCTGTGGCTCCAAAGATAAAGGCGACGATAGCTATAATAAAAAAGACTATAGCTGCTCTTAACATGGTGGGCCCCCTTTCTTGCAATGAAGGTTCACGATTATTATCCAATGCTCTTCTAAAAAGCGCATGATTCTTTGATCTCTTTGATAAGATTCAATGAATATTCTGTGCTTTCACAGTTAGACAGTGACCCTCATATTGTCCTCTGTTACAAACAAGATATTTACAGGACTTCAGAATGACATCCCGATTTGAAAATCTAATTCTCTATTCTATCTGCACATTGATCTGGGGTTCGACATGGTTGGTGATCACTTTTCAAATTGATTCCGCATCGCCTGTGACTTCGGTGTTCTGGAGATTTCTACTCGCTGCGGGAATTCTTTTCGCCTTTTGCTTTTTTAAAAAACAAAACCTCAAATACTCTCGCAGAGAACATTTTCTTTTTGCGGCTCAGGGAATTTTCATGTTCTCGGTCAATTACATGCTGACTTATATCGCCGAGACGATGATCAGCTCAGGCCTTGTGGCTTTAAGTTTCACCGCTTTGGTTTACTACAATATGTTTGGCATGCGGATCTTCTTTAAAAAACCCATCACAAAAAATGTGATCCTGGGTTCTTTATTGGGTGGCCTTGGAATTGTCTTTATCTTCCTGAATGAAATTTTGCATTTTGATCCAAGCTCGCAAACGATTGTGGGTCTTTGTGTCGGCTTCCTTGCGACGCTGTCCGCTTCCACTGGAAATATGGTGGCGCAAAAAAGTTATCAGTTACGAATTCCTGTTGTAGTTACAAATACTTTTGGAATGCTTTACGGAAGTCTGTTCACACTTATCATCGCGCTGATTCATGGTGATAATCTGGCGATTCCTCTGACTGGAAAATTCTTAGGAGCACTTTTATATTTGGCCTTGTTCGGATCTGTGATCGCTTTTGGCGCTTATCTGTCCTTGGCGGGAAAAATTGGCGCAGAAAAAGCGGCTTATACAAGTGTGATTTCTCCGGTCATTGCACTTGTTCTTTCAAGCTTCTTTGAGAATTTCAAATGGACGCCCTACATTCTTGTGGGCGTCCTGCTGTGTTTACTTGGTAATGTGCTGACTCTTACCAAACGGGCGGGTTGATCCCCGGAGGAAGGAAAAACACTCCCGTTTGATACATGATGGAAATCGTTTTTTCTGTTGTTTTTCTAAGATCACGTCCTTGTGGAGCGCCGTTGTCTACGATGATCATGCCGTCGTCACTTGCTGACGTATAAGTATGTCCCGGCGTTAAGCCTGATCCATTCATCAAAAACGCGCCGACAAGAGGACGATACAAAGTGGAATCCCACGCAACCCAACCTGCTTTGTAAAGAGCCATTGAGAAATTCACAACGGCAGCACTGTTGCTCCAAATAAGCGGATTGCCCTTCGTATTGTTAAAATCATCTGTCACACGATAACCCGCGCGTTGGTACGCCTGTCGCAAAAGTTCTGACTGAAATTCCGCACAAGGCACATTGGAAAAACCATGACGAACTGCCGTGCCTTGAGTCGCGATGGTCCACGCTCCCACTGTTGAGATCGTTCCTTTTTTCTCAAAATCGATAGAGGCTTGTGTGGCTTTGGTTTTATCCGTCATCAAATAAGATTTCGGAGTTTCCACTGTGCGATTCACGGCTTTTTTTAATTCATTGTAAATGCTTTGCCATTTTTCTTTTTCAGGGAGTGATAAAGAATTTGCATCGACACCTTTATTCAAACGAGGACCGAAACGCTTTGTCACTGAGGTTGTATACTTAAACTTCGGCTTTCCCGTCGGATTGTAGTATTTCAAAAAACCTGCACCGGGTACTGCTGCACTTACAACGGCAAAATTTCCCTCAGTTCCCTCAAGATTCCCCACAATAGAGGCAAAAATAAAAAGTCCACCTTGAGTTTGATTAAGACTTTCAATCTTACTTTGTGGAAATGAAGACTGATATTGCGAAGCCACCGAAATAATTTTTACAGGATATAAGAAGCCCGTACTGGATCTTTCCACAGCGCCGCTGGAATTACGAAAGTCCAAATGTTTAATTTCGTAATTGGAAGGAACTTCGATTTGTGTTCCTTCAGGAAGTTCGATCTTTGACTCTAAAATCCCTGCTTTTTCATAACGAACGGTCATAGCTTGACCTAGCAATAGCTTTTGCGTCGTCGGCGCTCCGGGAGTTTTTTCAGGTGAGGGAGTCGTGACCCCTGGAGTGGGTTCTACAACCGAAGCTGTTTCATCTCCCGACTCATCAAGGCTTGGCCAGTCGTTTGAGCGGGCACAAGCCATCAATCCCGTCAGTGAAAGAAACAAAATCATTCTTGTTACGTTTGTGGTTCCGACCATGGACGACCTCTCTTTCAAAAGGGTCTTCGGTCGGCTCACATTAGAAATTGAATGTTTTTAAGAATGTCCAAATCGTTTTCAGGACTTTTTTCTCGAATGAAAAACTAATTTATAAAAATCGTGGCCTCACTGTTTGTTTAGGCCAGTCGCATTCCGTCTGCTTTGCTTTTTTGAAATATTGATTGCCACCTTATAAAGCGACGAACGAACACCTTTGCCGTATCAAGTATCACTCATAAAAGGAGTTCATATGAAAGCACTTGCACGTTTTATCGTTGCACCCGTTTTGGCTCTCTCAGTTTCTTCCGCTCACGCTTCTGTTTTAAAAATGGAAAAGGGCCCGCGCAGCATTGAAGGAGTGAATATCTCCAAATCAGCCGTAGCCACTATTGAAAAAACAGAAACTCAACTTGGCACCGTCGGTGCTGGTCTGCGCTGGAAGAAAGTTCTTTTTTCTAAGGTCAAAGTTTATGTTGCCGAGCTTTTGGTGAGCAGCCCTCAACGCTTTGTTAAAAAAGGCAGCGAAGCTTTAAAATCATTGGATGACAGTGACGTTGTCGCCATTCGCATGACGTTCTTAAGAACCGTCGAAGCAGACAAAGTGCAAACGTCTTTCCGCGATGCACTTAGCGCCAACAAAGTGGATACGACAACTCCATCTATTAAAACATTCCTAGGCGCTGTCAGCAAAGGTGGCGACGCGGCTTCTGGTGGTCATCTCACTATTCTAGTGAAGAAACACTCCGATGGTTCAGAAACTTTGATTTATGAAGACACCGCTGGAAAACAAACAGTGCTTGTCGGTGAACGCGGTATGACCCAAAAGATTTTTTCAATCTGGTTGGGTATTCCTGCGGATGACGGTGTCGCCTCTTTGAAAAACGACCTTTTAACTCCTTAAGGAGACGCTGTGAATTCTTTAATTAAAGTATCCTTAGCTGGTATTTTATTACTTTCCTTAGCCGCCTGCGATTTGCAGGAGGCTTTGGATGGCACTAAAAAAGTTCCAGGCAAAATGGACGAAACCAATGCCAACATGAGAAAAATGTTGGATGAAATGAAGACAACAAACAAAGGGGTTCACGATCAATCTCTTTTAATTCCGTTAGAAAATCTTATTAAGGCAGAAAATCAGGATACTTTGGCTCCTGTGCCCTTTAAGCTGATGCCCTATGGAAAAAAATTTGCTGAAGCCGCCTCTGCAGAGGAGCTGATTGATTTAACTTATCTATGGCTTAAAGAAGTCGATGAAGCTTTGCCTAATAAAGACATCGATGAGGCCACCGGAGAAGAAGTTCCTTATACAAAAAAACAAATTCAGCGAATCAATACCCAAAAACTTGCCAAACTGACGGCCTTACAAGTGATCGCAGGTTTTGCTCCGCAAGAAGTCGTTCAGGAAATTATTCAACGAAATATTATCGGTGAAAAACTTGAGGGTGGTCGTCGCTTTGAGGAAACGGCGTATTCCTTTTTAATGTTAAGAACGATGTTCATCCGTGACGTTCTTTTAAAAGAATCTATTTTATCCACGTCCATCGACAACATAGGCAAACTTGAAGAAGCGATGAAGTACATTAAAAAAGTCGACAGTATCGCCCGCTTGCGTTTTGCCGATAAGATTCAATTTAAATCTCACGGTCTAATTGATTTTGAAGGAAGACAGCTTCCTGAAGACCAGCAGCCCCAGGAAAAGCTCAATCAAGATGTGGCCTTTAATTTATGGACATCAATTTATGAAAAAGCCCAGTCGCAAATGCGGATGGATGAGCGAAGCGTCGGAACTGACACCAACGATGACCAACGACTTTTAAATGAAGAAAAAAAGCGTCTACAATACGACTTGCAGTTGATTGAACAAAATCTTCAATACTGGAAAGGCCGTCAACCTTGACGGCCCACCATGGCTTTGAGTTCGGTCACAAGCCCTTGCATACCTTGAGAAAGCTCTGACATCTGATCGCTGGTTTGAGCGACCTCTTGAGCAACTTGCGCATTCTGCTGCGATGCTTGATCCAATTTATTCATGGCTTCACTGATAAGGCCCAACCCACGAGCTTGCTCTTGGCTGGCTCCTGCGATTTCGTTGTTAATTTCCAAAACTTTTTGTGCGGAAGAAAGAAATTTACCAAGAAGTGCGCCACTTTGATGAGCGACTTCGCCACCTTCGTGAATTCTCGAAACGCTTTCTTGAATCATTTTAGAAATATCTTTTGCAGAATCAGCACTTCGTTGGGCAAGGCTGCGAACGGCATCGGCAACAACAGCAAAGCCTTTTCCCTGCTCACCGGCACGAGCCGCTTCCACTGATGCATTTAAAGCAAGAAGATTTGTCTGAAAGGCGATATCGTCAATGACCTGAATCACCTCTTCGATTTTTGTCGCCGAGCTTTTTAAAGCATCCATGCTTTGAATCAACTTTTGCACAGATTCAGCACCCGCCTTAGAGGCTTCAAAACTTTCCGAAGATAATGTGGAAGCGTTTTTAGCATTTTCCGAATTAAGTTTCACCATGCTGGAAAGTTCTTCCAAGGAAGCCACCGTTTCTTGCAAAGATGCCGCCGACTCCGTCGCTCCGCTTGCGAGATTTTGGCTGGCTTTATTAAGATGGTGACTGGTCTCATCTAAAGAATGGCCCGTCTTTTCAATGCGATTTGAAAAAACCGACATGCGGCCTATCAAACTTGAGGTGATCCATGCTCCACCGAGCAAACAGAAAAGACCGCCTACTATAGTAATAATCAAGTTGATAGCACGGAAAGCTCCACCAGATTCGTGTGCGACTTCTGCGTCTTTCTCAATCAACTCTCCCAGATTTTCCATTTTTCCTTCAAGCACCTTGAAAGTATCGTTGAACTTCGGAAGTTCTGCTAAGGCGGTTTTATAGCCCTGAGCCGCCGCCAGATTCACAATTTTTCTTGTGTGCTCGATATATTGTTCCATCTGAGGTTTGGTTTCTAGAATCGCTTTTTTAGTTTCGGCATTTAATGGCAATGCTTCTAAAGCTGAAAGATACTTTTTAAATTCCTCTGATTTTTCTTCAGATTCTTTTTGAATGTTTTTTAGCTCAGACGCTTCACCACTTTCCGCTGAAAGCAAGGAAGCTAAAACCACAGAACGAAGTCCATCGTGCATCATATCTGCGAGAGTCATATTGCGAACAGCTGGCAGTTGCACGTTGGCGACGTTATCAAATTGTGTCATCAACCGCGTGGAATTAATAAAAGAAAGACTTCCAATGCCAATTAAGACAAGTAAAAATCCTCCGCATAAAAGCAGCAGTTGTTTTTTAATAGAAAGACTCATTCACCCGACCCTGTTACCAAAGTTTCGACTCTACTGAAAGATATAAAAAGACACCGCGTTCGTGTTCAGCAGCGGAAGGACCTACACCAAGAAGTGCGCCGATTCCGGGAACAATCTCCGTCTCTTGCCCGGCTTGAAAAGCCGTACGAATGCCGGGAACAACATAATAAGTCGCCTCTGTCGCCTTAGTGTCTTGTCCGGCAACGACCTCGTTATTATTCATTACGAATTCGCAGAGAAGATTTGTCTTTGGTGTGACATTGTAGACAACACTTGTTCCAAAGTTAAAACCAAAAAGGGAAGCCGTTTCTCCCAATTCATTCTTTGCATCTGGTGTGTATGTAAAACCAGCATTCCAATGATTGGTCCAGCGATCGTTAAGCGTGATGGAAACAGCATGATTAAACTGGAAGCCTGCCACGCCATTGCCGAACCCTTTTTTGTAATCTCCTGTAGGAAGGATGATTGAAAAACGCGGAGCCATAGAGATCATCTCTGTGTTTATCAATTGGTAACGGTAATTTAAAAGGACATCACCAAGCTGCGTTTTGTCGCCATCACCACCGACGGCACTCTTTTTTAAAACAGGAATGACGTAAGAAAATTGATGAGTCTCATCTGTGATAGGAATTTCGTTTGTGAACGAGTATCCCCATTCGTGTGCGGGATCAAGATACTGATAAGTCTGAATAAACTGCACAACACCGGGTTCCTGGTTGTATGCTTCCTCAATAAGAAAGGAATTATCCTTTACAACCTCGGCAGCATTCGCTTTCACCGTAAATCCACCCCACAACGCCAAAGCGACTGCATACAATAAAACGCGCATTCATTTCCCCTTTTCTTGAATAAGAAAAAGAACATTCTTTCCAAAATTATGAGGAAAATCTACGCTGAATAATTTAGACTGGTCTTTGTGCGTGAAGCTCGCCAGAACATCGATACCAAAGTCATTCCACCGAGGATGTAACAGTAATGGACTTCTCCGACCAGAGCCAAAGGAGACAGTTTCGCCATTTGGCTAGCCAGTAAAATCTGAGCACCATAAGGAATCAAACCTTGAATCACGCAAGAAAAAATATCCAAAAGACTCGCACTGCGTGGCGCGGGCACCTGTTCTGCTTTAGAAATTTCTTTAGCCAAGTCGCCAGTAATTAGAATAGCTACGGTGTTATTGGCGACGGCCAGATTCGCGATGCTCACTGAAAGAGCGATGCTAAATTCCGCCCATAGTTTTTCTAAACGCGCGCTTTGAAACTTCATCTTCTTAAAGAGCCCTCGCAAAATCGCAATACCGCCTTCGACTTTCATCATCTGCCCCAGGCCACCCATAAAAAGGGAAAGAAGAAAGATCTCTTGCATATCCTTAAAGCCTGCATAAATGTCCTGGGCCCATTGCAAAAGAGAATACCCTTCCGTCGCAAAAAGTCCCAAACCTCCGGCAAGAAGAATTCCCAGAACTAGGACCAAAAAGACATTTACTCCTAACAAGGCCAATATCAAAACCACGGCATAAGGCAGAGCCTTAAAAATTTCCATTTCCTTCACGGAAACCGCGTGGCCCGGAGCGAACAACAAAAAGAGAATCACCGCCGTTAGCAATGCCGCTGGTAAACTTAAACGAAAGTTCACGCGGAATTTATCCTTCATCGAACAACCTTGCGACCGTGTTGCCGCAATTGTCGTGTCAGAAATAAAAGAAAGATTATCGCCAAACATGGCACCGCCAATTAAAGCGCCGAATACAAGAGCTTTCTCCAAACCACCCGTTTCAGCGAGCCCTAAGGCAATCGGCCCCAACGCTGAAATCGTTCCCATGGATGTACCAATAGATGTCGAGATCAAAGCAGCTAATAAAAAGAATCCTGGTAACAAGAAATTTTCCGGCATGATTTTCATTCCCCAGAAAATCACCGCATCGACGCCACCAATTGCTTTTACAACACTTCCAAATGCACCCGCCAAAAGATAGATTAGACACATCGTAAGAATATTGTGATCAGCAAGTCCTTCCATGAACGTGTTCACCTTTTTATCAAAGGTTCCCTTCATTAAAAGAAAAGCTAATATGATCGCTGGAAGTGTTGCGACAGGAGAGGGCAGTTTGTAAAAAGCAAACTCTGCTCCTTGCAAGTGATAATAGATTCCGCTGCCAAGAAAAAAAGCGATGAACGTTAAAAGAGGAAGAAAGGCTCTCACTTAGAATTACTCCGTTCTCTTTATAAGATGATAACCAAACTTCGTACGTACAGGTTTTGCGGTCGTTTCACCGACCTTCAAAGAGAACGCAGCCTCTTCAAATGTCTCATCCATGCGACCTTCAGAGAATGTTCCCAGATCTCCTCCCACGGAGGAGGAGGGACAGCGAGAGTGTTTACGTGCTAATTCTTCAAAGCTTTTACCACTCTTTAAGGCTCGTAAAAGATCATCGGCTTCATATTGATGCTGCACCAATATATGACTGGCTCTGATTTTCACGTTTCCTCCGTATTTAATTTGACCCAGCGCTTTGCACTCCCGTAAGGTCGGAATGTGAAATTTTCTTTAATTTTTCTTTTTCTTTCCAGCATGGCCTTCGCCAAGCCCACTCCTGTCGACATCGGCGGGTATGAATTCCCTCCCTATGTCATCAGCAAGAACAACGGCTTTCAAGGTCTGACTTTGGATTTGATTCAGCTTTTAAATCAAAAACAATCAAGGTTTGAATTTCGATTTGTTCCCACTTCACCTTCAAGAAGATACCACGATATGAAAGAAGGGCGATACCAAATCATCGCCTTTGAATGCAAATCGTGGGGTTGGAATCCTGATCTTGTGACCTCAACAAAAATATTTCAAGAAGGTGGAGAGGTCTTCATCGCTCTGAATGAGCCCTCCCGCACCCAAGCTTATTTTAAAGATCTAAAAAGTAAAAAGATTCGAGGCATGCGCGGCTATCACTATGGATTTTTGGGTCTGTCCACCGGCCCCAAAGCTCTGAAAGAATTCAATTTAGAGCTTACCAATACTCAGGAAGGAAACATTCGCGCCGTACTGAACAAGCGTACGGACATCGCTATCGTCTCTAAGGAGTACTTGGATATTTATTTGAAAGAAAATCCACAAGATCAAAAGTTTTTGCTCATCTCAAAAAATTTCGACCAGATTTATCGGCTAGGTCTTCTTGTTTCAAACGGACAATCGACAATCAAAGTCGCAGACTTAAATAAGCTGATCGACGACATCGTAAAAGATGGATCGTGGGATGATATCTTAAAAAGAAAAGGCATTACCAACAAACGCCCTTAAGGAGTCCGACCTGTTAAAGCACATTCAATTCGATAGAAACTTCTTGTGAATTTTAGCATTCACGCCGTGAGAAAATTGCCTCACTAAGAGTTTAAGAGTCTGCTTTAACAATACTTTTTTAAGGAGATTCTCTATGAAAAGCACCCCCGTTCGCGATCAGGTCAAAGATCATTTGCTCACACCGAAAAATGCAGTCCTCGTCATCATCGATTACCAACCACCACAAATTATCACAACAGTTTCGATGGATCGCCAGACACTAATCGGCAACATGCGCGCCTTAATTAAAACAGCAAAGGCATTTGATGTTCCGATTGTTTTAAGCACTGTAAACACAACAAATGGCAGAAATCCTGACACCATTCCACAACTTAAAGAACTGCTTGCTGGAGTTCCCTCGATAGACAGAACTTCAATCAACGCTTGGGAAGATGAAGAATTTTATCAGGCGATCAAAGCCACCAAACGTAAGAAACTTATTATCGCCGCTCTTTGGACGGACGCTTGTTTGTTATTTCCAACAATGGATGCAATCAAAGAAGGCTACGAAGTATTTCCGGTCGTTGATTGCGTCGGTGCAAATTCCGCCGAGGGGCATCGAGCGGCTCTTCAACGCATGATTCACGCGGGAGCGCAACCGGTGGGCTGGAACTCTATCGCCTGCGAACTGCAACGCGATTGGGCCCGCCATGAAACTGTCACTGGTTTTATGGACGCCGTCAAAGAACAAGGTCACGGTTGGGGTTGGTTCACAACGGTCTCTCAAGAAATCGAGGAGTATCACAACTATAAAGGTGCTTCAGCGATGCAGGTTCACGGCACCCAACCGCCGCATTAAAAAAGGGCCTTACGGCCCTTATATTTTATGTCGATGTAAGATCAAACCGTGAGTGGGATCGTAGGGCGAAACTCCGACGCTCACCCGATCTCCTACAACAACCTTAATATTAAACTTTTTCATCTTTCCACACAAACGGGCCTTGATTAAGACCCCGTTAGGAAGAGTTATGGAGTAAACTCCTCCACCGGAAAGATCCACGACTTTTCCATCCGTGGTGACCAAATCGTCTTTAGCCATCATAATCCTTTGCTTAATTGATAATGAAATCGCCGATATTTAGTATGAACGGCGAGAGTTGAAACCACCGCTGCGACGATTGCCACCAGAACGGTTTTCTTGCGGTTTCGCTTCAGAGATATTCATCGCACGACCAGAAACTTCTGAACCGTTCAATTTTTGAATCGCTGTTTGCGCTTCTCCATCTGTAGACATTTCGATGAATGCAAAACCTTTACTGCGGCCTGTTTCTCTGTCTGTGATCACATTTGCGGAATCAACAGTACCAAACTCTGCAAAAAGATTTGCAAGCTGATTTGAATCAACTGTGTATGATAAATTTCCGACGTATAATTTCTTTCCCATATTTGCCTCCTTAAAAGCTTTCGGGGGCCATTCGCAGAAGACAAAAGAGAATCAATTGAATAATGAGAACGACGTGTAGGATCAGTAGACCTGATCCACGTCCTAATAGATATAACCAAATAATTTTATTTTTGATAAGCAGCCATCTCTACGTGGTTAGAGTTGAGATAGAATAAGGTCTTGCTCATTATCAAGTGTGAAGAAACAACAAAATGGTAGGGAGTGCGGAGGTTGAAATTGTTTAATGATTTCAATAGCCCTTTACTCCCATTCCGACCACTTCCTACACTGGCTTAAATTTGACTACCTTACCAGTGGTGACACCGTGTGTTTCCATATTATCAAGGACACTGGTTGAGTTCTTAATATCAATACCAGCCTTGCGCATATAGATCATCATGGTGTCCATATCCTTCCATCCGCCCATTGCCATAACTTTGCTAGGGGCTACCCCTTTACTCAGCAATAGCGTAGCCCAGGACGCTCGCAGATCATGAAAGCGAATCTGTGGTAAACCCAATGAAGCAAGAAGAAATCTTAGCTCACGGGCCTGATCGCCTTTGTCCCACTTATTTAATCTAGGCAGGACAAAATCACTCCCATCCGATTGTAGCCTTAGCTGTCTAAGCGTAGGCAACAATGGAGTGGGGATCTCGATAATACGATCATCACCGGACTTCGTGGACTTGTAGCCATTCTTGCTATTCCAAGCCACGTTCACTAAGATCTGTCGCTTATCAAGATTCACCTTGTCCCAGGTTAACGCGTAGATCTCTCCGTTTCTCATACCTGTGAACAGCGCTACTGCATAGTGTGGATACCACGGCCAGTTCAACTCTTGAGCTTTACGAAGTAGAAGAACAATCTGTTCCTCATTCAATACCGCGTGAATCTTATCAGCGATTTTGAATTTCAATAGCGGCGTGGGGTTCCTTACAAGAATCCCTTGCTCAAGTGCATATTGGAATACTCCGCGAACGCACTTGATAAAGAATTTCTTGTGAGCCTCAGCATTGTTGCCAAGCCTAGCATTCAGCAGTTTGTGAATCTCCTCGGTAGTAATTTCGTCAATATACTTTTCTCCCCATGTGGGCAGCGTATGACAACGCAGTACTTTCTCTCGATTATATATCGTCGAGTTCATTAGTCCTGACAGCTTCATACTCTCAAAGTATTGAGTGAGAAAGGTACCCCAAGTAGGCATAACCTTCTCTTTGATTTTATCATTTACCGATACGATCAACTCAGCTTGAATACGTTTTGCTTCAGCCAGAGTCTTGACGTTAATTCTCTTTAGACCAACTGGTTTGCGTGTAATCGGATGTCGTTTTGCATAGCTGACAATATAAAGATCTGTCTTGGGATCTTTCTTAATACCCATTGAGTACTCCTCTCTTGTTAGAAAGGAGCAACTGATTCAACTGACTCCGTGAATATCGGTTCGATCTCCCTAACTTTACATAGGGTACCCTTCCGTTACTGGCCATATTCCTGAGTGTGCCCTCAGAGATACGGAGATAGTCAGCAGCCTCTTTACTTGTCAGCCACTCAGCCTCTTCAGTTTTCAAAGAACTTTCACTCTCTAGCGAGGGAGAGTTTTTAGGTCTGCCTAAATGCTGGAACTTCTGATCGTTGTCAACAGATGAGATGACGACTTTTTTAATTGAGAACTTTTTCGCATCATCAGAATCTGAAGCGATGTTCCCCTGTCGCACAACTGCACAGGGGCTATTCTCTCTTTTATATTTTCTTTCTTTTCTCTGATTCAATTTTACCCGAGGAGTAATAAAGGGTTGTGCAGCCTGTGCCATTACCACGCCCCTCCCTCTGTTCCTCCGAAGCTTTCAAGACTGAGCCCACTCCATACGCGCTCGCGCCTTTTATCTCGCATTACCTTTGGCTGATCGGATTTGATAGCTTTTGGAAATGCTTTACGGATCGCCGCTGCAAATGCGGCACTAGTTACCACTGGGTGTCCGTTGAATTTTGAGTAAGAAGTATAGTTAGAGTAGAGTGTCGTCGCACCGACTTCACCTTTTGCATTCTCAGTCAGGTGCTCTTCGATGAAAGAAGATACATGATCTGATTCCTGACGGAAGCCTGCCTTAAATTCAGAGGCACATTTTGGTTCAACAAAGTACCCACGTCCCATGAGTCTTTGCAATCCAGCGATAGCCCAATTCAAAATACCAGCAAGCTCCTCTGATCTTTCCCAGTACTCTACGCGTGACAGGTTTTTATTCTGCTTCGACTCATCAAGGATCTGTACTTGCATTGGGATGACAATCATACGGCGCCACAATCCATCAGATCGGTCATAGAATGTTGGCAGCGTGTTCGTTGCAAAGGTGAGACGCGCGGTTGGCTTCTGCTCCACGCCATCCTTTCCTTTGCGTTCAACATTCATCAGCGATCCACTGACAAATTGTTTGAGAGTTGCTTCCACTCCCTTTAGCTGACCCATCTCATCGACAACATTCGCAAGCTTTCCAATGGTTACGGCGATTGGAAATGTTCTTGTAGCTGTGAAGTTCTCAAGAGGAATCGCAGATACGTTCTGCTTACCAATCAACGCAGTCAACACACTCAAGACGACCGTCTTGCCATTAGCACCTTCACCAAGAAGAACAAGAAACTTTCCTTGGCTCGTATCGTGAATCAGATTGTAGCCGAACCACTCCTGTAGGAAGTCTCTTGTATCTTTATCCGGAAGGATTTCACTAAGAGTCTTTAGGAATGAATTGCATTCAGCATTGGGCTCATAGCAGTAGGGCAGCGCAACTTGCGAGAAGTAACGGGGGTCATGGGGCAACTGCTCAACTTTCCAGGCATTCGATTCGTCAAGGTTCAATACGCAGTTCTTTAGGAAGATAAGATTCTTCTTTTTGTTGGGCTCAAGAATGTCTGCTCCCGCCTCAATATTCGGAGACAAATGACCGAGGCCTGTCAAACCAGTCACGGCTTCGTCAACCCAAGGGAGACGGAACTTATCACTGTAAACACTAGTAGTAAGGAATGATACAACCCTAGCTCTTAGATCACTCATCTTAATTTGTTGATACTTTGATCCATCATAAATAAAGAATTCGCCACGCCAGAAGCGGATATGATCCGGCGTCAAATTCTCATGCTGAATGAATAGACTACTCAATTCTGAAACTGAGGGCTTCTTATCATTCTGATTTAGGAAGTACGGCTGGAACATTTTCTTCTTATGAACCTCTTCCTCACGCGCAATCATTCCATCAACTTCAGACTCTGATAGACCCGAACGTAGACAGTAGTCCTCGAGAGCTCCTGCAATTACTGATCTCTTCATGCCGAATGCAAGCCCCTCCCTCACCAGGTTGAGTGCAGTATTGTTTCTGCCACCCATGGGGTTAGCGCTACCTTCATCCGTAGGTAGATCTTTTGCCCAGCTTTTAAACTTGCGATCAGTGATACTTGCCACGCCCTGAGAGCTCTTAGATTTGGCAGATCCGTCATATTGATCAACGACATGGAAGGCTTGTTTGATTTGCTCCGTTGTGTAAACCAAGTCAGTCCTTGCAAAGATGCTAACTGGCTTGGGGTTACTTGGATCTTTAACATGAGCAAACCCAGGGACGCGCATCAAACGTGCTGGATCTTTTACTGTTGGATCTGTTTCTAAAGATTTGGCAATGGCTGATTGAATCTTCGTGAACTCATCGACTTGCATATCATTCACAAGGAAGTAGCCGTGGCCGCCACGTCCAGACTTCACTTGAAAAGTTGGGGCGAGTGGTGGCTCCACAGTATTCTCACTATCGTTGTCGAAGAATACCGCACGAATTGCTTTTACATTTTCATTCTTTCTATCCCCATCACACTCATTGACCGCCATGAAAATATCAAACCCGTCTCTATTCCAGGCAACTAGAGACTGATAAGCTTCTTCGATAGAACCAACAATCGTTTTGATTTGAGGTTTTGCCATCGAAGATTTCTTAATAGCGGTGAAGATATTCTTTGATCGTACAGAGCCAGTTAGCAAACTGACAAATGACCATACCTCATTCTGGTCGATTGGAAATGTATTGGGTTTCTTTGTGACTGCTTGTCGTTGCAAGCGAGAAGTGACTTTGGAGTTCAACTTCTTTTTCATTTGAGAGCCTTTCGGACACAGCAATGCCCGGCGCGTAAAACTATATACGCAAATTAAAAAGTTAAAACAACGTCGCTACGAAATGCAGCGAACGATGAGATCAACTCACGCCTCGAATTTTATTGAATCATAGATCTAGCAGCTCGCCTCATGGCTCTCGGCTAACGCTTCCCTGCACTTAGAATCTCGGCTCTCGCCTAATGTATCACGCCTCTTTTTATGACTGGAACTGTAAGAAGATTTCTTACCCAGCGAGGAGAACAGTTTCCTGCTACCCTGCGATCTTTTTATTGTTGCTCTGACAATCGGTCAATCTGGAATTTGAGGCGTGAGGTTCGCTTCTCGCTAAGTGACTGAAGTGATTTGATAATTTTATTTTGTGTTCTTTTACGCGTCGTCCATGTCTATAGCTATACCTATACGCGCCTATAGACATAGGGAAGGTAAGTCTATAGGGGCCTGCTTCTGGTATTGCGAATTGAAAATTACTACTTAGAAATTTCTTTCTGAATTTCTTCGTACCTTTTCTTTAGTAGCGGCTGATATGAGGAGCTGACGTGAGCTTCCTTAAGAACTGTTTTAATGTCCGTATTCAAGAATTTAGCCAAAGCTTTAGAGTTCTGCTTCTTCATTATCGTAGAGATGTCTACTTGCTTCTTATTGCTAAGGCCTTCACAAGTTTCGGATACGGCAAAAGCATTCGCATGAGATCTCAAAGTCGATGAATAGAGCGAGTGAATAATAATCAAAAACCCATCAATTGATAGAGTCTTCTTTTTTACTGCGCCCTCAAGACTCTCCGCCACTTGAGCAGAAAGAACTCCTTCGGTTGCGGCGGAGTCACACGCAAGAACTATAGTACTCATAAGATCATCATCAATATCTATACCAACGGCAGATGACCGAATGGGAAAGAATGCCACAGTTTCTAGGCAGCTTAAAAAGTCTTTATTGTCTGCGTGAGACTTGTATATCGAGAGAGCTAAGTCTCTTCCCACATCAACGTCTTTTCCAGACGAGTTAGCTGCATTTGCAGTGAATGCCGATACCAAAATGATTGCTGTCGTAAGTATAAGATTTTTCATATTAGACATCTCGGTATAGATGTCATTAGCTTGAGTCTAGTTTAGATTTAATGGCTATATTTAATAGCCTGTATGTCGATTAAATTAACCGTCTAAGTTCCATAAACTTTCTATTGGGGGCGTTTATGGATCAGAACAAATACCTAGTATGGTTTGGAAACAACATCAAGCGATTGCGAAAAGCCTCCGGCTTAACCCAAGAAGAGCTATCGGAAAAGATGGGGATAACTGCGCAGTACCTTTCTTATGTCGAAAGCGGTTCACGCAGCCCTTCCTTTGAAGTAATCACCGCAGTCTCCGATGTTCTGAACGTTTCTCCAGCCGATCTATTTGAGGAAAATACTGGCACTGGAAAGCATAAAGAAGTTGCTGCTCAGCTATCACAAATGATCCGCCCTCTATCCAAAGATGATCAGGATCGAATCATTAAGATCGTGTCTCAATGTGTGAGAATAAATAAGGGTAAGAAATCCTAAATCGAATTGGAATCAGCAGTAGACACCACAATCTCAAGTAGTGGGCCTTGCTGCCTTGAAGGTTTCTCTTCTGGTGCGGCGATACCAGCACACCATTTATATGCATCAAGTTTGATGCGGGCCTTACGAGCACTCTCGTTGGGTTCTATAGCTCCAGCAATCTCAAGGACCTTCTCGAGATAGTATTCGGCTCTATCTTTATAGGCTTGTTCTAGGTCATCTTTAAAACGAGGCTGCTCGTTACGCCAGCGGCAAACAACACTATATGAAGGAAAGCCCTCCTGCTTACAAATAGCAGAGAGTGATTCTCCTTCCATAATCTTTTGGCAAATTAGATCCGCGATGATCTGCGAGAAAGGCCAATCACTACGACGCTTATCCCCAAAAATGTTGTCGGGGTTAATGCCTTTTTGAACCCAAACTAAGTCACCATTCGGACTGCGCACCTGGTGCACTTCATATGGAAATTGATTAATAAGCCGCCCCTCTGCTTCGCCCATAACTAGTTAATATCAGGAAAATTGCTCGCGTAAATTACGCGCCGGATCACCTAGACAGGAGTCTAAAAAAACAACACATATTGTTGTTTGCTCAAATTAGATTTAATTTATTTGAATCACTGTGTGTCTCATTATCAGACAGTAAGAAATCCCTTTTAGAAATAAATATAGGGTTTACGGCGCAAAGTCCAAGTGTTAAAGTTCAATATTGCACTTTTAAGCCTAAGGGGTTAATTTGAGTTCTGGTGTTGATTGGAAACCTATATTTGATCAGTGGACCCCATCAGGTGGGGCGCAAGAGATCACAGATAAGGATCTAATCAAAGACCTAATTGAGCTGATGAACTATTGCGTATGCAATGGTGGAGACTCATTGGTAGCACCGATGAGTGCACGGGCGATGTCTTGCTTTAGTAAAGATAAAACGGGCAAGTGGGACGTGCTGCAAACTGCGGCTGATCAGCTCAAAGAACATGGACGAGCATGGAAGACTCATTTGGAACAGACCCAGAACCTTACGGTCGAGTACCCTGTGGTCATTAAAGATGTTGCTCATGTAAGATACTTCAAAGTGCAGATAAAGGATGGCGCCACTTTGTTAAAACAACCTAAGAACGTCAAGCACGTTGCAGTTAACTATCATGAAGCTACACAAACAATAGAGGTAAAGTATGTCTAAGTGCCCAATGTGTGGTTCCGCTGTTGAGGTCCGATCTGAAAAATACGATAGCTATACGACGGATACTTCTGGCAACCAAATTGTCTTAGATGTGAATGTTAATCACTGCGTGAATACTGAGTGTGCACACTCGTGGATTCCTTACGCTGAAGAACAGCGTGTTAGCAATCTAGTCGCGTCTCTCTCGAGACATCGCTTGAATGCCAAACTAATTGAAAATATTCGCACTGCTTTAGATTTCCCAACGAGATCAAGCGCTGCTCATTTTTTGAATGTAAATGAAAAAGCTTTTACGAAGTGGGAAAAGGGTTACTCACCAATTAGTGATGCCTATGATCTTCTTCTAAGACTTTCAATTTTTAGCAGACAAAATTATGAGTTTATTCAGAAATTGCACGAGAAGAAATTCAAGTTTGAAGTAGAAGACTATGAGCTTCTCTGCGATAAATTTGGACTGGAGTGGAGATATAGACAACCCACTATTACGAACACCCGAAACTTTCCAGATCATAGCACAACTGCACACACCAAAGAATTTCAACCCATCAAGAAGCTTATTGGCGGCGGAAGTAATGAGACTACTCTGCCCCAAGCGGGTTCTGACTACGCACTGGCAGCATAATGACAAATAACAGTTTCACTCTACAAAGATTATATTTTCCTCGAATTGAGGGCATCTATATAAAAGATCCCGGAAAAGATGCTGAGTATAATCAGGCTTTCCGCATCGCACTTGTAGTTGAATCCGATAATAAAATTAAATTGCTGTTTGGAATGTCGATCTCCTCTCATTTAAAAGAAGGAGATTCTCCTCTTGCTGGCTGTGTAATTGAAATTATGGCAGATATTGATTTATCTAATCCCTTGGTAAATCCACTTACTGATCTTAATCAAGTTCCTCTGCTGCCAAATATGCTTGCCTTGCTTTACCCATTCATTAGAGAAAAAGTTAATTACTATTTTTCTAATAATCATATGCTACTACTACTTCCGCCAGTTAACACTTATGAGATCATTAAAGATCTAGTTTCTACTGGTGGACCTGCACTAGAAATCCTTGATAAACGATCCGCAAAGTAATATCAGAAATTTTTATCCCGGTTAGAAAAGGGACCTTTAAAAACGGGTCCCATATTTGAAAGTTTTTGGGGGGTGTACCCCCTCCCGAAACAAAAAGAAGACCCCCGGGGGGTCACTTTTTTTCGACGCCACACTCACACATCAGACATCCTGTTAGAATTTTAAAAATCCAACAGCGCTTACTAACACACTTCTTACAACTCGAATTATTTCCGATGATGTCGAATGATTTGGCCGAGTGGCTGCAAGTATACGTTGCTCCTACTAAATTATTGTTTTGATTTTTCTTTTGATTGATTCGCTTCAGATCGAATTTAGTACAGCGGAAAATGGTAGGGGGCGAGGGACTTGAACCCCCGATCCCAGTGTTATGAGCACCGTGCTTTAACCAACTAAGCTAGCCCCCCACTACCGAGAGGCTTTAAGGTATCAAACATAGCGAACACGATCAACCGCGGAGTGGCGGATCAAAACTTCGTATACGAACAAGCTAAAGCAAACCGACCTGTTTGTCCTGCAATTCCCAAGTAAACTCCATTTTTAGCTTTAGAATCCAAATCCAGTCGCACAAGAGAGCCGCCATCATAGCAAGTCAATTCGAAGTGAGCACGTCCTACAAACGAAGAAGCCCGAGTGCGATACCATTGTGTCGTGCACGCAACATCACGGATCGTGATCATACGGTGCTGAAGACCGTTTCCTGTCGTCGCCCAAAACTCTTCCGTATAATTGATAAGTAACGGCTCATCAGGCGTCGTGCGTTCTGCCCTTAAGTAAACAGTCGCGACCGTGTCGTTGCCTGTGTACTGAACCAAGTCAGGGGTTTTTTCGGCAGAACATTCAACGGATTTAATAACTTTATCGGCAGCATCAATAGCGAAAGCGGAGTGAGACAAAAGCAAAGCAGCCGTGAAGAAAACTGATTTCATTTTTAACCTCCAGTTTTAAAATTGGAGGAATCATACAGGAAAATTTCAGAATGATTTGTCAGGATTGAAAGTGATGAAAAGATTCTAATAAAAAAGGGACTTTCCGAAGAAAGTCCCTTTCAAAAAGCTTAAATCAGCTCACTTGGAGAGCACTAGCTATCAACAAACGCCTTAAGTTTGTTGCTGCGAGAAGGATGACGAAGCTTACGAAGAGCTTTCGCCTCGATCTGACGGATACGTTCACGAGTCACGTTGAAGTCTTGTCCCACCTCTTCAAGAGTATGGTCAGATTCTTCACCGATACCGAAACGCATACGAAGAACTTTTTCTTCTCTTGGAGTCAATGTCGAAAGAACACGGCGAGTTTGTTCTGCCAAGTTCAGGTTCACAATCGCTTCTGCAGGATTGATAACCTTTTTGTCTTCGATAAAGTCCCCTAAGTGCGAATCTTCTTCTTCACCCACTGGAGTTTCCAAAGAGATTGGCTCTTTTGCGATTTTCAAAACTTTACGAACTTTATCAACTGGCATGTCCATTTTATCTGCGATCTCTTCAGGGGTCGGCTCACGGCCTAGTTCCTGGATCAGATAGCGAGATGTACGAACAAGCTTGTTAATAGTCTCGATCATGTGAACAGGGATACGAATTGTACGAGCTTGGTCGGCAATCGCGCGAGTGATCGCTTGACGGATCCACCATGTCGCATAAGTCGAGAACTTGTAACCACGACGGTATTCGAACTTATCAACGGCTTTCATCAAACCGATGTTACCTTCCTGGATCAAATCCAAGAATTGAAGACCGCGGTTTGTGTACTTCTTCGCGATAGAAACAACGAGACGCAAGTTCGCTTCAACGAGTTCTGACTTCGCTGCATCGGCTTCGCGCTCACCTTTCCAAATCGCTGTGTAAGTTTCCTTAACCCAGTTGTGGTTCATCTCTGTTTCAGAATCAAGACGGCCGATACGTTTCTCAGCCTCTTGAGCTTGCAATACGTAGGATTTGAATTTTTGGTAATTCAAACCCGTATCGCGAGTCATTCTTGTTAATTCTTTTTCGTTCGCATCGATCAGCTTCATACGCTCTGTCATTGCAGCAACGTCTTTAGAGAACGTACGCTCCACACCGTCTTTGATACGACGACGAAGAGTTCCGATACGGTTCACCAAGTTTTTGAACTTGATCACGATACGATTGATTGTCTTACGGTTGAAATTCACAGACTCGAAGTTCGCCATGAGCTTGTCGTTCATCGCAACAAGTTCTTTCATAGCCGCTTGACGAGCTGGAGTATTCGTTTCTTCTTTACGAAGAACCAAGAAATGTTTCTCAGCCGCTTTTTGGTACTCAGTCACTTTACCGATAAGTTCATGAATCTTATCGATGTATTCCTTCTCATCGTATTGAGTATCTTCGTCCTCAAGACCACGGAAGATCGATTTAACTTTGATACGTCCTTCATCAAGACGCTTACCAAGTTGAATGATCTCGTATGTTCCTAGTGGAGACAAAAGGATCGCACGAACGATTTCGCGCTCCCCTTTTTCGATACGACGAGCGATCTCAACTTCACCCTCACGAGTAAGAAGTGACACGCTTCCCATTTTACGCAAGTAAAGACGAACAGGGTCGTTGCCCTTAACGTCTTCGCTTTCTGCTTTTTCTTCATCATCTACTTCTTCGTCTTCAGAATCCGGGCTTTCAAGGAAAGATCCTTCGCCCTCTTCTTCTTTCGAAGTTTCAGACAAGTCTGAAATTACTACACCACCACCCTCAAGCGCGTGCATGAATGCATCGAGCACTGAAGGAGCGATAATTTCAGGTGGAAGAAGGTCGTTGATTTCTTCAATCGTCAACGCGCCTTTTTCCTTTGCAAGCTTCAGAAACCGTTGAATTTCTTCTTTAATCAACGTTTCTTGTTCCTGCAAAGAAAGAACCTTTACTGGCTCTTTCTCTTGTTTGTTTGGTAGGTTCGGTTTCATCAATACCCCGCCTTTTACCCTTTATTCAGAGAGATTCGATTTCTCTGAATATTCATAATCTGTTCCAACTTTTCCGAACTAGGTTCGTTTTTAAGATCTCTCGCCAATTGCTTTGCTTGCTCTCTTAGGAAGTTTTCTTTCACGCGCTTAAAGCAATCACGCAAGAGCTTCGTCTCTGCCTCTTCGTCGAACCCTGGTTCAGCCTCGGGAGTGGGCCCAACTTGAAATAGATATTCAGGCTGATCAACGTAAGAGACAAGCAGACTGGTCAATTTATCAAACTTATTAAGATCTTGTCTATACACATCCGTCGCCTTTTCAAGGATCTTTTTCACTCCCTCATGCGCAACGTTCTCAATCAATTTTTCACTCTCAAAATGCTCGAAATTGGCACGACTTTTGAGTACCAATCCTAATAGCAGAATCTCTGCTTTAGAGGCTCCTTTGAGGCTGATTTTGCCTCCCTCTACAGGTTGTGACACCGCTTCGGGGGCTTTTTGGTTAGCCGGAGCACTTGGCTGCACCGTTCTAGTCATTGCAGGGCGATTTTGTGAATATACAGGGCCACTGCTTTGCAAGCCCACAGCTTGACGCAGCCAGGGAAGAGTTACGCCCATCTTCTGCGCAGATTCCGCCAAATACAAGTCCCGTAATCGCAAATCCGGAATAGTCTCAAATAACGGTTTCAATTTATCAGCAAGCTTCACTTTTTCTGAAGCTTCGCCACGATAACCTTCCATCCATCGAGCTAAAATCATCACGAACAAATCTGGAGCACGCTCAAGTTCCACTTTCAAAGCGTCAGCTCCGTATTTTTTCACATAATCATCAGGGTCCATGTTGTTCGGAAGAGTCAAACCCTTCGGATACAAGTCCGCCGCAAGCAAGATCGGCAAACTTCTTTCCGCCGCTTCCATTCCCGCAGAGTCGCCGTCAAATAGCGCCACTACGTTCTTCGTCATACGCTTCAGCATTTTCCCGTGATCTGGAGTCAAAGCGGTTCCCATGGTCGCCACCACGTTGCGGATGCCAGCCTGGTACAAAGAAACTAGGTCCATGTAGCCTTCAACAATCAAAGCCATATCGTCACTACGGATGTAACGAGCTGTTTGTGACAATCCGTAGAGCACTTTTCCCTTAATAAAGACCGGAGTCTCAGGGGAATTTAGATATTTCGGCTCATTTTCTTTTTTCTCAAGGTAGCGCCCCCCAAATGCGATGGGTTCTCCCATTGGAGAAAAAATCGGAAACATGAGGCGGTCACGGAAAATATCAAAGTAGCCGGACTTATTGTTGCGAGCCTTTACTAAGCGCGCTTCTTCAGCCAAAGCCATAGGCACTTGTTTGCCGCCAAGATATTTTTCTAAGCCATCCCATTCCGCCACCGCGTAACCCACTCCGAAAGTTTCAATAACTTCGTCAGAAAGGCCACGGCTAGCGATGTATTTACGAACAGGATGATCGTGAGGAACACGTTTAAGTTGCTCTGAAAAATAATGAGCAGCGAGCTTATTTACTTTTAACAACAACTTCTTTTTGTCAGCAGCCTGATCACGGGCCTCGTCTTCTTTTTCGGGAGCTGGCATCGGAATGCTGGCGCGATTTGCAAGATATTCGACAGCCTCAGGAAAGCCCATGCCCTGATAATCGCGAAGAAACGAAAAAACGTTTCCGCTTTTGTGGCAACCAAAGCAGTGATAGACCTGCTTTGTCTCCGAAACCGAGAATGACGCTGTTTTTTCAACGTGATCGGGAAACGGACAGCGGCCCATAAGGCCGCTACCACTTTGTTTTAGCTGCGTGTATTGAGAGATAATATCGACAAGGTTATTGGCCTCGGAAACTCTCTCGATAAAGTCTTGGCTAAATCTCATGCACCTTCCAACAAATTAGTTCAGGAAAAAGGTACCAGGTACCTTTTTCGACTACGCGAGCTTTGATTTGATAACTTCGCTTACTACTTTGTTGTCTGCGGCGCCGCCAGATTTTGCGATGACTTCTTTCATCACAGGACCCATGTCCTTCACTGTCTTAGCACCCAATGCTGCAATCACTTGAGTTACGAGAGCTTCGATTTGTTCACGGCTCATTTGCGCTGGCAAATAAACTTCAAGAACTTTCAATTCCGCAGTCTCTTGATCAACAAGATCTTGGCGACCTGCTTGAGAGAATTGCTCGATAGATTCTTTTCTTTGTTTAACTAATTTTTTGATAACGCCCAACACTTCATCAGGAGTGATTGGATCGGGACGCATATCGATTTCGCGGTTTTTGATCGCAGCTTGGAGCATACGAAGAGCTCCCAATTTTGCGGAGTCTTTTGCGATCATCGCGGCTTTAACATCCGCAGCGAGTTTATCTCTGATTTCCATTAAGGACCTCCATGGTTGCTTCACATGTTGAAGCGTAGATAGAACAGAGGCGACACTAGGTCGCCTCCTTGAAAAAACCAATGTCCACTAAAGGAATTAGTCGTTCCAACCTTTTCTAGATTTCTTAACAGCGCGTTTACGAGCCGCTAGAGATTTCTTTTTAAGTCTTACAGAAGGCTTTTCAAAGTGTTCACGTTTTTTAACTTCAGAAAGAATACCTGCTTTTTCGCAAGATTTTTTAAATTTTCTGAATGCAGATTCGAAAGACTCACCGTCTTTGATCTTTACCATTGCCACGACAATCACCTGCCCTTCTGATGTGGAAATAAGAACCAGAGTGTATAACAAAGCAGCATAAAAGGGGCAAGCCTTGGGGTCCTGACGCGATGAATTATTATTCTCCATGTGCTTTTTTTATTGGCACTGTCCTCAAGGAATGGGAAAAATTCATCGAGGGGTGTTTATGAGATTTCTTATCTGTCTGATATTATTAGGCTTATCATTAACTGCCAAAGCAAGTCCCAGCGAAGATTTCTTTATCTTAAAGCCCGGAGAACTGAAGTTTATTCGCACTCCTGGGCAGCAGTTCTCCCCGATGACTCAAACAACCTGCCGCGATCGCATCCGTCAGATCATGTGTTTGGTAAAATCCACTCAAAATCCTGTGGGCACCCGCCAATGTCTTCCTGGCAGCGAGTCCTTTGCGGACCCGGTTGAAAAAATCTATGACATTCTTCCTGAAAAAATCCAAAAAGCCTTCTGCGGTTTAGACGTAATTTATGTCGAAGAAGACATGGAGGCTTTGGCTTACGCAGGTATTGTTCGCCAAGAACCGACAAAAGGTGTTGTCGGTTCTTTCATGGGAATTCGCAAAATTCTTTTAGAGCAAGCTTACGATGCGACCTCTGTTTTCGGTTGGAAAGAACAAAAAGCGTTCGGCATCAAAGCCGCTCCCTTTATTCACATGCCAGAAGGTCCCCGCGTTGAAGTCGCACTGCCAGGATCTTTATCTGCTCTTCAATACGTGATGATTCATGAGTTCGGTCACATCATTGATTTTAGCAATAAAGCCAACGACTTTGTTTGTCCCGCTGGAGAAACGTGCAAGCTTGAAACCGGTGATATGGCTGAATATCAAAAACTTGTTCCGGTGCCAAATTCTTGGGGTGCTTTAAGTTGGAAAAATGCGGTGACTCCGAAAGACGGCTATCACTTTCCTCTTTGGGATAGTTTGTGTTTTTACGGTTGTAACAAAAGTTTATCTGTTGCCGACGTTGAGCAATTCTATCAAGAGCTTGCACCTACAAACTTCGTAACGACTTACGCAGCCGTGTCTCCTTTTGAGGACTTTGCAGAGAGTTTTACTTTCCACGTACTTAGCCTGCAAGGTGATTGGAGTTATCAAATTCAAACTCCGCAAACGGCATATTCGCTCGATCAAAAGTGGAAGAACACCTGGGATAAAAAATCTTGGATGGAAAGTTTCTACAACCAAGATCTGCGATACCCAACACCTTCAAATTAGTTTATAAAAGATCCAAATACGAGGAGTTAAGCCTTTAATGGAACTTTTAACGAACCCGCAACTTTGGATCGCCTTCTTTACACTTTTCGCCCTAGAACTAGTTCTGGGGATCGACAATATTATTTTTATTTCGATCCTCGCTGGAAAACTTCCTAAAGAACAACAAGACAAGGCTCGCATCACGGGCTTGGGCCTTGCTGTCGGAACGCGCATTCTTTTGCTTCTTTCTTTATCTTGGATTATTGGCCTGACGGCTCCGCTTTTTGCTGTGTTTGGCCAAGAAATTTCCGGACGTGATTTGATTCTTCTTTTGGGTGGTCTTTTCTTGATCGTGAAAAGTACGATGGAGATCAATCACAAGTTGGAAGGTGTTGAAGGAAGTCAGTCAGGCCATGTCGCCGCTTCTTTTAATGCGGTGATTGTGCAGATTCTTTTGCTTGATATCGTATTTTCTTTAGATTCTGTGATCACAGCTGTTGGCATGGTGAGCGAACTTTCTGTGATGATCGCAGCAGTTATCGCTTCAACACTTGTGATGATGTTTGCGGCAAAACCAATTAGTAATTTTGTGGATGCCCATCCGTCTTTGAAAATTCTTGCATTGAGTTTCCTATTGATGATCGGTTTCACATTGATCGTCGAATCTTTGGAAGTTCATATTCCAAAAGGATATGTGTACTTCGCCATGGCATTTTCCGTGGGTGTTGAAATGCTCAATATTCGTATGCGCAAGAAGCAACCAAAAGAGCCTGTTAAACTTCGTGAAAGAATCGCTGAGGAAAAATAGTGAATTCTTCCTCTGAAGACATCAAATGGATGAAAAAGGCGTTAAGCCTTGCCAAGAAAGCCGCAGAGAAAGGCGAAGTGCCTATTGCGGCTTTGCTTGTCGGTCCTGAGGGGTTGATTTCGTGGGCGATTAATACGCGCGAAAGACAACAAACTCCTTTAGGACATGCAGAACTTTTTGCTCTTCATAAAGCTTCTCAAAAAAAACAAAGCTGGCGTCTTAGTGAATGCACTTTGTACGTGACGTTAGAGCCTTGTGTGATGTGCGCGGGTGCTATTCAACAAGCTCGTCTTAAACGAGTGGTCTATGGCGCTTCTGATCCTAAGGGTGGTGCTGTTGAAAGTCTTTATGAGATCTTAAATGACTCTCGTTTGAATCATCAGGTGGAAGTGACTTCAGGAGTTTTAGCTTCTGAATGTGCGGATCTTCTTCAAGGTTTTTTTCAAGAGCGTCGTGATGAAAAGAAAACGGAAAAAGCGCAAAAAATTTTCCGTGATCGCTCGTCAGTGATTGTTGTTCATAAAAATAAAATTCTCGGCTTTCATGCGGTTGATCCGACTTCACAGGAAAAATATTTTTTTGTTCCTGGTGGTGCGATTGAAGTTGGTGAAACTTCTGTGCAGTCCGCAGCCCGTGAATGCTTAGAGGAAACCGGATATAAAGTTCGTATTCTTAAAGAAACTGCTTTTGAGCGCAAATATGACTTTCTTTGGAATGGGAATATTCACGCCTGTCGCACGGTTTTTTACGTCGGCATTTTAGATCAGGAATGGACTCCGCCTCATAAAGTCGACGATGCTGATTACCACAAAGGAGTGGAGTGGATTGACGTTAAACGCGTTCCTGAGGTGTTTGCGTATAATAAAGACATCCTTTGGGCTGTACAGAAGCTCGTTAAAACGGCCTTAAAGAAATCGGTCTTGCGCTAATCTTGGGGGGCTGTTACAAGTGGCCTTTCATGACAACGACAAAATTTACTGATCTCCCTTTAATTGCTCCTCTTCAATTTTCTTTAAAAGAAGCAGGTTACGAACACCCAACCCCAATTCAATTGGCGGCAATTCCTGTTATTCTTGAAGGACACGACCTTTTAGGGATCGCACAAACTGGAACTGGAAAAACAGCGGCGTTTTCTTTGCCGATGTTGCAAAATCTTTCTAAACATCAAACGCGCCGTGAATCCAAACGCCCTCGCGCTTTGATTTTGACTCCGACTCGCGAACTTGCGATTCAAATCCACGAAAACATCGTGGCTTATAGCAATCACTTAAAACTCAAACACGCCGTGATCTTTGGTGGCGTCGGGCAAGCTCCGCAAGTGAAGGCATTGCAAGAAGGCGTAGACATCCTGATTGCGACTCCGGGTCGCTTGATGGATTTGTATCAACAAAAGTTTTTACACTTAGACCGTGTTGAGATTTTTGTTTTAGATGAAGCCGATCGCATGCTCGATATGGGCTTCATGCAAGATATTAAAAAAATTGTGCCGCTTCTTCCAAAGAAACGTCACAACTTGTTTTTCTCCGCAACGATGCCGCCAGAGATTCAAAAACTGGCTCACAGCATTTTGGTGAATCCTAAAAAAGTAGAAGTGACTCCAACATCATCGACGGCTGAAAAAGTTGAACAGCGTGTGATGTACGTTGAGAAAAAAGACAAACTGGATCTTCTTTTACATCTTCTTAAAGACAACAGTCTTTTTAAAGTTTTGGTTTTCGTGCAAATGAAGTACGGGGCCAACCGCGTTGTCGATAAACTCGTGAAAGCAGGAGTGGAAGCTGCTGGCATTCACGGTGATAAATCCCAATCCGCTCGTCAAAGAGCGCTTGAGGATTTCCGCACGGGTAAAATTCGCGTCTTGGTAGCTACTGAAATCGCGGCACGTGGTATTGATATTGAAGGCATTACTCATGTGATCAATCTTGAAATCCCGCACATTCCTGAAAGCTATGTTCACCGTATCGGAAGAACAGCGCGCGCAGGTGCTTCCGGACAATCGATTTCTTTTGCGACAGCGGAAGAAAGATCTTTCATCTTTGCGATTGAAAAGATCACGCGTCAGCCGATTCCTTTGGATAAAGATCAACCTTTCCATTCAGAGGCGATTGAAAAAGCGGCTGTGATGAGTCCTGGTAAAGCGAAGGCAATGCTTGAAGGTCAGAAAAAAGAAAACAAGCAACGCAATTACGCAAAGAAAAGACCTTTTGGAAATAAAGGCGGAGGCCATCCTTCAAAAGGTGGCGGTCACGGTGGTGGCGCATCTAAAAGCGGCGGTTCTCACAAAAAGTTTTCTGGCAAAAAAGGTCCCCGCAACTAGGGGCCTTTGACTTCTAAGATTTTTCTAGTCAGAGGATCGACCGTCACGGCGACAGGTTTTTGGGCCTTCTGACTTTTTTCAAGCTTACCCAAAACCGTTTTATTCTGTTCGACTTCATAAAGCACGGGTTCACGATGAAAAGTGATGAACGACTTTTCTTTGATCGTTTTGATTTTGTAAACGCGATCAATGAAGTTTTGTGTTTTTAAAGTCGGAGTTTCTGCAAAGCTTGAAAAACCCACAAAAAGAAAAAGTGTCGCAATCAAATACTTCATAACTTTCCTTCTTGTTGAAGTTTCTTAAAATAAGCTTTTTGAATTTCGCGATCTTCCAAATCACGGCGACGCATTTCTAGTTCTTGTTCTGCCATCACCGTTTCAGCCATATGCCATCGTCCACGGCTTGGGTCCTCATGAATGGATTTAAGGCTTCCACCGCGCAGAGGATCTAAAACAAAACGATCTGTCATGTAAAGCTCAACATTGTCTTTAAATTGTTTGTTCGGAAGCATTCTATCAGTCCACGTTTTCACAGGAACCGCACGATCAAACATCGCAGGATCAATCACCCGCAGCTCAACACCGTTCTTCGTTTCAACGGCAATTACCGGAGCCACATGATAAGTCCACATCACTCCTTCACCGTTGAGCGCCTTCTTAGTTTCAACAGCCAAAGCACCTTCGGCAAAAATTTTCGCCACACGAATGCCGCGTTTTTCTAATTCGCGCGCCATGATGTGCGCTCTTGCCCAACAGCCATTTTCAACAACGTCAAAAGCGTATTTTGGATCTTTGGAAATTTCAGAGAAGATTTTATTAAGCTCTTCTTCTTTTACAACGGATACGGGAATTGTGCCCGCCGCTGTTTTTTCGATGTTCACACTAGGATAGGCAACACGAGGATTGTCTTTCTTCGGGTCACACTTCTCAGCTCGATTGACTGAGTTTAAGGATTTCGTGAAGCTATTGAAAAAATCCGAATAGTCATAGACATTGGCTTTTCCATCGCGAAATTTTTTAGAAAATGTAGCATTCGCATCCGGAAGGGAAGACTCTTGGTACTGGCCTGCATACATGCAGACCTCTTCCATGTTGGCTTTTTCAGACGGCGTCAGCTCTTCGATCTTCGCTTGATCACACAACAGCTCGGGACTGATCGCCCAAACAGGAAGAGTAAAAAGAAATAGAATTAAGAGTAAAAACCGACGTAGCTGCATAGGCTTTCTTATCGGATTTTCATGGATTCGCTAAATGAGAGCTGGACTTGAGTCGGGCTTATTAAAAGGACAGCGCAAGACTATTCTTGCGCTTCCAATCTGTAACCCAAAGAAGGGACAGCCACGATGCGGCCGTTGAATTTTGCAATTTTACGTTTCAAGTAGTTGATCTGAGAATCCACGTTACGTGAAGTTACTTCCGTGTCTCCCCAAATCTCGGACAAACACTTGTCACGAGTGACAAGATTGTTTTTGCCAGCGACAAGCAATTTTAAAATATCAAATTGCTTAGGTGTGAGACTCACTTCATCTCCATCGACGAAAACTTGGCGAGACAAAAGATTCATACGCAAGTTTGCAGCCACAAGTTCCGAAGCCATTTCTGGTTCTTTTTCTGACAAGCGCGCTTTAATTCTAAGAATCAACTCTTTCACGTGGAAAGGTTTAGAGATGAAATCATCAGCGCCTGTTTCGAAAGCTTTGATTCTTTCATCAATCGTTGCTGCTCCAGAAACAAAAATGATCGGTGTGTTTTTCGTCGATTCTGTTTCGCGAACCATACGACAAACATCAACGCCCATCACGCCAGGCATTTTATAATCTAGGAGAATTAGATCAGGTCTTTTTTCATTAATAAGCTTTACTGCAGATGTACTATCCGAAGTGTACGAGCACTCGTAGGTAGAGCTCAAAATTTCTGCAAGAAGCTTACAGCTCTCTTCATAGTCATCTACGATTACAATCTTTTTAGCAGCCAAGTCTGCACCTCTTGGATTAGCCGTAAACATGTTCATATTTGAAGCATCACCCGATCAGGTTAAAAAAACAAGCAGTACGGGGTCCAGTTTTAAACACCCTTATATTTGATATGCTTTCCGTCAAGGATCTTCTTCAGCTGATCCCTTTTATCACCTTGAATTTCGATGATGCCACTTTTTTCCGACAAAATGTGAGTACCACCAACACCGCATTTCGCTTTAAGTTCCTTAGCGAGCGTTTTGAGATAATCCTCGTTGCGAGGAAAGCCATCCATGACAGTGACCGTTTTCCCGCCTCTGCCGCCCTTTTCAAGGCGGAAGATAACAGTGAATTGTCCTTCTTTAACAGAATCCTCAGGACGACAGCGACATTCCGCCATCAATTCTTTGCACTGATGACATTTAATATTGTCTTTGGGATCGGTACTAAAAACTAAGCGAGTATTCTTCATGATCCTGAGCTTTCTTGATTCGAAGGATTCGGGCTTGGGCCTTCACCCAGCTTGTGCTGTGTATACTCCTTTCCGTCGAATCTAAAAAGCTGCGGGGTTTCATCCATCACAGTCGCTATGTTCACCGGTCGTTTCCAGATTTTGAAAACGTTCTTCAAAGTTTCACTCATAAAATCCGGCTGCATATCAATGCCTTCATGGAGATGAGTTAACAAAAGCTCTCCACGATTTTCAAAGTTGGCGTCTTCAATGCGAATGATCGGCTGACCGAAGTTCGTCATGTGGAACAACAACTGCGCTTTGATAGCTTTAAAGTCTTTGGTATCAACTTCAAACTTGCCCGTTTTCTTATTAAACTTGTAAACGAACAATTTGTTCCGCACACAGAAGTCTTCTGTGAGGAACTGATCGATGAAAGTCACATCGTTGCACACTTTACGAACTTCAAAGATCTTATCGCGACCAAGATTTAATTTTTTATCCCAGTGTTTTCTTTCGCGAACGTCGTCACACTGCTCCCACTCACGGCCGAATTGACCCTTGTTCCAGCGCTCTTCAATATCGCGGAAAAGTTCAATACCGACTTTATAAGGATTATATCCATTCGGAGCCATCGCCATCGTACCGCTGTGGTGGTCCGCAAAGTCGATGATCTCTGAATCATTTAAAATCTTTGTCGTCATGAGTTTGGAGTGCCAGTAAGAAGCCCATCCCTCATTCATGGTTTTTGTCATACCTTGAGGAGAGAAGTAATAAGCCTCATCCCGAATGATCGAAAGCACATCCTGCTGCCAATCAGTGAGTGGCGCATAGTGAATAAAGAAATTTAAAATATCTTTTTCAGGCTCACTTGGAAAACGCTGCGCTTTTTCTTGCGCTTCTTGTTCCGCCTTACGACGTTGTTCTTCAACAAATGAAGGGGGATTAATGTAGTCCCGCATGTAAGAGCGGTCGACTCTTAGCAAATAATTCGGTTCTTGAGCTGCGCGCGGCTCTTCAGGTTTAGCCACAGACTTTTCCACATAAGGACTGTAGCGATCGATCAAGTTTTCAAGACTCAAGCACACGTCGATAAAATTTTCGACAACATCTTGCCCATGGCGATCCATGTAACGACGAATACGTGTCGCATGGTTCGCCATTTGATCCATCATCTTGCGATTTGTTTTTGAGAACCAAATATTGTTCTTAAAGAAATCACAGTGACCATAAACGTGAGCCATCACGAGTTTTTGATCCATCATCGCGTTTCCTTCCATCAGGTACGCGTAACAAGGATCTGTATTGATCACCATTTCGTAAATTTTTGAAAGGCCATACTCGTAACTCTTAGAAAGATGCTCGTACTCCATCCCGAATTTCCAATGCGGATAGCGCACAGGGAATCCACCGTAAGCCGCGAACTGATTGATTTGATCGTAAGTGATCAATTCAAAAATCGTTTCAAAGCAATCCAGCCCCGCATCTTTTGCGATTTGCCAGATTCTTTTTCTTTCTGCTTCTAATTCGGGAGTTAAGTTAGCCATTAGCGCCCCTTGCCGAGGAAATCCTTAATTGAATCGAGAATCTTATCGCGGCTTTCAATTTGGCTCAGAGTGAGTCTTTCGTCAGAACCAAATTCTTTTTGCAGGTCTTTTAAGAACTGACCGCTTCCGTATTTACTTTCTACCTGCCCGTAACTGAAGACGTTGCAGTTAGGAAGGAAGAACTCTGTCAGCATCTTTACGCAAAGACGAGTGTCTTCGCCAGACCAGTTATCACCGTCACTAAAATGGAAGGGATAAATATTCCAATCGGCCACCGGATAATCTTTTTCGATGATCTCTTGGCAAAGTTTATAAGCCGAGCTGATCAATGTACCGCCCGATTCACTGGTTCTAAAGAAAGTGTCTTCATCTACTTCTTTTGCAGCGGCATCGTGAATAATGAATCTTGTCTCAAGACCCTTATAATGTTTTTTCAACCACGTATTGATCCAGAAGCTTTCAAGACGAACGATTTCTTTTTGCTCGTCACCCATACTTCCAGAAACGTCCATCATATAAATCACAACCGCTTGTGTTTGCGGTTGCTGAACTTTTTTAAACGATTTGTACTGCATATCACGGCGGATCGGCAGAACGAGCGGCTCTTCAGGATTGTAAGTTCCTGAACCCACCATGCGTTTTAAAGCTCTTTTATAAGAAGACTTAAAGTGACGAAGACCTTCAGGTCCCACCGGAGCAAGTCCCGTGAATTTCGTCTTCATCGAATCAATGTTTTTGGAACCTTTAGGTTCAATGCGCGGAAGCTGAAGTTTTTCGCCCAAGATGTCAGCCAGTTCTTCCATCGTCAGTTCGACTTCAAGAAGATGCTCCCCCGGAGCTTCACCAGCCTGACCTTGTCCACCTTCACCTGGGTCACCCACGTCTTGACCGGGTTGACCCTCGCCTTGACCGACCCCACCTTGTTGTTTGGGACCGTAGCGGAAGTTTGGAATATCGATACGAGGAAGCGGAATTTTTACGAATTCGTCTTCACGCTTCCCGATCATCTCACCTTGAGAGACGTATTTGCGTAAGTCTTCTTTGACCTTGCCCTTAACGATCTCTCTAAATCTGTTGTGGTCTTCACGTATCGACATTATTTATTCTTTACGTCCCCTCGAGCGAAGATACTTGCAACATAGTGTAAAACGTCTGTCGCAGAGATCTCATCGTACCCGAAGTCCTTGATGAGACGGGTTTTAACAATATCAATTTTTTCTTGAGTATCTTTGTCAGCCACATTGCTCACAAGAGTTGTCAACTTGATGCTGTCTTTTTGATCTTCAAAGAGTTTTAGTTCGATTGCTTTATGAAGACGTTCGTTCATTTTGTAATTGAACTTCTTGCCTTCCAAAGCCAAAGCACCGATGTAGTTCATAATCTCGCGACGGAAATCGTCTTTGCGAGATTCAGGAATTTCAATCTTCTCTTCAATAGAACGCATCAAACGCTCATCTGGCTCTTCATCGTTACCAGTAAACTGGTTACGAACCTTTTCGCGTTGAGTGTACGCTTTGACGTTATCAATGTAATTCGCAGTCAAACGTTGCATTGCACCTTCATCGGCGCTGATCGCTCTTTGCACTTCAGCTTTGATGATCTCTTCGTACTCTTGCATCACAACGCCCAAGAGTTCCTTGTACTCGGTCTTTAACTCCTCACTCGAAATGAGCGAGTGATTTTTGAGACCCGATTCAAGTTCTTTAAACACCATGAACGGATTCACAGAACCTTTGTTGGACTGCTGGGCCGCCACCAAGGCATTTGAAAGTTTATCTTGGATATAACGAGCCGAAATACCTTCAAGACCCTCGCGATTGGCTTCTTTACGAAGCTCGCGCACGTTGTCTTCTGTATAATTCGGCAAAGTTTTACCGTTATAAAGTTTTAGTTTTTGCAAACGAGTGAGGTTTGCTTTCTTAGGTTTTTCCAAACGAGTGAGGATCGCCCACATCGCCGCCATTTCAACCGTGTGAGGCGCGATACTGATGCCACGCACTTTTTGCGAATTGAAATCACGCTTATAAATATTAATCTCATCTCTCCAACGAGTGATGTAAGGAATATCAATTTTCACAGTACGGTCACGAAGGGCTTCCATGAATTCGTTGTCTTGAAGACGACGGTACTCTGGTTCATTCGTGTGACCGATGATCACTTCATCGATATGAGTTTGCGCAAACTTCTTAGGTTTAACTCTGTGTTCTTGAGATGCACCCAAAAGGTCATACAAGAATGCGACATCAAGTTTCAAAACCTCGACGAATTCAATCATTCCACGATTGGCAACGTTGAACTCCCCGTCAAAGTTAAATGCGCGAGGATCTGAATCAGATCCGTATTCAGCAATCTTACGATAGTTGATATCACCAGTTAACTCTGTTGAGTCTTGGTTCTTTTCATCTTTCGGTTGGAAAGTACCAATACCGATACGGTCAGCTTCGGAGATGAACAGACGCTTCACACGCACGTGCGAAAGAACTTTCATCAGATCGCCTTGGTATCTTTCCATCAAAGACTTAAAGATAAAACGAGAAGGAGGGCTAAGCTCTCCTTCTAATTGCACGCGGTATGAACCTTCTTGTCCTTTATTGATGGACTCGAACACCTGAGGACGCAGTTCTTCTGGAATCAGAAGAAGAGGTTCCTCATTCATCGGCGATGGGAAAGCTTTCACTCCCTTGCCAAGAATTCCATCAAGTTCCAGTTTTTCATCGATCCATTCAAATGTGTAAACCGCGCCTTCTTTCGAGTGCGAATAGCGCTCAAGGCCTTTTTTCAACATACGGCAGATTGTGGACTTCGCACTTCCCACCGGGCCGTGAAGAAGAATCACACGTTTCTCGGTTCCGTAACCAAGAGCCGCCGCTTTTAAAACATTCACCAACTTCATCAGTTGAACATCAAGTCCGAAGACCGCGTCTTTACCGTTGTTGTGGATGTCGTCGAAAAATTTATAGCGAACGACTTCTTTTTTGAAATCGATATACGTCTCTGTGCCTTCTTCAACGATCATGTCATACATGCGTTGGTAAGCATTTCGCGTAATTTTTGGATTTTGTTTTACAAGATCAAGATACTCTTCGAAGGAGCCACTCCAATGCTCTTTAGCTTGAGTGCTTGAGTTCTGCCAATTGGTGACCAACGAATGAAGATCAATCTTAGAGGCCATAATCTCTCCTCGGGGTGCTTGGTGACACACACCCACATTCTTTAGATTATGCCTCAATCCTAGACGGTTAACGAGGAATTTAATTTATTTGTATTGCTTTGAATCCTGTCGGTTGTTTCAAAGTGAAAAGGTCTGTTTTGAACTGGACCTCCGTCTGGGGTGCAGAGAAATGCCACTGCATTTCGAATTGCGGGGCCGTAATAACGACTTTCTTTTGACCTTCTTTTCGATCTAACCAATTCACGCGAATTCCTCTCTGTGAATTCTCACATTGAGAGATGAAACCTGTGTGGTCCAAACTACATTTCCATCCGGGTCCACGCACCGGTTCGTCAAATGCGATATTTGTCAGATTCATCGGATGTAACTGAAGATCGATCATTCGTGTGAAAGCGCGATCTGAGTTTCTTCCATAAAAAAAAGTTTTTTGGGGATAAATGACATAAGAGATTTCTGAAGGGCTCATCACAAGACTCGCAACTTGAAATCCCAATAACGCCGTTATCTCCAAACGTGCTCGTTCATTCTTAATCGCATAAATATCTATACTGAGTGACTGAGTTTTATTTTCTCTTTGATCCTTAATCAGTGCTTTGGTTTCCCATTGAGCCTTCTGATAGGCTCCTTCCTTCACTGTCTTAGTGACACAGCCAGAAACAAAAGCGGTTAGTAGAATTCCGAAGAGAAAGTGATTGATCCTTGTGTTCATTGCCTTAGCATAGAGAAATGAATTCTTTTAAACAAGCCTTGAATCACCTAAAAAGCCATTGGCAACAAAGCCTTGCGCTGGGAGCTGCGGCCAGTGTGCTCCTGCTTTTAACCCGCTATCTTCCTTATGTAGGTGCCTTCTTTATTTCTTTGATTCTTTTAATTTTCCAACACGCCACAGAGCAATGGCTTGCCGGAAAAAACTGGAAGGACATTTCTTTTTTAAAAAAAGCCCTTCCCGCTTTTATTATTGTCAGTGTTATTTTGTTCCCCACCAGTGTTCTTGTGGGATCTTCAATGGGAATTATACAAAGCTCCCAAGGCTTTTTCGTCGCCGTTCCCACAGCATGGGGACTTTTGATGATCGCCGTTTATTTTTACTTAGTCTTAAGCCACTCCCTGCGCCTGCGCTTTGAAGATAACGTGGGCATTGCCAAAGCCATCGATATTGCAGGCATGGCTTCGCTCAAAAACTTTAAGCTGTATTTTATTCTGAGTTTCTACTTAAGCCTTTTTTTAGTACTTTCAGGTTTTGCATGGAATATCGGTCTTCTCGTAATACTGCCCTTACTTTTCTTCAGCAGCCATTTTTCTTTCATCGAGATGAAAAAGACAGGGCTGCTGCAAGTGCCGAATTAATTATTTAATGCACCTTTTTTGATCCAATCCAAAATCAAGTTCAACTCTTCAGAACTTAACTGCGGATTAGAGCGTGGAGGCATCTGCCCACTGCGCGAAATCGTGTAAAGCACACTGCTTTCAGGCTTGGATTTACTCACAGCCTTTAAAACATTTTTATAAGTATCAAATGCATATCCACCCCGCGTGTGACCGGTGTAATGGCAACTCGCGCATTTTGGACCAATTACATTTGATTTCAAATAACTAAATGTCGGCTCAGGCCCACTCACCACCGGAGGCACAGGACCTGGAGCAGGCGGCGGTGGTGTTGGCGGCGTTGGCTCTACATTTGAAGAGCCTCGATTAATCCATGCCCGCAAAGTTTCTTTATCTGCGGCAGCCAACGGTTGTCCCGGTGGCATCGAATTATTCAGAATTTCTACAAACAAGGGAGAAGCATTTGCATTCCCAGGCAAAATCAAACCCGCAGCCACCATGTGCTGAACACTTTGCAGGCCATACACACCGGCCGGACCACTGCTCTGCGCGTGACAGGAAGAACATTTATTAGAAAGAATCTTCAGAGAAGCACTTTCTATTCCCGGGTCCAGGGTTTGAGAGTTTTGGTCCGAAGGGGACGAACTGTTAGAAGAATCGCCAGCGTCCAATCCCACTAAACTTTGCGGATAACTGCAGCCTGCGAAAATCAAAAGAAGCATTGAGGACACAATATATTTTTTCATGCACCAAGGTTTGCAGGAAATTTTCAAAAAGAATTCACACAAAAATGAAAGCTAGGCTTTAACTCACTGAAGGTCCCAGCAGAACTTGAGAATAGTCACTTTAAATAAAAAAGACCCCTCGTTTCCGAGGGGTCTTTTGGTTTTAATTATTATTTATCTTGAGTCGCGTGTTCCGCAATCGGAACATCGGTCGTTGAAGCTGGCAAACGTGGATTTGTCAGCTCTTGTTTTTCGATCGCGAAGATCTTGTTGCGGATCTCTTCGACTTTCTTTTTGTCAGTCTCGAGATCAGCGGCTTTACGATACATCTTCTTCGCTTTATCTACCATCGCTTGCTTATAGTAAGCGTCACCCAAGTGTTCAGCGATAATGCTCACCGTTGATTGGTACTTGTGAGCGGCCTCTAAAAACTTGATCGACTCTGTGAACTTCGCTTGCTTAAAAAGAATCCATCCCAAAGTATCTAGTACGTAACCATCTTTAGGTTCCAACTCCAAAGCGCGACGAGCAAGCTTCTCCGCATCCGGCAGATGCACATTCATCTCAGCCCAAGTGAAGGCCAAGTAGTTCATACCTTGCACGTGGTTTGGATCAAGTTCCAAAACTTTTTGCATTTCAGTCACAACCACATCTTTGTTACCAAGACGATCATTGATAGTACCGTAGTAGAAACGAAGTTGGGCGTTGTCAGCAAACTTCTCAAGGCCTTGCTCTAAAACTTTCGCAGCACCTTTGAAGTCATCCTTTTCATCCAACAAAGAAGCATACATTGCATACACTTGTGGCTGATCTTGACGGTCTTTCAAACCTTTCGCTGCCACTTCCAATGCTTCATCAAGTTTATTCAAACCCTTAAGCAAGTAAGCTGCATGCACAACGGACTCACCGTAGTAAGTGCTTGATACTGGAATCTTACGATATTCCTTCACCGCTTTTTCGTGCTGATGAGTTTCCTCGTAAACTGCTGCCAAGTAAAAACGAACTTTGTCAGAATCCGGAGCGTCTTTAAGAACATCTTCCAATTTCTTCGCTGCAAGGTCGTATTTTTTTTGTTCAATCAAAATCAAAGCCATCTTCATGCGAACATTGAGCGGCTCATCAGATTCATTCTCCACCACTTCCAATTGCTCATAGGCTTTTTCGTAGTCGCCACGCTCAATGAAAGTTTGCGCCAAGATTTCTGCGATCTTAGGGCTTGGAGTATTTTCTTTTTGATACTCACGATACATTGCAATCGCTCTGTCTTCTTTCTTTTGCTTTGTGTAAAGCATTCCCAAAGAAAGAACCGCGTCGACAAAATCAGGTTTTAACTGCAAAGCCTTTTTGAAAGACTCTTCTGCAGCCTTTTGATATTTTGCCTCTGGTTGTTCCGCACGCACACGACCGATGTAGTAGTGAGCAAGATACGGTGTCGTATAATCCGGATTTTTCGCCAAGGATTCAAAATACTTTACTGCTGTGTCGGATTGCTTTTGCTCTGAATACAAAGCACCAATGTAAAGTGGCGCCTCTGTGTTCGTTGGCTGCAACTTCATCACAGTGTTGTATTCCGCCAATGCTTTTGGATAAAGCTTCAATGAAGAGTACAAACCACCCACCAACAAGTGAGCGTCAACACTCTTCGGATCTTTCTTCACGGCTTCTTCAGCTTGCGCCAAAGACTCAGAAATCAAACCCTGCTTTAAGTACTCCGCCGCCAAACGCATGTTCACCGCTGGAGATTCCTGATCGTAAACCAAGGTCATCTTAAAAGACTCAACCGCTTTTGCCGAATTGCCATCAAGACTGTAGGCTTCACCCATCGCGAAGTAGTAATCCGCTTGAGTGCGCATGTAGAGAGGATCCAAAGTGCCACTTCCATCTTGTGCAACGACCGAAGGAGCAAAAGAAGCGGGCGCTCTATTTTTATCATCAAAAGAAGCTTCGTAATAAGGAGCTTTGTCCGAGTCATTCGACGTGAAAGTCGCACAAGCTGTGAGAGTTGTTAGAAGCGGGAGTAATATCGCGGCCCTAGTGTATGGAAACATTTAATCTCCTTGGTCACTAGGCTGATCGGTTTTTTTTGAGAATTTCTTGATGAGACAATGCTGAGACAGGACCTCATCGCGACTTAAATCGTGATAAGGACTGCCTAATTCTGAGCCATGCTCAAAAGGACCCCCATATCATCCCCAGAATAAACAGGTTGCTCTTTAACAGCGGCGTCTTCGTTGTCCAAGTCAGCCGTTTCGATTTTTTGATTCGGGCCAGCTGACCAAACAAGAATGCGCACTCTGCCTAAAGAATCCGTGGATAGAATTCTGTAATGGTAGGGTTGCCCCCAGGGGTCTATTCCCATAGTTCCGGTACTACGGAGATTTTCGGGGTTAATTCCCTTACTTTCCTCAACAGACGCGGGATTGCGGCCAGTGACCTTGTTAGAATGCAGGTGTGATTTTGATGCCTCGCGATATATTTGCACAACCTGGTAACCCACAACTTCGGCCTTTTGGCGGGCAGTTTCTATACGAGAGTCCTGCATTTGACGGTTCCAAGGGGTCGCAATGATCGCCGTCGAAAAGCCAACCAATCCTAACAGCGCCAGGACACCTGATGACTTAAACTCTTGTTTTTCTTCATTTTTCATTAAATTTCTTCCCGCAAAGAAAGGCCATTTAAGTACATTTCGGCCTAATTTCGAGAAAACTTTAGACAAAGGTCTGTAAAAGTTCGGAAAACGAATGCTTATTTGCGTAATCGTTGACGCCTGGAGTCTTTTCTTTTGATTTGAGGACCCCTTGACAAGGGGTGGCGGCAGGGATAGGTTGCGCCCATCTGCAAGGGGACGCTGAATCATAAGGCACTTATATCTCCTTGAGACTTTGGGGAAATTTCAAATTGGGAGGCACTTTGATCAACCAAAACGAAACAATGACATCGAAGCCAAATTCTAAAGTTAAAATCATCAAGCGCTATCAGAACCGCAAACTCTACGACACTCAACAAAGCTGCTATGTGACTTTGGACGATATCGCTAAAATGATCCGTACAAATGAAGAAGTAATGGTTATCGATAATAAATCTAAAAACGATATCACTGCTGCTACTTTGACTCAGATCATTTTCGAAGCAGAAAAGAAAGCATCTCAATACGCTCCTCTTTTCACACTTCGCGAAATCATCCAGAACGGTAACGGAAGCATCTCTGGTTACTTGGCTAAGCTTGGCGCGTTCCCTCAGGACTACATGACTAAGCAACAAGTAAACACAGTTGTTGAAAACGCTTCTACTGACAGCGTAAAACAAAACTTGGAAAACCGCGTAGCAACTGCTGCTACTCGCTACAACACAGACACTACTGCAAAAGTAGCTGCTGAAAAAGCGACTGTTCTTCCAGGTCTTCAACAAGACGACGAAACTCCAAACCTTCCTGGAACTTCTTTGTTGAACAACTAAGATAGTTTGACAGTTTCAAACGTAAAAAGGCTCCGCAAGGAGCCTTTTTTATTTTCATCTCCCCTCCACCTCTTATCTCCAGACATTGCTTCTATTTAAAGTGCGCTTAGCCACGCATGAATTACTATTTCAAGAAGCAGAATGGAGACAGACATGGCCTCCTCCGTACCTGTTCTTATTAGTCATGATTTAAAAAAAGAATATCTGATGGGCGAAGTCAGAATTGAAGCTCTTCGTGGCGTTGATCTTGAACTCTTCGCTGGGGAATTCGTTGTCCTCTTAGGTGCTTCAGGAAGCGGAAAATCCACTTTGCTTAATATTCTCGGAGGACTGGATACTCCTTCCTCTGGTGATGTCCGCTATAAAGATCATATTTTGACAGGAGCCTCGGACAAAGATCTGACAGTATACAGAAGAGACCATGTTGGATTCGTCTTTCAGTTCTATAACCTCATTCCCAACTTATCCGCGCAAGAAAATGTAGAGTTAGTCACAGATATTTCCATCAATCCTCTCCGTGCCGTGGAAGCACTAAGCTTAGTGGGTCTTGAACCACGAAAAGACTTTTTTCCATCCCAACTTTCGGGAGGTGAACAGCAGCGCGTAGCCATCGCTCGCGCCATCGCAAAACGTCCTGAAATTCTTCTTTGTGATGAGCCTACCGGCGCATTGGATTTACAGACTGGGAAACTTGTTTTGCAAGCCATCGACAAAGTCCACCGGGAGTTGGGAACTTTGGTTGTTGTTATCACCCACAACTCTGCCATCGCAGGACTTGCAGATCGCGTTCTATATCTTGGGGACGGCAAGATTATCAAACAACAGATAAACTCTCAGAAAGTTCATATTGATGAGGTTTTTTGGTGAAGGCCCTCTCCAGAAAACTTCTTCGCGATCTTAAAACTCTTCGCATCCAAATTATCACGATGGCGATTCTTGTCGCTTGCGGGGTCACTGTCCTAGTTGCTTCGTGGAGCGCTTATACTTCTTTGCGTGAAACCCAACACTCTTATTATGAACAATATCAATTTGCAGATCTCTTTGCAGATGTGGTCCGTGCTCCGCAAAGTCTGATAAAATCCATCCGGAATATCGACGGGGTCGACATCGCCGAGGGACGTCTGGTCGAAGATGCTCTGCTAGATATTCCCGGTCAAAAAGAACCCGCCTTAGGGCGTTTCATTTCATACTCACCAAACTCTTTGATTAACAAAATATATCTTCGCCAAGGCCGTTGGCCTGAGAAAAGCAGCACTATTGAAGTCTTGGTTCACGAAAGTTTTGCTAAGGCCCATCATCTAAATCCTGGGAATTCCTTTTTTGTTTCTTTGAAAGGACAAAAACGACGTCTGCAAGTGTCCGGTATTGGTTTGTCTCCTGAATACGTTTACGCCCTCAGCCCGGTGGCACTTTTCCCTGACGACTTGCACTTCGGAGTTCTTTGGATGCTTCACGAAGACCTTGAAAGATTGTCTGATATGCAAGGCGCTTTTAACAGTCTTGTCGTCAAAGTCACGCCTGGAGCCAGTCTTGAGAGGTCGCAAAAGAGTCTCGACATTCTGCTTGCACCCTATGGCAGTGTCGGATCTTACGATCGCAGTCGCCAGATCAGTCATCTTTTTGTTCAAGATGAAATTCGACAACAAAAATCCATGTCTTCAGTTGTTCCCGGAATTTTTATTGTCGTCGCGGCCTTTATACTTCACACGGTCATGAGTCGGTTGATCGGACTTCAACGCACACAGATCGCGGCACTTAAATCCTTGGGGTATTCTTCTAGGGAACTAATTATTTATTATTGGAAACTGGTCACCATTATTTTACTTCTGGGCATTCTGCCTTCCATCCTTTTTGCACAAGGTATTGGAGAATGGTATGCGGTTTTATACGAACGTTATTTCAGATTTCCTCAGATCAGCTTCTCACTTTCGCGCCAGGCTATTCTTCTTGGCATCGTCGCAGGCTTAGTTCCAGGTTGGCTCGCTTCTTCTTTTTCTCTGCTAGAGGTTTTTGCCCTAAATCCCGCCGAAGCCATGCGTCCCCCAACACCATCAAGGTTTCATCGCAGCTTTTTAGAAAAAGAAGGTTTGATTGCCTCCAGAAAAACTCAGGTTAAAATAATTCTGAGGAATATTCTTTCGCGTCCCTGGCGATCCTTTCTTTCTATTCTTGGCATTTGTGCTTCCACCGCGATTTTGGTAAACGGAAGTTTTTGGTCCGACATCATCGATTTTGTCATCCAAAGACAGTTTCAAGAAAGCCAACGCGAGGATTTAGAAATCAATTTTAATCATCCCCGGAAGCTGGACGTTCTTTCTGAAATCGAAAGAATTCCTGGAATTTTCATGGTCGAAGGTGTCCGGTCCATTCCAGTCAGACTGCATTTTAAAAATTTTAAAAAAGATTCCGTGATTGCTTCGCCCGATGGAGTTTCAACATTGCGGCGTATTCTTAATCGTCAGGGAGAACCCATAAAATTCAAAGATGGTCAGGTGCTGTTAAGCGCCTACTTTCAAAAGAAGTTCGGTCTTCAAGAAGGTGATACCGTAACCTTTGAGCTGGCCGACAAAAGTCATCCCGATTTTTCCGCCGTTGTTGGAGGATTTGTTGATGACATTGTAGGTTCCTCTATTTACGCGACAAGGACTGATCTACATCACTGGATTTCAGAAACCCCCAGCATCAGTTCCGTCTATGCACGCATGGACCCAGGCATGGCGGAACAGATCTACATCCGGCTTAAACAATTTCCTGAAGTGGCCTCCGTGACCGTAAAAAGACTTCTATTTGAAAGTTTCAACGCCACTCTTTCAGGAATGATATTGACATTCACCATGATCCTTGTGGCATTTGCCATCACAATCTCGGGAGCCGTTTTATTTAACATGTCTCGCATCAATCTTTCCGAAAAGGCCTGGGAGTTGGCCAGCATGAGAATTATGGGCTTTAAAACGCCGGAAGTTTTTCGGATTCTCTATTTGGAAATGGGCATCCAAGTGTGTCTTGCTTTACCACCGGGACTTTTCCTGGGTTATGGTTTGTCTTACCTCAGTACTAAGTGGATCCACACTGACACGTTTAATTTTCCACTGGTAATTGACATTAAAACTTACGCTCTCGCCGTTACCGTTATTGTGTTAACTTATTTTCTAACGGGTTGGTTTTTACTTACCAAAGTTCGATCCCTCAGCATGACAGAAGCTCTGAAAGCTCGGGAGTAAACACATGAAAAAATTCGTGTACGGAGCTTTGTGTATACTTTTGCTGGTAAGTCTCTGGATCTTATTTCGAGAGCAACCTGTATCTGTGCAAACCTCCTTGGTAAAGCGGGGATCTTTTGAAGAACATCTTCGCGTCGATGGTACCATCAAATCCAAAACAAAAATGACCGTCGTAGCATACGCCACTGGCGACTTAGAACGCGTGGATCTTCAAGTCGGAGACAATGTTGAAAAAGGACAACGAATCACAACTTTATTCTGGGATATCAGAAAAGATGTCGTCAGCCCCATGACCGGCGTTATCTCTAAGGTCTATCGTGAATCTGCAGGGCCCATTTTAAGAGGTGAGCCCATTGTTGATGTTATCGATCCAGACAACCTGGAGATTGTCGCTGAGGTTTTAACCACAGATGCCGTAAGAATTCCCGAAGGGGCAGAAACAAAAGTTACCGGCATTGGCAATGAAGAAGCTGTGGAGGCCAAAGTCAGCCGGATCAGTCGTGCAGGGTTTATGAAACTCTCTGCCTTAGGAATTGAAGAAGAAAAAACAGAAGTTTACGTTCAATTCATCAATCGGCCCAACGCCCGCATTGGCGATAACTTTCACGTGGAACTTTTCATCACTCTATACACGTCCAACAATGTTTTAACAGTTCCACTAGGGGCCTTATTCAAGCAAGAAAACAATTGGGCCGTTTATGTCGTCAAAGACAAACGCGCACGATTAAAAACCTTGTCTATTGCAAAAAAGAATGAAACTGATGCTTTGGTTCAAAGTGGATTGCAGGAAGGCGAAGAGGTCATTCTTTTTCCTGGTGACCAAATACACGAGGGCACCAAGATTCGAATACAAAAATAATTACTTTAACGAGCGCCAGACGATGAATTTCTTTTGTCCGGCTTTGATTTCGACTTCCTGATTCTCAAGACTCTCCGTCGTGTATCCGCCGGAAGAGTTTAATCCTTCGATATTGAATTTATATTTTCCCGCCGCAAGTGGGATGCGAATCATTTGAATTGTCTGTGGCAACGTCGACCACTGACGTACATCCGCGCGATCGGCGACATTTAAAGCGATCCAAGTAAGACTTCCCAAGAGTTCGTTCTTTTGTCGTACTTGATCCGAAAGAACCGCTTTTGTAGCGATACCGCCAATGCGTTTTGCAATCAGGATCCCCTGGTCATCACGCAAAGTTTCGATAGCCGCTTTTTGCACGTCATAGACTTCGCGACTTAAATAAGATTTTTGTTCGATATCTACGCGCGCTTGCTGAGTTTCACTGTACGTCGGCATCAACGTGGGAAAACGATATTCATTGGGGCTCGCGACCTTTCTTGGTCCCCACCCCTGCTGATAAATCACGACAAGCTCGCCCAGGTTTTTTTCATACCAAGAAGATTGTTCCTTCACTTCAGGAAACTGTTTTTTCCAACTCTGATAGGTATCCATACGACGCGCAAGTTTTGCCGACCGAATCAAGTCTTCGTGAATGGTCGAAATCGTTGGATCAATTTTATATGCTTCATTGTAAGCGATGTAAGCATCATCGTAATTGCGGCTGGCTTCCCAAATCACCGCTGACAAATATTTGCTGAACGAATTGAGTTCAAAAGCCTTCTTTTCATCTGCACGGTATTTAAGATATTTTTCATTGATACGACGGGCCTCTACGAGGGCATCATCTAATTGGCCCATCTCTAAAAAATTCATCGCAAGATACGCGTTAATAAAGATCTTTTCAAAAGTGTCGCCCTTGTACTGAACCATTTCTTCATTCAAGGCTAAAGAACCCGCAATACGAGAGACAGACTGGTAGTCCACCATTTCAGCCAAGCGGTCGGCTTTTAAAAAAATCTCATTACTTTCTTTGAGTTTTCCGGCGACTTGCAAAGCCACTCCGTAATCCAAAAGATAGACCAGTTGGTCGTCATTTTCCTTCTCCGCCAAGGGTTTTAGCTCCGTCAGAGCTTTATCAAAATCACGACGAGACAGGGCCTCGCGTGCGCTTTGAACTTTGCTTTGGTAAGTCGCACACCCTAAGAGATTTAGAAGAAAAAAAAGACCCACGACAGGCGTGAGTCTTTGTGAAAAACGTTTCATTTAATTAAAGACCAATAGATTTTTTCTTAAATGTTTTACGAATTTGTTTTTGATCAGACCAAGTGATCATGCTGCTTTTTAGATTCGTCAAATTCAAAGTCAGTTTGTAGTATACAGACTTGTCTTTTCCAACTTCTTGAACGATGGAATCCAAACGTCCGTTGATGATGAAGTCAGCTCCAACTTGGCCACCTGGGCCTTTTTTAGATTCGTCTGCCACCATGCCTGAGTTTTGATAGTTGTATTCATCAGCGATATCTTGACGAGCCTCTTTATCGATGAAACCGACTTTACCTGATTTCATAAGTTCAACACGAACCATGTCCATGATGCTTTGAGTGTCGATGTGTTCGCTTGTTTTGTTTTGCAAACCCGTCACCATCACTACTGGCATTTTTTTAGCTTGGTTGATCGCTGGAGATTGCATCAAGCTTGCGACAAGATCGGCAACTGCTTTTTGCATATCAGTCTCAGACCACTGGTCGTTCATCAAGTTTTCACGATTCACGTCATCGTACTGACCCTTAACAAACGCTTTAGGACCGCAACTTGTTACCGCTAAAAAAGAAAGAGAAAGAGCTGCCAATGTAAGATTCTTTTTCATAATACCTTCCTACCCCTAAGGGACATACCCCCAAAGTCTATGTCGATGTTTTCGGACACGCAAGTCCCAAACCGACCTCTAGAAACGCTTTATTTCGTCTCTGGAAACACGTTTAATTTGCACTTGAAAAAAACATGTCTGAAGTGTCCTCAAGTCTCCAAGCTTTTGAATGTCTCCGCGCACAAATCAATCCTTATGCCGAGGAAGTGTGGCTGATTGCACTCAACTCACAAATGGAAGCTATTAAAATTGAAATGGTTTTTCGTGGCACGGCAGATCACTGCCTGGTACATCCGCGAGATATTTTTAGAATTCTCATATTGTGCAACGCGAGTTCTTTTATCATGGCGCACAACCATCCCAGTGACCAAGTGCTCCCCTCGGAACAAGATCTTATTCTTACTCGAAAAATTCATCAGGCTTCAGTACTTCTACAAATTCCTCTCAACGATCACATCGTCATGACAAAAACGCAGTACTACAGCATGGCTGATCACGGGCATTTTAAAAAATGGAAGAAGAATAAGGATCTGTATCTTTACTGAAGAGCTTCACTGCCAGAACCGAACAACTGCATGTTCGTATTCACTGATTGGCTTGGATTACGAAGTGGAGTCACAGAAATCACACGAGTGAGATCTTCACTTAATATAACTTTGTAACCGCCACGGCGTGCGTTTTCTACAAACTGGCGTGCGTATTCTTCTTTGTAGGCTTGCGAATATTCACGCATTTGCTGAGCATTGAAAAGCTCTCTCTGAACGACATCGTGAGGAGTTGCATATTCTTCTTGTTTTTCTCCACGCCCTAATTCATTGGCCAACTCTTGAGCGCGAGTATCCGAGGAAAGATCCAAATGGTTTTCGTTTTGATAAGCTCTTTGCGGTTGAGTAGAATTGAAATCGGTATTGAGTAAGCGAGCGTTTTCCACTTGCATGCGCTGGCGTTCCAACTCCATCTTTTCATTTGTGAACATCAGGTGTCTGTTCACGGACTTTTCATACTTTTCTGATTTCGCCGTCGGCGCAGGTCCAACCACCTTAGGCTTTGGATCTTCAGCTCCCAGATAAGCAAAGATCAATCCTGCCGCTCCAATAAAGAGCAGCAAGGCGAAGAACATGGATCTTTCCTTATTAGACTTCTGGGACGTCATAAAGGCCTTATCGGCGTTTCCGAGACATTCTTAAGAAAAAGAGGTCTTCTCGTATCCTGTTGAGACATTTTGATCGAAAGAACATACTCCGGACGGGTGATGTTAAGCCTTTTTTGCAAGTTTGTAAAAATCCTGATCAGACCTCTGCGCCTCCGTCTTAAATATAAACGATTTAATACGTGGCATACCTCGTGAAGTAAAGATTCGGTGAAAAATGGATTAACCAATTGCAATGATCGAAAGGATCCCCAAAATGAATATCACAAAACTTGCAACCGCAGTTATGACCACTCTAGCCCTTGGAAGCACAGCTATGGCTGCAAGCTCAGGCACTCTTTTACTTCAAGGTACTGTCAACGCCATCAATGACGTTGTGGTTACTGCGAATGGCACAAACAACACGACTTTGAATATCGTAGCTGGCGAAACGGGTAAAAACGTTGCTTCAGTTGCTGAAACTTCTAATAACTTGGCTGGTTATAAAATCTATATCTCTTCAGCAACGGGTGGCGAATTGAGAAACACAGCTGATGCTACTAAGAAAACAAGTTACAAAATTGGTTATGACGGTGCAACAGCTGTAACACCAACAGTGGCAGGCGTTATGGTTAAAAACGTGACTTCATTGACTGGTTTAACGAACGATACTTCAGACGTTGTTGCTGAAGTGACTGCATACTCTACAGCTCCAGCGGGTACTTACCAAGATACATTGACTGTTGCTATCGTTGCTAACTAATTGAAATTATCAATAGGGTATTTTAGAAGGCCTGCTAAAAAAGCGGGTCTTCTTTTATTCTGAGGACTGCACCGTGAGGGTGATCGTATCCTGATAGGTTCCTGTTTGCGAAACTGAAACTGTCCCAATCGTTGCCGTGACCGGAATCACCAAACCGCTGGCTGGAGAAGTTCCAAACTCTCTAAATACCTGCACGGGGGATGATGAAGAAGTATTGAGATTTACGGAAGTTCCTCTGAACGTGATCGAGTATGGAATATATTGATTTTGCGTTTGGTGCTTAAGTCTTCCGTTATTCGCCGACGAAGCGTAAAGAGTGTAACCCGCGTTGTATTTTACAATGACGTCTGCACTACGGCTTGCTCCCGAAGAAATAGTTCCGAAGTTCATAGTCTCGGTCGTGTCGTTAATATTGAAAGCCGCACCTGTCGCGACCAAGGATATATCCACACGTTTCGGAGCATTGTAATTGAATGAGATACTTCTAGATTCCACGAAGGTATAACTTGAAATCGTTCCACGATAAAGATTCGCCGTGATTGTTTCGGTGTAGTTTCCGAAACGCAGCCAGGGATTTGTGGTATTTAAAATCGCCCAATAAGAAACATTCACCTGCCGATCACTGCTTCCGTCCGCTAAATATCCAGTGACGACATCGCTATTGCTGGAGACATTCGGAAACCTCTTTAAAATTTGTGTCGCTGAAGAATTTTTATAGAGTTGAAAAGGCCACTGACTGCTTCCGGCTTTCAAGCTTCGGCCTGTCGCTGATGTGGAAGTACCATAATCAAAAGTTATAAAGAAGTCACAAGGCCCCGGATGGGTGTTTGCCTTCACGGTTATTGTGGGCTGTACTGTTAAAGACGTCGTAAAATCAATATTCGTCTGCGCCGTCTGAAATTGCATATTCGTGCATTCCGCTGCCATCGAAGTTTGTTTTACTAAAATTAAAAGAAGGACGAAGGCAAAATGTCTCATGGATTTCCTTCCTCTTTTACAATCACCTCACCAAGATCTTGCTGGTTTATCGCCGTATCGAGAACTTTGAAAGTGATCGGACCATATTCAGCGTGATCTGTCATGATTTTGTATTCGCCCGGCTCAAGGCCCTCAATGAGGAAGCCACCGTTTTTATTTGTGAAGAAATTATTGTCGACCAACTGTCCTTGAGAGTTCACAACGTCACCGGCAAAGAAAGCTAAAGCTTCACCCCTGGCATTTTTCATTCTTCCTTTGACCATCACTTTTTTCTTTAAATTCAAATCAATAAGAATACCGCTACGATATGTTGGTTGAGTGCCATAGTACTCTTTGCTCAACAAGTAGCCGACAGGCAATGAAGTAGAATCAACATTCACTGTATTCTTATAATAAGCTGATTGATCCCACAGAACGGTCGTGTGACGCGGGCCAAGTTGCGCATCGCCACGCTTGCCTCGCGGATTAACAACGAGTTCTTGTCCCGGTGGAAGATTTTCAGAATACAAAAGAACAAAGCTATCGTTGATCGGTTGCGTGAATGCTCCACGCGAGCCTACCCATGCAAAGCCAGTGTTGACTCCCAGACCTGTAGTGTTTGTGTCTTCTCCGTTTTGGTGGAGAGTGTAGTGTTCTAAGCGGACACTGAAAGGTTGTGCCAAATACTCTGCTGAAAGATTTCCCGAGGTATTTTGTTCTGTATTTGAAACAGAGGCCGTGGCGCGAAAGTCGTCATACTTGTAAAGGTTATTGCGGTTAAATGCCACATTCGAACTTTTTTGAAGAGAATCGTAGTAAGCACTCGCACTGTACTTTCCTTGGCTTTCATTCCAGTAAATTGAAACAAAAAACCTTTCGTCGCCCGTGGTTGCAACTGTTTTATTGTAACTCAACTCCAAACGCGTCTGCAGGTTCAATGGCGTAATAAAATTCGCTCGATAAACTCTTTGATCTTCGCCTGAAGGTATTTCAAGGGAACCAGCTCCAATACCAAACACCGAGGCTCCGCCAATGCGGAAGTTCAATTGTCCATCATAGCGACGCAGATAATTGATGATTCCCAAGTTCAGAACTGATACTGGGGAGAATTGTTTATCGCGATTTTCCGCTTCTAACGTCAACACCACCGGAACGTCTTGACCAAACATACGATCTAAACTGCGATAGCGCAGCCGTTCGGCATAACCTTCCACTTGCGAAGATTGAGTAGAGTAAGCCCCTTCAACAGACAGATATCCCCAGTTTGCAATTCCAGAGAATTCAACTCCCGTGAGAGCCTGAGATAAATAATTTTGGTAGTTTAAACCAAAAGTCACTTGGTCACTCAGCCCCATCCGATGAAACACAGTTCCTAGAGCTGCCTTGTTATCATAAGCTCGGTCGGCACCCGACTCGGTCCAAGGCAAACCGATGGCGTATGAAAATTCATGCACACCTTTACCTAAAAGCGTATTTTCAAACAGAACGGAAAAATCAAATGTCTCTTCTTGTCCAAGGTCGTCGCGAATTTTGACTTTGACGTTGTTCTGACCTGATGCCAGAGGAAAATCACGGATGTTAAAAATTCCTGGGGCCAGACGAATTTGGCTGAATAAAAATCCATTCACGTAAATCTCAACAAGTGAAGGACGCTTGATCACGATCTCCGTATTGCTTAGAGGACGAAGAGTCTTGTAAGGCTGAATCGAAAATTCTTTAACAACCGAAAGACCCGCGATATTCGGAGACACCTGAAATCCACGAGATCCCAAGGTCAAATCACCCAAAGTATAACGAATCATGCTTTCTTCATCGTCATAGCGAAGACGTGTGTCTTGGCGTTTCCATGGATGATCGGCGTGTTCTAAATAATCCGCCATAGATTCCAAAACAACACCATGCACGTTTTCTACAAAATCCACGTGTCCTGTCGCAGGAAGTTTTTGATCTTCAACGGCATTACCATATTGATAAGACTGCTGCGCGCGTAAGTTAATATAACCACTTTGCGCCGTCGGCCGAAGAAACGTTTGCTCCGTTCCTTCCATATAATTCAAATTCAAGTCACTGCCTTTACGATATTTGAGCGGCAAGTCCAAATGCATTTCTAAAGAGTTTTCATCAAAACGCACACTTAAACCTGAAGATTCCAGATCGTAAAGACTCAGAACGCCTTCGGGGTTGACTCTTTTTTCAAGATTTTTAAAAAGATCTTCTTTGAGTGTGGGGCGCAAACCTTCTAAGAGAGGCCTTGCTTCAATTGAAAAAGATTTCTTTTCGTCACGTGGAAAAATCCAAGCCTCTCCAAGAAGAGTTCCATCCAATAATAACGGTGCCACCAAATAAGGCTTCGCCAAAGCCGGACGAGGCCCTTGAGCAAATGCCGAAATGAACGGAAGCAACATCGCTAAGATGAGACTTAGAAAATATCTCAATCACCGATCTCCGCAAGCTCCAGCTCTCCACGCGAAGGAGAACCTGTGACTTCTTTTGACGAAACAACGGTAATATTTTTTTGCGAACCTGGAAGTAAATTTATGCTATCGAACTCTTTAGGATTTTCGATTTCAGAAACGAGTTTGTCTCCGGCAAAGAGTTTAAGTTTTTTTACTTTTAAAACTTTGTGTGCTGTTCCTTCGTTCACCACTGTGACGGAAATCTTTTTTGCATCGATATGTTTTACATCTTTCACTTTTATTTTCGCCACAGCTCCTTCGGGCGTCACATACGCCGAAGCAACATACTGAAGAAGAAAATTTAGATTTACGCCCGCTTTTTTGGGTTTGAAATTTCTGTCCCGGAATTCCACCGGAAGTTGCGAAGCAATAATGCGATACGATTTTTCAGTGGCATTGATGTCGCCCGACCAAGTCACACGCACGTTTCTTTTTTCATTAGGAAGAAGGACGACTTGTTCTGGATAAATCGTGAAGTCATCCGTTTTTTTTCGAACCTCTTCACCCTTTTCATTTTCAGTACGCGTGAAAGCTTCTATTTGAATGGGCGTTTTTTCTCCACCGGGATTTTCCAAAGTCAGAACCTGTGTAGCTCCGGAACCGGTCGGGGAAAAGCGGATGACCATGGGAGAAAGACGAAACGCGAATGAAACGCTCGGAAGAATAAAAGCCAGAGGAACTAAGCCTCTTAACAGATTTTTGATCATATAATTTAGGTTATGCGAAGAATGACGACGCGAATATCGCCATTTTGGGTGAATATGAACAACTAGCCTTTAGGCAATAGGTACGATTCTTAAGGTGCAGAGACCTCAACGATGGAAGCTGGCGAGCGTTTTTGAATTTTTACTTTGAGCTCTGGAGAACTTTTCGAAACAACTTTGGCAGAGCCCTCTTTAGAAGTCTCAATGCTGACTTCTGCACGGAGGGGAACTGTTCCTGCAAGATAAAGACTTTTGCTTTTAGCAAAGACTGTTGAGGAACCGAGAGTAATAAGAACGCATCCCAGAAGCTTCATATCAAACTTCTCGGAGAATCTAGACGAAAGCTTTAGGCCAAAGGTTGAGGATTCTTTTCTTGGATGGGCGGATAAACAGGGATAATCACGATAAACTCAGTGCCCACGCCCACTTCCGAGCGCGCTTGAATTTCTCCCCCGTGATTTTGCACGATACCGTAAGAAATACTCAGTCCAAGACCCGTTCCCTGCCCCACACCTTTAGTGGTGAAGAATGGATCGAAAATTTTCTCCAAAGTCTCTGCTGACATGCCTTTGCCGCTGTCTTGAATTGAGACTTGCACCCAACCGCGACGATCTTTGGAGCCTTTGTAGTCTTTCAAAGCTGTCGTTGAAATCCAAATATGTCCCGTGCCTTCAATGGCCTGAACTGCATTCGACAGAATGTTCATGAAGACCTGATTGATCTGACTTGCATAACAGTGAATCAATGGAGTTGGTTCATACTGTCTGTGAATCTCAATACGGTTTTTGATTTCCCCCTGCAAAAGATTGAGCGTTGTATCGAGACTTTGATGAACGTCGATTTCTTGCAGTTTTGCCTCTTCCAAACGAGAGAAATTTCTTAAGCCCAAAACAATGTCACGCGTGCGGCGTGCACCGTCTTGGCAAGACGCTACCAGTTTCGGAAGATCCTTAACGATGTAATCAAATTCGTATTCCTCTTTAAGAGCATGTAGCTTCGGAGGATCTTTTTCAGCGACTTCCGCAAGCTCAATCAATTTTTCTGAATACTCTTTAAGATGAGTCATATTGCTGTAAATAAATCCAATCGGATTATTCAACTCATGCGCAACACCTGCCACAAGTTGACCCAAGCTGACCATTTTTGCTGAGTGAACGAGTTTTGTTTGCGTATCTTTGAGTTCTTTATTGGCAGCTTCTAGTTCCGTGATTTTTTTACGAAGATCCGAACGCGCTTGCCAGATTTTTTTACTCATCTCATTGAAAGATTCAGTAAGAAGGCCAATCTCTGTATCGTTTTTTACGGGAATGGTGACTAACTGTTCTTGTGACTCGAAAGATTGCAGGGCTTCTACCAAATCATAGAGCGGCTTCAACACCCAGCTTGAAGTCACAAGAATTGTTAGAATCAAAAGTAGAATGACGGCACCGACGACCGTAATAAACGCATAGTTTACGTTCTTAAGAACGGCTTTCGCTTCACTTTTTGAAGCTCCGAGTGCCACGTAGAATTTAGTGATACCCCAATCAATCGGATAAATTAAAAATCCATAAGGAGTTGTGCGCACATTCAAATCAAAGAAGGGCTCTGCACCAGGACGGAAATAAGGCTTAAAGAAATCTTTTTTATAGAGATAAAAATCCGGATGGCTTGCCACCACAACCTGACCGCCTTCCTTAAACACGATCAGCTCCAATTTCAGGCGGTTCTTCATTTTGTTAGCAAAGGCTTTATCTAAATCCACAATCTGTTCCACATAACCGACAGAGCGTCCCCCGGCTCCTGTGATCTTGGAAATGAGGATGAGATTGAGTTTTTGATTTTCGCCGAACTCTGCAAGTGCGATTTCTTTTTCATCTTTCACTTGCGCCATGTATTTCGCGGATAAAAATACGGCGTCTTGAACAGGCACGAAACTGCGCACATTGTCTTTGTCATCCTTAAAAACAGAAGCGAGCATGCGGCCTTCGCGATCAAAGAACGTGAGACTAGAAATATTATCCGTCTTAATCCACTGTGAAGTCAGGGAACGAATCGTCGCGCCGTCTCCAACGGTCACGTGATAAATCAAACTTGGATCACGAATGTACTTATCGCGTTTTTGTTGAAGGCTTGCGCGTAAATCTGAAAGAACCAACTCGATTTCACGGGCGTTGCCACTTAAACGTTGGGATAACTCATGGTCGATGGCTTTTTCATACTTCACCATCGAATAAATTGTAACGAAGGCCAGAGGAACGACAGAGAAAAGAACAAACCAAACGATCAAGATCGTACGCAATGATCTTTTAGGTTTCTTCCTTAGGGTTTTCACTTTTTAGCTTCATCCACTGTGATAATCATACGCACGATCCCGTCAGGCATAACGCGCGGATGTTTTTCTTTACCGATCTTAGGTTTTCCATAAGTTCCTAAGAACGTCAGTAGATCCTGATATTTTGCTTCAGGAATTGTGAAGTGATAGTACATAGAGCCTGGAGTTTTTTTCCAACCAAGTTCCACCGAACCGGCTTTACGACCGCCAAGTTCATTGATTTTTTCAGTGATCTTCGGACCGATGACATCAATATTAGTCACCGCAATTTCACCACGATAAAGAAATCCGCCAGAGGCTGCGGCTGGAGCTGTCTCTGGCGCTGCTGTTTTTTCTTCTTTTTTAGGAACTGCGGTTGTCGCTGCAACAGTTGCTGCTGCCGTCGGTGAAGCTTTTGGAGTTTCAGTCGTTTTAGCAACGGTTGTTTCTTTCGCTGTTTCTTTTCCGTGTTCTTTCGAAGTTTCCTTGCTTACGCCTTCATCGACGAATTCAGGTTTTTCTTCAATCGCCGGAGAGGGCTCTGATGAAGTATTTTTAGAAACTTCCGCCAAAACAACTTCTTTAGATCCCGTTCCTACGCCCAACTGCATGACTTTTTGCCATGGAGTCACAGTGAGCAGAGTCACGATAGCGACAACGACAACAAGAGCTTCCAATCCCCACTTCAAGCCTTGCGGCCATTTATCGAAGTTGGATTTTTGCATAAGAACTGAAAGATAACTTGAAGGAGCACTGATTTGCGCAATGATCGGTTGAGACACCACTGTGTCGGCCAATCGCTCCGCATAGGTTTGACCATTCTGAATTTTCGTTAGGTCCAATTGAGCGTCTCGCGAAAATTTCACGTGATCTTCAACGGCCGCGCGACGTTCTTTATCTAGACTTCCAGAAAGATAGTCATAAAGAAGTTCATGACCAATAAAAGGAGAAATCTCCCTTTTGCCTTTTTTGGAAAGTGGAATTTTATTTTCCTGCTGAGCCATGCTTTAACTTACTCACACCTTGAGTCATGCTTCCCAATTTACGAAGCGCTCTTCCTAAACGATAGCGAATCGTACCTTGAGTAATCCCCAAGCCTTCTGAAATATCATCATCTTCAATTCTTAAAATTTTAGACCAGATCACAGTTAAAAGCTCGTCCTCGGAAGCCGATTTCTGAAATTCGCGCCAAGGGCCTAGATCTAAGCCTTCGGGAATCAACCAACCGGATTCAACAGATGTGTTCGGACGACCGCGAGCTACACGCGCTTTGTAGCGGTCCCACACTGATTTGGTGGCAGCCACAATTGCGACAGAATTTTTTAAGTCAGGATTTCTTTGTTTGCGAGCTCGACCAAGGGCCAGAGCCTGAGATGAAGCCTCTATCGCTTTTTGATCATCGAGCAAAGCAAAGTAGAAAAACAAAGCGATAGATTGTACGTCGGCCTCAGTCATTGACACCTTTTTTACAAGAGAAGCTGTTCAAAAATTGGAAGCAACTTCTTAATACTAATCGACTGTAAGCTGTCTGAGAAGGTCTAGCTGGTCGAGAACTTTGCCCGAACCCATCACAACACAGCTCAATGGATCTTCCGCGATGGAAACTGGGAGTCCAGTTCTCTCTCTCAAAAGAACATCCAGGTTCGCCAGCAAAGCTCCCCCGCCCGTCAACACGATACCGTTGTCCACGATATCAGAAGCAAGTTCTGGCGGAGTTTTTTCAAGTGCTGTGCGAACAGCGTCGACAACTTCAGACAAAGGATCCATCAAAGCATCGTTCACTTGAGAAGAAGTGATTTCGATTGTCTTAGGCGCGCCCGCTACGAGGTCACGGCCTTTGATCTCCATGGATTTTTCTTCTTCGAATGGATAAGCATTTCCGATTTGGATTTTGATATTTTCAGCAGTTCTTTCACCGATCAACAAGTTGAATTGGCGACGAACGTAGTTCACGATCGCTTCATCAAATTTATCACCGGCAACTTTGATTGATTTACAGTAAACGATACCGCCCAAAGAAATCACAGCGACACCTGTTGTACCACCGCCCATATCAACAACCATGTTGCCTGATGGTTCAGTAATTGGAAGACCTGCACCGATCGCCGCTGCCATTGGCTCTTCGATCAAGTACACTTCACGAGCGCCCGCTGATTGAGCTGCTTCTTTCACCGCGCGTTTTTCAACTTGAGTGATTCCGTAAGGAACGCAGATGATGATGCGTGGGCGGATGAAAGATTTTTTCTCGCCCAAAGATTTTCCGATGAAATATTTAAGCATGGATTGAGTCACTTCGAAGTCGGCGATAACACCGTCTTTAATCGGACGAATCGCAACGATGCTTCCAGGTGTACGACCAAGCATGTCCTTGGCTTCTTTACCTACAGCAAGAACACGATTCTGCATTCCGCGATAATTTTTTTGAACCGCAACAACAGAAGGCTCATCGAGAATAATCCCGCGTCCTTTGACGTAAACTAGGGTGTTCGCGGTGCCAAGGTCGATGGCAATATCATTCGAAAAATAATCTTGAACTTTGTCAAAAAAACTCATGCTGACTCTCACTTTTCATTCCAAGTCTAGGAGCGATGAAAAGCAGAGTCAATGCAGATATTTAGACCTAATTTCAGTTATTTTGACGCGGGTGCACAAGAGACCACAAGATCAGTCCTGGACTGACGACCTTGATAGCGAACTTGCAGGCCTTCGTTCAAAGTACTTTCCGCTTTCAAAGTTTTATCTAAATCCACCTCAATTGCTTCAATCTCCACTCGCTCCTCTTGCCCTTGGGAAGCGGGTTTCAGACGAACGACAATGGATTCTCTCTGACGACTGCGGAAAATTTCTTTTTGAATTTCGTGACGAGTATCCCAAGCAAAAATCTCTTCTTTGGAAGGGTTGCGATCGCTCATGTCACCCAAGCGGTAGGTACAGCGCACACGACTCAAGTCGACTTTCGGTTTTTTGAACGACTTGTCAGAAAGACACACCGTCTCGACTTCCTTTTCCATATTGTAGTTCGTCACAACCATGCGAATCTGCGAACCCAAACCAGAAGTCACAGAGAATGTGTCCATTCCTTTCTTCTGCTGCAACTGAATTTGACCCATAGCCGAATAAGTTCCTGAGGAAGGCGTCATGATGAAGCTCGCTTTGCCATAAGAATCGACCGCAGAAAAAAGAATATTGTAAGACTGCTGTCTATGAGCATCCCAGAAAATATCGCGGAAGCTTTGACGTCTTTGTGGATTAAAAGGATTGATGTTGTCGAGGAACGTGCGATCTTTCAAATCCATTCCGTTCACGATACAACGAGCCGTGCTGGCCGCTGGTAAGGCTCCAGGGTTGGCTGGTTGAAGAGTTGTGCAACTGCGATTGTAATTTTCAATTCGAAGTTCACGAGCACAACCGTTATTAAGTGTATCGTTTAAAAGGGCATCACAAAATTCTTTTTTAGATAAGAGTTTGTGTTTTCCTGTAGAGCAACCGTTGAATTTATACTCATAAGTAAATTCGCCAGGGACATCAGGAACCGTTGTCGTCGGAGCTGGAGCGTTCGGCGTAATGGGAGTGACAGGAGTGCCTCCACCACCGCCGCCGTTTGAGCAAGCACTGAGAGCCAACGTGAAAATCGTCATTGCTAAAGGCACATTCAATTTCATAACAAACCCGTCTTTTTAGAAAAAACATCCTCGGGGAAGAGAAAGCAAATAGGGGGCCACTTTCCTGCAATGCGGGCTGCATTTAAAAAGGAGATCTTTACGTGACTGTAAGGAAAAGTGTCTTATTCTTAGACAGTGGTGACGCAATTAAGAGATGCGCTTAGGCCCTCTTTTTGAATTCTTAAAAAAGATATGACAAAACCCTTACTAAAAAATGTTTTAGCGATATCTCAGCAACTTTTCCTGTCGAGCGTTTTGACGTCGCTGACCGTTTTAGCGCCAGGTTCTGTTCATGCTGAAGGCTCCGCGTGCCGCTCTTTATTTTCCGAAGGTGTTCCCGCAAAGTCTCTAGCGATTGATGGTTCTTGGAGAAAAGTTTCTGCAGATTTATTTATGGGTTTTCGTTCGAACGCGCCTCATTACTGGAATTGGCTGCGTTCGCAAAAATCACCACTGCTTGAAGCCCGTGGCGTTGTTTCTGGTGACCCGCACATTTTAAATTTTGGAGATATTCCTCTTAAAAATGGCAAACGCGAATACGCATTGATCGACGTTGATGATTCCGGTGTGAATGCTCCTTTGGCTGGAGATTTTTTAAGGTACTTTGTTGGAAACCAAATCTCAGATTTTAAAGTGCACCCCAAGGATCTTTACAAATCTTATTTAGACGGCTTATCTGGCCAGACCATGTCCAAACCAGATTATCTTACTTCTGTAGAGTCAAAATCGGCTGACAAATTCTCAGAGCGACAGGGGAAGTATCTAGATAAAATTACGCAGAATAAAAAGTTCAGCGGGAATGCTCCTGTGTCTTCGCTATCAACGGCCCCTAAAGAGGTTCAAGATCTTTATCAAAGGTCATTGGAGACTTTTAATAATCTTATGCAAGACTATTCGATTTTAGATGTTGGTTATCGCATCAAAGATTCGGGTGGCAGTATGGGACTTCCCCGTTTCTGGTTTTTGCTAGAAAAAAATAGCAAAAGACATGTTTGGGAATTCAAACTGGAAACTGATCCTGCATCTTCTCTCTTTGCCGCACAACCAGCCGCATTGGACCGTTTTAACGACGTAAGTAAAATATACCGTCCGTCAGAAAAAGTCGCGGGCCCTTATGGTTTTCTTCAAAGTGGCAATGACGTGTTCTTGGTTCGAGAAAGATTTAATACCTATTTTGATCTTGATCCGGCAAAAGCTGTCAGCAAAAAAGACATTCAAGATGGACAGGAGATGTCTCTTTATTTGGCAAATCAAATGGGTTTAAAACATGGAGGTCAACAAGAAGGCGCAAAACTTCTTAAGAGCCTGGACAAATCCGACTCCTATCAAAACTTCCTGGATCTTGCGAAAAACTATGTGAACCTGATCAGCCAAGAGAATCAATAAATCTCTAGAAGTGTTTTTTCCATTCCACTTCATGAGCCATGTATTCCGTAAGCAAATGTTTTTCTTCTTTAAGACGAGCTTCGTTCCATCCTAGTTTTTCCTGGAAGACGGCGCCGATTTCATCCATGAACTTCACACCATGATTGCGATCCGCCAAAAAGAGCGGCACACGGCGCGCGTAAAAATCGCTCATATGCAAACACATCGTCATATCGATGGCTTGAGCGGCCTCAAGCTGCCAATAAGAATAATTTTCCGGATACTTGTTAAGAATTTCCGCAGCTTCCAAACCATAGCGCTCTGCTAATAAACGGATATCCGCAAGAGGTCTGCCCGTTTCTTTTGCCCACGCATCCGCCAAGCCTTGTGCTTGATGGAAAGCATCGACACTTGTGTAGGGATTGAGTGGTACAGCCGTATTTGTTTTTGCAAACTTCGCGCGGTCTTCGAATGTAAAATCATGAAGAGCCTTCGTCACCGTCTGTTCACACATCAACCGGTACGTCGTATATTTTCCACCGGCTACAAAAGTAATTCCGCGCGGATCGTTAATGATCGTGTGCTCGCGACTTGTTTTGCCTTCTGTTGAAGATCCATCATAGACAAGAGGACGAACTCCCGCGTAGCTGGCGATCACATCGTGAGCCGTAATTTCAGCTCCTGGGAAATAATGATCCGTGATCGATAAAAGATATTTTACGTCTTCGGGAGTCGTTGTGACATTTTCAGGAGATTCCTTAAAATCAGTATCTGTTGTTCCAATAATGATCATTTCGTGACGAGGAATCCCGAAAACAATACGATCACTTTTTTCCGCAGCCATTACCACGGCGCTTGAAAGTGGCAAACGATGTTTGGGAAGTGTCAGATGGATGCCTTTTGTCGGACGAAGAATCTTTTTCCAATCCTTCAGAAGTTTTTCACCTACCTCATCTGTCCAAGGACCGACGCTGCTAATCACATGACGAGCTTTGATAGAAAACTTTTCTTTCGAGATCTGATCTTCACATTGAATAGCCGAAATTTTTCCGTCTGTGAATGTCGCCCCCGTAGCTTTCACGTAGTTGGCGCAAAGTGCTCCCATTTCATTTGCCGAACGCAAGGTCTCATGCACCAAACGGTCATCATCCATGTAAGCATCCGAATAAATATAAGAACCTAAAAGATGCGTTGAACGAATCGCAGGCATTCTGTGCAAAGATTCTTTCGCGTTCAAGCGCTCATGCATTTCCGGCGCTTGAAACAACGAAAGGGCATCGTAAAGCCACATGCCCAAACCCATTTTGAACATTCCAACACGGCTTTCTTCATAAAGGGGAATCATAAAGCGCAAAGGATGCACAAGATGTGGCGCCATTTCAAACAGACGTGTTCTTTCGTTCAAGGCCTCAAACACGAGTTTAAATTCCATGTTTTCAAGATAACGAATTCCACCGTGAATAAGTTTGCTCGACTTTGAAGAAGTGCCTGAAGCAAAATCACGCGCTTCGATAAGAGCGACTTTCATTCCGCGAGCGGAAGCGTCTCTGGCGACACCCGCTCCGTTAATTCCTCCTCCGATAATCACCAGATCAAATTCCTGCGTTTTCATCTTGTTGATATTCTGGATACGATTTGCGAAAGAGAAATTTTTCATCGGATTATCCTTTCGTCGTCTTCACGGAAAGAGTGCCGGGCTGCCAAGTTTCAGGCTTAAAGGATTTCACAGAGTTTGGAATGCCATTGTCGTTCGGAAAGTAAACTCTTTGTAGATGTTTTTCACGACCCAACTTGTAAGCAAGCTCACATAGTTCGTCGCGCGCCTGCAGTGAGCAGTGCTGCACGTGCTCGACCCACAAAGACTGCGTCTGCCCGTCCAAAAACAACAGCGGCTGAGCAATGAAATAACCCATGAGCTTGTTGCTTTCCTGATCTCTGGCAAGAAAACTCCAACCAAGTGCAATATAGTGATTCAAAGCTTCAACGCGAAATTTGGAACTCCAACTCGCCATCATTCTTTCCATCTCATCGGGATAAGATTCCTGAAGCTTTTTATTTTCTAAATCTAAAATATCCTGCAAATCGTCCGCTTGAATCACACGGCAAAAAAGGCTCATGGCCTGAGGTCTCCTTGTCATTTTCCTGTTCCTATTTCATACTAAGAGAGTATGAAATACAAAGACTATTCCACCGACATTTGGAACCGCTTAAATACGACACTAGACCAAGTTTTAAAAGAGGATTCTTCTCCTGTCGCTGCGTTCGACGCTGATGGCACGCTTTGGGATATTGATTTGGGCGAAACGTTTTTCCATTATCAGATCGATAACAAACTTGTGTCTCTTCCGCCTCACCCTTGGGAAACTTACGAATCAATGAAGGCTGAAAACCCGCAAAAAGCCTACCTTTGGCTAGCTCAAATCTGTCGCGGTGTGAAACTGGAGCAAGTACACCAGTGGGCGGTGGAGGCCGTCAAAGGACAATCACCACTGCCGGTTTTTTTAGAACAAAAGAAACTGATCGATTTATTTCTTTCACGTGGTGTTCAAGTTTATGTCGTGACCGCCTCTGTAAAATGGGCGGTAGAACCGGGCGCAGAAATTCTGGGACTTAAGAAAGACAATGTCATCGGTGTAGAAACTCTTCTGGATAACGGCGGGCAAATCACGGAATTGCAAAAAGGTTTGATCACTTATCGCGAAGGAAAAGTAGACGCCCTTTTAGAGAAGACCAAAGGAAAACTTCCTTTCTTTGCTTCCGGTAACACGATGGGAGATTATCATCTTCTGCAAACGGCCACACATCTCAGCCTTGCTGTGAGCGCAGCCTCTCGTGATGATAAGCTTTTCAAAACGGAATATGAGCTGCAACAAAACGCCGAGAAATTTGGATGGCTCGCTCACCGATTTGTGTGAGCCCCTTTTTGCTCCAGGTTGAGACACGATTTCACAGGAGCCTTGTCTAAAGAGTCGACAAAAAAACTGAAACTCTAGTTCTTTGTCTGAACGCCGAAATCAACACCATGAATACACATCATGGTGCTGCGGCAAAAAAATGGGGCGTTACTTTTATCACTCTTACTTTCTTGAGCTCTACGGCTCTTGCAATGGGAAGCCGACTTCCTGCAAATGAAAGTTCTTCGGGCTCTGAGACGGCCCCAACACCTCCTCCAAAAATTGTTCGTACACCAGAGGCTCTTCCCGCAGCACCACTGACAAGTGCATTTCAAGTGAATGTTTGGAAGGATTCTATTGAGCCTGCAATCAACACTGTTGAGAACTATTATAAAATCAATCAACTTCCTAAAGATCGCTCTACAGCGGGTTCTCATGAAGTCGACTACTGCGATACGAATCTTGATAACAAAAGAAATTTCGGCGAACGCATTGGTTACATGGTGGAAGTAAACTCCCGTCCTATGAAATCTCCATTGGGTTATGTTTCTAGCTACTTCCAAATTCCAAAAGATCAAACGCAATATTATCCAACAAGTCTTTTGAGCCATAAAATGTGCGACGTCACAGCAGCTACTTTAAGTAAAACTTTGGATGGCCGTAAAATGCCTAACGCAACAGATATCAAGCGCGCACAAACTTGGATAGCTCGTTATAATCAGTACCGTGACGAAGCCTTGGCTGGAAATCGTGACGGTTATATTAAACTGCAAAAACTTTGGGGTAAGACAATGATGTGTCTTGCTCACGTAGAGTCCTTAACAACGGCGGATTCATCTAAAAGCCAATCAACGGCTGCAAAGTTTGCTCCCTCAGATTACCGTCGTCCAGCAGGTGTTGCATTCTATGATGATCCTTACCAATCAGATCCTGCTTCGAAATTAAATATCGGTCTTTTCCAATTCGGGACGGTCGCTGGTGGTGACCCGCAAGGTTGCATTCAGCAGTGGAATGAACTTTATCCAACATGCCAAATCGCGAAGAACACGGGATGGCAGGAGATGGTTCGTCTTTTTGGAAGCTCGTATCAAACGTTCAACGCATTCTGTGGCGTGAACTACATGCTGCAAAATTTCAGCGTGCAAGTAAATACGACAAACTCCTATCGCACACATCCTAGCAACTTGGTAAATGGAAAGTTGAAAGCTCCGGGCGAGCGTTGTGTGAGCTTGCACTTTTCTTCAAAAGTCAGCTACAACCACTTTGGTCCTCTGCAAAATGTTATGGGCGATACAATCGGTATTCTGATGAAATGCGCTCTTCAAGAAGAGTAATTTTTCCCACAAGTCCTGAAATCATTGCCTGATACGGCTTATAGGCGAATTCACAGATTTTCTCTTGAATTCGCCTTAAATATTAATAGCCTTTTAATATGGCATTAAAACACATCATTTTTATTTTAAGTTTGTTTGCAGGAAGTCTTTCTTTCGCGGCAGAACCTTGCCGTGAGGAACCTGAAGATCTCTATTCTTACCAAGATCAGATCTTGGATCTCGCAAAAAACAGCCACTCCCCTGAGGAGTTAAAAAATAAAATGGCTCGTCCTTTGCGTTGTTTGATTGAGGCTTATAAAACCAATGATGATCTTCTCACAAAATATGTGGCGGGATCTTGCGTTCAACGTTTAATGGGTGGACCCGAGATCAAAGGTTTTAAAAGAACTCGCAACTATGACATCGTTTTTAATTCTTTGATCAATCAACAATTTGAATCTCAGTCACTACTGACGAAATCCGAAATCGCGGAGTTTGCGTCTGGTAAATGGGTGGAGTACGTGAATTTCTGCAAAGGCTCTGTGACCGAAGCTCTTTGTGGAGAACTTCTTCCTACAAATGATCGAATCAAAGAACAAAATGAACTTTTAGGTGCGACTTCCATGTTGGTTCTTAAAAGCGCTTATCACCAATTCTCGGGTGATACGAAAAAAAATATCGCTGCACAGATTATGAAGCTTTACAAAGAGACTTCAAACGAATCACCTTTAAAGCGTCGTGTGATTGATCAAATCTATCGGGAAATTCAAGAACCTAAAGTAGAGCTTCGCGGCTCTTAAAAAAGAAAAGGCCAAGTTTCCTTGGCCTTTTTTCTTATTAAGCTTTACCAACAACTTTTTCGATGTCGGTGATTTCTTTTGGAACCGACGAAGTCATGTTCTCAGACCCGTTTGAAGTCACACGGATGTTATCTTCAATACGGATTCCGATGCCACGATACTTCGAAGGAGCCGAAGTGTCCTCTGCAGGGATGTAAAGACCTGGCTCAATCGTGAAGCACATATTGGCTTCAATCGGACGAGGCTCGCCTTTTTTAAAGTACAATCCGGCATCGTGCACATCCATACCCAACCAGTGACCGATACCATGCGGATAGTATTTTTTCTGCGCAAGGGCTTGGATCAAATCTTCTTTGCGCCCCGAAAGAAGACCCAACTCTAGCATCAAGTCCGTCAACATAGACGTTCCCATGTCGTGAAGTTCTTTAAACACAATACCTGGTTTTACAAAATCAATGATGGCTTTTTGAACTTTCAAAACACCTTCGTACACGCGCGCTTGCTCATCTGTGAACTTTCCGTTTACTGGGAATGTTCTTGTGATGTCGCCTGTGTAGTAGTTGTATTCCGCACCCGCGTCGATCAACAACAGATCACCGTCTTTACAAACTTGATCGTTGAAGTTGTAGTGTAAAGTCGTCGCTGCATTCCCGGAGGCTACGATGTAGTTGTAACCTTCGCGAGCTGAACCCTTCATAAAGAAGTGATGAGCCAATACACCTTGAACCTGGCGCTCTGTAACACCTGGACGAGTGAAGTGCATTGCTGCCAAGTGAGCTTGTGCAGAAATTTCGCACGCTTCACGAAGTTGCGTCAGTTCATACTCGCCCTTCACCAGACGGTGTTCACCCAAAAGAGTGTCTGCATCGTGGATAGAAAGAAGACCGTAACCTGTGCGACCTTGCATTTGTTTGACTGTTTCAAGAACAGACTGCATTTGATGGTCGACTTCAGCATTTTTATAAAGACGATAGTAAACGCGATCGACTTCCTTCAAAAGTTGCGGAGCTACTTTTGAGAACTCATCAATCGGATAGGCTTTGTCGATTTTAAATTCACGCTCACAGCCTTCAGGTCCATAGCGGAAGCCATCCCAAGTTTCTCTTTCAGGATCACGGCGACGCACGAACATCGTTGTTTCAGGTTTCATACCTGGGCGATAGATCAAAATAGATTCCGGTTCTTCCCAACCTGTGAGGTAGAAAAGATTTGAATCTTGACGATAAGGATAGTGCACATCGTGATTGCGAATGTGTTCAGGGTGAGAAGCCACGACCAGCGCGCCTCCGGCGATCTCTTGACCGACTTTCTTTCTTCTCTCTGCAAATACGTTCATATCAAAAGTGGGTTTTCTCATTCGTTTCTCCTACAGACCCCATTTACGAGTTAGAACTTTTAACTGACGAGCTGCTGATTCAGCGCCCTTGTTCATAATCTCGCGGCGTTTATCGAAATCCATAATACCATAGTTCCCCGTCTCAAGCGAGACGACAGTGTCAACTCCTGCAATAGGCTTATTATATAAGCCCGCAATCTCGCTCCATAGTACGTTGTCTGTTGCTGCGGCATCCAAAGTGTACGGCGATCCCCCCGGAGCCTGAAGAACATTCACAAGAACGATATAGTTCGCCCCTTTTGAACGCATATAGTTCGCAAGCGAAGTGATATCACGCACTCCAGCAACACTGCTTTGATAAGGCTTAAAGAACGGAGGATAAGACATGCAAAGGTACATCAACTGATCTAGCGGTCCACGATTCATCAAATAAATCTGGTTCTTTTTCATATTGTAAGACGGACACGCAAAAGGAATACGGAAGTCTTCCACTTTTGAACGATTAAACGCTGTGCCTACAAAATCTTTAAGCACTGTCACTTCGTTATTTTTGTGCACAGAACCCAAAAGAGATTTCTTAACGACATCTTCGTCTTTCAATTTGAACATTTGCCATTCAACATCGTTGGCTTGTTCTTTGTTCGCATAAAGAGCCGCCATTGGAGCCGCGAACTCAACACCACTGATGGATTGCACTGGCACTTTCGCGCGCATCAGCTCATGCAAGAAACCAATATGCGCATAAGTCTTTGCTCCACCGGCTCCCAAAATAATTCCAATGCGAGGCATGGAGGGAATGACAGGAGCTGGCGGTGGTGGCGGAGGAGGAGCTTGAGTCACTTCCTCTTCTTCCGTTTCGATCGGTGGCGGTTGCGGAGTCGGCTGAGTCGGATGTTGAGCGTGAGGACCTGGCTGAGTCGGTCTTGGTTGCGCGGCTTTGCGAATGTCTTCGCGAGTCTTGATTGTTTGGCAGCTTGCAAGAATAAGAAGTGGTAAAATCCAACTAGACTTTTTTAGCAAAGACAAAGAACTCATTATTGCCATCCTTTCCTTGAATCGGAGAAGAAAAATAGTCGATCACTTTCAAACCGTGTTTCGCGCAGACTTCTTTCACACGCGTTTCAACGTCTTTATACAACGAGGCATCCTTGACTATACCCCCCTTTGACAAGCCGTCAACGCCGACTTCGAATTGGGGTTTAACCAGACTCAAAAGATGGCCTTCGGTCTTAAGAAAATGAACTAATTGAGGGATAATCAAAGAGATCGAAATAAAAGAAACATCCATGACCGCAAGATCGAATTTTTCTTGCGGTGTTGCCTTAAGAACTTCAGCCTCTTGCGAAAGATTTCGGGCGTTGATTCCTTCAATGACTTGAAGGCGCGGATTTTTTAAAAGCTCCGGATTCACCTGTCCGTGACCAACATCGACTCCAAGAACTTGAGCGGCTCCATTTTGTAAAAGGCAGTCCGTAAATCCCCCCGTTGAAATCCCCACATCGAGAACTTTGAGATCTTTCACGGAAAGCTTGAGATGCTCTAATGCACCCTCTAGCTTCAAGCCTCCACGAGAGACAAAACGATTCGCGGGTCCTTCTTCAACAAGGATCTGCATGTCCTCAGTTACGGAAAGGCTGGATTTTTTTAGTGGTTTTTTTTGAGAACCATCAAATTGAAAAACCTGACCCGCATCAATCAATTCCTGAGCGTGCGTGCGCGACTGGGCCAATCCTTTTTCAACAAGATAGACATCCAGACGCTTTTTTTCAGACATAAATAATTAAACCTGACGATTTTGATTGAAGCTGATGAGGTATTCCAACATCGGTGCTTCGGCAGAAACTTTGTGAAGTTCTGCTAAAGTGTTTTTGCTGATCTCTTGAAGATATGTTTTTGTGCCTTCAAGACCCATAATGCCGGTGAAGCTTCTTTGGTCTTGATCTTTTTCACCGTGATCTAAAACATCATCAGCCACTTGGAACGCAAGCCCCAGACCTTCACCGAATTTGCGCAAGCTTTCGATATCCGTTGGACGAGCCCCGGCGATGACGGAGGCTCCCTCAACAGCGACGCGGATCAAAGCACCTGTTTTTAAAAGATGTAAGTGCGTAAGTTCTTCTTTTGAAAATTTCTTTTGGCCTGCGCGAAGATCAATAGCTTGCCCACCGACCATACCACGCACACCTGCGGCTTCAGAAAGAAGACGTGTCAGTTGTCCCACAAGAAAACTTGTGTCGCTGTAACCGTCGGCGATCAATAAAAATGCCTCGGTCAATAGTGCATCCCCAGCAAGCAATGCGAAATCTTCACCGAAGACTTTGTGATTCGTTGGCTTACCACGACGAACATCATCGTTATCCATGCAGGGAAGATCGTCGTGAATCAAAGAATATGTATGAATCAATTCAACAGCTGTTGCAAAAGGAAGGATACGCTCTTGCGAGCAACCAAAAAGTTCCGCAACCAGCAAAGACAACACAGGACGGAAACGTTTTCCGCCATTCGTCGCGGAATAAAGCATGGACTTTCTCAACTCGGAAATCGCGTCACCCTGTGGCAGATCCATTGCGGAAAGATACTTTTCCACATACTGATTCACAGTCTCTACACGGTTTGCGATTTCTTTTTCAAGTTGAATAGCCAAGTCCAATTTAGTTTTCCTCTGGAGTGAAATCCGTCACAACAGGTTTACCATCGGCGCCTACAGACATCAAAAGTTTTACTTTTGCTTCTGCTTCATTCAAACGCTGATGGCACTCGCGAGAAAGTTTTACGCCTTCTTCAAAAAGTTTCAGAGATTCTTCTAAAGCCAAATCTCCTTTTTCCATCTTTTGCACGATCTCTTCGAGGCGGCTGAGCTTCTTCTCAAAATCCATGTTATTCCTCCTTCACACTGTCAACGACAGCGGTCAGTGAACCCTGGGCCAAGCGAACGTCGATGACATCGCCTTTTTTAACTTGGCTCGCTGATTTAATAACTTCATTTTTTTTAGTCACAATTGAATAGCCTCTTTCAACAACTTTCAGAGGACTTAAGCTGTCCAAGACAGACATCAAACGCGCCATACGCGCATTCTTTTTCTCAATAGAAAAGGCCAAAGCCTTTTCCATGTGAGCTCTTAAATATTCCAGATCTTTTTTCTTTTCTTCAATGAGGTCTTCGGGATTTCCCAACTTCTCTGTCAAAAGTTCAACGCGATGGTGGTGCTCTGACAAGCGACGATTCATGGCAAATTCAAGACGATTTAAAAGATCATCATTACGCAATTCTAAATCTTGCAAACGGCGTTGCGGATCTACAAGACGTTTTGATAAGCCACGGATTTTCTCCGTTAAGAACTTCATCTTCTTCTCAAAAGAAAGATGAAGCATTCTTTCCAAAGATTTAACTTTGGTACCTAACTCACCCGCACTTTTCGCGACAAGCTCTGCGGCTGCGGAAGGTGTCGGTGCGCGAAGGTCAGCGACGAAATCCGCAATGGTGAAATCGATTTCATGCCCCACCGCCGAAATCACCGGCAAAGGACTTGCGGCAATCAAACGCGCTAAGGCCTCATCATTAAAGCACCACATGTCTTCAATAGATCCACCACCGCGGCCGATGATCACGACATCAACACCGGGAAGTGCCACGGCTTTTTTGAAAGCTTCACGAATTTGCGGAGCTGCCGCCTCACCTTGAACAATCGTTGGAACCACTGTGACTTGGATAGAGCGCGCACGACGAGAAAGCACATTGAGAATATCGCGAATTGCAGCACCCGTTGGTGACGTCACAATAGCAATGTGTCTTGGAAATGTCGGAATCGGTTTTTTTCTTGCCGATTCAAAAAGACCTTCCGCTTTCAGTTTTGTTTTCAGCTGCTCAAAAGCTTTTTGCAAAGCTCCGGCACCTACGGGCTCCATCATCTCGCACATGAGTTGATAGTTGCCGCGAGGTTCGTACACAGAAATACGTCCGCGCACGATCACTTCCATGCCGTCCGTCGGTTTGAATTTCAAACGCGCGTTGTGCCCGCGAAACATCACCGCAGTAATTTGTGATTTGGCATCTTTGAGACTGAAATAAAAATGTCCTGATGTATGAGCTTTGAAGTTCGAGATCTCGCCCTTCACCCACACCATGCCGACTTGGCCTTCAAGAAGTTGTTTGATGTAGACATTGAGTTGCTCAACCGAAAGAACTGATGGCTCATTTCCGCGCGGAGCTACATCCATAGCGCCGAGAGTGGCTTGTGCCGAAATTTCAGTTTTGCGAAGAGCTTGATTTGGTACGTCTGACATGGAAGTCCAAGCTAATGGGCTCCCCGCTTTGAGTCAATTAAAGAGCAGAGTACCAGACATTCTGCGCGGACCACAATCCGCCGACGAAAAAACACACCCAACCGAGAGTTTTGTGACGGGAAAGGTTGTGAAACGCTTCACCCATGCGCTCTTGGCCGATGCGCACCAGGACAGGGTTCTCCAACACAAGAACCATCAGGAGTCCATAGAAAAAAACAACGAACGGAAAAATAAAATCGAGCTTTTCTGGCGTCATAAGCAATTTATCGGCAGCTTTGCCTGAAAGTAAGAGTCTGGTTTCGTTGACGGGTTTGAAAGACATGATAGAATAACAGTCAGAGGTTCGACGGCGTAAAGCTCATCGAAATTAAACCTTACAAGCATATTTTTGGGGACTGTCCCTGACAATGGTGAGCAAGCTCAGCTCGTACTGAGAAGCCTAAAGTTGTTATAATGGTCACCCACCTTAGCTAAAACAGGTTTATGTTTCAGAGTGGCCATCGGACCTTTTTTTATTTTCTCACTCTAAGACAATTTGTTTTCTCCTCTGAAGATTCCTTCTCTCATTGAGACAGTCCTGTAAAAAACTTCACCAAAAATCAGAAAACTTTAAACAAGTTTTACAGTGTTCTCACGTTCAGTGATGCTTTTTTAAGTCCGATAAGTTCAGTATGAATTTACGCTGGATTTTAGCGGCTGCTATTAGCATCCTCTCACTACTTCTTTCTGCCTGTGGCGGCGGCTCCTTTCAGGGCAACGACTTCGCGTCGAAGGGACCTGCGTCCTCTGAGCCTGCTTATTATGGAAAACCTACGACGGTAACGAATGGTCTGCGCGTGCAGATGTCGGCGAAGTTTTTGTATCGTCAGTTGGATTTCAATCCTGCCCCTGGTAGCTTAAATGGTCTCAGCAGTGTGGTCAGTGCCACGGATGCCATTCCTATTCCTTTCGCTGAATTCCATATATATGATTCCGAGGGCAATCGCATTCAACAGGGCGAAACAACAACTCAAGGAATCGCTGACTTTCAAATTCCAAAGACAGCTGGCACTTATACTTTGCGAGTTTTTTCGCGTGCATATAATGATTATTTAAAAATCAGCGTTCTAGAAGATATCTACCAAAACAATCCCTACTATATCTCACAAAACTTTACGATTACCTCAGCGGACGTTGCCGCTGGAACTACAAAAGACTTAACTAGTACCCCAGTTTATGCACAAGCGAACGAAAATTTGTCTTCTAAAATTGAGGGTGGCGCCTTCAATATTTATTTCGATATCTTGATTGCGAATGAATATATTCGTCGTAACATCGGCAAGAATAACAGCGGAACAGGAGTCCCCAGTACCGACGCAAACGTTTGGTGGGTCGCAGACAAAGTCACAGTTTATTGGAAGGCTGGATTCAACCCATACACTTATTTTAACTCCTCCACGCCACTTTCTTTTTATTCCCCCGGCGAAAGAAAACTTTATATCTTAGGTGGCAGCAACGGCGACGTTAAGAGTGCGGATACAGATCACTTCGATGACTCCGTCATTCTACATGAATACGGTCATTTCCTAGAAGATGCCTACGGACATTCTGAATCTCCAGGTGGATCCCACAACGGTAACTTTATTATTGATGCTCGACTTGCGTGGAGCGAAGGGTGGGCAAATTATCTTCAATCGGCTGTCTTAACAGGCGCAAATGCGTATGACGATAACAAAATTTCACCTGACGAGTCTCGCATTCCAACTATTAAACGTTATCACTACTATGTTGATACATACGGATACAAAGGTGGTGGCAGCGCGGGAGTAGGAATTTCCTTCAATCTTGCAGCCGTTGGAAATACCGGTGCAGAACCTGATGATGTTGCCAGCGATCTTCCAGGAACGGGAACATTCCGTGAGGTCTCAATTGCACGAACTTTATATAAATCTACTCGCAGAACAACTGCATCCTACGACACAGGAAAGTTTGGCGGCGGCGTCGCCTTTGCAAATGTTTGGAAAACTTTTTCCGGAGAAAATACAACTGGAAATAGTAGATCTAATCCGGTTCCTTACAGTTTAAGAAATTCGGGAAAATTCCCAGTACCGAATATTGGTTTGTTTAACTGGCTTCTCTCGCAAAATGTTACTCCCGACACAAAATGGGATGATATTTTAACTGAGGAAAAACAAAACAAAAATACTCAAGACTATGCATATTACTTAACTCCAGCAACATGTGTTGGGATTGGCATATCTGCAGCCGCACCCGAAACGAAAATGGGAGTTAAAGATCCAGTAAATCATTCGAATCAACAGAAGAATAACGATTTTTACTTATACTACCACAATGGAAGCTCAACAACGCTCAGCATGACTTACACGGCGACTGGAAATGCCCCTGATCTGGATTTGGTTTTATATTACGGATCATATGTATACTTCGAGGACGACTATTGGTATGGCGGATATTCCAGTCCTTACGTCGCAAAATCTAGTCGCACAAGCGGAACTACGGAATCAATTTCTTTGGCAGGTCTGCCTGCAGGTTATTACGTCCTTAATGTTAAAGTAAATGCTTATGGAAAAACATCCGCTCAGATGAACGGCACCTCGACTTACAAACTCTACAAAGACGGAGCGCAAGTATGCGGAACAGAACAGCCTTAACCCTGATTTTGGGTCTTATATTCGGAATTTCCGGCGCGGCTTATTTCTCTAATAAAGAGAAGAAGCGCGTTCCATCTTCGGTAAAAGAAGGAAAAATTCCTTGGGTTCCAGCTCCCGTGGGCAAACACTTGGCTTTGCTCAAGGTTGAAATCGCAGCTCCTCATAATATTCCACAAGAAGGTAATGACGACGTTGAAATCACAGGTCGCGTGCTTGTAAATCAAAACCTGCAAGGCGATCTTTCGTATGAATGGAACTTACCTGAAGACGTGCAAATCGTTGAAGGCCAACAAAGTGAAACTTTGGCTGGCGTTAAGATGGGTCAGATCGTGGAACTCAAAATCACTGTGAGTGGTTTTAATAAAGAAAAACAAAGATTGATTTCACTACAAGCGTCAGGCTCTGCAGGCAACCAAGTTCTAGGGAACTCGGCCGTCGTTGCAAGTCGTCCTGAAGATACTTGGGAAGCTGTTGCTCCGGAGATGAAAAAATCTGCTGACGAGCAACTCGGCACTGAAAAATCCCGCCGCTAAGAATCCGAAAGTCGTCTTCCCTCTTCATCTTGTCACGGTTTAAAGCTCCACCGTTATAGGCACACTATTTCCATCGCTGCCGTTCATGGAAATAAATCGCTCAAAAATAATTCAATCCTATATCGCGGCCAGAAACCTATTGGGACTAACCAATTCTGAAAAGAATCAAATTGTGAATCTTGCATTCGAGGAAACAGCGACAGAACTGTTTATAAAGAATGGACTTACAAATAAAAGACTGCTTCTTTTAAGGCGCAGAATAGCCATAGGTGGAGACTGGAAAGTTTCAACGACATACATCAAGACAGAACCTTTAGCCTTTTATTTAATGAAAGAGCTTAGAGTAAAAACCGCTCGTCGTCCCACGGAAATATGCATGGCGGCCATTGAAAAATTATTTGATTACAAGACTTAGCCCGCCAGCTTTTTGCTCACAGAAGATAACGAACCTCTTAATTGACGCAGAATGAAGTTGTCGAACTCTGCGTTTGTTTCCGCGACGTCAAATTCGGTTACCCACGAAGTGACTTCAGTAATAACGACGGTAACGTGAAATATATTTCCACCGAACGACATCTCTTCAAAGTCGCCGCGCGCATCAAGTACCCAAAAGCAATCCCCTTCAGGAAACTTTTTTTGAAATTCAAAGTTCTTTAAAATATCGGTGTGAACAAATATCTCGGTTAGTCGATAGCTACTTTCAGAATTTTTACAAATGTGTCCGACCACGATATGACCATCGATAAAATCATCGACGGAAACTTTTCCTCTTAACGCCTCATAAAGCTCAAATTCATTTTTAGCTGTAAAAATTTGATCTTTGACCATAACGGTCTTATCGGAAAAAGGACTCTTAGGCTCAAGTCACCTAGACTAAAATATGAAAGCCCCACCATTTCTGGTAAGGGCTTATGTCGGCACATTCTGAATTAAAGAATATTAGACGGGAATAACTTCAATCGTTGGATTGAATTGATCCCTTAAGATTCCTTCAATCGCCATCAAGGTTCCAGAAGTCGCACTTGGACAAGTTCCACACGCTCCTTGATAGAAAACGTAAAGCTTATTGTCTTCATACTTCACAACATCCAAGTCGCCACCGTCGCCTTGAAGGCCCGGGCGCACTGTTTGGTCCAAGATCTCTTCGATCTGCTGAACTTCCGGAGGAAGATTTGCTCTGCGCATTTTCTTTTCATCGAATTGCGTTTGATTTGGATTGTGCGCTGGCATGCGAGTTTGAATCACAGAGCAGACATTTTTTTGAATCTCTTCTGGATCGGCATCGAAGTTGTGAGTGATCGTGATCACGTTTTGGAAAAAGTGAACCTGACGGACTCCTTCAACTTGAAACAATGCTGAAGCCAAAAGACTTTGATCGGCTTCTTTGGCATCAGCATAAGTCGCTTTGCCTTCGTTCAACACAGGACGATCCAACACGAACTTCCACGCGTTGGGATTTGGAGTTGCTTGAATTCTGATTAGGACATCTTGGGTGCTCATAACAACATCTCCCGGGCTTTCACCACGGCCTTTACTAAAGCATCAATATCTTCATGATTATTATACACTGAAAACGAAGCGCGCACAGTTCCTGGAATTCCAAATCTCGCCATCAAAGGCTGAGTACAATGGTGCCCAGCACGCACAGCAACGCCGTCTTGATCAAGAATCTGGCCCACATCTGAATGATGAGCGCCTTTCAAATTAAATGAAATGATCGGACCTTTATTCGCGGCAGTTCCGAATATTCTCAAATCTGGAATCGCTTGAAGTTTTGCTGTCGCTTCTTTCAAGAGTTCCATTTCGTAAGTGTGAATATTCTCAAAACCAATGCGCTCGACAAAATCAATTGCCGCATGAAGGCCCACAGCCCCTTCAACGTGTGGAGTTCCCGCCTCAAAACGGAAAGGCACGTCGTTGTAAGTGGTTTTCTCAACAGTCACTTTCGCGATCATGCTGCCGCCCCCTTGATAAGGAGACATGCCATCTAAGATTTCTCTTTTTCCGTACACAACACCTTGGCCGAAAGGACCAAAAAGTTTGTGAGCTGAGAAAACAAAGAAATCACAATCAATCGCTTTCACATCAACTTTGGTTTGAGAAACGATCTGCGCCCCATCAATCAAAACTTTTGCGCCCACTTCGTGAGCGAGTTTCGTAAGAAGGGTCATATCTGTGTTCGTGCCTAAAACATTCGAGCACGCCGTGAACGCCACCATTTTTGTTTTCTTAGAAAGCTTGGATTTAAAATCTTCAAGATCAAGCTCGCCGTTTTCCAAAATTTTCGCTGCGAGAACTTTCGCACCCATGCGCTCGGCAACCATTTGCCAAGGAACGATATTCCCGTGATGTTCCATTTCGGTGATGAGGATCTCGTCGCCTTCTTTAAGGTGAGTTCCACCCCAAGAGTTTGCCACGAGATTCACACCCTCCGTCGTTCCACGCACGAAGATAATTTCTTCGGTTTGGCGTGCACCTAAGAAGTCTGCCACTTTGTGACGAGCAGACTCAAAAGCTTGGGTCGCAACGTCACCCAAATAATGGGCCCCGCGATGCACATTGGAAGTTTCAAACGAATAGAACTGCGTAATACGATCAATCACCGATTGAGGTTTCAAAGTCGTTGCAGCGCTATCCAAATAGGCGAGCTTCTTGCCATGAACTTTTTGAGTCAAAGCAGGAAACTCGTTTCGAACAGATGCAAATATTTTGTCTATGTTGCTCATATCTTTCTTACCGATTTAGATGAAGGTGGCTGAACGCTTCATCCAATTGGCGAGACAACCATTTCTGAATGTTCTCGTCGGAAATTTTATAAATAACTTCCGAAAGGAATCCGTAGCTCAGCATCGGGATCGCTTTCGATTTAGGAATAGCACGAGACTGAAGATAGAAAAGCTCTTCACGATTCAACTGTCCCACAGTCGATCCGTGCGCCGCTTTCACATCATCAGCAAAAATCTCAAGACTTGGTTTGCTGTCAGCTTCAGCTTTAGAGCTTAACAACAAGTTGTTATTAAGCTGAGCCGAGTTGGCTTTCTGCGCGTCTTTTTGAATCAAAACTTTTCCACAGAATACAGCGCGAGATTCCCCGTCGAGAATTCCCTTATAGAGTTGATTCGTATTGCACTCGCCCACTTGATGATCAATCAATGTCGTATTGTCGACATGTTGTGATCCTTGAACAGCATAAACACCCAAAATCTGAGAATCAGAACCAGCGCCTTTTAAAGACACTTCTAACGTGTGACGAGAAAGGCCTGCACCTGTTGCAAAAGCGAGGCTTTCAAGACTTGCGTTCTTTTCAACAGAAATACGTGTGCGACCGATATTGATCGCGTTTTGTGATTCACCTTGCACACGCACGTAAGAAACTTTGGCACTGTCAGCAATAGACAAATCAAAAACAGAGTTTACGAAATAAGAAACGCCTGTTTTTCCGTAATAACTTTCAAGAAGTTTTACAGAAGAGCGCGCTCCCACTTCCACACGAATGCGCGGATGAACCATCAAAGCAGGTCCACCTTCCACAGAAGTGAAGAAGACGAAATTCACAGGTTTATCCACAGACGTTTCTTTTGCCAAAGAAAGGACGAAAGGTTTTGCTAGATAAGCGCCATTCAAAGCATCGAACGCATCATCAAAATGATTAGGATACTCTGAAAGTTCACGTAATGTGAAACCCGCAGGCAATTCTTGAGACAATGTTTTATTTAAAACACCGTTAAAGAACACCACGTTTGTAAATTCAGGATTCAAATATTTTTTAATCTCAACAATCGTTTCATGACTTGGTTCAACCGGATTGAACGCCGAAGGCATGAAATTCACGTCGTTAAGAACCTTCACGCTCGTGTAGTGCCACTCTTCATCTTTACGAGTTGGAAGGCCTTTGTTCAGAGCATAGTCATAACCCGCCTGGCGGAAGGAAGCTAAAGCTCCTTCTGCCGGGTTTGTTTGACTGAATCTGTCGTAGGTAGAAAGTAAATTCATTGCTTGCTCCGACGATTAGTTAATCAACCAATCGTAACCCTTCTCTTCAAGTTTCAAAGCCAACGAACTGTCGCCCGTTTCGATGATTTTTCCATTCACCAAAACGTGAACGAAGTCAGGCTTGATGTAATCAAGAAGTCTTTGATAGTGAGTGACAAGAACGATGGCATTGTCTTTACGACGAAGTTTATTCACGCCATCAGACACGACGCGAAGAGCGTCGATATCAAGACCTGAATCCGTTTCATCCAGCAAAGCCAAACGCGGAGAAAGAACCGCCATTTGCAAGATTTCGTTTTTCTTTTTCTCACCGCCAGAGAAGCCTGTATTCACAGGACGATCCAAGTATTCTGGCTTCATGCTAACAAGTTTTAATTTTTGCACGAGGAATTCACGGAACTCCCCTTCAGGCATAGGTTCAGAACCCTGGTGCTCAAGGATGGAGTTAAATGCCGTATGCAAGAATGTGAAGTTAGACACACCCGGAACTTCGATAGGATATTGGAACGCTAAGAAGATTCCTTCTTTCGCTCTTTCATCTGGTTCAAGCTCCAACAAGTTCTTCATTTGGAAGTTGATATCGTACTTCACTTCGCCCGCAGTTACTTCGTAAGCAGGATGACCCGCAAGAACTTTAGACAAAGTGGATTTACCAGAACCGTTAGGTCCCATGATGGCATGAACTTCACCGGCGTTGATTTTAAGGTTCAAGCCTTTAAGGATTTCTTTTTCTTCAACACGTGCATGGAGGTTTTTGATCTCTAACATATTATCCTACCGAGTTTTCCAATTTCATTTCGATTAATTTCACAGCTTCCACGGCAAATTCGAGAGGCAATTCTTTAAAGACCTCTTTACAGAATCCATTGACCAGCATTGAAATTGTTTTTTCCATATCAAGACCGCGAGACTGCAAATAGAAGATCTGATCTTCACTGATTCGTGAAGTCGTCGCTTCATGTTCCAATGTCGCCGTTTTATTTTTCACTTCAATATAAGGGAACGTGCTTGCACTGCACTTATCACCGACAAGCATCGAATCGCACTGAGAATAGTTGCGTGCGTTTTCTGCTGAAGGCATGATTTTCACCTGGCCGCGATAAGTATTTGAAGACTTATCTGTCGAGATGCCTTTAGAGATGATCGTGCTCTTTGTGTTTTTACCGATATGGATCATCTTTGTTCCGGTATCGGCTTGCATAAGATCATGAGTCAAAGCCACAGAGTAGAACGCCCCTTCAGAGCCATCCCCTTGCAAGATGCAAGACGGATACTTCCAAGTGATCGCAGATCCTGACTCCACTTGAGTCCAAGAAATCTTCGAACGTTTTCCAGCGGCTTTTCCACGTTTTGTTACGAAGTTATAAATACCACCGCGGCCTTCTTTATCGCCTGTGTACCAGTTCTGCACTGTAGAGTATTTAATTTCCGCATCATCAAGAGCAATCAATTCAACAACCGCTGCGTGAAGTTGGTTTTCATCACGTTGAGGAGCTGTACAGCCCTCAAGGTAATTCACATAACCGCCTTCATCGCAAACCAAAAGCGTTCTTTCAAATTGGCCGGTGTCCTTCGCGTTGATACGGAAATATGTTGAAAGATCAATCGGACAACGAACTCCTTTAGGGATGTAACAGAAAGATCCGTCAGTGAAGACTGCCGCATTCAAAGCGGCATAGTAGTTGTCAGTGTAAGGAACTACTGAACCTAAATATTTTTTAACAAGCTCTGGATGTTTTTGAACGGCTTCAGAAATAGAGCAGAAGATCACTCCCGCTTTTTCTAAAACTTCTGTGTGAGTTGTGCCGACAGAAACAGAGTCAAACACGACGTCAACCGCAATACCAGAAATGCGCTTTTGTTCTGAAAGAGGAATTCCCAATTTCTCAAAAGTTTTGATCAGCTCTGGATCTAAATCGTCCAAAGATTTTGGTTTATCCGCGTCTGATTTTTTCTTTGGTGCGGAATAATAACGTATCGCCTGGAAATCGATTGGCGGATAAGAAACATGCGCCCACGTAGGTTCTGTCATTGTTTCCCAATGATGGAATGCTTTGAGACGATATTCCAACATCCATTCAGGTTCGTTCTTTTTTGAAGAGATCAAACGAATGATGTCTTCGTTCAGACCGACTTGCACGACATCCGTTTCGATGTCCGTCGAAAAACCGTATTTGTATTCGTAGCTATCAAGAGGGTTGTTTGAGGATTTATTATCCATGAGCCTCAGCCTCCGCTGGTTTTTTACCAGTCAATGATTTATCCACTAGAAGATCTTTCAAGCTCAGGCTTTTATAGAATTCCGTGAGACGATTATTAAGTTGAGTAATAGGCGAAACGATGTTGCAAGTTCCTTGGATTTCACAAGGAGCTTCTTTGTGAAGGCACTTCACTAGAGCTGTCGGGCCTTCGATGATTTCCACAAGATCGTGAATGGAAACTTTCGCAAGGTCTTTCGTGATTTGATATCCGCCATTAGCTCCGTATTCGGCGCGCAAAATGCCGCCTTTTTGAGCCATCTGTTGCATCACACGAGCTGTCGCATCAAAAGGCGTATGGAAAGAATCTGAAACTTCTTTGGCAGTTGTCAGTTCTCCAGGAATCTTTTTGCTCATGTATTTTAAAGCCATGAGTGCGTATTCGAGTTTACGGTTGATCTTGTTCATAAAATTCTCTTTTTAGCTACTTCAGTTCCGCGGCCAAGGCCGCTCCACTCTGTGCGCATAGCGCATATCTAAACGAAAGCGAAATGAAAAACAATGAGAAATACGCCTAATTTTAACGTATTTAAGGTTGTGACAGAATACTTCAGGTATGTTTTGAAAAAATTTGCTGATTTCAAGATCTTAGGGTGCTATACGAAGGTCCTATGAGAATCTTTTTCATTACTTTCGCCACTGTCGTTGTTCTAGGAATTCTTATCTTGATGGCCCGTATTTGGGGATTGGGTCAGAACTACCCTTTATATGAACATGCCTTCTTTTCTGGCCCCACTCCTATGATTATTGTCAAAACGGACACTTTGCCAGGCGCTCAAGAGATTTTAAAACTGCGCCCAGATGCCGTGATCTGGCTCGATGTTCGTTTTTCTCGCGAGAAGGTGCCGTTTGTTTTGCCTGCAAGTCGCGATAAAGAATTCCTGGAAATGAAACATCAGGAGCAGGAAAAAAATCCGACGACTCCGATTATGATCGGTTCGAAGCTTTCTGAGTATCCTTGGGAGCAGATCAACGAGTTTTATAAAACAACTCCAGCGCTCAAAGAATTTTATGAACAACTTCCGCAAACACGTTTTGTTTTAAATATCGTGGACAACGTCGCTGACGCGCACACCGCTCTGGTTGATGCGATTAGCAACCTAAAGCCCAATGAGCGAACACTTATTCAAAGTGAAGCGTTGATCATCATGACATCAATCAAAGACCTTAAGCCTGAGTGGGTGTACGGAACAAGCACTCCGGATTTGATGCGTCTTTTGACGTTTGATTCACTTTATGTTTTGCCATCAACACAGTTTAAAGGCGATGTGTTCATCGCTCCATTCACACTTTTGAAACGTCCTGCATTTAACTCTGACATCATCGAAGAAATGCGTCGTCGCAACAAAAGAATTTTCCTCGGTCCTATTCAGAACGAAGCTCAACTTGCTGAGGCGAGTCGCTACAAAGCTGACGGATATATCACAGAGAATTTGCCAGAATTGCTTCGTCTTCTCGGCCAAGGTCCTGCTCAATAGGTTGAACTCGACTGCATTTGGGCATATCTTTTTACTCTAAGGATGGGAATGCGTCCCACGTCGGAGGTCAAGATATGTCCGCTGTTCTTTCTTTGTTTGTAAATGTGGCTCAAGCCGCTCCCTCTGTATCAGTGAATACCAGCTCCATTGATGCGATTTTTCAGGCCAGCCCCATTGTTCAGCTTACGTTGATGATCCTTATTGTCTTGTCTGTTTTCTGCTGGGCAATTGGTTATACGAAATATCAAACATTTAAAAAGATGAATCAGTCCGACGATCTTTTCATGAACAAGTTCTGGAAAGTAAATTCTTTGGACACTCTTTATGAAGACATCGATCAATATCACGATTCTTCCATCGCGCGTGTTTTTAAAGCGGCTTATCTTGAAATGAAAAAGATTTCTGAGTCTCCTCTTCTTGCAAAAACAGATGGAGACAAACCCATCTTGTCAGGTATCGACAACCTTGAGCGTATCTTGAACAAAGCTTCTGAAAATGAAATCGCACGACTGGAATCTCGTTTGACGGTTCTTGCGACAACGGGAAGTACGGGTCCTTTCATTGGTCTCTTCGGAACTGTTTGGGGGATCATGGGCTCTTTCCATAAAATCGGACAAACAGGATCCGCGAGCCTTGCCGTCGTGGCTCCAGGTATTTCAGAGGCTTTGATTGCAACGGCGATCGGTCTTGCGGCAGCGATTCCTGCGGTTGTTCTTTATAACAACTTTATTTCTCGCATCCGCAAACAGGAGATCGCATTGAATAACTTTAATGCCGACTTCCTTAACATCGTGAAGAGAAACTTCTTTCAAGGAAACTAATCGTGGGAATGGGTAATGGAGGCGGTAAATCAAAAAGCCGCGCAACATTAAGTGAAATCAACGTGACTCCCCTGGTGGACGTCATGTTGGTGCTTCTCATTATGTTCATGGTGACAACTCCTTTGATGCAACAAGGGATTGAGGTCGATCTTCCTAAGACATCTTCTTCGGGAGTGGAACTGAACGAAGAGCCTTTTGTTTTGGTGATTGGACCAGATCAAAAAATGACGGTAGCTAAAACTAAAATTGCGATGAATGAACTTCGTCCCAAATTGAAAGCCATCTTTGAGAACAAAAAGAACAAACAAGTTTACATCCAAGCGGATCGCAAAGTGGATTATGGTTTCGTCGCGGAAGCCATGGCAGAAGTGCGTGCCGCCGGGATCTTTAACATCGGGCTTATCACTCTTCCTAAAGACCAGTGAACTATTTAGAGCAAGAAATACCACAGAATGATCAGTTATCACGCGGCATCGGGATCTCTTTTGCGATCCACGCGCTGATTATTTCGTTTTTCACTCTGAAAACGGTGTTCTTTACGCCTGAACAAATTGATTTTTCACAAGCTGTGCGCGTGGATATGGTGGGCTTACCTGATAAGGTCGAGCCAAAAACTTTGCCAGCTCCTACGAAAGAAGAAGCGAAGGCAGCATTGCCGGATAAAGAAGTCGCTAAAGAAAAGCCTGTGGAAAAACCACCTGAAAAAGTTGTTGAGAAAAAAACGCCGCCAAAAACAGAGCCTATCAAAGTGCCTGAAAAAAAAGAGGATGGCGTTAATTTAGAAAAAGTTAAAAATCAGCAGAAGAGTGCTTTGGAAAAATTAAAAGCCATGGCCGCCCTTGAAAAGATCAAAGAAGATGTGGCTCAAGAAAAAGCGAAAGCTCCGCCAGCTCATGGTAAAGCTGATAATGGGACACAAAAGATCAAAGGCAATGTGTTGTCACCTGGGACATCACTAACGGGACTCACGAAGCTTCAGCACGATACATACGCGTCGGATCTTGATAGTCATATTAAACAGAATTGGTCTTTGCCAGAGTGGCTTGCAAAAAGAGACTTTAAGGCCCAGGCTCGCGTATTTATTGATTCGCGTGGAAATATTTTGGGTAGAAAAATTGTTAAATCTAGCGGAAATGCCAGTTACGATGAAGAAGTATTAGCAACTATTGATCGATCTGCTCCTTTCCCTGCTCCACCAGAGAAATTTTTAGCGATCGTGTCCGTAGACGGAATCCTGATCGGATTCCCAGAATAATTTTAGGAGGCCCTCATGATGAAGCAGCTCTTAGCTTTGCTCCTGGCTGTAAGTATTTTTCCTGTATTCTCTCAGGCGCAAGAAAACGGTATCTATATTAAACTCGGCGAAGCTCGCACGAAAAAAAGTTTGATGGCCATGCCTGCGTTTCAATATTTTGGGGCTCCATCAAGTGCGTCGAAATATCAATCTGTCGGTGTTGAACTCTTTAACACTATTTCAAACGACCTTTCTGTTTCTTCATATTTTCAGTTCATCAATCAAAGTGCTTATCTTGAAGACACAAGCAAAACAGGTTTGATGCCAGCTCCTGGTCAACCGAATGGATTTAAATTCCAAAGTTGGTCGGCAATTGGTGCTGATTTCTTGATCCGTGCGGGATTTTCTATTGTGGGTAATGAAGTGACTCTTGAAACTTACACTTACCACGTTCCGCGCGCGAATTTGGTTCTTGGCAAAAAGTATAAAGGTCCCGTGAGCAGCGCCCGTCGTATTGCACACACTTTTGCAAATGACGTTTTAAAAGCTCTGACTGGCAAAGAAGGTCCTTTCCTTTCTCGCGTGGTCGCTTCGAGTGACCGTGCGGGGTCGCAGATTAAAGAAATCTATGTGATGGATTGGGATAGCGCGAATATGGAGCAAGTTTCCAATCACCGCAGTATTTCCATTTCTCCAGCGTGGTCTCCGGATGGAAAGAAAATCGCTTACACTTCTTACGTAAAACGTGTGGGTGCAAAGTTTAGAAATGCGGATATGCTTCTTTTGGATTTGGCTTCTGGAAAGCGCTCCTTGGTTTCTTACCGTCAAGGTATCAACTCAGGCGCGAGTTTTTCTCCGGATGGAAGAAATATTTATCTGACGATTTCTCAAGGAAGCAGTCCTGATATTTATAAAATGACTTTGGACGGAAACCTTGTTGGGAAAATCACGAATGGACCTGCAGGTGCCTTGAACGTAGAGCCCGCAATGTCTGAAGATGGAAAGCTTGCGTTTTCTTCCGATCGCGCAGGTCGTCCGATGATTTACACAGCCAATGCGGATGGATCAAACGTGAAACGCATCACTTTTGCGGGTGTGTTTAACTCTTCTCCGGCGTGGTCTCCGGATGGAAAGAAAATTGCGTTCTCGGGTCAAAGTGACAACAACTTTGATATCTTTGTGATGAATGCCGATGGCACAGGAATGATTCGTCTGACTTCTGCGAAAAAACCAAACGGTAAAATGGCAAGCAACGAAGACCCTTCGTTTTCGCCGGATGGTCGCTTTGTGATGTACACAAGCAATCGCACTGGAAAAAATCAAATCTATATTTCTACGGTGGATGGTACAGAAGAGCGTCGTGTAACAAACGACAACTACAACTACTACAAACCTAAATGGTCTACGAACATTGACTAATCTTCCCTTTGAGGAACAACTCAGAAAAGAACGTGGCGAGATTTGGTCTCGCCTTGCTCTTTCTGCAAAAACCGATTCCGAGGCTCCGGATAAAATCTGTTCAGAGTGGAGCCTCGTCGCCGACGATCTTCTTAAAAAAGCTTTTGATTATTGTTTTTCCCAAGAAAAAGTAGCCTTGTTTACGCTTGGAAAATTGGGATCGCACGAACTGAATTTAAGTTCGGATGTGGATCTTTTATTAGTTGCTGAAAATGAAGAGGCTATTTCCCTTTCACATCTTCGCAAGTTCCAAAAAATCTTGAGTGAAAGAAACTTTCAAGGGTTCGTTTTCCGTGTGGACTTTGATTTGCGTCCCGGCGGAAAACAAGGACCTTTGATTCCAACTATTGATCAGTTTAAAGATTATTACGGAAACTATGGCGAAACGTGGGAGCGTTTGGCGTTCGTTCGCCTTCGCCCTGTTTGCGGTGATCTTCATGTGCAGACTGAGGTCATGGCCTTTGCAAAAAAGTTTTCCTTCCGTAAGCATCTCGATTTTACTTTGCTTGAAGATTTAAAAACTTTGCGCTCAAAGATTCAAGGTCACTACTGGGCTAGAACACAAGATGACGTTATCGATTTAAAATTGGGAGTCGGTGGCATTCGTGACGTGGAGCTTTTCGCGCATGCCTTGCAAGTGATTCACGGTGGGCGCGATACAAGTTTACAAGTCCGTGGTACGACGGAAGCTTTAAGCCTTATTGAACAGAAACAACTTCTCCCCACGGAGGAAGCGCGCTTTCTTTGTTCTCATTATTGGAATTTGCGGAAGTTAGAAAATTACGTCCAAGCCTTGCACGACGAACAAACTCATCTGCTTAAAATGAAAGAATCTCATCCTGATTTTGTTACGACAGCATTAAAGACTCTTGCGAACGAAATGAAACGCTGTGATCAAATCGTTAAAACTTTGCTGGGAGAAGCTCCTCAAGAAATTTCCTTGAAGGAGGAACTCGCCAAAGTAGGATTGCCTGAATCAGATCTTGAAGAGTTGTGGCAAGAAATCTTGGGCCAAGAAGTTTTATCTCGCAATAAAGGTCGCGATGAATTGGCAAGAAAAGCCTTCCTTGCCTCCTTCTTAGAGACTTTGCAGGAACAAAAAGGGGATATTCGTCGCGGGCTTTTACTTTTAAAAGATTTCATTCACGGTACGCGTGCAAAGGCGAGTTTCTTTTCAATGCTCTTGCGGGAAAAAGAATTACTGCAGGAACTTGCGTGGCTCTTCGGTCATTCTCCTTATTTATCGCGCATTCTCTGCAATCGTCCGGAGCTTCTGGATAGTTTTGTGTACCGTGCGCAAGACAAGCCGTCAGAAGATTTAGGGACTCTTTTAGAAGAGCTTGCAGAGAAAAGACTTCTTTCGGAAGTGATTAACGGAAGTAAGTTTTTAGAAGACAAAGATCTTCCGACGCTTTTACAAAACTTGAGTTCTACGGCCGATACGATTGTTGAAAATCTTCTCGCGGCTTTAAAAAAAGAGTATCCATCGCAGATCCAAGTACTCGCTTTAGGAAAATGGGGCGGACAGGAATTGGGTTTTAGATCGGATCTAGATTTTATTTTCGTTGTGCCGGATGAACCGACAGAAAATGATTTTAAAGTCGCGAAACGTTTTATCACCCGCCTCACCGAACCTCATCGCGGCGGAAATATTTATTCTATTGATATGCGCTTGCGACCTTCGGGAAAGGCGGGACCGCTCGTCATTCCCAAAGCGGATTTGAACGCGTATCTTTCTAATGAAGCTTCAGCTTGGGAACGACAAGCTTACTTAAAAGCTCGATGGATTGGTGACGCCAACGAAATTCCTTTCACGCATTTCATGAACCGAGGTTTAACAACGGAGGAACTGCAGGAACTGGATCGCATTCGTCAGCAACTTCTTCCAGCCTCATCTTCCATTCCGAATTTGAAGTTCAGCGAAGGTGGTCTTGTGGACGTGGAGCTGGCCGCGCAGACTTATCTTTTAAGTCATAAAATCAATCCGCCCTCGTCTCATACGATGGATTTTCTCTCTCAAATGGGAGCAAAATCCCTTGCTCTTCAACATAACTATGGAAGATTGCGTCAAATAGAGCAGATGCTTCAACTTGTTGCGTCAGAATCACTCGTAGAACTGCAGCCAAATCATGAGTCCTTTCAGCCTCTTGCCTTGGCGCTCCAAATTCCTCCGGCAAATCTGCAGAATGAGGTTTCGGAGCTTCTCGCAGGTAACATTGCAATTTTGAAGGAACTTGACCCTCGTCGGCAGCCTCACTAATAGTGAAAGGGTTGGACAAAAGTCAGGGAGACAAAATGTCGAAGAATATCGATATTAAAAAGGTATTTTGGATTTACCTTTTTGCATTTTTATTGGCGGCTTTCAGCTTCCGCGCAGATGCTAAGACAGAAACCAAAGCAGGAAAAAAAGATAAAGCGACTAAAGCTGGCGAGAAAGGAAAAGAGATGTTCGCGATTTTTGAAACATCCAAAGGCAATTTTAAAGTTAAACTTTTGAGCGACAAGGCTCCAAAGACAGTTGAGAACTTCGTAGGTTTGGCTGAAGGCACGAAAGAGTGGACCGATCCTAAAACTGGCAGCAAAGTTAAAAAGCCATTTTATGATGGTTTGACTTTTCACCGCGTGATCAAAGATTTCATGATTCAAGGTGGTTGCCCACTTGGAACAGGCACTGGCGGTCCAGGCTATCGTTTCGAAGATGAATTCACTCCTGGTCAACAAAAGCACGATAAACCAGGCATCCTTTCAATGGCGAATGCAGGTCCTAACACGAACGGCTCGCAATTCTTCGTAACAACTGTTCCAACTCCTTGGTTGGATGGCCGTCACACTGTGTTCGGTGAAGTTGTTGAGGGTATGGACGTTGTTCACTCTATCGAAAACTCTAAGACAGGTCCGATGGATCGTCCTGTTGAGCCGGTAGTAATCAAACACATCCAAATCGTTAAGTAGTTTTGAAATTCAAATTTGAATAAGAAAAGCCCGGTGGAGACATCGGGCTTTTTTTATTTCACCGATCCCCAATTTATTGGATCAAATATTTTTCTGTTCTAAAAGTTTCAGAAGGGTGTTCCGTCTAGTTTCGCAAAACACGACTTTTGTTCGCCATAAGATCCTCTATGCTTGAGATATGACAAACATTCGAAAACTTCTGATCGTTCTAAGTTTGATTCCGTCTTTTTCTTTCGCACAAAAAACAGTCCCTACAAAAGCCGTAAAGAAAAATAGATCCATCTCTAGCGAAGCTCTCGTGATTCCCTGTGAGGAACAAGTGCTCAACACCTTGGGAACTTTAGAGCCTCCTATGGAGTGGATGGAGCTTTCTTTCGGTCCCGTGAAAACTGAAGGCGTGCGAGTTTTTAAATCGTTAACACCGACAGCCGACACGCAGCTTGGGCTTGCGATATCTAAAGATAAAGCCCTGGTGCAAAGGCGCGATCGTTTGAGTTTAAATGAATACACTTTTGATGTTGCGAAAAAGTGCGTGGGAACAATCAGCACAACTCAATTCAAAAAAGCGCAACCTCCGATGAAAGCGCAATTCACTGATTTTGATCTAAAGAAAATCGTGGATTGACCTGACCCCAATGTTTATACCACCTACATTGCGACTAGTCGTTGCTCAATCTTTATCGGTGTAGGTGAAAAAGTTTCTGGAGCTGGTGGTCTATATCCAAGTGAGCTATGTGGTCTTTTCGTATTGTAGTGAACCCGCCATTTCTCAATCATTACTTGTGCTTCCTTTAACGAATAAAATATTTCTCTCTTCAAAAGTTCATCGCGAAGTTTACCGTTGAACGACTCGACATAGCCATTTTCCCATGGGCTTCCTGGCTGAATAAACAAAGGCTTTAGCTCCAGTTGTTCGAACCAAAGACGAAGTTTTGCTGCGATAAACTCTGGGCCATTATCTGAACGGACATGCGTAGGAACTCCGCGAGTTAAGAAAAGATCGCCAAGGACTTCGATGACGTCTTCACTTGTGAGTTTTCTTGCTACCTTGATCACTAAGTTCTCTCTTGTGAACTCGTCTATGACGTTGAACATTTTGATTGTTCTTCCGTCATGAGTTTTATCCATGACAAAGTCATAAGACCAAACGTGGTTTGCGCGTTCAGGTCGTAAGCGGATACATGAGCCTTCTCTATCCCACAGCCTTGCACGCTTCTGTTGCTTCTTTGGAACCTTGAGTCCGTGAAGCTTCCAGATGCGTGCCACTCGCTTTGCATTTACATTCCATCCTTGATTGCGCAGAAGAGCCGTAATGCGACGATAACCATATCTTCCATAAAGATTGGCGAGTTCAATAATATCTCGAGTAAGACGATCTTCCTCGGGAGAAAATTGAACTGTGTATCTTTGCGTCGCTCGATTCTGACCTAAGATTTTGCAAGCCCGACGCTCTGATATGCCAAACTTTTCAATCGCGTGTTCGACAGCCTCTCTTCTTCGCGACGGGCTTAGAAGTTTCCCTTGTTGATCTCCTTTAATACGGAGTTATCAAGCGCAAGGTCAGCAACTATTTTTTTGAGTCGCATATTTTCGGTTTCAAGATCCTTCAAACGGCGAGCTTGGTCGGTTTTGAGCCCACCGTACTCTTTGCGCCATCTAAAATAGGTTTGCAGTGTTACACCTGACTTTTTAACGGCTTCTTCTTGAGTTGCGCCTTTACCTTGCTCAATTTCAATATTTCTTAGAATTTGCACGACCTGTTCTGGTGTGTACTTCTTCTTTGCCATAGACAATTCCTTATTTATACCACCACAATATACCTTACAGGGTGGGCTAAGTTAAGGGGTGCAGGTCATTAAAGCACTCGCCTTGGCAGCGATATGCGCTGGTTTGACTAGGCTATAGGAGGCGTTATATCTACAAATAATTTATTAATTTACGGGATCTACTTTAATATGTTCCTTCTACTTATAAAAGTAGTCCTTTTTGTAGTTGCAGAGTTTGTGATACGCCCTAAAGTACTTAACAAGATCAGTTTTTTAAAAAGGATCAGTATCACCTTCGTTCCAATGAAAGATGAGGAGTATTTTTTCAGGGAAGAAGTAAAGAAACTAAAAATGTTTAGAGCGTTGTGGCGTACAATTTTTATTCTGTTATTGCTAAGAATCCTAATCGGACTATTTTTAAATCAATTGGACTATTAAGACATCAGAAAATAAAAAACAATCATTCTAGATTAATATGACTATCGTACTTACAACAATAAGCATCGCTTTACTAACTGTTTCAATATTTGTCTCCAAATGGGTAGCCGAAAGCTACCCATCAGATGAAATATTCAACGAATATAGTATTAAAGCGCGTTTTTTTGTCAGGATTTTTCCATTCCAAAATAGATGGCGATCTTACGTTGATTCCCGTTATGAAAAAAGAATGCAGGAATACTCGCGGCGATTACTTAGATCTTATTACTTATTAACTTTCCTAGTTATACTTTTTGTTATTAGACACACCTTGTTTTGAAGTCTACTTTCCGCAGAATTGTTTGGCTTTGATCCAATACGCTGGCGAGCAGTAATCGTCTTGCCATTCGTTTTTAATGTTTGTGGTGTACGCATAAAACCAAACGAGTTTGTCGGTTTGTGCGTTGAATTTTATTTGGTGAGGCATTTCATTGGGTGTTTTTCCGTTGATGGAGTAGCACCAACCGTAGGCTCTCAGTTCTGTGTCCGAGACAACTTCGATAGAATCCATTCCCGTCGGTGTATTGATGATGGAATTAAATCCCTCGGCGGCTCCGATATAGGGAACTTTGTTTTGATCAAAAATTTCTACGCTGATGTCACCGACGGATTTCGTGAGGTCAGCAACCGCTTCGCCTTGGGCAACAGGTTTTTCGTCGCAAGGACCATAGACCTTCCAAGAAACCGCGTTCGCATTTAATGACAAGGCAGAGATCAAAATAAGAGCTGTCTTTTTCATAGGCCCCGTCTTATCCAGGGACCTATGCAAAGTACAGAATAATTTAAAAAGCTTACGAATTTTGTTTACGAACTTCGGCCATATCGACTTCTTTGGCCTTTTCTACAACCTGTTCGAAAACCTCTTCAGGCAAAGCTCCTGGCTGCATAAAGATGATGTCGCCTTCTTTGATCACCGCGATTGTTGGAATGGATTTGATTTCAAAATTCGCAGCAACCTCTGGCTGAGCATCCGTATCCAATTTTGCAAAAACAACGCCTGGATGCTTCAGCGCCGTTTGCTCAAAGATCGGAGCAAAACGACGACATGGTCCGCACCACGTAGCCCAGAAATCAATGATCACAAGCTGATTTTTTTCGATGGTCTCTTGGATGTTTTCTTTTGTGAGTTCTAACACAGCCATGTTTCCTCCCGGTTGGGCGTAGGTCTATGAATCAAGGAGCCTCCCTAAAAGCTTTGATGTTCTTTATTAAATAAGCAACGATTTAATACAAATAATCCTCAGGAGGCTTTTATGAAAAAGTTGATCGTTTCTATTTTGCTTTTAACGGGTTTTCAAGCATATGCCGGTGACGCAGGTTGCGGTCTAGGCAGCGTTATCATTCAGAAAAATTCCAAAGGTTTGCAGCTTTTGGCGATGACGACGAACTCAGTTCTTTTGACTCAACCTCTAGGTATCACATCAGGAACTTCGGGCTGCTCTTCTAGCGGTCTTGTGATGAACGATAAAGAAGTTCAATACTTCGTTGAAGTAAATCAAGAAGAGCTTTCTCGTGAGATGGCGCAAGGTCATGGTGAGAAGCTTGCGACATTGGCACAAATGAAAGGTTGCCGTAACGACGTATCCCAAAAAGCGTTCGGTTCTTTCGCGCAAAATTCTTATGCAAAAATTCTTCCTACAGCAAATACGTCTGCTGTTGAGATGGTACAAAATCTAAATAAAGAGTTGGCAGCTCAGAGCGATCTTGCTCAAATGTGCCATGGTTCTTAATTTAGTTTTTATTTTCTTGTTAGCCCCACTTTTTGCGTGGGGCTTAACCTCCCAAAATATTCTTCGTTATCAGAAGCAAGCTCAAGAAAAAGCCCTGTGGCAAGATCCGCAGTGGATAAAGCTTGGTCACTATCGCAAGAATCTTTTCGGAGGTTATAAGTCTCCCCTTCTTGGAAATTTCTTTGTTTCAGAAAACGGATCTGAAGATCCTAAAGCCGAACTGTTTGCAACTATTGAACTTCTTTTTAACAAAGACACTGCTCAGAAATCTCAATGTCGTTATCTGGCCAGAACAAGTTGGCTCAAAAATGTTCTAGCGGTTGATTCCAGTGACTTGGTTTCTTGTAGTGAAAGAGATCAGTGGAAGACACAGCTTGGTGCCCAAGAAATTTATATTATTTTTGCAGCTAGCGACCTAAGCAGCGCCGGTTCAAGTTTCGGTCATACATTTTTACGCGTGCACAATCCCAAGAACACCCGTGAACTTGAGCTTCTCGATTACGGAATTAACTATGCGGCGGTCACGGGGAAAGATACCGGCGCTCTTTACGCCCTCAAAGGTCTTTTTGGTTTTTATCCTGGCGCTTATTCTATGCTTCCCTATTATCAAAAAATCCGTGAGTACACGAACCTTGAAGGGCGCAACCTTTGGGAGTATCGATTGGATCTTTCTCCTGAACAAGTTACGTTCTTAATTGATCATCTTTTGGAACTTGATGGCAGCTTTGCACCTTATTATTTTGCAGATGATAATTGTTCACAGCAGATATTGGAATTGATCGAAGTTGCAAAACCCGAACTCAATGCTTCTGCATCATTCTATGACGTGACAATTCCCATAGACACTGTCAAAGAACTGAAGAAGCACAATATGCTTGTCGGCGAAAAACTTCGTCTGTCATTACAGGCGGAATGGCAAACTCGATTCACGTCTCTGAACTATTCACAGAAAAAAGCTCTCAAAGAAATTGTTTATGCAAAGACTCAAACCGATTTGCAAAAACTTTCAACTAAAGAACAAGCCGAGGCCTTAGAAGCCATCTTAAGTTATTTAGCCATCAAAGAGTATCGAGAGGAAAAGGATTTAAAGGAAGAAAAGTATCCTCTGTCAGTCGCAAGAGCAAAGCTGGGCCCACAAACGGAGCCTTTGCAGATTCCAAATCCACCTTCACCTCTTTTTGGCGCGAACTCTTATGCATTTTACCTTGGGTACGGCAAAGCAGATGAAAACGAATTTTACCGCTTCAAGTATCGCAGAACTTTCCATGACCTTCTTTCGGATGACAGCGGACTTTCGACGTTTTCACATTTGGAAGTTTTAAGTGCTGACTTTCGCTACTTCTCAGAAAAACAAAACTTGGATCTTTATCAGGCGGTTTTAGTAAAAATTCTTTCGACTTCACCAATCACGGAACTAGACACCCCTTTAACGTGGACCGTAGACATCGGAACAGAGCCGAGACTTTCTCCGTATGTAAATTTAGGAGCAGGATACAGCTTTGATTTTCCATTATTTAAAGCCACTCGTTTTAGTTTTATGGCAGTAACAGAGAACTATGATCTTGCCGACACAGCTCAACCTCATTTTGGAGTCGAAGGGCTTCTCATGTCGAAAACTTCTTTTGTGCGCTCTTTGATATATACGAAGTATCTGCACAACACCTCTCAAGGGAGGGGTTTTTCAGAGTACGGAATTGGTCTTTCCACCGATGTTCGTAAGAGCGAACTGCGCCTTGAATCCAAAGTCCGAGACAACATTCCTGAATGGATGATCTCCGTCGTCTTTTAGACAGCCTAGTGACCTGTTACGGCTCTGTCTCACTCTGAGACGTGCCAATTATTCATAAAACTGAGCTGAGGGGCCCAAAGCTTGCTTCTATTCATAGTGATACAAACGTATCTAAGGAGTAAGCCATGAAATGGTTCCAAAAGATCTTAACTGCGATTGCCACAATTAATATGGTGATTTCCCCAGTTTTGGCAGCTCCTGAATGGAGTGAAAAAGACAAAGCACAGCTTGCTGCTTATCGCGATTATTTGGAACCACTCGGCTATCGTTTGGAGCTAGATAAAAACTCTAAAAAGGCCCTCGTCTACGATAAGAAAACAAATAAACTGGCGATGGAAGTTCCATTTGCTGAAGAAACGCAACTGCGCAAATTCTCTCCAAAATCTTTAAATAAAATGATGATGGATGAGATGGTTCGAGTGAAAGCCGCGAATAAATCGGCTTGGTCTCACTCTGTTAGAAATCTTCCGACGGAATCTGCCATTTTCTTCGTGGCAATGGGCGCTGTGGTTGCGGGCCAACTTATTACAAACTATTCGCAAAACCCAATTGCAATGCAACAACACATTGATCACTCTCTTTCACCGATTGGTGTTTTTGGTTTCTTTACGTTTATGTATTCCCAAGGTGTGACTTCCAACGTTCTTGCGATGTACATGAAAAATCCAAAGTTCCACCATATGATTCCATATCTTGGAATGACTGTGGGGGCTTTCCTGCAAACTTATCTTTCGCAAGTGGCTTCAGATCCAAATGTGATGGCTTGTGCGAAAGTGATGATGGGAAAACAAGTCACAGCTAAAGATCAAGAAGCTGGTATCGATGCAGATCCTTGCTCAAAAGCTTATGAATATCTTGTGATTCAGAAGAAAGTTTGGGAGTTCGCTCCTGGTATCGTTTCTATGTTGATCTCTTCAGGTTTGGCCGGTGTGGTCCAATCCGTGATCACAAAATCAGTTCTTCGCATCACAGGTGTTGATATCGCTCTTTGGTTGGTTCCAGGTACAATGTACCTAAAAGGCATTCGCCTTCTTCTTGTAAAAGGCGTGCAAATCGCGTTCTTCGTGGCTATCGATGCATGGCTCAATCGCAAAGTCACATACGCCTGGAAGAACATGTTTGATGGAGCCGAGTTCTATGACATCAATGATCGGCTGAATGAAAAAATGAATCTTATGAAGAAATCTCAGTGGAGCGGATCAGATAAAGACCTTCAGGCTGAGATCAAAGACTTTAGAAAGAAAATGCTCGATTGGCGTATGATGAATATGTCTGAAGTTTATGAAGCTCACCAAAACTGGTCTGAGGCTCTTCATCAAATGACTTCGATGTTTAACACAAGCTACGCGTTCTATAACACTTTCGTGAACGAAGTGCGCAACTCTCGCTTTAATGAATCTCAAGTAAAACCGCTTGAAATCATTTATCCAATGAATGGTGTTAAGGCAAAAGACTTGGCTGAAGGCAAAGAGGATCTTTACTTCACAAATCCATTGTTTATCGAAAACATGCAACTTGATACAGTGGCCGATGCCGTTGTTAAAGCAGATGACCTTCTTAAAGGTGAAGACGCTAAATACCTTTATCCGCCAGAAAAAACAAAGATTGCTTCGTTCCTTGGTAAACTTCGCACAGGCGAGCGTGTACAAATCGGCCAAGGCTTAAGTGAGCTTTACCGCGAAATCACATACTCTGCGCAAAATCTTTCTGTATCGATGAATTACAGAAAGATCTTAAGAGAAATTTACAGTTCCATGGGCGCTCCAATCCCAATGATGGAGCCAGGTCGTGGATTCTTGGCAGCTTACGAAAAAGCTCCGTCCTCTGCAGATACAATCAAGAGTTCGAATTACTACCGTCAAGTCGGTGTGTTCTTTACTCCGAAAATCACGGACTACCTTCTTATGCAGATGATGTGCGGCCCTGACGTGGAAAAAGGCGAAAAAGTTGTGAAGAACTCTGCGGGCTTCCCGTCTGTGTTCTTGCCTCCACAAATCAAAGCAGCAGGTGATTATTTTAATAACTGTGAACACTTCGGAATGGCGCAATTGCCAGCTGAGAACATTTACAAATTCCCGTTCAGAACAGCTTCGAAAAAGACTTATAACGGTGCGATCAGCTACTTGATTAACGAAGCTCGTCCCTCCGTAGTTGGCGGCCAAGGTGAATCAGCATTCCCGCAATGGTGGACAGAAAAAACAGAAAGCCAAATGCAAAAAGCATTTGAAGAGTATGGTAAGAGCTACGATGAAATCGTCGTTAAACTTGTCAAGGCAGTGTATTACCCAGGTCGCAGCTTCTTTAACGGAAGACCGATCGTCAATACGCCTTGGAAAACTTTGAAATTGTACTTCAATCGTGAAGCACAAAAACGCTACTACGAAGGTGGACCGATCTTTAACGGCGGTATGAACTCGGCTTTCCAGGAAGAGCGTGTTTACCTTTCTCTTTTGAATGAACTTTTGACTCCTTCAAAAGAGTTCAAAGTTGATATTGCACACATTTTAGAAACAGCACCAGCTCACGCTGCTCTTAAAGAAGTCGACAATCAGTTTGCGGTTCTTAATGGACTTATCAAACACATTAAAGTCGGTACAGCTGAAGGCCGCGAAGTGATTCAATCTGATCTTGAAAACTACCAGCTTGAAGAACAGCTTACAAACATTCAAGGTGCACTGACAAAAGTGTCTACGTTGTTGGGAGTTGGCGATGCACAAGAAGGTGCTGTTGTGAAATTGAATAAACAACAAAGAGATCTTGCTGTGACAGCTCTTGAAAATCTTCAAGCGCTTGCTTCAGAAGTGATGATGTACGGAAGCATGGCAAACGCTGTGAGCTGGGAAAAGATTCGCAATGTGAAACGTCTCAATATGGAACAGCAGAAGTTTAATAACGAAATCCAAGCAAAACTAGCTGCTATGAGAGGCATGTCAATGCCTGGAAAATACTAATCTTGGTACGGGATTTGATACTTAAGATATTTGAAACTTTTAAATAAAACTAGGCACTTCCGGGATTGGAGAGTCCCAAAAATTGGAGTGCCTCGTACAAAAAATTAACAGGTAATAAGGGAGAGAGTATGAAAAAGCAATTGATGATCGGAATGGCAGCATTGACTATGGCAATGGCCTTCTCACCGGCACACGCGGCACCCGTAGGTGGCGTGAAGTCAGCTCGTGAGGCTTTGGTTGAATATTCAAAACAAATCAAAGAGTCTGCCTTCGGTAAAGGAATGACTTCAAAAGGTTTGAGCGCACAACAAGTAAAAATCGCTCAAGACAAAATCATCAATGAGCTTCAGCTTTCTTCCGGTAAAAACAATGCCCTTTCAATGGCCTTGAAAGCCGATGCAACGAAATCAACTCAACGCCTTGATAGCTTGGCAACAATCGTTGCAGCTAAAAAGATGGCGACAGAAATTTCTAAGAGTGACGCAGCTGAAGGTCAATCTATCAGCAATGCAGCGACTGCAACTGCGAAGTTGATCGCAAACTCTTCTTTGACAGGTGCTCGCACATCTTCAAAAGAATTGAACACGACTGAAATGGCTGAAGTCACAGCGGCTTTGAACAAACTAGAATCTTTGCCAGAAACAATTTTGACAAGCTTCTCTAAAGCAGAGCGCGACTCTTACACACAAATCATCGAGCGCCACGATGCCATTCTTGAGTCTGGCAAAAAAGGTTCTTCTGAAGAAGCTTTCGTAGACGCGATCATGGAAGTTAAAAAAGTAGACCGTACAAAAGCTCTTGAGATCGTTAAGAAACTCAAAGAGTGCGTATAATCTCTCCGTAAAATACTTTCTTATTGCCAAAACGCCGAGGCCCACAAAGTCTCGGCTTTTTTATTGGGGAAAAAGGTACCTGGTACCTTTCTAGATATCGACTTTTTTATCGTCGGTGACGATGAAGATCTCGATACGACGGTTCATTGCTCGATGGTCGTCGTTGTCATTCGGAACAATTGGTTTTTGATCTCCGTAAGAAATTGCGACAAAGCGTTTTGGATCTAAATTGTGATATTTCACGAAATAGCGGACAACAGCCGTTGCTCTTCCTCCGGCGAGTTCCCAGTTGCTTGGGAAAAGCTGTCCTACGATAGGAACATCATCAGTGTGACCCTCAATAATAATTCTTTTTTTATTCGTCTTAAGGACGTCGGCAACTTTATCCAAAGACGTCAACGCTGACATTTTTAATTTTGCTGAACCTTCCGGAAAAAAAGTAGAAGCAGCGAGTGCAATCCGAACTCCGACGGAGTCATGATAGATATCCTGGATCGCCTGCTTTTTCTGGTCTCCGTCCATCGACTTATCCAGAGACCTTTCCACAAAATCTTCCACTTCTTGCGGCCCACCTTTGCGGGGATAATTTCCGACGGGCATCACAAGTTCTGCAATTGCATCATCAATAGCGTTGCCATTCGAGTTCGAACCATTGCCTACTAAGTGCAGATTTAATTTGATGGAGTCTTCAAATTCTTTTTGTTTTTCTTCATTGGCGTTGGACGTCGCGTACATCACCACAAAAAACGCAAAAAGCAACGTAATGAAATCGGCATAGGAAACCAGCCATCTTTCATGATTTTCGTGCTCTTCATGTTTTTTATGTTTTCTTGCCATAAAGCTAGAACCTACTTTTGCTCTTCGTTTAAGAAGGCAAAAAGTTTTTGCTCAAGAACGACGGGATTCATTCCACTGGCAATAAGAAGTCCTCCCTCAAGCACCATCTGCTTTTCTCGGGAAATGGACTGCACTTTTCTTTTTAGTTTATTGCCTAACGGTAAAAACAAAAGGTTGGCGGAACTCACACCATACACGGTAGCAACAAAGGCGACGGCAATCCCTGCCCCGAGCTTACTTGTATCCGTTAAATTCCCCATCACATGAATCAGACCAAGAACCGCACCGATGATTCCGATGGTGGGAGCAAAACCGCCAGCGTCGGTCCAAATTTTCGCTCCTGCCAGCATTTCTTCTTCTTCAGTTTCAATGCGTGTCTCAAAAATGTCGCGAATGGTTTCTGCCTCGACCCCATCGACAATATTTCTGAGAACTCCTTTAAAGAGGGGATCGTCGATACGATTGATACGTGCTTCCAATGAAAGAAGAGATTCTTTTTTAGCAATGCGCGCGCAATCCACGATCTCTTGGATGCGTTTTTTGGCGTCACTTTCTTCTTTTTGAAATGCTTTTTTGGCGAGATGAAGACCCGTCTTAAGATCTTTTTCTGAACTTGAAACCATCACGGCTCCAATTGTTCCCGCAAGAACGATAATGAATGCCGTCAGTTGCATGAGCGAACTCATGTGCCCGCCTTCGAGAAGGTTTCCGAGCAAAATCCCACCGAAGCCTACGAGCAGGCCTAACCATGTTGCTTTATCCATGTTTAGAATATTGCCACAGTGAACCATACAAGACACTTGGACCTCATGAAGACCTAGACTTTTTGCGAGCGAAAAACTAGGGTAAAGTCGTCATGATGCTCGATTTTATCTTGAACCTCGATAAGAGCCTTTTTGTATTGGTGAATTCCCAGTGGACTGCGGCTTGGGCCGATCAGTTTTTTCCATTCATCACAGACCTTCACAAGACGCCGTTTTTTAAAACCGTGATGGTGCCTCTGATCCTTGCGATTTTCATCTGGCGCCGAGGACTGAAAAAAGGTCTCGTGATTTTTTTCTTCTGCGTTCTTGCTGTTGGAGCATCTGATGGTTTTGGCAACTGGGCTCTTAAAAAAACCGTGCAGCGACCGCGGCCTGCGGAAACTCAAGGATTGACGGTTCAGGTGCGCGCTCCTTTTGGAGGCTTTAGCTTCGTTTCAAATCACGCTACCAATATGTTCACGTTTGCTAGCTTTACGAGCGCGATTTTTCCTCCGGCCTCTATACCACTTTATACCGTCGCAACATTAGTGGCATACAGTCGCGTTTACAATGGCGTGCATTTTCCCACAGACGTTATTTGCGGCGGTCTTTTGGGTTGTCTCTTTGGACTTTTATTTTCTCGTCTCTGCCAAAAATTGCTTCTTCGACTTGATTCAGAAGGGACTGTCACACCATGAAAATTCTTGTTACTGGCGCCAATGGTTTTTTAGGAAGCTGGGTGACCAAAGCCCTTGTGAACGAAGGTCACAATGTTTACGCCTTGGTTCGTCCTAAAAGTGATATCTCCGAATTAGAAGGTGTTAACTGCAAGTATGTTCACGGGGATGTAACCGACATCCACTCGCTTTTAGAAGCCTTTAAAGGTGTCGACACGGTTTTTCATTTGGCCGGAGTGATCGCTTATAAAAAATCTCAGCGCGCTATGATGGATAAAGTGAATGTTCAGGGAACAGCGAATGTGGTTTCGGTCTGTCGCGAACACAAAGTCCGTCGCCTGGTTTATCTTTCCTCTGTCGTTGCGATCGGTGCCGGCTACACGCCGAATGATATTCTTAACGAAGAATCCCCTTATAATGTGGCGGATCTCAATCTTGGCTATTTTGAAACCAAACACCAAGCCGAACAAATCGTGAAAGCGGCTTGCGATAAAGGTGAAATCAACGCCGTCATGCTAAATCCTTCGACGATCTATGGCGCAGGCGATGCTAAAAAAGGCAGTCGCAAAATGCAGTTGAAAGTCGCTCAGGGAAAACTCAAATTCTACACTTCAGGTGGCGTGAATGTTGTTGCCGTGGAAGACGTAGTAGCAGGCATTCTTAGCGCCTGGAAAAATGGTCGCAAAGGTGAAAGATACATTCTTTCAGGTGAAAATATTCTTATCAAAGATCTTTTCGCTATGATCGCCGCAGAGGCTGGGGTAAAAGCTCCTTCACATTTACTTCCTGACGGTCTTCTTCACGCTGTCGGTGCCGTAGGTGATTTCATGGAGAAGATGGGTCTTAAAGGGCCTTTAAGCCGTGAGAATGCTTACACCGCGACGATGTATCATTGGTTTGATTCTAGCAAAGCGCAAAGCGAACTTGATTTTAAACCTCGTCCGGCTCGTGAAGCCATTCACAACAGTGTGCAGTGGATGAAAGATCAAGGTTTGCTTTCGTAAGGTCTGAATGAAAAAGGTCATTTTCTTTTCTCTTGGTGTATTCACTTTAATGGCAGGAGCCGTTGCCATTCTTTGGAACTGGCTTCCTACTGAAAAAGAAATTAAAGGCTGTCTTGTCACTCGCATGTATCAAGTAGAACTTTGTCCTGGTTCAAAAGACTATGTTCCTTTAAAGCAAATTTCTTCGAATCTACAAAAGGCGATAATCTTGACCGAAGATTCCAACTTCTGGAATCACAAAGGTTTTGATTGGGATGCGATTGAGAAAAATGCCCGCGAAGGCTGGGAGTCCGGAGTTTTTAAGCGCGGTGGTTCTACCATCACTCAACAGCTTGCAAAGAACATGTTTCTGACCAAAGATCGCACCTTCATTCGTAAAGGTCTTGAAGCTATCATCACAGATCGTATTGAGCACACACTCACGAAGAAAGAGATCTTAGAAAGATATCTTAACGTCGTTGAGTTCGGTAAAGATATTTACGGCGTAAAAGCGGCAGCAAAATATTATTTCAAGAAAACACCGGCAGAACTTTCAGTCGTAGAAAGTGCCTTCCTTGCGATGGTCCTTCCGAATCCTGTTAAGTATTCAAAATCTTATTATCGTAAAGAACTCACACCGTTTGCAAAAACACGTCTGAATCGCATTGTTGAAGACATGTATCGCTACAACCGCATTTCTCAAGACGAGTACGATGTAGCCGTGAACCAAGTGGCCTATTTCTTTCAACCAGAACCGCCTCCTGAAGAACTCAATGTTCCTGCCGAAGAAATTCCCACGTTGCAAGATCTAGAGAATGCAGAGATGGAAGAGAGTGAACAATGAAGATAGTTTCCGCCTGCCTTTCGGGAGTTCATTGTCGGTACGATTGCAAAGCACAAGCGCGCTCTTCCATTGAAGAAATGGTTCGCAATGGCGAAGCGATTCCCGTTTGCCCTGAACAGATGGGCGGTCTTTCCACTCCCCGTCCTCCGGCAGAACGTATTGGCGATAAGGTTCTTACTAAATCAGGGGAAGACGTGACAGCTCAGTATCACCAAGGGGCCCTTGAGGCTTTGCAGATCGCAAAGCTTTGTGGCGCGATGGAAGCTCTTCTTAAATCAAAGTCCCCCATGTGTGGCCACGGAAAAATCTATGATGGCACATTCTCTGGAAATCTGACCGAAGGCGACGGTGTTTTTGCCGAGCTTTTAAAAAAACACGGCATTAAAATCACAGTCGTTGATTAAACTATTTCAAAAGTTTTTTGCGAATACGGAAGAATGAAACGTTCATGCAGATCCATGTTGCGATGAACAGAATTAGAACGTGAACACCCACCATAAGTGTCGGTCCTTGATGAAGAACTCCACGAACGGCCGCCACAGCGTGCGTGAGCGGGAATAGGTAAGACAAATAACGAAGTCCGCTTGGTAATTGTTCAAGCGGGAAATAAGTGCCGCTCAAAAGACTCATCGGAACAATCAACCCTGAAGTAGAATAAATGAAAGAGTCATAGTTTCTTGCAAACGAAGTAAAGATCATTCCAATGCAAGAAAAGAGCGCCGACAATAAAAACAAAATCGGCAGAGCTAAAATGATTCTGTAAGAATCAATCAAGCCAAAAAACAATGCCACAACAGTGACACCCATAACACCAAAGAATCCTTTGCTCGCCGCCCACAAAAGTTCACCGGCCACGATTTCTTCCGGGCCCACACGTGTCAGCATGATTGTCGCGTAAGTTTTTTGATGTGTCAGTTTCGTGTAGTTTCCGTAAGTGCCCTCAAAGAAAGCCACCATCATCGCAGTCGTTGATAACAACGCCGGAAAAAAGAATTCGATATAAGACATGCCGCCCATGTTGTTCACAAAGGCACCTAAGCCAAAACCGATGGCACCCAAGTAAATTACAGGCTCTAAGACAATCCAGAATAAAGAAACCAGCCACGTCTTTTTGAAATACAAAAAGTTACGGGACCAAACTTGAAAAGCACCGCTGTTGACCTTGGGTCGAGAGAAGAAATCTTTAAATTTCATATTACTCATCCCTCAACTGGTGACCAGCCAACTTTAAAAACACATCGTTTAAAGTCGGTTTACGGATATAGATTTTATCGCTTGCAATCAAGTCTACTACACGACGACCCTCTTGGTTTTCTTTCACCAAAACAGAGACCGTGTCTTTAATCACTTGATAAGCAAAGCCTTCCGCACGCAAACGACCCAAGTAGTAATTAAGATCCACAGGATTTGTATCAAACTCAACGACTTCCTTACCGATCAACTCACGGATCAAATCACGCGGTTTACCGACGGTGAGAATACGACCGTTGTCGATAATCGCCACACGATCACACATCTGTTCAGCTTCTTCCATATAATGAGTCGTCAGAACCAATGTGCTTTTTTCAGATTTGAGATGTTTAAAGAAATCCCAAATCCAAATACGCGCCTGCGGATCAAGACCAGTTGTTGGTTCATCAAGGAAGATCACTTCAGGGGAATTAATCAGACCACGAGCAATCGCCAAACGGCGTTTCATACCGCCGCTCAAAGTTTCTACCGAGCGATCCTGGTATTCTTCAAGCTTCATCAAACGCAACAAAGCCTGAGCCCGAAGATCCGCTTCGGCTTTCGGAATTTTATGAAAACTTGCGTAGACTAAGAGATTTTCGAGAACGGTGAAGTCTGGATCTAGGCCGTCCTCTTGCGGGACGACCCCGATGCGAGATTTGATCTCACGATAATTTTTTTTAACATTCAGGCCGAGAACGTAAAGCTCCCCGCTGGTAACGAGGGCTGAGCAATACATCATCTTCATCGTTGTTGATTTGCCCGCCCCGTTAGGACCTAAGAGACCGAAACATTCGCCCTTGTAAATTTCAAGACTGATTCCATTCACAGCGACTCTATCGTCGTATTTCTTTGTCAGGTCTTTAATCTCAATGGCGACGTTTGTACTCATTATTCCTTCGCTGCTCTTGCACGTTTATGTGGATCTAGTTCTTTCAAACGTAGACGGATCGTTTTCGGAGTGACCTCGATCAACTCTGAATCTTTGATCCATTCCATCGCTCTTTCCAATGTCATTTTCTTCACTGGAACAAGGCGGATAGCTTCATCTGAACCCGAAGCACGTACGTTCGTCAATTTTTTCTCACGAGTGATGTTTACTTCTAGATCATTCTCTTTGGCGTGTTCACCAACGATCATGCCCTCGTACACATCGTCACCGTGTTCAACCATCATAATACCGCGCTCTTGAAGATTCCAGATCGCGTAAGCTGTTGCAGTGCCTTTACGGTCAGAAATCATCGCACCATTCATACGGTGTTCGATTTCTCCACGGTAGTCATCCCAACCGTCGAATTGCGTATTCAAAAGACCTGTACCACGAGTGTCAGTCAAGAAGTCTGAACGGTAACCGATCAAACCACGAGAAGGGATACGGAACTCAAGACGTGTACGACCCGAACCTTTTTGAACCATGTTCGTCATCACACCTTTACGTTTTCCCAATTTCTCTGTCACCGCACCAACGAATTGGTCTTCGATATCGATAACCGCGATCTCCATTGGTTCCATTTTCTTGCCGTTTTCTTCTTTGAAGACAACAGTCGGTTTAGAAACAAGAAGCTCGAAGTTTTCACGGCGCATTTGTTCGATCAATACACCCAATTGCAACTCACCACGGCCGATAACTTTGAAAGCATCGGTGTTGTCCGTTTTTTCTACGCGGATCGCAACGTTGTACAAAAGTTCTCTTTCAAGGCGCTCGATGATTTTACGTGATGTTACGTTTTTACCATCAAGACCTGCGAAAGGTCCGTTGTTGACCGAGAACACCATACCTACTGTCGGCTCTTCAACGCGAATGCGCTCAAGAGGACGAGGATCAAGAACTGAAGTGATCGTGTCACCGATCGTGAAATCTTCCATACCTGCGATAACTACGATGTCACCGGCGCCAACTTCTTGCGCTGGAACTTGCGAGTTAACTTTGTACTGGAACAAAGCAGAGACTTTTACTTTCTTCTGAGTGTTGGCTTGAACGCAAAGAACTTCGTCACCCACTTTGATTGTTCCGGCTTTCATACGACCGATAGCCAAACGACCTACGTAATCATTGTATGAAATGTTAGAAACCATGACTTGAAGTGGAGCGTTCTCTTCAATTTTTGGAGGAGGAACGAGGTTTACGATAGCATCGTAAAGAACTTCCAAAGAACCTGTGTTCACATTTGGATCTAGAGTCGCCATACCTTCACGCGCGATTGCGTAAACAGTGTGGAAATCACATTGCTCTTCTGTTGCATCTAGATCGATGAACAAATCGAAAAGTTCGTTGTGAACTTCTTGGATACGAGCATCGGCACGGTCAATTTTGTTGATACAAACGATAACTTTTTTGCCGCCCTCAAGAGCTTTTTTCAATACGAAGCGAGTTTGTGGAAGTGGACCTTCAGAAGCGTCGCAAAGAAGGATACAACCATCCACCATGTTCAAGATACGTTCAACTTCACCACCGAAGTCACTATGTCCCGGTGTATCTACGATGTTAACTTTAATGTCTTTGTACATGAACGACGCGTTCTTCGCGGCGATCGTGATACCACGCTCTTTCTCAAGATCCATGGAGTCCATAAGACGTTCTTCAACGTGTTCGTTGTCACGGAAAGTACCTGCTTGCTTGATCAAGTGGTCAACCAGCGTCGTCTTTCCGTGGTCGACGTGTGCGATGATAGCAATATTTCTAATTTTCTTTGGATCTTGAACCATATTTACCCTTCGTTATTTTCAAAACTTCAAAACACTAAAACTAAAATTTAAATTTCGCACTGCAGGTTTTCGTTAGTCTCACGACTACCCGTGGCCCCCCATGAGGAATTCTTCCTGGCTTGTGTCTTCTTGTTCCACATTGCCAATGTTTGCGAAGAATTCATTCGCAAGGGCCATAATCTCTTCGTTGCTTTTGGATTGGAAAAGATTCTTTCTGAACTGTGCCGCTCCAGCATAACCTGTTGAGAACCATGCTGCAAACTTTCTGAGCTGGATGCCTGTGATGTGCTCATCACAATGCGCAACAATCTCACTTTTCAGGTCGTTAAATAGGCTCACATAATCTCTTTTAACGTCCTTCAGGGATTCGCCTCTCCACAAAGACAGCGCATCCATGAAAATAAACGGATTTTTAAGGCAACCGCGACCGATCATCACCCCGTCGCAACCCGACTGTTCTAGGCGAAGGTTTGCTTGGCGAGGTGTGAGGATGTCTCCATTTCCCAAAAGAGGAATCTTGGTTTTGGACTTCACGTCAGCGATAAAATCCCAGTCTGCAAGACCGGTGTAACCCTGAGCGCGAGTGCGACCATGAATCGCAACCCATTCGACACCTTCGTTGTAAGCGATGTTGCAAATTTCAACGGCGTTGCGAGTGTTCGCATCCCAACCTGTGCGAATCTTGATTGTCAGAGGAACTTTGATGGCAGCCTTAACAGTAGAAACCATTTTTTGAACAGCAGCGGGATCTTTCAAAATTGCCGAACCCGCACCCTTCTTCACCACTTTAGGAACGGGGCAACCGAAGTTCAGATCTACGAAATCACAACCTTCTGCCTCTGCCACTTGAGCCGCGCGTGCGACGATTTCTGGTTCTTCACCGAAAAGTTGAATCCCGATCGGACGCTGAGACTCATCAAAGCTCATCAACTTCATGGTTCTTTCAGATTTATATTCAATACCACTAGCGCTCACGAGTTCTGTGACGACAACACTGGTATCAAGTTTTTTCATGAAGGTGCGAAAAGCGTGGTCCGTAATCCCTGCCATAGGAGCAAGGACAAAAGGATTTGTCTTTAAGGCTTGAACTGGATTCATAGGCGCAAGGATATAACAAAAACGTAATGAAAAAGGTACTGGAGTTTTTAAAAACTGACCTTATTTCATGGGCTTAGGCATCCATAACGAATGTATTCGATCTGGCGTAAAAACCTCTCTCACATTAGAGCCACGTCACTCGGCCCTCAAGCTGTCTTGGGGCCTTGGGCGGATTGTGATCAGGATATCCGCAGACCATAGCGCAGAGAAGTTCGAGTTCGCCTTTTTGGTATTCCGGAAGTTTATCCACACCTAAAAACTTATCCACTTCTTCTTTGATTTCTAAGGGTGCACCCATGGTGCAGGAACCTAAACCCTCCACGAGACACGCGAGATTCATGTTTTCCACAGCCATATACACAGAGCCAATGCTTGTGTGATAGCGTTCTTCGTTGTCGTTGTGTGAGTATGCGAAGATAATCACGGGTGCATCACCCAAAGTATAAAAAAATCTTTCAGTGAACTGATACAAAGAGGGCTTTAATCTTTGCGACAAAATATCTTTGATACCAAGCCAAGATTTCTGTGAATATTTTAAATACTCTTCGCGCTTTTCTCCGGTCACAACAAAGAAGCGCCAGTTCTGGCGATTTTTTCCTGAAGGCGCATGCATTCCCGCCATCAAAATTTTTTCAATCACTTCTTTGGGAACGACGTCCGGTTTGTATTTACGAATGGATTTTCGGGATTCTAATAGTTGATAAAATTCTTCTTTATTCATAATTTCCTTTAGGTACCTGCTTCCCTTTGAAAACGGAAGGAACCTGGTACCTTTTTATCACGATGGGAAGCAGGTACCTTAGCCCATTTCTTCTGGACCAGCTTCAATGAATGTCTCGTGCAAGCGTCGAATCGCTTCTGGGCCTTGCTCTTCACTGACGAGGAAGCAGAAGTTGTGTTTGCTCGCACCCAAGCAAATCATGCGAACGTTGATGTCGGAAATAGCTTCGAAAATGTGTTTTCCTAAGCCCGCCGTGTGATTGATGTTGTTTCCGATTAGGGAAATTAACGCCAAGTTGTCTTCCACTTGTACGTCCGCAAATTGTGACAGGTCCGCGATCAGTTTTTTATTCACAAGCGTCGAATCATCTAATGTCACACTGACTGAAATTTCAGATGTTGTGATGGCGTCGATACTGACTTTGTGATCGTTAAAGACTTTGAAAATTTGGAACAAGAAACCATGCGCATGAAGCATTTCAGGAGTTGAAAGAGTCACAAGCACTTGTTTTTTTCTTAAGGCCATCGCACGAATAAGTGGATGGTCTTCAACGTCTTTACGAACCCACGTTCCCTTGGCTTCAGCATCAAAACTTGATCCTACAAAAACCGGAATGTTTTTGCGAATGGCTGGCAGGAGTGTCGCTGGATGCAAAACTTTGGCTCCAAAGGTCGCAAGCTCAGAGGCTTCTTTAAAAGAAATCTCGCTGATGGGTTTCGCTTTTGAACACAAGCGGGGATCTGTCGTCGCGATTCCTGCAACATCTGTCCAAATTTCAAGAACGTCAGCGGAAACACCTTCGGCTAAGATCGCAGCAGAGTAGTCGCTGCCTCCGCGCCCCAGGGTTGTCGTCATTCCTTCATCAGTCATGCCGATATAACCTTGTGTTACTACGACTTTTTTATGGTCACGCAAAAATCCTAAGTTTTCAGAGCACAGTTTTGCAATTTCAGAAGTCAGTGGTTTTGCTTTTCCGAAAGAATCATCTGTGCGAAGAACCGTGCGCACATCGAAAAGCTCCGCCGTTTTTTTAGAATTGTACTTTTGCAGAACCTTTGCCATTGCTTCAGTGAAAAGAACAGAAGACATTCTTTCACCAAGACTCATCAGTGTGTCCATAGCCTTCACAGAGCAATCACGAAGAAGGTGAACGCCTTTTGCTAAAGAGTTCATTTCTTCAAACAGAATTTCAAGGCGTTCTTGAGCGTGAGAGGAAATCGCCAGGTCACGTGCGATTTTTTCATGTTTATCGAGGATTTTTGTGATGATCTTTTCAGCTTCCGGCCACGGTTGAGATTCCGCCGTTTTACCCAAAGCGATCAAGTCGTTCGTAGTTCCTGAGGTTGCTGAGACCGCGATGAGGCTTGATCCCTGACGATGGCTGACCTCCGCACTGCGAAGCATGCACTCCGCGTCTCCCATTGACGTTCCACCAAATTTTGAAACAATCAGTTGTGCCACAAAAACTCCTCGGTCAAAGGCCTGACTTCCTAGGCATCTTATGCCTTTTCTGCTTTTTCATTCAATGAATTTTATGGCAGACTTTGAACATGACCACACCGGATTCAACTTTTAAAAAGACGGAACTAGCGCTCATGGGCCTTTTAGGCCTAGTAGCAATGACTCTAGTCACAGTCGCCGTCGTTCCTTCCCTGCGCACTAAAATCAAAGAAGCCGTCCTCATCGAGGATCGCGAGATCATTGCTAAAGCCAATGGGAACCTTTCACCGTCAGGCCCTCACGTAACTGTTTTAAAGATTAAAAACAAAAGCGGCCTCAGCCTTGAGGTCTATAATCAGGAAGAAAACGGCTCTTTGGTTTTAATGACCAAACTTCCACTTTTTGAAATCCGCGATGGTTATTTTCTTTTGCAAGGGAACGCTACGAATCTAGCAATTACGGATGTGGACAAAGACGGCATCCTTGAAATCGTCGCACCCACTTATGATGAACAGATGGTTCCTCGATTGAATATTTTTAAGTTCAACCCTGCAACCAAAACTTTTGATCGTATGACAGCACCTGAGGGCTATTCCCCTTAGGTTGCAAATTCGGATTTGTTGCGAAGAATTTCTCCTAACAAAACCATATCGACAGGTTTACTTAAATAACCATCAAAGCCCATCTCGAAGGATTTTTGCTGACCATCCACGCTGGCTTGTGCCGTTAAAGCGATGATGGGATTTTTATAACCCTTTTCACGTAAAAGAGCGGTGGCTTTATAACCGTCCATCACCGGCATTTTTATATCCATCAAAATAATATCGAAAGATTTTGCAAGAGCGCGCTCAACGGCTTCCGCTCCATTTTCAGAAGTTTCTACTTCCGCCCCTTCACGAGATAAATATCTTTTCATCAAAGCACATAAATCCGCAGAATCATCAACGACTAGAACCCGGCGGCCCTTGAGGAAATGACTTTCTTGATCAAGTTTTAGTTTTTCTGGAGGAAGCATTTTAGATTTATCGACCGGAACCAATCTTAACTCTGAAACAGGGCCTACATTTAAGCGCATTTCAAAAGTGGTTCCCTCGCCAATTTTTGAAGAGATAAGTTGTAAATCCCCTTCCATCATTTTCATCAAGCTTAAAGATAACGCCAGGCCTAGCCCCGAACCTTGCACGCGTTGGATTTCAGGATCTTCCCCGCGAACAAATGGCTTAAAGAGATTTCCTTGTGTGGTTTTATCCATTCCTAAACCAGTGTCAGAAACTTGGATCGCTAAGAATCCAATATTATCCGTGTTAGAAGAAAAGCTCACGCGCACCGTGATCGTCCCTTCACTGGTAAATTTCACCGCGTTTGAGAGAAGATTGATCAACACCTGTCTAAATCGCACAGAATCAGATTCAATCTGTTCCGGGATCAATGTTTCATACACAACATCCATCTTCAGCTTCTTTGCTTCCAAGGTCGCGCGAATCACCGAGATAGAGTCTTCAATTTCACGTACCGGATTCATCGGTGCTTTTTGAATGTACAAACGGTTTGTCTCAATCTTTGAAAGATCCAAGAGATCATTTACAAGCGACACCATATAATTACTTTGACGATAGATGGACTGCACGTCTTTGTGAGCTTGATCCGTTAAAGATTGATTTCTTAAAAGTGCCTCTGAAAAACCAAGAATCGCCGCTAATGGAGTCCTGATTTCATGACTGGCATTTGCAAGGAAAACGGATTTCGCGCGATTGGCGGCTTCGTGCAGATCTCTTTCCCTACGGAAGATCTCTTCATTCTTTTTAACCGTCACATCCCAGCAGATTCCGGCAAAGCGAAAAGGACGGCCGTCTGACAAACGGTGAAATTTTCCGCGAAGGGCGATGTGATGAAAAAATCCCGAGCGATCACGCACTATGTGTTCCGCATCGACGTCAACGCCCGCATCCACGTATGGCTTTAAGAGGCGGCGCAGTTCTTCTTGGCCCTCAGGAAATAAATTAATATTTCCTTTCCAATAAAATTGATCGTCCAATAAATCCCAGTCCCAGGTGAGAGCCTCAGAGGACTCCATCGACATCCGCAGACGCTCTTCACTTTTCTGAAGTTCCGCATCCAAGCTTAGGGAATTCATAACGGCGATATGTAGATTTTTTCCGATCATCAGCATCAGAAAAGCGTAAAATCCGACGAGAACTCCCATGAGGAGATTAAAATCTTCGCCACTGGATTTTAAAAAACCAATGCTCCATAAACCCATGGCAGGTAAGATCACACAACTCATCGCCGCTCTGTATGAGACGTATGTGATCATCGCGCCAGCGGTCATGCATGAGATTAAAAGTGACGTGATCACTTTTTGGATCACAGTTCCGTCGGAAACAATGAAACCTATCGCTCCCCAACCAAACCCAGAAACCGCAAGCGACGTGCAAATGAAATAAAGCCAGAAACGAGTCTCTTCGAAGCTTTTAATTTTACTGCGCGCTTTTTGCCATCGGTAATATGCGAAGAAACGAAGGAAAGCTGAGAAGTTAAGAATCACAAACCAAGGAATAAGAAACTTTGGTGACAAAGTTCCCCAAGTCACGAAGACAAAAGCCATGGTGTTTACGAAAATGGCCAGCAGGCCTGCGATGTTTTGCCGGTAAAGAAGATCGATTCTACGAATTTCTAATTCAAGGGACCCTTGACTCGTTTGAGGCATGTAATTTTCAAGTTACAATAGCGTACGCAAGAGGGTCAACTTGCGACCCTCTAATGTTCATTACTTAAAAATAATCTGATCAATTTTTAGCGGGCATCGTCTCACGCTTTTTGAGATCTCGCCAAGATTTGCCTTCGCGGGCTTTACGATCTAGCTGGAACTTTTTTACAGCTCTTTCGTGGCCTTGATAGTCCTCAGAAAAGACATGGGTTCCATCGTTTTGACTCACAAAGAACAAGTAATCCGTGTGTTCTGGCTTTAAAGCCGCAAGCAAGGCTTCTCTTCCCGGGTTCGCTATAGGACCCGGTGGCAAACCATAGATCACATAGGTGTTGTAACGAGTGGGCGTTGTTAGATCCGCACGAGTGATATTGATTTCAATGTGCCCTGTCTTTTCAGCTTTCCCATAGATCACTGTAGGATCTGTTTGCAGGCGCATCTTCTTTAGCAAACGGTTATGGAAGACTGAAGAAATCTTGGGACGCTCTTCTGGAGCTCCGGTTTCTTTTTCAATAATACTTGCTAGCGTCACGACTTGATGACGTTGCCAACCCTGGATACTTGCTTGAGGCAAAACCTCGTTATACACGTACAAGAATCTCTTCACCATGTTTGAGATCAAAGTTCTTGTATCCGTGTATTTCGTAAGCATGTATGTTTCAGGGAAAAGATATCCTTCCAAACTTTCTTGCGTCTCACCTAGCAGACTTTTTACAAGCTGCGGGTCATGCACTAAAGACAAAAACTCTTGCGAAGTTCCAAAGCCCTGCTTTTGATAAAGGTCTGCGATTTCATAAACGCTAAGACCTTCGCTGACAGTGAAGCTGCGAGCAATGCTTTTTCCCGAAGTGATGGTCTCAAGAACTTCTTTCGGCGTCATGTTTGTACGTAAAAGATATTCGCCGACCTTTAACTTCGAACGCTCACCTTTAATTCGTGCATACATCGAAAAGAAGAAGGCATTTTTGATCAATGCCTTTTGTTCTAATTCCGTTGCGATGGAATTAAATCCTTTGCCCGGAGTGACTTCGTAAACCACATCTTGAGCGACATCGCTAGGGCGCGTATTCATGAACGAATATCCTAAATACGCCACTCCCCCGCCGATAGATACCAGCAACGCCACCACTGCCAGAATGAGAACAAGAAAAGTCTTCTTCATTATTTCATATCCAAATTCATACCCGGCAAAATTTTTGTCGGATCAAAAGGAGTCGGATCTTCAAGGCTTGCCACAGGCATTGTGCAATATTGAATTGCAAAGTGCGCTGACGGACGGTCATTGCCTGATTTACCAAAACCACCAAATGGCAAACGAGAACTTGCACCGTTCGTTGTACGGTTCCAGTTCAGAAGTCCTACGCGTGCTTTAAACAATGCATCTTCATAAAGAGCTTTGTTTTTAGAGAAGAGCGCCATCACAAGGCCGTAACCTGTTGAGTTCACAATCTCCATCGCATGATCCCAGTTGTCTGTTTGATAGATAGCAACGTTCGGACCAAAGATTTCAGATTTTTGGTAAACGCTGTTTGGATCAAACTTATTCACCAAGTGAATGCTTGGAGTCACATAGTAACCTTTGTGTTTTAAATCCAAAGATTTACCGCGCATCAAGCTTTCACAGTTTTCACGGTTGGCGATCTCCTGGAAGCGGATGTATTTTTCAACAGCCGCAGCATTGATCAAAGTTCCCATGAAAGTATTTTCCGTCCAGTGGCCGATCGTGAGTTTTTTAGCCGCTTGATAGAATCTTTCAGTAAATTCATCGGCGATTTTGGGATGAAGAATGATTCGACTTGTGCAAGAACAGCGTTGGCCTGCGGTCATGTAAGCACCGACCAAACTTTCGTAGATCGCCTTATCCATATCGGCGTCTTCCCACACCACAGTGGCATTCTTACCGCCCATTTCAAGAGCCAAGATTTTCCAGTAGTGAGTCAAAGTCTCTTGCTTGATTTTAAGTCCCACTTCGTAAGAACCTGTGAACAAGATTCCATCAACATGCTCGTTTGCAACCAAGCGCCCACCGGCTGCGCCGTCTCCTTGCACAAGATTGAAAACACCTTGTGGGAACTGCGCTCTTTCAAAAAGTTCCGCCATGAACTGACCCACAGCCGGAGTTTGCTCAGAAGGTTTAAAGACAACCGTGTTTCCCGCAATCAATGCTGGAATGATATGACCATTTGGCAAATGTGCCGGGAAATTAAATGGTCCGACAACCGCCATCACGCCACGCGAGCGGTGACGAATCACACCGTCGACTTGTGGAAGAGCATTCGTGATTCTTTCTTCAGCCACCAAGTTCAAAGAGTGATTCAAAGTGATATCAATCTTTGCACCCAAAGCCTTGGCTTCCGTCATCGCTTCCCATGTCGGTTTTCCGGTGTCGCGGGAAATGATTTGCGCCATCTGTTCAGCGTTTGCATCAAAAAGTTCTTTTAAGCGCATCAAATAATTTTTTCTTTCGTTCATCGAAAGAGTCGCCCACGCCGGATACGCTTTTTTCGCCGCCACACACGCTTCATCAATATGATCGTGCTTAAACGGCACCGTCATCACAGTGTCGTTCAAATCCGAAGGACTAATGTCTTTAAATTCGCCATCGCCCTTAGTCACAGGAACAAAGCGTCCGTTGATAAAATCACCTTTGTATTTCACGTCAAACATGGTGGTGCTCATGTCTTATCTTCCTCTATTGTAATTAAATGGAGACATATAAACTTCTTCGCCAACTTCAACGCCCAAAAGCTGTCTAAACTTTGGAGCAATCGCCACTTCACCGTCGCGGATATCAACGGATGCTAAAGAGACTTTAAACTCTTCGCCTGTTGTGGCCACAAGCATTTGTTCTTTGTAAGAGGCATCTTTAAATTCGGCGACTTTGGCTCTTTTGCCGTACTTGATTGGCAAAATATCCGCGGTGTTTGCGCCATAGTGAGGTCCTCCATCAAATGGATCAACCTCATCAAGATAACTAAATCCAATGCTTTCCAAAAGATGTTGTGCCGGTTTTGTTGCTTCACCGACGCGTCCTAAAACCAGGCGCGCCTTTGAATCAAGCAAGCACAGATAAATATCATCTTGCGGAAAAAGACTTTCGATAAATTCCTTGTGTGATTGACTGAGTAAATCCGCTTCTTGATACGGAAGACCAGTAAACCTTCTGCCAAGAGCTTCCCAGAATTCACTGCGACCTTCATCAGTTAACGGTGGCGTCAATTCACACAAAACACGGTCTTCAAATTTTTCAGGATAAAGACCCATGTACAAGAAACGAGAAAGACTGATTTGTTTTCCCAGTTTCTCAGGACGACGTCTGTATGATTTATCAACAAGAAGTCCTCCGATTTCTGTTGGCCCGTTAAAATCCAACTGAAAGCGCAAAACTTGATGAATAAATCCAATTCCTAAATCTTGAGAAAAGTGATCTCTTTTAAAAATTCTAAAAAAGCTATGCGGAACTTCGTCCGTTCCGTGCTTGGCAAGAACCAAAGAACTTCCGACAACGCATTTTTCTTCTACGTCTTCGACAACAAACAAGTATTCTGACTGGTGCTTAGGAAGTTTTCCCGCAAAAGAATTTTCACTGCGTTCAATTTTTTCGCCAATAACTTTTTTATCTCCAGGAAGATTGAGCAAATTAAACTGCTTTGCCAAATCCACCAGTTGATTCAAATCATCGTACTGTACCGACCGGATGATAAAACTCATAAACAAAACCTTTCAATGATCCTTTTATAAAATTGAGTTGCCTTCTCAAGGTCCGCCAAAGCCACATGCTCTTGCGGAGTGTGCACGTTTCCTTCCCTTCTGCCGGGACCAAAACACACACAATCAACTCCGATGCGAGAAAAAATACTCGCCTCGTTTGTGGAAGCTTGCGTGATCGGACGGTCGCTAAGACCCATCGCACGCAATTCATCCAAACAACCCTTCACCAAAATAGAATTCACCTCTGTGCGGAAGGGTTTTTTATAGTCATTCACACGGAAGCTCGCACCGTTTTCTTCACACACCTGACGAAGGCGGTCCATCCAACCTTCATAAATCTCGTGCGTGATGATCGGCGGAATACGACATGTGCCCGAAAGCTGAATGTCGTCTTCATTTGTTCTTACTAAACCAATATTCAAAGTTGGAGTGCTTGGATGAAAGTCATCATCTTTAAAATCCAAAAACTCCAGTTCCAAAGTTTTTACAGCGCGATAAATATTCGCAATCTTTTTAGCAATCGGATTTTGGATCATCGTCACCATATCGATTTCTAAAAATGCATTGCTTGGAACCGTATTGAAATTAATGCCGCCGTCCATCTCCATGATGTTCACGGAATCCGGAAGCATCATCAGATACTCCAGCATTTTCACAATCGCACTTTCACCCAAATGCGGAGTGGAAGAGTGCGCGGCTTTTCCGCGGAAAAGTTTTGATTGCGTCGAAGTACTCTCGCGCAAGTTGTGTTCTTGGCGATAACGAGTTTCTTCCTCTGAAAACGGAACACGAATCTCAACACTTGCAAAACCTTTGGCGGCGTTGATCACTTGCAAGTCGCTGGGCTCTCCAATCAAAGCCATCTTTGCAGAGACTTTGTTTTTGCGAATGAGCTTAAGCGCTCCTTGCATTCCCGATTCTTCACCGAAAGTTCCAACCAAAACTGGAGGCAAACGCCAAGCGCGGTTTTTACCAAAAGAAGCCACCGCCTCAAGCTTACACAAAAAATCAAGCTTTACGTCGGCGGCACCCAAACCATGGATTTTTCCATCAATGATGTGAGCGTCAAAAGGATTAGCCCCTGTTTCCGTCCAAAGAGAAAAAGGCCCCGGATCAACCGTGTCGAGATGCGTTTGTAATAACATCTCGGCAGTGGGCCTTTCTTCCGTCGGACGCGCAATCACGTTCACTTGCACAAGATCGCCGACAACCTCTTCCTGTTCCTCGACGTGCAAACCTTTTTGACGGCAAAACGCCGCCACCCACCGCGCGAGATCTCTATTGCCGTGAGTGGGTGTGCTATCGATGGAGATAAGCTGCCTGCAGGCTTCGATAAAATCCAACTAAACTCCTTCGAGCAAAGTTTTCTCAATCATTTTCAACGCGATGTCGATGTCTTCGTCTTGAATGATCGCTGGCACCAAGAAACGAGCGCGCACTGGATCTTTACCGCAAGGGAAAGCAATCACGCCGTTTTGATAAAGTTTATTCAAGAAGGCATTCACACTTTCTTTTTTTCCATCATGCGGAGTGAAAGCGATCATCAAGCCCATACCACCTGCATCTTGTGCAATCCCTTTGCAAGTCGTTTCATTCATACGATTGATACCGTCGATGAAACGCTTGTGGATTTTCCTGATGCGACCATCAGGTCCCAAGTAACCTTCAGAAAGCATGTCGAGCATTTCCATACCCGCACTCAAAGAAGGAGTTGATCCAGAAAATGTTCCCGCGATCAAACCTGGTTTTGGATTGTATTCTTCTGTGTAAAGAGTCGCACCGATTTGCGCCGTTTTTGCGATCGTGCAAATGTCGATGTATTGACCGATATCCAAAGTTTCAAACGCAAAGTATTCACCTGTGCGAGTGAAAGTTTGCACTTCATCCGCCCACACTGCGATGTTTTTAGATTTACAGAAATCAAGAAGTGGCACAAAGAACTCGCGAGGAGCCGCTTGATATCCACCTTCTCCAAGCATCGGTTCAAAACCGAAAACAGAGATGTTGCCTTCATGTTTTGCAACGTGTTCTTTCATCACGCTCAAAGCTTTTTCACCAGAACGCGGATCACGTTTATCAAAGAATGGAACGCGCAATACTTCATGGTATTCAGGCAAACCTTGTTTGTAAGCTGGGTTGTCAGTCACTTCCGCCATCATTGTTGAACGGCCCGCGAAAGCATCTTTAAAGCTCATCACAAAACGCGCTGGAGAATTTTTCTGACGAGAAAGTTTCAACGCATTTTCATTCGCCATTGTTCCGCAAGTCGCAATCCATGCATATTTCATGCGGCTTTTACGGCTTGCAATCTTCACCATTTTCTCTGTGAACAAACGGTATTCGTTATTCGGTTGAAGATTTCCTTGAGTCAAAATATCAGCCAAAGATCCGCGCACTGCTGCTGTCATCACGCGAGGATTTGCGTGACCCATCAAGTGAATGCCGATCCCGTTGATCAAATCCAATTTCACGCTGCCATCTTCAAGCTCTACATAAGGACCACGGCCTGAACCTGTTCCCATGTAAGGATAATGCAACGGACGACCACGGAACTGACCAGTAGAATCAAATTTTTGCTTTCCCGCTTCTTTGAACTCATCAAGAGGAGCACGAATTCCCGAAATTTGTGAATTTAGTTTTGTCACTTCATTCACAAGATCTTGAACCAATGTTTTAATTTTTTCGGATTGCTGTATCTGATGACCTACAAGAGAACTCATAATACCTTTCGCGGATCCTCAACCTATTTCCATGGACCCATTGTTATGTAAAATGCCCGTCCAGTTTACTCCCGGGTCAGGACTAAGACAAGACACGTGGTAGACACGGAAAGACTTTTATCTGTAAACTTGTAGAGCTATGTCGAAACTAAAATTTCTCTCTGTGTTCTTTCTGTCACTCGTTTTGCCCACTCTCGTTGTGGCGCAAACTGGATCTTCTTCCGCAGAGTTATTTAAACAAGGCACACAGCTTTATCTCGCAAAAGATTATACAAAGGCTCGCGAAGCTTTTGCGCAAGCACTGGACAAAGATCCGTATAACGCGACGACCTTGACGAATCTCGCTCTCGCAGAGTTTCAATTGGGAAAAAAGCCTCTCTCGATTGGCCTTCTGCGCAAAGCTTTGGCCTCGGATCCCGAACTTTCCACTGCAAAAGCGGGATTGAAGTTTGCTCTCTCGCAAATGCAAGTGAAGGAAGTTCCTCATCAAATTGAAACTTACGAATCCTTGCGCGCTAATTTGCTGCAGCCTGTTCCGCTGTCTGCGTACCTGATTCTTTCCGCCCTTTCACTTTTTGCTGCAGGTTGGATTTTACTTTCTTATGGCGGGCGTCGAAGAAAAGCCATGGAAGAGGAAAAATCGATGCCGGGCTTTCCCATCATCGGCACTCTTTTGAGTCTCGCTTTTGTGATATTTACAAGCCTTTTAGCTCTGAAAGTCTATGATTCCACGGTATTGCGAGGAACTATCATTGACGAAAAAGTCTCTCTACAAACGGCTCCCGGGGACAATCAGGTCGCAATTCTTGATCTTTACGGCGGGATGGAAGTGATCGCCCATGAAACTCAGGGCGATTGGGTTCAAGTCACCTACCCAGGTTCTCTTACGGGGTGGATTAAAAAATCCGCTCTGCTGATGACGCGTTGACAGCAGGTCCTGGACCAAAATATGATTTACTTCTATGCTAAAAACGCTCCGAGTCATAACAATCGCGGCGGCCATGGGAGTTTTACTTTCAGGCTGTTCATCTATTGAGAAAAATTCCAACACACCGGAAGGCGCTTTCGCTATTGCGGAAGAGTTCGATCAAGGTGAGCGTTACGAAGAAGCTATTCGTCGTTATACGGAAGTGAAAAATAAATTTCCGTACAGCAACTTCGCAACAAAAGCAGAACTTGCGATTGCCGATGTTTACTACAAACAAGAATCTTACGCTGAAGCGCAAGTCGCTTATCAGATGTTCAAAGAGCTTCACCCGACAGTTCCAAATTCTGATTATGTTCAGTTCCGCATCGGTATGAGTTACTTCAACCAACTTCCTTCATCGATCGATCGTGACTTAACTCAAGCCAACGATGCCATCTTGAACCTATCGGAACTTATTAAGAAATATCCAAACTCTCAGTACGTGGCTGAAGCCAAAGAAAAGCGCACGGCTGCGATCAAAATGCTTGCGGAAAAAGAAGAATACATCGCGGATTTCTACTTCAAACGTAAAATCTTCGACAGTGCTTTGGGACGCTACGAAGGACTTTATAACAACTATCGTAGCCTAGGTTTTGATGCAAAAGCACTTTCTCGTGCAGCGATCTGCGCGCAGAAAATCGGTGATTCTCCAAAAGCAAAAAAATATACGGAAGTTTTAGCGCGTGAGTTCCCTGGCAGTAGCGAGCTTAAAGCAGCTCAGAAGGAGACCGAATAATGAACGCTCTTCATGATGACATGCTTTCAGAGGCCCGCGGATATTTTATCAACGGGAATTACAAGATGGCAGAGCCTATCTTGAATCAAATGTTGCTACAAAACACACGCAATCCTGAAGTTTATCAAATGCTGGCGACGATCTCTTATGACAAGGGTCAGTTCAGCAAAGCTATTAAAACTTTCAAACGTGCTCTTGAAATCGACCCGACTTACACTGATGCCAGCGTCGGTCTTTCGATTATTTTGAATGACCTTGGAAAATACGACGAAGGAAAACAAGTTTTCTTGGATGCTCAAGTGCAGCTTGAGAAAAAATCCGGCAAACAAGATCCTTTCGTTGATGAAAAACTCGCTTCCAAGCATGAAGAGTTGGCGGATCTTTACTACCAATACAAACGCTACAACGAAGCTCTTGAGCAACTTTTAAAAGCGCAAAAACTTTCCAGCAGAAAAGCCGAAGTGACTTTGCGAATTGCCGAGGTTTACGTTCAATTAGGCCAAGTCGATCGCGCTATTAAAGATCTGAAAGCTTTGATTCGCGAGTATCCACACCTTATTCCAGCTCGCCTAAAGCTTGGAGCTATTTACTACAATTCAAACAATATTGCTGAAGCCACTGAACAATGGGAGAATATCCTTATTCGGGACCCACAACACCCCGAAGCCTTGCGCTATTTGAAAATGGCTCAGGCGGCTGGCATCACATCCATCGATTTGTAAGAGGCAACAATGGCACAACTTAAAGAACAAATGGTTCCTTTCCTAACTAGCGATGAGATCAAAGAGCTTATCGAAAATCTTGCGCAACAAATCGAACACGATTACGAGGGGAAAGAAGTTGTTTTCATTTGTCCTTTGCGTGGTTCTGTTCACTTCACAGCGGATTTGATGCGCAAAGTGGAACTTCCACAACAAGTCGACTTCGTTCACGTGCAAGCGGTTGAACGCGGTGGCGCGATTAAAATCGTTAAAGATATTTCTGTAAACATCGCGGGAAAACACGTTTTGATCGTGGAAGAAATCATCGATACGGGCCGCACTTTGAGTTTCCTAAGAAGCCGTTTGTTTGCTTCAGCCCCAGCTTCTTTGAAAATCGTGACATTGTTGGATAAACCAGCTCGTCGTGAGTTGCCGATCAAAGCAGACTATATTGGTAAAACGATCGACGACCGCTATGTGGTTGGATACGGAATGGACTCCGAAGAAGTCGGAAGAAATTATCCTGATATCTATACGTTGAAAAACTAGGAAACGGCGACGTTTACTAGAAACAAAATCACAACGCAAAAGGCATAAAGGAACACAAGTTGTTTCGGCATGCTGAGATCTCCTAAAGCCCAATCTAAGCACACTTAAGACCTTCGTCAATATCTGCCTGACCGAAGGTCTTAGTATTTTCTTTCGTCCGACGTTTTTGATTAAATGAACTGACATGACAAAAAAGTTGCGAATTTTGCCGGTCCTTCTGGGATTGGAGATCATTTACCTGTGCATCGCCATTCTGATTCCGACTTTACCGGGCTGGAAGATGTTTGCATCTTTTCAACGAGTTTCTTATGTCGCGAAGTCTGTGGACAACTCCGAGGACATCTCTTTAGAAAAATATTTGCCACCAACTTACTATACGCTCACCGAGCCGATGCTAGTGAAGCTCGCACGTTTTGCCTGCGAAAAAGAGCAGAAATCCATTTCTTTGAACATCACGAATAAGGAATCGAAGGTTTATGTCTTTAAGACGCCCACTTGTGACCTTCAATAAAGTTTCGTGCTTACGGGCTTTTTACGGCTTCTTTGCCGCCGCTTTGGTAAGCCGTGTGCTCAGTGATATTTTTGAACTTCATCGCTGGAGTATTCATCAGGGAGACACTTTTCCGTTTCGCCTTCTTATAGAGGCGATTCCAATTTACCCACCTTATATTTTGTTGATCGAATGGGCGCTGATTTTATTGGGAGCTTTGTTCTTGCTCATTAAGAAAACGCGTCTGGGCGCTCTCTTATCTTTGTTCGGTCTTCTCATGAGTCTTTCCCAGATGTTTCAAAATCAAAAAGTTCTCTTACTATTGATGGCTATCGGTCTTTCGCTGGGTCCTTCTTTGGAAAAAACAACAGCTGACGAAAGAAACGACACGTTGGTGTTTCTAAAATGGCAGATTTTGCTCGTTTATTTGTTCTCGGCCGTTAGTAAAATGTTTGATCAGTTTCCCTCTGGAGAAACGCTCAAAATGATGGACCAAAGTTTGTTCAGTCATCAGTTTGCGGTGAACTGGATTTATTCGGCCGTATCAGTGATCGTCATCCTGACGGAACTTTTTCTTCCCGTTCTTCTTTGGAAAAAACCAAAACTCGGAGTCCTGGCCGTTTTCGTTCTCCATGCGGGTTTTGGGGTTTTTCTTTCCGATATTTTTCCGTTTTCATTGGCGATGATAAGTCTCAGTTTTCTTTTTTTGATTCCTGTAGGCAGTAAAAAGCCTGACCAAAGACTGGTCGAAAACTTCTAAGATCCCTCTAAAACCCACGCAAAGCTCGACTGTTTAAAAGATCACCATTTTTTCAAACTCTCGCCAAAAGGGTTCAAGCCTGCATTCTCAAAATGAGATGTGCAATGGAGTCACTTTTGTAATCCGCAGTCTAAAGAGAATCCCAAAATTAGCCGATATTGTGTTTAAGGGGGAACATCTATGAAGAAGTTCAAAAACTTTTCTAAGAATCTATTGAAAAAAGAGTCAGGCCAAGGCGCGACTGAATACATCCTTTTGCTAGTGGTGGTAGTTGCATTGGTGCTCATGTTCAAAGGAAAAATCACTGAGCAAGTTAACGGTGCGATGGAAAAACTTGGCGCCGACATGGGTAACGTGATCTCTAACTAGATCATAGCCGACCTCACAGGAGGCTAACGTGACAATTGAATACGTTCTTTTGTTAATTGTGATCTTTAGCATTGGGCTGAAAGCATTTCTCTCAGCCCCTGCGGCTGCATTCAAAGAATCCGGCCCGCGTCTTGGTGCGCGTATCGAACAACAATTGGCAACAGGCGACGGATTCAAGCCCGAGCGTGGTCAGCAGATCAAGTGGGAAGGTGACCAATGATAAATCCTTTACGTAACCGCAAAGGACAATTTGTCATTGAGGGCGTTCTCTTGTTGGTGGTCACGGTCAGTGCATTTCTGTGGGCCACAAATTATGCGCGCGACAACAAGTTTCTCGCGAAGCTGATTGCTGGTCCTTGGACAAAAATATCCGGAATGATCGAAGCTGGTGTTTGGGAAGCTCCTGATAAAGCTCGGAAGCAACACCCTAACCAGATTGATCGATCCAATACGGTGAAACCGGAAGGTCAATGAAGAGACAAGGTCAGAGAACTTTTAATCCATTGCGAAATTCCTGCGGTTTTCTAACTGCGGAATTTATATTTTCCATCGTGCTTGCGGCGGGAATGTGCATTGTATTGTTCTCTTTGAACTTCACTCTTTCTATGGCGGAAGTCGCGCAATACATCGCCTTTTCAACGGCGCGTGCGCATGCGGCGGCTCACGTTGATCAAGACAAACAAGAACAGCTTGCTAAAGATAAGTATAAAGAGCTTTTGAACAATCCTGTCTTAAAACCTCTTTTCAACAATCCTGATGGCGGTTGGTTTAAACTTTCTGCCGAGCCCGATATTCGCGGCGGCGGTCAGAAAGGAAATAGTTTTGACGACTATGGTTCTTCTTCGACTCCAGATCGCGTCCCACAAGTGGGTGTGCGATTTGATTTCCAACCACGCATTCTCAATTTAAAAGTTCCCTTCTTGGGAGCGACAACGGAAGACCCTGATGCGGGCTTCTCTGCCAGAATTTCAGGTCTATTGATTCGTGAACCTACAGCAACAGAATGTATGGAGCTGCAGGTTCGCAGACGTTATGATGCGATTATCCAATTGGATAGTCGTTATGGAATATTGGGCGCATCCGGTAAAAACAAGTATGTGCCTCTGGAGGATAACGGATGTTAAAACGCCAATCCTCTTTAAAGAACGAAAAAGGCATGGCGGTATTTGAAATGATACCGATCATTGTCGTTATCGTGTTGTTCTTAAACTTCTCTATTGGATTTTTTGGAGCCATTCATACCGGCATCCTCAACTCCATTGCATCACGAAACTATGCATTTGAAACTTTCCGCAATAGAGCCGACCTGACTTACTTCCGCGGTAATGACGGCGAGCCATTACATTTTGCAAAAGAAAAAATGAGAGTGCACGGAACTCTCACAGAAAAAACTCTCTCTTCAAGAGGCGATACAAACTGGAAAGCTTCTTCCCGTTTGATTGATTTTATGGAGTTTGACAACAGAGCCGCGGACGTGGTCGGCACACAAGCAGATCACAATAAAACAAGATCTATTCCTGAAGGAAGAAACACCACCGTGGGAGTCAATCCCATTTGGATTAGAACAACGTATGGCATTTGCCTGAACTCAACTTGTGGAACCTAGAAAGAAGTAGGACTTTATGGGATCGAACGATACAAGAAATCTCTGGCTTTCCATCGCAGCAGGCGTTTTTGCAACGTTCCTGCTGTACAGCTACTCCCAAGAGAAGAAAGCCGAATACGACAAGCGTTTCGGTTCTACTAAGCGTGTGGTTGTTGCCAAAGAAGACATCGCAGAAATGCAAACGATCTATGATACAATGGTTGAAACAAAAGAACTTCCTGCTGACTTTATTCAACCAGACGCTATCACTATTCCTGATGAAATCATCGGTAACGTGGCAGCTGTCCCTATTCGTAAAGGCCAAATGGTTCTTAAGAATAATCTTTTAACTCCGGGTCCTGATACGGGGATTGCTTTACAAGTGGCTCCTAGTAAGCGCGCCGTAACCATTCCTGTGGATGAAGTGCGCGGTGTTGCGAAACTCATTCGTCCAGGGGACCGTGTAGATATCTTTGCGGCTGTGGATACAGGTAAGGGTATCGGACAACGTCGTGAAGTTTTCACGATGATGTCCGACGTTGTTGTGCTTGCAACAGGTGTGAGTGTTGTGAACAACATTCCACGTATGTTTGAATTGGATTCATCTGGTAAAAACTTAACTCAAATCGCTTTAACCGGTGACACGAAATATACGACAATCACAGTGGAAGCGACTCCGAAGGAAGCTCAGGATCTGTTTTATATTCTTTCGACAGCTCCTGGAAACTTGTTCTTCGCTCTTAGAAATCCGAGCGACAGAACGGTTCCGCCAAGAATGCCAAGCTCAACTTCGGATTCAGTTATGGGACGACCTGTGGTAGCATTAGACGGTGCACCTCCTGTTGCGGCACCACCGATCGCAGTACCTCAGCGACCTGTTTATACACCACCAGTACAACAACAAAGAACTGCTCCTCCGCCGGCACAAAGACCTCGCGGCAATGGATTTCAAACTTTGTAATTGGGTCTAGGATTTTAGGGGAATTAAGGGGGATATGATGAAACGACACATTTTACTGACGGGACTTTTCCTCAGCCTCTGTGGTCATGTCGCTTTTGCACAAGAAGAACTTGTCGCAGAACCGTCTTCGGCAACAGCGGATGAAGGAACTGGCGTCTATCGCTCCCGCAAATTCATCAACCTCACTTTGGGTATTGAGCAGGACGAAAAACTTCCGCCTCTTCCCAATGATATTGAATTCAAAGGAGACTTCCGTCGTATCGTGACGGCGGCTTACGCTAAAGATTTAAATGTCATGCGCTTTACTCCTAAAGCAGAGGGGTTTGCGACGTTGACGATTCACGATAAACGCAATGGTAAAGTCGTTGCGGAATTCCGTATTGACGTTAAGAAAAGCAAGCTCGACAAAGTCGTCCGCGAAATCCGTGCGCTTTTGGGTGATATCGAAGGTATCAATATCAAAATCGTGAACAACAGAGTTGTTGTTGACGGTCAGATCCTTTTGCCAAAAGACCTTGCGCGTATCTACAACGTTATCAAACAATTCGGTGACCAGGCTTCTTCTCTTGTGACCTTGAGTCCTCTTGCGCAGAAGAAAATTGCAGAGTTTATCGCTCGTGATATCAACAACCCCGAGATCGAAGTCCGTGCCGTGAATGACAAAATCATTCTTCAAGGTTGGGCGAATAGTGAAGAAGAATCAAAACGTGCCGAGATCGTGGCAAAAACTTATCTTCCTGACATCGTGATCGATGCCGCGGAAGATGGTGGTCCGATTAAAAAACGTAAGCCTGCGAATGACGGTGTGATCAACCTTATTCAAATTAAGGAAGCTCCGGCAAAACCACCAGCAAAAATGATTCAGCTTGTTGTGCACTATGTGGAATTGAATAAAGACTACTCGAAAGCATTTAAGTTCCAGTTCACTCCTGAATTGGGTGACAACTCGCAAATGACTTTCCAAACAGGTGGCGACAGCCCAGGTGGTGTGATCAGCTCTATCACAGGAACTGTTTCTAACTTGTTACCGAAGCTCAATTGGGCAAAACAACACGGTCATGCGCGCGTGCTTGAAAGTACAAGCTTGATTGTGGAAGACGGTAAAAAAGGTGAAATCAAACAGGTGACTGACCAACCATATCCAGTGATCGGTAAAGACGGTACTCAAGGAACGGCGTTTGCCTCTGTCGGTATCGTGACTGGTATCACACCTGTGCTTTTGGGTGAAAAATCCGGAAGTGTGCACATGGAGATGAGTTTTGAAGTGAGCAGCTTGTTGGGTAATACTCCGCAAGGGGCACCGATTGTGAGTAAGAACCAAATGTCGAGTACGGTGACTGTGCGTGACCGTCAAAGTGCGGCTGTGGGTGGTTTGATCCGCAACTCCACTTCGACAGGTTACAATCGTCCAGCTGGACAAAAGAACCCGATCATCAGCTTGTATGCATCTAAAGACTTCATAAAACAACAAAGCCAGTTTGTGGTCTTTGTTACGCCCATCGTGAAAACTTCTGCGAGCTCGGGAGCTGAGCAAATTAAGAAGAAGTTCCGTTTACGCGACTAACATCTCGTAAACGGACCTCCCATTTCAGCCGATAAAGGAAATGGAGGTCTGCATTGGCTATCAATCCTAATTGTAATCTCATCGCTGTAGTCGGTGGTAAAGGCGGCGTCGGTAAGTCCGTTTTTGCCGCGAACTTTGCATGCACCATCATGAACGAACTCAGAGCCCAAGTGCTTTTGATCGATGCAGACGCGAAGAGCGTCGGCGATCAAAACGTTATCATGGGTTTAAAACCGCAAAAGACTTTAAAAGAACTTGCGAGCTTCCAAGGCTCTTTGAATTCTCAACCCATGAACACATTGGTGACAATGCACCAATCGGGTTTAGCTTATTTAGGCGCGGTTCGTGGACCGGAAGAATCTTTAAATATCTCTCCTGATCTTTTGGGAAAACTTTTAGAGTTTTTCAGTCGTGCATTTAAATTTGTGATCGTCGACGTGGGAACTGATTTAGGTCCCGCGCAAATGGCTGTTCTACAAGAAGCCACAGCGATCATGATCGTGACTAGCCCTGAAGTATTGGTTGTCACACAAACTCAACGCTTGGTGAATGAACTTCTTTCGGCAACTCTTCCGAAAGACATGTTCCAGCTTGTGATTAACAAAGCTTCACCGACAGGTCTTTCTCCGCAAACGATTTCAAATCAATTGCAATTACCTTACGTAGGAATTATTCCGCAGGATGAAGCCACATCGATGATGGCTCTGCAAAAGTACACTCCGTTTGTGTTGTCAGCTCCTAAAGCTCCAGTCACAGCGGCGTATTATGATGTCACCCGCAAATTGACGGGCGGCATCCTGCAAAGACTTAAAACAATTGCTCGCCCTAAACCAGCACCGGCTGCCACAGAAGCTGCTGCGGGTGGAGCTTCCGCTGGGGCTGCGGCAACGGCAGGAATGGATGCGCGCACACTCTTAAAAATCCGCGTGCACAACGAATTAATTCGTACCGTGGATTTAAAAAAGCTTTTGCTTGATACAAAACAAGATGAAGGAAAAGAAAAAGAAATCCGCGAAAAAACAAAAAGAGAAATCACTCTGATTGTCGATAAAGAGGCTCCGGATCTTGCCCGTGAAGAGCGTTCTAAAATTATTAAAGAGGTTTTAGAAGAAGCTTTGGGATTAGGTCCCCTGGAAGATCTTCTGGCTGACCCTGATGTTACCGAGATCATGGTGAATGGTTTTAGAAAAATCTTTGTCGAGAAAAGCGGTAAAGTTCAATTAAGTCCCGTGACATTCACATCGAATGATCACCTTCGCCGTATCATCGAGCGTATCGTGACTCCACTAGGTCGTCAGATCAATGACTCAACTCCTTACGTGGATGCGCGTTTAAAAGACGGTTCCCGTGTGAATGCCGTGATTGAGCCACTGGCTATCGACGGACCAGCTTTAACAATTCGTAAATTTAAAAAAGGTGGTATCACACCTGAGAAGTACATCAATTACGGAAGTATCACGAAGAACATGATCGACTTCCTTCGCATTTGTTCAGAGAACGGTTTGAATATCGTGATCTCGGGTGGTACTGGTTCCGGTAAAACCTCGCTTCTGAATATGCTTTCGTCTTTCATTCCGTCGAATGAACGTGTGATCACAGTCGAGGACGCGGCCGAGTTGCAACTGCAACAAGAGCACGTGGTCCGCCTGGAAACACGCCCTGCTTCAATGGAAGGATCCAACGCCGTCACCATTCGTGATTTGATTAAGAATGCCCTACGTATGCGTCCTGACCGTATCATCGTCGGTGAGTGCCGTGACGGTGCCGCACTAGACATGCTTCAAGCCATGAACACAGGTCACGATGGTTCTATGACAACGACTCACGCCAACAGTCCGCGTGAGTGTATTGCCCGTCTTGAAACTCTTTGTATGATGTCGGGAATGGAGCTTCCAATTCGTGCGATCCGTGAACAAATCGCGGGTGCGGTGAATTTGATTGTTCAGATTTCTCGTCTGTCAGATGGTAGCCGTAAGATCTTAAGCATCACTGAAGTTGCCGGTATGCAAGGTGACGTCGTGACGTTGGCAGAGATCTTCCGCTTTAAAGAAACAGGTTACGATAAGAATAGAAAAATTCAGGGTGTGTTCCAGGCCACTGGTACAATCCCAAGCTTCATCCAAAAATTGAGCGACAAAGGTGTTGTGATTCCGCGTGAGATCTTCTCGAATGATCCTGCGACGGCAACTCCAGGTGCTCCAGCAGCGGGTGCTCCTAAATCTCCATTGGGTGCTCTGCCAAAAATGCCAGGTGTCGCACCGGTGAAAAAATCGGGGTAGAACATGAAGTTTCTCGCTAACGAATGGGTGTTAATCCCTCTTTTTGGAATCTGCGTTTTTGTTTTTGTTATCCTTTGGGCTGACAAAACAATTGCGTGGCTCCATAAGCGCAGTCTTGGACAGCGTGATGAGGTGATTCGCATGCTTCGTTTGATGGGGAACGACGTGAACGAAAAGAAAATCACCATTCTGATTCTCTTGGTGAGTTTTGGTATGGGAGCTTTGGTTTTCTTGGCTGTTTGGCCAAGCGTTCTTATCGGATTTATTTTTGGTGCCGCTATCACTGTCGGTGGTTGGCAGTTGCCTTTGTTTGTTGTGAAACTCACCTACGAACAACGTTGCACACGATTCGTGGACCAAATGGTGGATGGTCTTACTATTATGGCTAACGGTATTAAAGCCGGCTCCAATCCTCAAGAGTCCATGAAGCGTGTGGTAGAGATTATGGGAAATCCTATCAGTCAGGAATTCGCGCAAGTTCTTTATCAAATGCAAGTGGGTGACAGTTTTGAAAGTGCGCTGAATGATTTAGGCCAGCGCATTCCCCGTCCTGACGTTCAGATGTTTGTGACGTCGATCAATATTTTAAAAGAGACCGGCGGTAACTTGGCGGAGACTTTCCAGACTATCGTCACGGTCATTCGTGAAAGACAAAAAGTAGAGAAAAAAATTCAAGCTCTGACTGCACAAGGCCTCATGCAAGGAATTATCGTCACCATGATTCCATTTATCTTAATGGCCGTCTTTATGGTGATAGACCCGGGTTTTATCAAACCAATGTTTAACACAACCCTAGGTCTAGTGTTGTTGTTTATGATGCTTGGTCTGCAAATAATCGGTGGCATAGTCATTAAAAAGCTTGTTACCATTAAAGTGTAGTTTGTCAGTTTCTAGGAAGAGGGTACCGATAATGATGAAGAAGGCAATTTTGGCGTTCGCTTTTCTTTTTTCAGCACAAGCTTACGCGCTTGTTGATATGAAAAATGCCAACTACTCCAATACATGGATTGATATGGATGTGCCAGGCAGCGGTTACGATTTGAAAATCGTGCGCACTTACAACAGCCGTTCACTTTTCAATGGTATGTTTGGTTTCGGATGGTGCTCAGATTTCGAAACAGCGATGGAAGTCAACGCTGAAGGAAATATCAAAGTTAAAGAATGTGGTGGCGGTTTGGAAGTGACGTTTGCTCCTCGCGAAGTCACACGCAAAGATGTGGAAAACACAATTGCTCAAATCATCACTAAAATGAAAGCTGAAAAGAAAGTGGGTCTGACAGAGGCTTACTTGACGAGTTTGAAAACTCAGCTTCTTGAAGATGACAGCGCTCGCTCTGAGTTCGCGGCAAAATATGGAATTTCTGTTCCTGTTAAAGAAGGTACGAAGTTCTATGCAAACGGTCGCGAAGTTGAACACTTTGTTTTCAACAAAACATATTACACACGCAATCTTCCAGACGGCAGTGCTCAACGCTTTAGCCCGCAAGGAAAATTGACTCATATCTATGATAAAAACGGCAACTTCTTGAAGTTTGATTACGACAAAGACGTGATCGCTTCTATTCAAGACAACAACGGCCGTCGTTTGAACTTTAAGTACTATCAAAACAAAAAAGTAAAATCCATCACAGGCCCGAACGGTTTGATGGCGGATTATAAGTTTGCAAATTTAGATGACCTTGCTTCTGTAAAGAACGCTTGGTTGAAAACTTATACTTACGAATACGACGAACTTCACAATCTCACAAAAGCAACTTGGCCGGATAAAACTTTTATCGCAATTAAATACGATAAAAAGAACGACTGGGTGACAGCGTTTGCAGGTCGTGACAAGTGTTTAGAGTCTTATAAATACGAATTCTCTGCTAACGACCCTAAAAATCACTATTGGTCGACAGTGAAGAAAACTTGCGGCAAAGAAGTGATGGCAGATAACAAATACGAATTCTGGCACCAACAACGCGCTGACGGTCAATACTTCCTGCAAAGAGTGATGACGACAGTCAACGGCAATGTGACGGATATCACTTATCATGACGTGTTTGGAAAACCGGTTTCCATCCGTCGTAACGCCGATCGCGTTTCTTACGAGTACTATCCAGATGGACTTGTAAAAGTAAAAGCGGCTCCCAATGTGCGTATGGCGTTTGAGTATGATCCAAAGATCAAAAAAGTCAGCGCTGTTACTAGCACGTTCTTTAATGAAAAAGGGGCTAAGGTCTCTGTGAAGAACACGCAGTTTAAGTACGATGCCAAGGGCAATCTGACTTATGCGCAAAATAGTGACGGTCAAAAAATCAATATGACTTACGATAACCGTGGTCGTATTGCGACAATCACGGATCATGCAAAAAAAGTTGTTAAGATTGAATACGAAGAGCGTTATGGAAAACCTTCCATCGTCACTCGTCCTGGTCTTGGAACAATTGTAGTAAGTTATAAACCAAATGGGGATATCAACAAAGTGGATAGCAAAGAAGGTCCTTCTGTTGCTATGCAAGTTGCAAGTACATTCAACAACCTGCTAGATATTATTGCCCCTGCAACAGCGGAATTGTATCTATAAAGGAGAAGGTGAATTTATGAAAAGACTTTTAGTTCTTTCCATTTTGTTGGCTGGTCTTGGCTCCGCATTTGTGAGCACCTCCTCCTTTGCACAAGAGGATGATTCAAAGAGAACAGTAAATCCTGGTGAAGATCCAAATGAAGCTCAAGGCGGTAAGCCTTCTGAGGCTGACGTGGCAGCTCCGGGCGTGTGCCCAGAGTGTATCGCTCGCATGAAGCACGGTCGCCTTGGCGATAATACGACTTATAGACCTGCGGGCACAGCAGCTCCAGATAACACTTCGCCGACAACTCGCGAAGGCACTCGTTAAAACTGTCTAGAATCTTGGCATTCGATAACCTAAAAAGGGCTTTGGTCATCCAAAGCCCTTTTATTTTGTCTCAAAGTTGGTTGATTTTGCTCTTGGTGTCTCGTTTTGAGACGAACTTTATGGCACATCCGATGCATTAGCATTCTTCTGAGTAGATTTATATTTTTTGTACTCGTTACAAAGGAGTTCCTATGAAGAAGATGGTTAAAACCGTTATCGCTATGTCTGTTGTTACTTTCGCATTTGCGTCTGCATCTGTTGCAAGCCCGAAGTGCTCACACAGAGTGGCCTCTGCTTCAAATGATCTTTTGAAAGACACAAACCCAGCGAAGGCTTCCAAGACGACTGTGAAAACGTCAGATAAGACTCAGTCAGGTGTAAGATAATTTCCACTTTTTCAGGAAGGCGTTAGCGAACTGCTTTTTCGTGAGCGCCTTCTTGAAATCCGTCGACCGTGCTAGCCACGCCTTCTTTCAAACTTTTGCCAAGATTACGCAAAGCCATAGCTCCACCAGCGGCTGCACTTTGAATGTATTGAGATACTGTTGAATTTTGCAACCAATGGAACGAGTGATTTTCGATGGAAGCTCCACCGACTTTGACTTGCATAAGAACGATCAAAAGTGCCGTGCAAGCAAAACACTTCAAGACAAATTTAAGTTCTTCCATGAGTTGATTCTCCTAGATGCGGTAATACTTTTTTAATTGATTCTAAAATCTGTTCTTTGCTGAATGGCTTTGTGATGTAGTCATCAAAGCCAGAGTCATAAGCTTTTTGTACAAGTGCCTCTTGATCAATCGTAGAACAACCGATGATTTTAATTTCCGGATGAAGTTCTTTGATAATTTTAGCGGTCTCAATGCCATTTCTAAGTGGCATCACCATATCTAAAAAAACCAGATCGGGAAGAGTGGATTCGACAAGCGCCACGGCTTCATCACCATTAGCGGCTTCACCCACGCAAGTGCCTCCAGCGGAAGTCACAATGTTCTTCACAAGTTCACGTAAAAAAGCGGCGTCGTCTACGACAGCAAAACGTATCTTCATCCGCTTCAGTATAAATTTTATGAGGACTTTTGATTAGTGGATTTTAGTGGCCCCAACGATAGCCTAGGGAGAACATATACAGTGAGTTTGTCACGCTGACGTTGGAAGGCGTTGTCCCTGTACTTGGGTCTGGCAAGTTCGCGTTGCCATCAAAAACGTTTCGTTCAGCACTTAAACCCAAATTCCAAATCATCTGACTTTCGCGTGTGAATTTCCACTCGCCACCCAGATCAAGACCGATACGGATGCTCTCTTCAGAAGATCCCGATTTGATCGCTGCTCCCGTTTCAGTTTCTGTGTGTTGCAAACGCGGGAAGAAACTTCCGCCAATAACCCATGAATAATTTTGAGAACTTGGAATGCGTGCTTTTAAACCCACACCGAAACCTTGCGATTTCAAACGGGCTCTTGATGTGTTGTCACTTGGTACATTCATTTTATTGTCACTAAGAAGAATAGAAAATTCCACGGAACTCGATTTGCGAGAAACACCAAAAAACTTTCTAAAGTTCACACCTAGATCCACAAATTCATACTTCGCAGGAACACGTGATGAACCACTTACAGCATCCACATCCGCCGCAAAAGAAAACATGATTTGTCCGCTCACACCAATAAGAGGTGTTAGCCATACATTTGTTTTAAATTTCAGAGCATTAAAGAAACTTTGATAATCACGGTAGGAATAGTTAGATTGAGAGTCATTGTACGCAACGACTGGCATCACATCCAATTCCACGCGGTTATTACGAATATCATCGGGATGAATGGTCTCACGATAAAAATCATAGATCTTTTCTGCTTTGCTAGAGAAAAGACTTTCCGCCTGCTCACTGATTCCAGGTTCTTGGACATCCGAAGCGGCCGTTGCACCTGGACTGGACGTTTCGGTCTTAGATTTTGCAGCCTCTTGCGCCACTTTGGCTTCAAGGGCTTTTTTCTCTGCCTCTTTCTTTTCAGCTTCGATTTTCGCCAATTCAGCTTCTTTACGGGCTTTTTCTTCCGCTTCCAGTTCGCTGGCTTTTAAAGTGCGCACCTTCACGCCATCGCCATCAGTAACCACAGGCGTAGCCTCACCCTCCGAGGCCGGACGACGAACCTTTTTTGCGCTTTTACGGACTTCATAACGACCTGAAGAGAAACCTTCAAGACTTGTTTGCGCATGAGTTTGAAAACTCACGGTCAACAATCCGACAACAATGAAAAAAGAAAGAGAAGACTTCATAAGAAATATTTCGGCTCTCGGTCCGAATTACTTGACGTCAAATTGACGAGTTTTCAGAGGCCAGGCAGAATTATTTTATGAAATCATTTCTTCTTAGTTTTTTCTTCGTCGCGATTTGTGCTAGCCAGACTAATGCCCAGAACACTTATGTCAGTAACGCTGACCAAGATCTGGCTATTAAATCCATCGTTCTGGTTCCAACAACAGACAACGTCGGTGGAATTTATGCTCGCCCCGTAGAAGAAGAACTTCGCCAACTTCTTAATGAAGACAAGCAGTGGTCTCTAGCAAACTATCCTGCGGATCTCAAAATCAAATCTGAATTTTTAGATGAGCGCCCCGATGATGTTCAAAAGATTTTACAAGCAGCAAAAAGCGAAGCGGCTCTCACTTCCAAAATTTTACGGGGACCTCGCGGTATCTCTATCACACTCACTCTTTTTGTAGGTCGCGAAGGGCTGCCGCTGTTGCAGGAAGTCCTTGCGGATTTCAAAGGTTTTGAAACCGCCGAAGTGCGCGCACAAGTCAGAAAACTTTTTGAAAATCTAAAATACCGCATGCCTTTTAGAGCATCGATCCTGAGTCGTCGAGGTCAACAAGTGACTTTGAATTTGGGAAGCGCTTATGGTTTAAAACCTGATAGCCGCGTTTCTGTTGTGCAAATCATCAAGGTTAATCGCCATCCAAAATTAAATTTCATGATCAGTACTGAAAAAGAAGTTTTAGGTCGCGTGAAACTTTTTAAAGTCGAACCGTATTTAAGCTTTGGTTACGTTGAAATGGAAAAAGAACCAGGTGTCATCGCTGTTGGTTCCAAAGTCATGCCTGACGAATTTGTGAAATACTCTGTGCCTGTCACGACTCCTTCTGGAAAAGTTTTGCAGGATATTTCCACGCGCCCCGATAAAGACGTCGCTTTCGGAGAAGAACCGCAAGAGTGGCTTCCGACAATGCCTCCCCAATACGGAAAGATCGAATTGATGGCGGGCCTTTCTAACTACACACAGAATGCAAGTCTTGTGACTTCAGGTTCTGTGAGTGGCAGCACAAACCTTGCTCCAAACATCATGGTGCGTGGTGAATTGTGGCTCAATCCTGAATGGTACATGGGCATTCAACTTCGTCAGGCCGTCTTTTCGATTGATAACGGTCTTACGGGATCATCGCCAAGCAAACTCAATATGGCGATGGGGCAATATGGAGTGAATGTTGGTTACAACTTCCTTCTCACCAACGACTACTTCGGTCCTAAATTGCAAATTGGTGCAGGCTACCTCAATACCAACTTCACAATTGATGACAGCACCCCCACAGCATTCACAACAATGAAGTACGGCGGATTCGCATTAAGCATTGCCGGACAGTTTCCACTCTCTGAGGAAATCCCTGTGGATATCGGCGGGAAGCTTGATTTCTTCCTAAATCCTTCATTAAGCGAAAACAAAACAAGCGGAAGTTCTTCAGATAACAAGATCAATTCATTTAGTTTCTTCGTGGATTACAAAATGAAGACACGTTTTAAAATCCGCGGAGAGCTTTTGTTAGAAAATTACAACTCTGACTTTAGCGGCACGGGAACTCGCACGGAATCCGCATCCAGTGTCAGTCACAAGATGACAACACTGATGGGCGGCGTTCAGTACTTGTTCTAAACAGGTGCTTTGCCTTTTTTAAAACGAAATCCCATTGCAAGCAGAGCATCAAGCCACTTCACTGGAAGATGCTTTGCTAAAAACGCCTGAAAGCAAATTCCTTTTCCAATCAAATAGTAGGCTTTTGGATTTGCGGCATTCACTGCATGCAAAACCTTATCCGTAACCCAGGAAACCGGCACCGCCGACTTCGCCACATCTTCAACTGCTGACGTGAGTGCTTCAATCGCCGGACCATAGATTTTCATTTGCTCGCCCGAGATATGCTTTTTTAAATCCTGACTGTGCTCAATCGATTTTTCCCAGATCGGCGTTTTGATCGGACCTGGCTCAATTAAGATCACCTTCACACCTAAAGAGCGCATTTCACGGCGTAAAGAGTCTGTGATCGCACGCACAGCAAATTTACTAGAGCAGTAGGGTGCGAGGTAGGGTGTCGCAATACGCCCGCTGATAGAGCCGATATTCACAATGCGCCCTTGTGTTTCACGAAGACGCGGTAAAAATTTTTGCGTCATTGCCACAAGACCCAAAACGTTCACATCAAAAAGATTTTTCCATTCAAGAGACGGCAAAGATTCAATCGGTCCGCCAACAGCAACGCCAGCATTATTTACTAATATAAACTTCTTGTCAGAATTTTTAGAAGAGATTGTCTGCCATGCCGACTCGATATCGGCTGCGGAAGTCACATCAAGTTTAAGAACATTCAAAAGTGCGGGATATTTTTCTTGAAGAGCTTTCAGAGTTTCCGGTTTTCTTACGCCCGCCCAAACGGTATCTCCCCTTTGCAGAAAAGATTCAGTCAGTGCATAACCAATTCCCGAAGAAGCGCCCGTGATTAAAACCTCATTCATAGAAAACTCCCGTTTATTTAACCGTGACCCTTAGGACATCACAAAGTCGCAAACATCTGCCGCGAGATTCGTTAAGAAAAGTTCTCGATCTTTCACCGTATCTACCACATTTGGCGGAAGTGTATTCATAAATGAAAAATGACCCGCGTCCTCGATGATCCGAGTTTCAAGATGGATATGCGGCGACTCCTTCAAGATCTCAAGTTGTTGAGGTGGTGTGAATGTGTCTAAGGAGCCCGCCCAAGCCTGTATGGAAGCGTGAACATTCTCTAACGACTTTGGCGCTTGGAAAAAGCCCGTTGGCGGCGTGAAAAGCACAAGTTTTTTAATACGCTCATCGCGCGTAACTAGAAATCTCTGTCCTTCTCGCATCCACATTTGTCCCCCTGCGAGAGCCAACAACAGAGTCGCTCCAATGGAGTGACCTATTCCGATGATTGGCAGATTGGATTCACCAATAATGTTGAGCGCGCCTTGCAGAGAATTCACACGTGAGTGAAGTTCATCCAAACTGGGTCGTGACGAAGCAAGTCTTTCAAAATAGGGAGCAATGACCGTGCAGCCGCTTTCAGATAGCACCTTTAGCAAGGGAAGGTGACGTTCAGGATTTCCCCCACCACCGGCAGCGAAAAGAACTGCTCGTGAAGGAGAAGAGGCATTTAGTCGAAGAGCCTCGCCGGTCAAATTATCGATATTGAAGCTGATCTTTTCCATTGGAGTCAGCGTATTCCGAATTCAATGGACGATCATCAACTATTTCAAAATAAAAAAGCGGAAGTCCGTTAGGAACTTCCGCTTTATATTAGCTACCTCGGTTGAGGGCAGATTACATCATGCCGCCCATACCACCCATGCCGCCATGGTCTGGCATTGCAGGAGCTGCAGTTTCTTTCTTAGGAGCTTCAGCGATCATTGTTTCAGTAGTCAGCATCAAAGACGCAACAGAAGCTGCGTTCGTCAATGCACAACGAACAACTTTAACTGGATCGATAACACCGTCCTTGATCAAGTCAGTGTATTCGTCAGAGTAAGCGTTGAATCCCCAAGTAACAGATTTGTTTTGAAGGATACGATCCAAAACGATCGCGCCATCAAGACCTGCGTTCGCAGCGATTTGACGAATTGGCTCTTCGCAAGCGCGTTTGATGATCATAGCGCCGAATGCCTCTTCTTCAGAGTATTTAGTTTTATCAACTTTTTGAGAAGCGCGAAGCAAAGCAGTACCACCACCAGCTACGATGCCTTCTTCAACAGCTGCGCGAGTCGCGTTCAAAGCGTCTTCTACGCGGTGTTTTTTCTCTTTCATTTCTACTTCAGAAGGAGCACCAACGTGGATAACAGCTACGCCGCCAGCCAATTTAGCCAAACGCTCTTTTAGTTTTTCTTTGTCGTAGTCAGAAGTAGTTTCTTCGATTTGAGCTTTGATAGCAGAAACACGTGCAGTGATATCAGCTTTTTTACCAGCGCCATCGATCACTGTTGTGTTGTCTTTGTCTACAACGATGCGTTTCGCAACACCAAGATCAGCAACAGTTGCTTGTTCTAGTTTGCGGCCGATGTCTTCAGAGATCACTTTCGCGCCAGTCAAGATCGCGATGTCTTCAAGCATAGCTTTACGACGATCACCGAAGCCAGGAGCTTTAACAGCACAGATGTGAAGAGTGCCACGAAGTTTGTTCACAACTAGAGTTGCAAGTGCTTCGCCTTCAACGTCTTCAGCGATGATCAACAATTGACGACCTTGCTTAGCAACACCTTCAAGGATACCGATCATATCTTTCATTGAAGAGATTTTTTTGTCGTAAACAAGAACGTAAGCGTTCTCAAGAACTGCTTCCATTCTTTCTGCGTTAGTTACGAAGTATGGAGACAAGTAACCACGGTCGAATTGCATACCTTCTACAACTGTTACTTCTGTTTTCGCAGTTTTAGATTCTTCGATAGTGATAACGCCTTCACGGCCTACTTTATCCATAGCGTCTGCAAGCATTTGACCGATTTCTTTATCGTTGTTCGCAGAGATTGAACCAACTTGAGCAACTTCGTTAGAACCTTTAACAGGTTTAGACATTGCTTTAAGTTCGTCGATAACAGTCGCTACAGCCTTGTCGATACCGCGTTTGATGAACATTGGGTTGTGACCTGCAGAAACAAGTTTAGCACCTTCGCGGTAGATCGCTTGAGCTAGAACAGTTGCAGTTGTTGTACCGTCACCGGCTTCATCGTTGGTTTTAGAAGCAACTTCCTTAACCATTTGAGCGCCCATGTTTTCGAATTTGTTTTCCAATTCGATTTCTTTAGCAACAGTTACACCGTCTTTAGTGATAAGAGGAGAACCGAAAGATTTGTCGATAACAACGTTACGACCTTTAGGTCCCAAAGTTACTTTTACTGCGTTCGCAAGAGTGTTCACACCTTTCAAGATGTGCGCGCGAGCGTCTTCTGAGAATGTTAATACTTTAGACATAATTTACTCCGTTTTTAATTTATTAAAAAGTTAAACGCGTACTGCTTGCGTGTTAGTTGAAAACACCCAAGATGTCTTCTTCGCGCATCATCAAATATTCTGCGCCTTCAAGTTTCAACTCAGTTCCCGCATATTTGCTAAAAAGAACTTTGTCGCCAACTTTAACTTCCAACGGAAGAACTTTTCCGTCTTCAGTGATACGACCTTTACCAGTCGCAATGATTTCACCTTTTTGTGGTTTTTCTTTTGCAGTGTCTGGGATGAAAAGTCCGCCAGCGGTTTTTTCTTCTTCCGCCATTCTGCGAACAAGGATTCTGTCGTGCAATGGACGAACGCCAATTTCACTCTTAGCCATAGTGTGCCTCCGTTTAGTTATATAACAACGAAGGTAATATGAAGGTGCCCCAGAAAGAGTCAAGGTCGGGTGCCTTATTTTTCTTTAAGGCACAACTTAATGCGGCGAGTAAATGAGAATTTTCGAGGATTTATTAGATCAAAAAATTTATTTAATAGCGTCTTTACCAACGTTTGTAGCACTGACCGGAAGGTCCGCAGCGTGGGCGCCGAAAACAGAGTTTGCGTAAGCCGTCATAAGCTCTGCCACTTCCTCAGCGGAAAGCTTGCCTGCCACTTCGTTAAAAGCAGACTTCTTATCTTGAACCTTCGTCAAATAACCCACGAAATAGTCCGTCACTGAAAGATCCTTAGCGACATCCAGATCGTATTGTTCTTCACGCAACTGACGCTCTAATTTTTCAACAGATTTATCTTGAGTAGAAACGGCCTCTACCGCCGCCTTATTGGCCATATTAGGGTCCGTACCCAACGCCATTGTGCGAGATGATTTCTTCGCCGCGATTTGAGCTTTCAGAGTAGAAACTTTTCCCTCAGCAAGAACGACTTGCTCAGATTTCCATTCGCGATAGCTTTTCACCTGGGCTCCCGCTTTCATAGCAAAAGCGGTCATAGACCAAAAGGCGATAAGAGGTAAAAGTTTAAGAAAGCGCATGAGCTCCTCCAACAGACGTCCACAATTCCAGAAGGCCATATTACAAGGGTTGTGCCGCCTGCAAGATGACTCATTTGCAATATATGGGATCTGACGCATTCCCGAAGCCCAAACGTGTTACTTTGAGACAATTTTGGTTTTACACTTTATGGGGTCCAACAAGCTTTTCCCAAATTCGTCTGCTGACTAAGGCTGAGACAGTTTCTTCTCGTAAAAAGACGCTATTTTCCCTCTGACAGGGCATGGCACTTGAAGTGTTTTTGAGTATGGGAAAACAAAAAGTCATCTCGGTACTTATCTTGATTTTAGGACTGAACGCTCGCGCGGACGTGGTTCTTACCATGGGTGGCGACGTGAACTTTAACCGCAATCGTCAGGTTGTCGATCCCAACGGAGTTCTTTACGGAGACACTCTTGCCCGCTGGAACTCTTTCACGACGCAATTAAAACCATTAATTAATGGTGACATCAATTTCGCAAATATCGAGACCGTTGTGTCTTCAACAAATGACCTTAAAGACGAAGACAAAAAGTTTGCGTTTAAGAGTCATCCTAATGCCGTTCGCCATTTGATCGAACTTGGATTTAATCTTTTCAACGTCTCTAACAATCACACTTATGACTATGGCCTGCCGGGAATGCAGCAGACAGTTTATGAGATGGATAAACTCAAAGCAGAATTTCCTCGCGTGATTTACGACGGTGTCGGTTTGCGAAAGCAAGTTTTAGAGCCCAAAGTGTTTGACGTGAATGGAATTCGTTTTGCCTTTGCATCGATGTCGATTGGTGAACCTCGTTTCCGCGCCACCAATGAAAACGTCGGAATGCTTCTTATCCGCGACGACAGAGATTATAAAGAACTTGTCACGGCCTTTGCTCGCACGAAAGCTGACTATAAAATTCTTTCGATTCATTTTGGCGTTGAAGGAAAGCCTACTTTAGAAGACGGACAAAAATCTCGCTTTGAATACGCTATCCAATACGGTGGAGTGAACCTAATTATCGGTCATCACCCGCATGTGATTCGTCCTATTGAAAAATGGGGCGACCGTTTGATTTACTATAGCCTTGGAAACTATTTGATGGTGGGTTCAGCTGACATCACTAAAAAATCAGATCCAAATACGGATTGGGGAATGTTCTCTCGTCTGTATTTAGAAAGAGACCCTGCTACAGGCAAAGTAAAAGTCGATGCCGTTGAAGTGATTCCTCTGACAAACACACACAATCGCACAGCTCCCATGCCAGCAGATAAAGCCGCCGCACGAATTGGAAGTCTTAACCAACTTTCAGCGATGCAACTGCAAAACTATGCAATGCGCTTGCAACTTGATCCGGTTACAGGTCGCGGGATTTTCTGCGACAGTCAAATGACTTCGATCCGCGCCAAAACAATGTGCGCGGGTCAGTTCTCAATGAAATAAATCAGGGATTTAAAAATAAAAAAGCCAAGCTTATCAGCCTGGCTTTCTTAATCACATTTATTAGAAAATAAATGGCTCAGAAGGAGGGACTCGAACCCCCGACCCAGCGGTTAACAGCCGCTTGCTCTACCGACTGAGCTACTTCTGAACTCGGTGAAAAGCTAAATTAGGGCCTCTGCCCCCATTTTGTCAAACAGAATAATCTTAAGGAACTGCAAGCCTTTCCAGAACTTTAACCAGCCCCGGCGATGAAAACGGCATTCCCTGAACCCGAAAAATAGGGGATTGGACAGCTTTTTCCAGTGACACGGGATTTCCTGAACCGGGATATGCCTTCAACTTAAGCTTATAAACCGGAGTCTCCGCCGGATCTTGGGTAAATCCCCCAATCATCAGTTCACAAACCGCAGAAAGATCCTGCTTGGAGGTCAGGGTTTTTAAAACCTCCCCCGTTTCAGAAAAAATTTCGACCTTTGCGGTATCGCCGGGACACCAATTCAAAAGACGTTGATCGCCACCTAAAAGCAAACCGACAACGCTGCTGGGGTCACCTGCTTGGGTTTGAACTTTTGGCGACTGCAAAGCCTTGATTCCGTAAATCACGACCACAAGAGCCAATAACAACATAGAGACTTTTAAAATCAGACCTAGCTTCATGTTATTTACATTAGTGTAAAGCTCCGATGAAAGTCCAGGAATGGATCGTGAACTAGTCTCGGGACCTTACTAAATTTTTCCGAAACGACCTCCATGAAAACGGAACGCATCAGTTTGCTTATTGGGATTGTCATCTCGGGTCTTCTTACGTGCCTCACGCTCGTCTATTTTTCCTATAAAGAAACGCCGACCATTCAACGCGCTTACAGTCCTTTTTTAGAAACACTGGAGGTTTTGGATTTCCGCTTCAACGATTTGAAATACAAGTTTAAATCCGCAGAAACATCGAACGCCCCTGTCGCGATGATCGCAATTGACGATGATGCCGTTCGTGAAATCGGTCGCTGGCCATGGAGCCGTGATCAAATGGCAGAACTCACTGACAAGTTGGTCAATCTCGGTGCGAAGTCCGTTGGTTTTGATGCGATTTTTTCTGAACCCGAAAAAGCAAACCCAGGCGCTGACTTAAAATTCGGACAAGTCGTTGAAAAAAATCCGGATAAAATTATTTTGGGAGTTTTTAGTGATAACAAATTTGATTTTAAACCTTATCAAGATTTGTGTGTCGCGGAAGCTTTCTTAAAAACGGGTGGAGATCAAGTTGTGAAACTGAACCCAAGTTTCACGATGGATGAATCGACCAATGCGATTGATGAGTTAAACTGGGGACCGCTGTTTGAAACTTTGTTTGCGAATATTCAGCACAAAGAAGAAAGCGACGTGCTTCAACACCTAGGTAAAAATTCTTTGGCGGAGTTAACACCCTACCAGCAGAATTTCATGAATTCTCGAAAGTCCCAATCGTTGTTTGAATACTGTAACAAGTGGCTTACAAAAGAAGACGTGTTCTTATCTCCTGATATCGTGAACAACGTCGCGCCACTTTATTTAGGAGTGGCCAAGGAATCTAAAGAACTTAAAGACCTTAACTTTGAACAGCTCACAGCGAAAATCAAATCCTCCTTTCAACCGCATCCCATTCCTCAATACGGCGAATGGACTCCGAACATCCCGGAAATTCAAAAACCCGCCGCCTTCACGGCAAGTTTCATCGCCGAACTTGATGCTGACGGATATGTGCGCCGCTACCCTTTGTTTTTCCGTTCGGGAAATAAGTTAGGCTCTAGCTTTATTCCGTCACTCGCGCTGCAAAGTTACTTGCTATCAGGTCCCTATCGCGCGGAAATCAAAATGAAGACATCGTCGAATGGTGCAAAGTCCATTGATGAGTTTAACATCTTCGACACATCGACAGATCCCGAGAAAAAAGTTGTGACTTACCCCGTGGATAAGTCTGGGCAAATGTTGATTAACTATTATGGTCGTCAGATGTCATTCCCCTATGTTTCAGCAAAGGAACTTTTCAACGATCGCCCTACAGTGCGCGTTCGTCGCAACATCGTGGATGCCAAAACAAAGCAAATTGAAATCACCGAAAAAGAGTACAACAAGTCTGAATTCTTTAAAGGTCGCAGCGTTCTTGTAGGCGCTACAGCCGTGGGTCTTTACGACTTACGTAATACACCTGTTGAAGCAAACTACCCGGGACCTGAGTTGCATTTGACGATGCTTGCTAACTTACTTGAGAAAAATTTTTTAAAACAGTGGCCGCTAGAATCAAAGGCCATGCCCTGGATTATTTTTATTGTTGGCATCACACTTAGTATCGCATGGGCATGGATGGGTTCGTTGTCGTCCATGATTTTATTCTTGGTCGCCGTCATCGCGTTTCTTAGTTTTGATATTTGGCTCTTTATTAAAGAGCAGACCTTAGTTCACTCTTTTTTATTTTACTTCACTGTCTTTTCAGCTTTCTTCGCAATTCAGATTTTTAAATACTTCACCGAAGAAAAGAAAAAGCGCGAACTTAAATCTACGTTCTCAAAATACGTGTCTCCAGCGGTCGTTGATGAACTTCTTAAAGATGCTGCCAACTTAAAACTCGGCGGTCGTCGTGAAAGAATGACGGCGTTTTTCTCTGACGTTCGTGGATTTACGACGATTTCTGAAAAACTCACTCCTGAAGAATTATCCCGCGTTTTGAATCTGTATCTTACGCCGATGACGGACATCGTGTTTAAGAATAGCGGGACTCTTGATAAGTACATGGGTGATGCCATCATGGCTTTCTTTGGCGCGCCAGTGAAGAATAAAAATCACGCAGCTCACGCCTGCCGTTGTGCTTTGGAAAGTTTGGACAAGCTTAAAGAGTTGCAGAAAACTTTTGCCGAAAAAAATCTGCCCATGATTGATATTGGAATCGGCATCAACACAGGCGATATGAGTGTGGGCAACATGGGCTCTAATATCGTACAAAACTACACGATCATGGGTGACTCAGTGAATTTGGCCTCCCGACTTGAAGGTATTAATAAAGAGTACGGTACAAGAATTGTGATCAGCGAATTTACTTACGCCGAAGTAAAAGACAGTTTCACCGCAAGGGAAATTGATCGAGTGCGGGTCAAAGGAAAACTAGAACCCGTGCGCATTTATGAATTGCTCTGTGAGGGAAAACTCAAAGGTGAAATGGCTGAGCAAATTCGATTGTTCAGTGAAGGCTTCGAACTTTATCAAGCCAAGAAGTTTTCTGAAGCCTTAGAAATATTTAATAAAGCAAAAACGATGTCTCAAAATGATCCCGTGTCAGAACTCTACGTTGAAAGATGCCAGGATTATCTTGAGTCACCTCCGCCCTTAGACTGGGATGGAGTTTACGTTATGAAAACCAAGTAAACTCGCGTGTTAAAAAATCTTGAGAATACTTTAACTGTGAGAAATTTTATGCCGACAAGTAAGTATATGAAAAATCGCGTTTTGCTGACTGTAGCTCTTTTTACGGTGATGGGTTGTGATCGTTTAAAATTAGATGAGCAAACTAAAATCCAAATTAAACTTCCCGGCTCGGCTTCAAGCTTAAATTCCAAAGTGGATAACTCCGTTTTATCAAACACTGCGCGTCCGGTACCGACAGGAATGACAGGTGATCGTCCTATCAACTGTTATTTGGTCGCAGCCAGTGGACCTGAACCTGAGTTGCAAAGAAATATTTGTCAGCGTAAAGACGGCACGACGACTTTCGCTCCAAGAAAAATCGGCCCTTGGGTGGGAGCTGCTCCCGCTGGAAGTGCTATTGGCATTGACGTTCCTTCCGGGAAAGACCGCGTGATTTTCGTCGTGGGTTTCCACGCGACAACTGCAACTGCTTGCCGCGATTTTAAAACAAATGGTTTTCCTCTTGATTCAGAAATGTCTTCTCCTTACATCGTGGGCGAAGCAGGCAATCTTGAATTAAAGCCCGGCGAAGTGAAAGACCTTCCTTTAAATGTTTCTTTCAACGAAGCCAATCGTTTTGACGGTTGCGATGGTCCGGATTTCCCTGACGATCACAATGGCTCTGGATCAGCTCCAACAAAAATTGAAATCACCAAGGATTGGTTCCCAACTGGAAAGTTTGTGGCGGACAGTTGTCAATCCGTAGACCTTGTCCTTAAAGACAATGAAGGACGTCATGCTGTTTTCCCGGTTGCGATTGAGGTCACGCCGCAAATCACAATATCTGCAGCAACGCAGGCAATTTATTCTAACTTCCAAGATTGCCAAGCTTCTGTGAATCCGATGTCGAAGGTGACAATTCCACCATTCACAGATCGTATGCAGGTTGTCTTTAGAACGCCGTATGATCCTCAAACTGTTAACATCTCTCTTGGTAACATCATGGCGCCAAACGGTTTAACTATCGTTGGTGTGGGAGCTTATCAAAGCTTTTCTACTTCCTCTAACACCTTCGATCTTGTAGGTCCGTGGAGTGTTCTTCCTGATGTTTGTTATCCGTTCAACTTAGATCTTAGGCAAATGTCCGGAAGTCCCGGTTCAAATTACAGCGGCATGACTGTCAATGTGAGCGGCGCAACCGGTGTTTCTCTTTATTCAACCTTGGCGACTTGCCAAACAAATACTTCTTCATCCACTTCGTTTGTTTTTCCTTCTTATACAACGTCATTACCAATCTATGTGAAAATGAGTTCGGCTCTTTCCGCGGACGTTCCGTTAACGTTTACGGATACGGCAGCCACTTACGTGACTGCCACGCAGTTTGTGAGAAAAGGATACGGCACAAATGTTCCTGCGGGAGTTGAGATTCGTGGTTTCAATCAGTTAAACAGTATCAACTACTGCGCCAATCAGCCTCACGAAGTTTTCCTAGTAAACAGTTATCACACGCCGGTTATTCCGACAGCTGCGACAAATGTGAATATCAACGGAAACCTTTTAGGTCTTTATGCTAACTCAGGTGACTGCTCTTATCCTCAAAATCCTATTAGCAATGTCAGTATTCCTGCGGGTGGCTACAGTGCTCAGTTCTACATCCGCGCCACTGCTTTTGGTAACGGAGACATCGCGGCAACAGTAGCGGGATTTCCGACAAACTACTATCCGATCAAAATTGATGGACCTAGTTCTTGGAATCTTTTTAGATTGGATGCTTCCGCACCTGTTGCTAACAACACTTGTATTCCTTTGAAGGCGAAGCTTATGAACTTCTCTGGAACTGAAGCTTTCAATATCTATAAACCTTTCACCGCCAATATTTCTGGAATTCCGGGGCCTTCAACATATGATTTCTATAGCGACGCGGGTTGCACATCCCAGGCTTCTTATCTGGAAACTCCTCCTTCAGGAATTGCGGAGCGGGTTTTCTATCTAAAAGTGAATAACCAAGCTGGAGCCGACTTAACGTTCTCTGTGAACGTGACCTCAGGAGACGCAAGTCCTTCGCAGACAATTCCAATCACGGTTCAATACTAAAAAACAAAACCCACCTTCACGGTGGGTTTTTTATTTCTTATTTATCCAAGATACTTAAGGTGTAAGTGAAAAGTCCCATCACCATGAGCTTGTTGTATTTATAAAGATCCACTTCCGAATTTGCCATCGTATATTGAAGTGTCGTTGTTAAATTCCACCTTTTCGTAAGCTCTTTCGTGAGAACTCCGGTCAAAGCAAATGTTGTATCCGTGCGTGTGGTGGAAGCCTCCCCATAATTTTGGCTGCCATAATCCAAACGAACACTGCTATTGCTTCTCCAGAATGTCGGAAAACCGTAAGCTACACCCAGGCCCAAACGCTTGTAACGATAGTTTTTACCTTCCGTATTATTCACAAGATAACTCACGTCAGCCGAAATACTTTTTTCACCTTTAAGATCTAAAAGCTTCGTCGGTGTTATTGTGATTCCGTATTTGCTGCCCGTTTGATCGTCATCGGAAGTGCTAATATCCAGATACGATTTGTCTGTGAAAAATTCCAACTTTCCTGACAAATAGAGATCTCTTTTAATTGGAGTTGCAAGCGTCGTTGTTAGACCCGTTGATCTAATGATTTCCGTTCGAGTTCCACCTGTCGGACTCATATAAAGAGATTTGAGCGTCGGCAACAATTCCCAATTGAGCGAACGATCTTTCATCGCAAATTCTTTATGAAAAGGAACCGTGAACGTGAATTCCAAAGGATCCGCCGTTTGCAAAATGGCATCGCCTTGGAATTTTGTATTCGTACTATAGTAATCTGAGACGGCCAGTTGCGTTCCTAAATCAGAGGTCGGAGTTCGATACCATACTCCCAAGGCACTTGCGCCATAGTTCACACGATACGCTTGAACGTCTGTCGCAATATTGTTTACAGCCAAATTCAAAACGTTTTGATCGTAAACGGGTCCGATAAAAAATGAAAAACGATAGCGTTCGTTTTTACTCGCATAAAAGTTTTCCATGCGGTCAATCTGCTCCAGCATATCATCAGCCGCTTTATCAAGCTGTGAATCTTTGGAGTTGTCGAGGACATACTCCATACTCTTACGAGCATCCGCATATTTCTGCTTTTGGTACTCAATAGTTCCCGCAAAGAACGCCGCCGCAGGACTGATGTTCGGATCATTTTCGTCACGAACTTCATTTAATTTTTTTAGAGCTTTATCGTAGTCCTTGAGCTTTAAATGGTTGAGGGCAACAAAGTAGTCTCTTTCCGTTGTTTGCTCAGAAGAAACTTCCGCAATTGAAAGTGCCGCTAAGGATTTGTTGTAGTCATCGGTTTTATAAAGAGCCACGCCATAACGATAAAGGTAAGAGTCATTCTCTGGATCAAGCTCAGAAGCCTCTGAATAGAGTTTTTCAGCACCCTTATAGTCTTGTTTTTGATAGAGCGTGTCTGCTTGCTGAACCAATTCAAGAGCCTTTTGTTTTTTCTTCTGTTTTTCTGCAATCGAAAGTTTTTCTTGCTCCGCTAAAAGCTCAGCTCTCTTCTTTGCTTGCTGCTCCTCAATGCTGATTTGCGCTTGTTCTTGCACGCGAATTTGTTCACGTACTTGTTTTTGCATCTGCGCCACTTTTTCGGGAGAATAAACTTCAGCTTTACTTGACGTAGCGGTCGCTACTTGAGCCGCTTTAGCCCGGGCTTCCGTCTCTTTAGCTACGAACTTCGCCATTTCATCTGCGGAACTAAAAAGAAAGATTTTTTGAACATTCGTTTCTGTCGCGGCATAAGCATAATAAGGATTTTTATCTAGGCCATAAAATTCCAAAGTTCTGGGTGCCGTGTCGCCTTTAAAAAACTGAATGATAAAAAAACCGTCCCACACCTGTGGATTGGCTTTTTGTTTTCTTACGGAAATCTGCGCGATCTTTTTTGAATCCGCATCACGCACTCGAACCGGACGAATGTCGCCTTTGCCTTTAGAGTCGTGGAGTTCAATGACGATTGCCTGTGACTGCGAAATCTTCGTGTCTAAGGCAAAGGTCGGCAAGCTTGAGAATGTACAAAGCAGAAGAATCAGCGCTGTTCTCATGATGGTGGTTTTCTTGGTTCGTTGTTGTTAGTTAGTTGCCAACAGGTTGCGGTCTTACGATGACTTTCGTCTTCGGTTCAAAACGCTGCGGTGGTGGCGTAGGACCTGTGACTACATTCGGACGTGTCGTCGGTACTATTTGCGGTGGCGCTTCTGGCGCATTGTTCACGCTTGTATCTCCCGCAGTTACAAGCGATGGAGCACCAGCACCACTTGCAATCTCGCGATTCCCATCGCCTTTAGATACAGATGCCGTATCCGCATCCATTTTCTTTAGCTCTTCTTTTGACATCGACTTCGGAGCTTCTGGCGGAGCATTCGGCGCTGCACTTGTCGCTTCGCCTTTTCTCACTAAAACTGCAGATCCAACAATCTGACCTCGTGAATTCAAGGAAGCCAAAGTCACAGCTCCTTTAAATGTCACAATCGAAGTCATTTGTGTTGATGGATTATACCCGGCTAAGAATTGAGTGCCGCGAACACCGGCCACAGCCGTTGGAGTTTTAATAAGGAACTTACTTTTTTCTCCGTCATAAGTCTGCTCAACGTTGTTGCGAACTTTTCCCTCAAGAAGGTTTAGCTCCACGTTCTTTTTCCCAGACGCCGCATCGTTTTGGTATTTAGCGATCTGAATTTTTGTTTCGGGATTCACGTTGATGACGTTACGGTCTGACATCACGATTTTGGCGCGGGAGTCAGCGGCCGTAATCACAGTGTCGCCTTCATAAACCTTCACACCCACTTTGGCGTCGGAAGTACCGGTTTTAGAGTTTTGAACTTTCACGCTGCCTTTGGTGACCATAAAGACACCATACATTTGCTCGGCGAAAGCGGACGTTTGATAAAGGAAAAGACTGAGCCCTAAGACACACCACGACAAATACTGCTTTTTCATTGAATTGCACCCTCAGTCCTTAGGATACGCGAGTTCTTTTCGGCTTAAAATTGATCCGTGCAGGGTGATTTATTTTTAGACTCTAGACTGGGAAAAATAAACGGGACTTAGTTAACTTGTAATGTTCTAAAAATGGGGCGGAGTATAAAGAGATTTCTAAAATGTCTGGGAGAAAAAAATGGTGCACTCGAGAGGATTCGAACCTCTGACCACTTGATTCGTAGTCAAGTACTCTATCCAGCTGAGCTACGAGTGCACTGTGAAAGAGACGTATTGATAGACTGCGGCCACCAAAAAATCAAGCATTCTTGATAAAATTGCAAAAAGAAGACGGTCAATTCCTTGATTATGGGTCCCGGGTATGGCACTTTGGACCTCTAGTCGCTTATAACGACCGCGGGAAGGTGGGTGAGTGGCTGAAACCAAGCGTTTGCTAAACGCTCGTACACTCAAAAGGTGTACCGCGGGTTCAAATCCCGCCCTTTCCGCCATTTATTGACTTCATAAGCTCGTCCTTTACGATTAAAGGATGCCTCTTTCGCGGATGAAGTTTTCTCATAAGATTTTTCTTTCTATTTTCGGGACCGCGACAGCTTCGGCCGTTATAACGTGTCTTATTCTTAGCGGAATTTTGTCCAAAACTCGTTCTGAAGATTTTAAAGAGTCCTACGTCGATCACATGAATCTTTTGGCGCAGACTTTAGAAAATATCGAAGACTCGGAATCTCAAATTGCCCTGAATGCTGCTGAAGTTTTAAAACTGCAAGACCAGCGAGGCGAACTTAAAAACAAAGATCTTGATGAATTGGCTGTTTCTCTCGGAATTAACGATATCAATATCTACAATCAAAAAAGTATCGAGGCTTTTCCGGATTTCGATATTTCGAAATCTTCAAGCTATCAAAGCTCTTTAGTTAAAGACGCAAACTCCAACGTCGGACAACATACTCTTCTTGCGAGTGCTGATGGCAAACGCATCATTGAAACGATTATTTACTTTGATGATGCCACACGGTTGTTGCGCGAAATGATTCAACACGATGCTGATAATCTTTCCGTAGAACTTGTCGGCACTAACGATGAAAGCCTGGGTCGAATTCACCGTGAAGGCTACAACGACACTTTAGATCTTCAGCAGGTTTTAAAAATGTCCGACGGAGCACACATTGAACAAGGACGAATGCTTGTTCTGACTTCGTTAAAAGGCCACAGCAAAAAAAACTATCGTCTGGTTGCAACCATTTCGACAAAAACCTTAGATACGGAACTAAAAAAGATACGCGCGATTCTTTTTGGTGTCGCCACCATCTTAATATTACTTTCTCTGTGGTTGTCTCGTGTTCTTACTAAAACATTATTAAGAAAAATCGACGCCATTTTTAAAACTCTACAAAAGATCACGAAGACCCAAGACTACTCACAACGAGTGCCTAGCTCTGAAGAGGAATCCCGCGATGAACTAAATGAGTTGGGAAAAAATCTCAACCAAATGCTGAGCACCCTGCAGTCGCACCAAACTCAGTTGATCGAGGCCGAAAGAGATAAAGCCCGCAGCCAAATCGCCGCCCAAGTTGCCCATGACATTCGTAGCCCCTTGATGAGCATGAACATGGCGCTAAGCCAAATCGAGACCGCACAGTTAGAGCCTTTAGCCATTTTAAAAAGTGCCGTTGCCAGAGTTGCCGGCATTGTCCAAAAACTTTCCGCTAGCATTTCTAAGCAAGAAGACGTCTCTGAAGTTGAAGCGCCCAAGCTCACCTTGGTTGAACCCTTAATCACTTCTGTTTTTAATGAGCACAGCGTTCGCAAGCAAGCACATCAATCGCTTCTGCTACAAGGCCTCAGTTCCGTTCCTCAGATCTGGAGTGTTGTTCAGGTCAATGAGTTGCAGTCCGCAGTTTCAAATCTTATCAACAACGCATTTGAAGCGGGCGCGAGTGAAGTTATTCTTTCGCTTTCTTCAAACCCAAAAGAGTGGACCTTTGAAATCAAAGACAACGGCAAGGGTATTCCAGCAGATATTTTAGGAAAAATTTTTGAGCGCAGCTTTACTCACGGGAAAAAGACAGGTTCGGGCCTTGGCCTTTTCCAAGCCAAAGCCGCGATCGAATGGAGTGGCGGAACTTTGGATGTTTCCACGGTTGAAGGTTCAGGGACTACGTTCACCTTACGTATGCCGCGAGAAAAAAAGCCCGCATGGGCCCCTGCTTCTATTGAACTTGAAATGGACCAGCCTCTTGTTTTTGTGGATGACGACAAGAACGTTCTTAATGCTTGGCGAGAGAAGGCCTTGAGCATCGGACTTAAAAACACTTCTTTCTTTTCCACAACAACAGAATTTCAAAATGCTTTTCCATTGAAGTCCTGGCCAGAAAAAGCTCTATTGGTGATTGACCAGAATTTAAGTGAAAATAAAAAAGGTCTAGAGATTCTTGGTGAACTCGGTATTGGCAAAAGAGCTTACCTGTGCACATCAGACTTTGACGAAAAATGGATTCAAGATCAGATTAAAAAATTAAATGGACATCTCATTCCAAAACCGTGGATTACACAGTTTGAAATAAAAGTGAGGACGAACTAATGCGCATTCTAATTGTTGATGACGAAACCCTTGTTCGCAAAACAATGCAGTCTCAAATTCCAGCTCCTCATGTGGTGTCCTTGGCCGATTCCCTAGATGAAGCTTTGGACGTGCTTGATAAACAGCTTATTGATCTTGTTTTCACTGATCTATCCCTTGATGAATCTGAAGACCGCGTGGGTTTGCAGCTCATTCAAGAGATTTCAAAAAACTATCCTTCGACAGTCGTTGTTGCGATGACGGGTCACGATGAGGCACATCTTGTAGAAGCCTGCATGAAGGCGGGTGCTGTTGACTATCTGGTGAAGCCTTTTGACACGAAAACATTAACTCAAGTTTTACGTAAAGCTCCCGTTCTGCATCGTCTGCTAAGAAAGAACCAGACTTTAAAACATCAAGCTGGTTCTAAGCTTGTTACGCACATCAATCTTTATACGAAGTCTCCTGCGTTTAAGGCTGTAATTGAAACGGCTAAAAAAATTCGCGGCTCTGGACAGTCCGTTCTTATTCGTGGCGAAAGTGGTTCAGGCAAAGAAGTCATGGCTCAGTATTTATGGAGTCTTGAAAACGATGACTCCCGTCCCTTCATTGCCGTTAACTGCGGAGCCATTCCTTCTCACTTAGCCGAATCCGAACTTTTCGGTCATAAAAAAGGCGCTTTCACGGGCGCAACAGAAAACCGCGCTGGAAAGTTTGAGAGTGCTGATGGCGGGGACCTTTTCTTAGATGAGCTTGCAACCCTTAGCATGGATTTACAGGTCAAACTTTTGCGTGCACTCAGTAGCGGCGATATCTACCCCGTCGGTCAAGATGTCGGAAGAAAAGTAAACTGTCGCACGATTGCAGCCACGAACGAAAATCTTGAAGAACTCATCAAAGAAAAAAAGTTCCGTGAAGATTTGTTTTTTAGAATTAAGAAATTCACCGTAACTTTGCCAGCCCTTCGCGAACGTAAAGAAGATATTTTAGATTTAGCTCATGAATTTTTACGAAGCGGTAACTACCGCGAAAAATCTTTCAGTCCTAAAGCCGAAGAATTGCTACTAACCTATTCTTGGCCCGGTAATATCCGCGAATTGAAATCTGCCATTGAGGTCGCTTGCGTTTTAGTCGACGGAGATGAAATTCAACCAAGCGATCTTACGCCTCACTTGGTTCAATCAGCGCCGGTCTATGAAGAAGTTATTAAGAATAACTCCATTGCTGAGATCGACGAAAAGGCTTTGGAGGGACGTTACAGCCACGTCGTTTCTGAATTCGAATTAAAGCTGATCGATTTTGCGATGAAGAAAAAGGGCTCTGAGTCCGCAGCGGCAAGATACTTAGGAATTCCTCGCAGTACGTTGGGCGATCTACGCCGCCGCCTGCAAGGAATTAAAAAATAGACTAATAAAGTTTTGAAAGCTCCATGGAGTATTTGCCTGGAGCATATTCGCTCATGCGCTTTTCATAGAGATTCTGAAAGAATTTATCCTTCACCGCATAACTTGCATAAGGATAAATAGCAATACCACCGCGTGGAGTGAATTCTCCAACGACTTCGATGTATTTCGGTTTCATCAACTTCACAAGATCGTCACAGATCGTTTGCACGCAGTCTTCATGGAAATCGCCGTGATTGCGGAAGCTAAAGAGATAAAGCTTTAAAGACTTTGATTCCACCATTTTTTTATCAGCGATGTAGTTGATAAAGATTTTCGCAAAATCCGGCTGACGAGTTTTAGGACACAATGAAGTGAACTCCGTACAAACAAAAGTCGTCCAAGCAATTTTGCCAGGATTCTTATTGTCGAAAGCCTCAAGCACTTCGGGTGCGTAGGTCTCAGGATATTTCGTTTGGTTTTCGCCCAAAACAAAGTTTTCTAATTCTTTTGCGTCTCTGCCAGTTTTCTTTTTCATAATGGTAGTCTTTTAGTTCATCGGGTTTGGAAGATCAATGCCTACTTTTTCTTCTTCGCCTTCTTCGTTGTCGCGCTAGGCTCTCGACCAGAACAAGGTAATTCTTTTATGAGCTTCATTCCGGAATCCATATCTGGATGCAACGGGTCCGCCAGGCGCTCCTTGATGTCGTCTCTCATAAAACGAGCCGTATAGGGTTTATCTGCCGCTGTGAGATCCTGGATTTCTTTTTCACTCAGCATAGACTCGATTTTACCGCGATAAGTTTTTACCGGCGCAAACATCTTTCCTTTTAAGGTCACAGAATTTCCAAGATTCACTTCTGCAAGCTCTTCAAGGTCAGCCGAAAGGGTTAAGATCACTTCGCTCATAGAGCCTTCGTAAAGTTTTAAAACATTTTTACCGTCAACTTTGCGAATAACGCCCATGAATTCGTATTCACCACATTTAAAATCATTTTGTGCAAAAGCGTTGATAGAAACCAACGACATCCACATTGCTAACAGAGTTTTCCACATCATTTTTCTCATAAAGTAAACTTTCTGCATGGATTCGGCTTAGAAGATTTTTTCGAAAGCTCTCCGTAAAGAACATTATAAACTTCCCGCTCTACACGGGCGACGTCTTTGGCCTCAGGAAAAAGACTTTCTTGTTTCGAAAACGACGTTCTTAAGTTTTGATAACGTTTGAATTGAGGCGTATTCATAGCCGTTTTATAAACAGCTAATTCCGCACGGCCTTTTTCATCTAGCTGACCTTTTTGTTCTCTTTCAGAAAGAAGTTTATAGCCAAACTCCCAGTTCTGCACATTTCCACAAAGCTTTACACCTTGCACTTCGTGACAAACGTTTTGATTTAAGCTTTGCATCTCATCTAACATCTTTTGCATGCCTTTTCGCTTGTCTTCGTATTTTTTTACAGCCGTCTGCAGTTTGTTGATAAGGGGCTCGAGGCTGCTTTTCTGCATCCCAAGTTTCACTTTAAGATATCCGTAAATATCTCCAGAACCGATATCACGCAAATTGCTTTGCAGTTTACGATACGATATCGAGTTGGTCCCGTAACAGTTTAAACCCGCCTCGGTACTTGGACGAATCGTGCTCCGCTCTGACATCGACTCAGACAAAATTTTTGTTAGCTGATAAGCTTTTCTGCCGGCTTCAGTAGAAATTTGCGGAGCCGCGGGAACAACAGCATTCATTTCGCTGCGACCATCCAGGAAGGCACTTTCTAAGGATCTTCCCATAGTAAAGTTTCTTCCCATATAGTCGCCCGAAGTATTGTAGGCAACGGTGTCGGCGGCCGTCGAAATAACACAAGTTTTATCAGTCCCCAGATTTAACGTATTTCCTGAGTAACAAGAAAAATCCACAATCGCTAAAGAAACACCTTTTTTCTCTGCCAGATCGCGGAGCTTTGCGATTTCATCCAAATTAAAACTTGAATCCGTAGTCGCGATGCTGTGAGACGTTTGAGATTTATTTTTCTCCAAACCATGAGTGGCAATAGTGATCATCAACTGATCGCCACTTTTTAATTCACCTTTTTCGATTCGCGCTTTCAAGTTTGCGATCTCGTCAGCCATGTTCTTTGTCGTCATCGGCTGATTTTTTCCTTTAAATAATTTTTGCGCGACTGCTTCTGATTTGGCATGGCCCCCGTTAAAATAGGAACGCGCCTGCCAGCCACCACTTGAAAACATCGCAAAATTATTGTAGGCGGCATCAAAGATCGTGCTATCGCCCTTGGGCTCTCCGCCACCGCCAAAAAATACAACTTCCTTTTTTGCCGCTGCTGAAAATGAAACTAACAATACAAGGAATCCAGGGGCGATTCTCTTAATCCACATTATTAACCCCAATGTACTTCGCTAACCAATAAGCATAAAGATAATCGACGCCGGAATTTTCAACACCCTTGCTGTGAGATGTTTGATATAAGAATGCAGAATCTTTCCATACAAAATTACTGGAGAAAGCTTGCAACTCAAACACGGGATAGTTGTAAAGACCTTGATAAAAGAAATCGATGGGAGGTTCTGGTTTCTTTACGGCCTTCCAAAACAAACGAGGAATAGGGGACATACACCAATCAGGTCTTAGCGAATGATCAATGCTGACGTCCAAGTTCGGGCGAGGATATGGAATTTCACGCAAACCCCACACGGATTGCCATAAGGCTGAAACAAAACGTGTGTCACTGCTCTCTGAACGGAAATTTCCTCCGCGAGTCCCATGCTTGTAAGCAAATCCATAAGCAGCCAACGTCACAAGATGTCTTTGCGCAGGTTCATAAGTGACCCACGAGTCCATCAGGCGCTCACGTAACTGATCGCGGATTTTATTTTGTCCAAGAAGATCCGCTAGTGTGATGTCAGTGATATCGCCAACAACGCCAAGGTTGATTCCACTCCAATCCGCAGATCCGTGCCAATAGAAAGTAGTATCGAAACTATAGCCCGATACTTTTACTTTAAAGCTGCTATAAGATTTTACGTATTGATCTTTGAAGCCTTGGTCACCAGTGATGTAGGCCGCTAATCCGTAAGCCGCGGGACGATTCTGAGGTTTCTCCTGCATCACGCGAAGATCAATCAACTTCCGTGATTTATCGCGAAGCTCATTCCAAATTTCAGTATCAGACTTTGGAATCACCAGACTTGCCCAAAGAAATCCATGCGTGATTCCTTTAACCATGTCGTTGTTACCGCCCTCAAGCCAAATAAGATTTTCGTATTTTCCTGTACCACGATGCCACTTTTCTGGAATCGGATTTTTAGGATCATAGGCCGCCAGAGTTCTTGCAAACTCTTGAGGATTTCCCGTGATATCCAAAAGGGTAATAAGACCTTTCACGGATTTACGTACGTTTTGTAAAGCCGTATTGTCTTTTGTTGTGAGATAGCGCATCGCTTGTGAGCCTACATACATTCCCGTCCACAAGGCAGCGTCGCCATCGTACTGGTAGGAAATCAAATGACCATTGTCACCTAAGATTGCGTGAGAAAGCATTCCCGCTTCATTGATATGAAAATCACGGGCATTTTTATCAAAGCCATTTGCTTTTTCAGCCAAGGTCGGAGAGTAAGCGTTTCGTTTTACGACTGACTCCGTAATGCTGATGTCATCCGTAATTTTATTTACGACACGAATGATATCTTTGTTGGTGCGATAAAATTCAAAATCTGTCGGATCAAAAACAATGTAAGGATGTTCGTCTTTAAATTCAGGACGATCCTTATAGGACTTCACAAGAGGATCTTTATCATATCCAATCTTCATCTTGAAAAGATTGATAACGCCTCTCACAGCTAAAGGAATGCGCGGGCCTTTGGCGTCGAGATTTTTCCTTTCGTTCACCCAAAGAGGTTTTGCTTCAAGATCTCTTCTTGTCGTAATCCACTCTGAATAATTAGAAACTTTTTTGTCAGCAAACTGGGTTGCCAATCCTGCAGGCGAGGCCACAAACCGAGAAATCACAGTCACGGGATTTCTGAAATCAGACGGTTCTCTTTTTTGATTTCCTAAACGAGTGATGAAATCACCCTGACGAATTTCATAAGTGATTGTGACAGAGTCACCTGTGGCAACGGCTTTTCCTGTCCAGATCTCTTGAACTTTTAAACCGTCGAAAAAATAATTAATGTAAGTGACAGCGCGAACGACATTGAATGTGCCATCGTTAGAACGACGAAGTTCTAGTTCGCCGTTATAAGGTCCGCGCGTGGAAGAGGTTCCTTGTAAAAACCAAATACCCTCCATACCACCATTGGCTTGCAAAGAGGCAACGTCACGGGGAATAAGTTTTTCTTTATGAGTGCATGAATTTAGAAGAAAAACGCTCAAAAATAAAAAGAGGAATGAACTCATTAATTTCATTCCTCTATTGTCTCTAAGAAGCCCTAAGGCTTGGAGTCCTGAAAGGTCAACCTCGCCCTTAGTACGGCACTTTATCGGTCTTGTTTTGCCATTCTTTGAAAACGTCCAATGCTTCTTCGTGTGCGCATTGAATCATAGGAACCTTGCGGTCTTTAATTTCTTTTGGAATCTCTTGATAAAGGAAATCATCATCGAAATCGATGTCGGCGGCATCTTTGCGAGTATTGCCGAAATAAATCTTACTAATGCGTGCCCAGTAGATCGCTGAAAGGCACATAGGGCAAGGCTCACAGCTCGTGTAAATTTCCGCACCTTCAAGGCTGAAGTTCTTTGCGTTTTCACAAGCATTACGGATGGCAACAACCTCTGCATGAGCCGTTGGATCATTGGAGGAGGTGACTTTATTCCAACCTTCTCCAATCACTTTACCATCTTTGACGATAACAGCGCCAAATGGACCTCCAGCGCCCGCCTGCATATTCTTTCTGGAGAGCTCAATGGCTCTGATCATGAATTCCTTTTTCATAAGGTGCACATAGTGGCGGGACTCGAGCTAATAGTCAACTCTTCGGCTACAAGCCCCGCTCGTGTTTAACGCCTTATTACCATCCAACGCTTGAGTTTCCGCGCGCTATAATGGTTTTAAAGATTATTGGATCTTAAAATTTCTTTAATCGTAGCGCAGTACTCCTTAACATCGTCCGTTCTAAGATCGACAACTCTGCCTTGGGATTCTGCTTTGCAAGACACACCTTCGTATTTTGGAAACATACGATCACAAGCATCGCGAACTTCAATAGCGCGATTTACGATCAATTCTGCGTTATCGGGAAGTGTTTCCTGAGCCAGCTTGAGGGAGCGCATTGCCCGAAGAAAACTGTTACTGACGTCGATAATTTCATCTGTACAGCGCCCGTCCGCTGTAACAACTCCACCATTAACTCCTTCATCTGAATTCTTTTTTCCCGCACATGCTGAAAGAGCCGACATAAGAACGATTGATAAAATAAGCTTTGTATTTTTCATATTGAACCTCCTGATTGGTTTCGGAAGGCCCATAGAGCAAGGGTTTAGCCAGGGCGTGCCTGCCCGTATGCTGGATATATTAGATCTGAGGAGTATTTGATCTCGAACTCCGGATCGGTTCTAAGATTACGGATTTAAGATTTGGGATCTAGCCAGGCAAGACTGCCAGATTCATAAAATGTTCGATCTAAGAGTTCTTTGGCATCCACCCATCCGTCGTCGTTACTACTTTGCCACGATTCACCCCAAGAGTTTTGAATCTGAAGGGCATCGTAACATTGATTTTTGCTATTGCAGACGCGACGGTAACCCTTGATGACGACGGCGTGGCCTTCGCCAGAAGGTTCTCCATTTTTCATAATTTTCCCACAGGCATCGGTAGACTTAACTTCCAATGGCGTTTGCGTGCAAAATCCAATACTAATGGGTCGTTTTCGACCAAGCACTTCTTTAATTTTTGAAATAGTTTGTTGATAGTTTGATGTTTGATTTTTATCCGGATACGCATTCATTTTCCAATTTCCCTTTAGAGAAATTTGGTTTTTAAAATCCCAACAGTCGTCTGGAATAAGTATCTTATCTAAAAATTTTGAATAGCTGTCTTCAGCGAATGCTTTCAATATTTCTTGGTTACTAGCTTTGAGATTAAAATCTTTTTTTATGTCGTTCGCTGTAGTCGTGGCATATTCAAGTGCACATTGAGCACATTCTTTTTGTTTTCTCTTGTACGCTTCATACATGTTTTTAAATTTCTGCCACATTTCTAACTCGCTTTTTTGCGCTTTAGCTGGATCGGTAATCTTTGAGACAACTTGATCAAATGGTGCACACGACTCACGCACGATGGCTTGTGCGCGGAAACCCGCATTGTAAATAGCAAATGCAGCGGACCCACCCTCGTTTAGACCTTCATAATTGAATCGATCTGAACTATCGGTGTCTTCAGGCAAATCCTGGGAATATCTAGCCATGTCCAGAGGTGAAGCTTTATTTGTATTAGGAACACTTGAACAATCCTGTACCTTATTAGCAACACAATTTGCCTCATCAATGAGAGTGCTCGCAACGAATGAGTAACAAATACCGATACTATCCTGACTTCTTACTTTGGGCATGTTAGTGACTTGTAACTGCGTCTCTGTTTTCGGTTTGTATTCATTTGAAAATGTATTTAAGCCAAATGCGCCGAAAGCGTTCATGGAGAAGAAAGTAATAAGTAAAAGTGCTTCACACTTAGACACAAAATTTCCTTTATTTGTGGTGCTTGTTATACAAAGACCAAGCATCAATCATTGAACCATCCGCAAAAATGCAATAATCAAACTCACGCTTCTTTTCATCCATAAGAATTCGATTATTAGCGCCCATTTCCAAACAATATCTAGCGGCGGGATTCCCAAGAGCGGGACCTGTTAAATCGGTCTTACTTTTTTTAGATGTCGCATCCCAAGCCTGACACGACGGCTTCCCGGACTTTATGCAGTTTTTTGAGATCTTAAACTCTTGCAGATCTATGACAGAAACCGTCTCGTACTTTTTTTTCTCGCTAGAATACATTTCTAGTTTCAGAGACGCTGCTGATACATCGAAAGAATATGCCAGAACAGTACTTACCATGATTAATGATAGCTTCATGTTTATATGCTCATAGATCTGGTGAAACTGAGAAAGTCTTATGAAGCAAAACTAGCCTAAGATCCACCTAGCCAAAGATCCTATTAACAAATATTGATCTATAGCCGAAACGAAATGTGATGAAGTTTTTTCTAGGTTTACTTTTAATTTCATTCACTTGCCTTATTGATGCGCAAGGAAAAACTCTGCTGAAAGCGGAGGATATCATTTATAATCCAGGAGGAAATTCTCCTGGTGTTTTCGTTACGTCCTACAAGGACTATGAGGACATTCGTGTCGACTCTGATCTCGATGGCAAAATTGATTTTTGGAAAGTTAAGAAGGGTTCGCTTCAGATAGAAATTCTTTTTTCTTCAGGCTTAATTAAGCATTATTTCGTGCGAAAAATTGGCTCTTCAACCGTAAACGAATTCTATTATTCCTCAGTAGACGGCAAACTACTTTTGCAACAGGCAAGAACCAGATCAACCTTTGATAGAGGCTACTCACCGGCGGACATTTGCGACACGAATCTTCAAAAGATGGAAAAAGAATTACAGACATTTAAAGCCGACATTGAATCTGAAATCGCGTCTCAAGCCGCAGAAACCGATCTCCTTGATCGCTCTTGCAAGGAAAAACTGACTCCAAGAGAATTTATAAAACTAAAAAGTACTATTGCTAGTACTACCACTACACAGGACTTCCTCGGTTCTTGTTTTTCTTCCGAAAGTTTTGAAAAAAAATTCGACTTTGGCAAAGATACCGCTCTTACAAAAAAAGTATTAAGCACCGCCTACGAATTACAAAAACGTCAGCTCATCTATCAGAGTGGCAACCACAAATCTGTCATAAAATGCGACGTAACCGACAAAGATCCATTCTCACCCGCAAGTACTGATGAGAAAGGCACAATAACATTTTTAAAATCTGCAAAACCGGATGGAAAGCTATCTGATAATATAAAACTAGAATTACAGCATGAACTACTTCATAGACTTGGTTTCTTTTCTGAAAAGACGGTGAACGAAATAATCAAAGGCTGTAAAGAATTACAAGTCGGAGAGTTTAAGAAAGTGGCTCTCGCCAGTAGCAAAATGAATGGAATACTGGTTCTTCCGGGCAACGTTAGTGCCGCTTTAACTGAGGCTACGAAGGACCAAACTGCCAACATTCCAGAGAAACAAGCTACAACTCCAAAAGGTGGTGCGACTACTTTCAGTGGCAATGTAAAAGACGGAATCGAATTAGCTGCAAATACATCGACTGCCAACATTCCGGCTGAAATACCAGCTTCACAATTAGCAGCACCGAGTTCACAATCTTTATCTGAAGTCGTAAACAATCCTCCGCCACAAACGGATTCAGGCTCTCAACAAGCTCTTACAAGATCGGCTTCAGATAGCAGCGGAATTTTACGTGCAGCAAACAACATGATCGGATCAATGTCTTCTCCGGCCGTCGCGCAAGAGTCATCTAGGTCATCAGCGAAATCGAAAGTGGCAGATGCCACCGATGTTGCATCAAGTAGTTCTTCTTTAACAGAATCAACTTCATCCTCATCAGGCAATAGGGTTCCAGCAAGTGTTTCTCTAGGCGTACAGGCTAGAAACAAAATTTCCTCTGACGAAAAAGTTGTAGAGAGTATTTCTATAGACTCTAACAGCACAACGCAGTCGTCCGTAACATCAACTGCAAATAAGCCTGCTATGAATAGAGGCTTCCAACAACAAGATGCGAAATCCTCTTCGACTCCGGCATCTGCAGAAGTGTCAAACTCTGTAGGTGGGGGCGGAGCTACTTCTGGAGTTCCATCCGCTAGTGCCTCATACCAGCTTTCGCCCGTCTCACAGTCGTCATCAACAGGTACTACTTCTGGCGCTCCAAGACCTCAACGTCGAGGCACCGCTTCCGTATCTTCAGACGAAGTTGTTACGTTTATTTCGCGCAGCAATTACTCAGTAACAAAACAAAAGCTGAAAGATCCAAATTTCGGCAAAGAGCTTGAAATGAATAGCATTCAAGTATTGGATCTCTACGGGAATTCATACGGCGCAAAAAAAGGAAACATCATCTTCCTCGACCAAGGAGACCGGTTTGTTAGACAAAAATAACAAAAGAAAATCGGTTGTCTTGATGATTGTTGCGACGTTTTGGATCGGCTATGTCGCAGCCAGTTCAGCTCAATTCTATCTCAATGTTAAAGATATTGTTGTTAAAGAAATCCAAAAACGGCAACGAAACATGCAGTTCGTTCAAGAAAGTTTTGTTTCGTTACTGATATCCGAAAACTACTCCGTCCTTAAAGACAGACTTGAAAGTGCCAGGGCACTTTATCTTATCGATTTTTATATAATCAAAAAGAATGATGAAGTTATTGAGTGGTACAACAATCTCAATAATCTTGCAGGTATTAATAAAAAATATCTAACATTCAATCAGATCATCGAAGTGAACGGGCTAGCGTATAGAACCCTAAAAATACAGGATACGACTTTTACCGTAGGTGTTTTTGAGGACAAAGAACGAATCATGTGGAAGACAGCTGAAACAATGTTGAGCTTGCTTCTTCGTGATCTATTTATTGTAACTCTAATAGTTGCGGTAATTTCATATCTCTTTTTAAAAGACATCATCAACCTCAGTAAAATCCTCTCAAGTCGGTCCCGCGAAGACATTGCAAACATCAAAACTACTTCCGTGGAAGCTGAGACTATTCTCAAAGCTTCGATGGGATTAGAGGGCGAGCGCGTCCGTCTCGAACAGCTCAGTGAAACTTATGGTGAAACGGTAGGGCCAGCAATTCGTCATGAACTAAAAAGCGGCAGGGAGGCTCCGTATAGCTTTGCAGCAACTTTGTGTCGTATCGACCTTAACGGATACACACAGATGTTTTTAGAAAAGGACGATAAATACGTAACAACGATTCTGAATCAATACTTCGCCCGAGCGCGCGAGGTGATTGAGCGCCATGGTGGCTTGATTTATCAATTTGTCGGAGATGAAATCGTTTTCCTCTTTAAAGATGAGATCGCTCCAGACCTTTCCTCTGAATCACTTGCAATCGCGTGTATCCGTGATCTTTTTTATGAGGCAACAATCATTGAAAAAAATCTCCCCGCAGAAGCGAATCACTATTTTAAGTTAAAAGGTTCTTTCGCCAAAGGGACGATGCGATTCACTCGTCTGGATGAAGGGCACGCACTCAGTGGTCTTCCCTTGATTGAGTCAGTCCGCCTGCTTTCTTTGATCGACGATAAATCCCATCAGGTACTTACTTTCTTTCAAGAGGCTTCTCCAAGTGCGGAGGGTTTAGCGTTTATCTTTGATCGCAAAGTAAATCAGCTTAAAGGTTTCAAAGAAGAGTCCATGCTTTGCAGGTCTCGCGATTTCAACTCGATTGAATGGGTTTTTGAATCCAATATGTGGGAGCGCCTCGCTTACTTCCGCAGCGATGAACATATGCTGTTTGTTCTCAAAAAAGTTCGTCTTATGGCGGTCACTCGCCGTGATGATGATATTGTAAGAATGCTCACGGCTTTGAAGTATCATCGATTTGAAAAAACAACTCAAGAAATCGTGTCCGAGGCAGAGATGACTCTAACTTCTTTCTTGCGCGGAGAAGAAGAAGGTCTTCTAAGTACCAAAGCCCTTTCGGCCGTAGTAAGTCTTTTGGGAAGAATTATTCCGAAAGATCTATGGAGTACAACACTTCAAGATTCGGTCGTGCGTCTTCTAGAACATAAAGACCCACGCGTACAAGCAAATGCAATTATGGTGTTAGGTAGATATGGATTCCCAGCGAGAAAGATTTGGGAAAACATGTTCTCATCCAACAATCGTGTTGCCGCCGATACAATCGTCGAAGTTGCAAAACAGCAGCTTAATTCAGATGTGTGGGATGCTCTCCACAGACTTCTCAACAGTGCTCATCCGACTCATAAAAAATCAGGTGAATACGCTTTAGAAACTATTATTAAGTATTATCAGGATACGGACCCGGTTTATCTGAAAACGAATCCAATTTTAGCAAAGATGTTAGCAAAGTCTGCGAAGAAGGCTGCTTAACGCGCCTTCATCTTTTGAATTTTACTAGAGATCCACGGCCACACCATTGGAATCAAAGACACACCAATCACTCCAAAAATCACGATGTGGAAATTCTTTTTAACAACTGGAAGATTTCCAAAGAAATGTCCTGCCAATACAAATGTAAAAACCCACGCGACCGCGCCAATGACATTGTATGAAAGGAATTTCCGGTAGTGCATAGATCCAATGCCCGCAACAAACGGGGCAAACGTGCGAACGATTGGCGCAAAGCGAGCCGCCACAATTGTAAATGGTCCCCATTTGGCATAGAAGGCTTGAGTTTGTGCTAAATGTTCTTTTTTAAAGAAGCGCGAATTACTCTCGAAGACTTTTGGTCCCACATACTTTCCTATATGGTAATTCACCGTATCCCCTAAGATTCCTGCAATCGTTAAGCTTGCCAGTATAATCCAAAGATTTAAACCGTGCTCAACCGTCGTAAACGCACCCAAAGCAAATAGCAGTGAATCCCCAGGCAAGAATGGCGTCACCACCAATCCTGTCTCAGCAAAAATGATAAGGAATAAAATCACATACAACCAAGGACCGAAGAACGCGATCCATTCAGGAATGTGCTGATCAAGATGCAAAATAATATCGACGAATTCCATCATAGAACCCAGAATGTTTGGAAATCATCCTTAGAGCAAGAGAAATAGATTTTTGCGACGACCTTCGACGCAAGATAAAAAAGGCACTTTGCAAGCGCCTTTTTTGAGGGATTATTGTTACTTATTTAAGGGCACCCAGTCGTTTGACTTAATTGACTTCTGAAGGGCTTCAACCACTTCAGGACTCAACTCTTGCTCATACCTCTTAATCTCGTTCACAGTAGACTTTTGAGAGCTAACCAAAGCCTCATAATAACCTACGTTATTTATGTTATTTTCTAAATGAATCGACTTAATTCTCACATAGACCTGAGTAGGAAGTTGATTCTTAAATTGTTCAGCCTGGAAAGAATCCCTTTTCGGCTTAACACCACCTGATGTCTGAACTCCATCTGCAAATGCATTAGATGTAAGAAGGCACAGAGCAGTTAATAGCAATGTAATAATTTTTTTCATGCTACACCTCCTCTTTCTTTTGGAAAGGGCATTCAGCCTCAAGCGTATCCATCACTGTTGCCGCGAACATGGGAATAGTTCCTTTATGAGTTTTCTTGATCTCAGCAATCTTGCTGCTGGCTTCCATAAGCACGTCCATAATTTGGCAATAGCCTTCTGTATTGACGCCAAACATATCGATTCTTTGAAAGTTATACTGCGTTGTCTTTTTAAAGAAGTCTCTGTAGAGGTCAGGTAAAATTTCTACATTATTACCAATCAATACATCTTCTTTTCCACAATACTTAACAAGTTTTCCTTCGGTAATATGGACAAGACCTAATTCAACAAGCTCTTATAAAACACCTCTAGCTCTCGCTCCGAAAATCAATAATAGCTCAGACTCATTAATGCCGTTTTTCACCTGGGACAGAATACAAATCATGTGACTCAGGTAATTTTGAGGAGCATTTATTTTTTTATAGCCCTTCAAATTTTCATTCGAGTTGATCAAGTAGGGGTATTCATTTTCAATTAGCTCAACTAACGGGGATTTGTCCTGTTTAAGCTTAGAGTAGGCCAACAACAAGGAATCTTCACCCGACAAAGTGACGATAATCTTAATCAGATTATCCTTAGAAGGCAGTACGTTCCCGTTTTTCAAACGACGTATTGTAGATTCGCCTACACCGCTTGCTCTTGAAAGAGACGAAACTGATCGGTTCGGCTTTTGCCCAATCCAAAAATCCAGTAGGCTGTTTACGTGACTCGTGATTTGTTCCACCTATAGCTCCGAAGTTACGTTAATAATTCGAGAGCTAATTTACATTCTGAGGACCCACTTCACAATAGACTGGCTTAATTAAATTTTATTTATAGCCATCTCAAATAAACAGCACTTGATGTACACAAAATGTCTTCTTCTTTTACACTTCGTCAAAGAGTTCTACACTGGAGTCTTCGAGGTTTCTAAGGATAAGCCAAGGTTTTTTAAAACTTGTTTGCCGTAAAACTCGCCCATAGCTCCTGGCATCACCTTTAGAAAAAGAAAGAAAGTTATACCAGAAGGCATTGGCTCAATTCTAATCCTGAGTCCCTGGTCTCCTTTTTCTGCAGTTATCCGAAACACCCATAATCCGAAACCCTTGATTGAAAAGGATTGGTCTTTTTTTTCTGTCTTAACTAAAAAGAATTGCTTTCTAATTGCCTCAGAAACATCCTCAGCAGAAGTATCCGCATTAGCGTTTTCATATTGCCAATAAAAGCCCTTGTTTTCAGGATTCTTGGACGAGTTGAAATACATCGAATACAAAAACAAAAAGCCGAAAAATAAACCACTATCATTTTTTGAACCATAAAAAATTGCGAATGGAAGTGAACAGAGCATGATCGTATGCTTTGGCAGTAGTGTTCCACTGCGATTTGGACCAAAAAAATCATTAGAGTTCACTCCAAAAAAAATCAACGCAAGTACTAGAAAATATCCGAAGTCTTGAAATCTAATTCCACCGCTAATAAACCAATTAACTAGAAATAGGCCATAACTTACTACCAAACCTATAGGAACTATCATAAACGCAACAAAGATCGCAAATTTCAATAATCCATTCTGCTTTATGAATTGTTTCATTGTATTATTCCTACTTTACCTTTGAAGTTGTTATTACGCTAACTCCGCGGCCTTTGTTTGGGTTCAATGGACCCGTAATTCCATCATTGTTGACTAATGGTGTGCTAGTCATATCTCTCTTGGTTACCGTTTTGCCATTATGATCTCTATTAGAGTCTCCGGAATCAACATCTAGTTTTTTCATTGGCATTGATGTCATATCTTTCTCTGTTACTGGATTTCCCGCAGCATCTGTTTTATCGATGAAACCTTTGTCCTCATTCATCTCTCTAGTTTGTGGAGTACTTGTCATGTCGCGAGACGTGATAATGTTTCCCCGACCATCAGTTTTCGAACTCGATTCAGATGATTCACGATATTTATCCGGCATTGTTAGGGCATTCATGGTGCCGTCACAGGTATTAGTAGATTCACAGGAGGTTGATGAATCGGTTTTGGCTTCTTTATTTTTAGACGGGTCGTATGAATCTTTGATTTTTTTCTCAGTTTCTTTGTGCTTTTCTTCTTGTTTTTGTTCTTCCTGTCTTTTTGCTGCTTCAGCCTTAGCCTTTTTTTCTTGTTCCTTTTTAGCCTCTTGATCTCGTCTATCTTTTTCTGCAGCTTCTTTTCTATCTAACTCTTTGGATCTTAGTCTTTCTTCTCTTACATCATTCTCGGCTTTTAAGCGGGAACTTTCTTGCTCCTGCAATTCCTGTTTTCTTGTTTTTGTACAATCTGGAGACGTCGAACAATGAAGGACTACGCCAGAAGTTCCCGCGATAACGACACCTGCTGTTACTACTGATCCTACTAATGGATTTGCTAAAATTGCTGAAATGGCTGGTAAAAGAACGGCGCCCGCAGCTGCGCCTATTTCGTTCACACACAAACTAACACATCGATTCGAAATAGCCGCGACTTTTGAGTTTACACCGCCACGGAATTCACCACGATTGTCTTTCTGGTTATTAGGAAACTTATACGCAATTTGCTGCCTGTCTTGTTCAGAATATTCATTTTTATTTCGTGCTCTTCCTGCAAAAAGATCCACCGCAAATCTATTGTTCTGAAGCCCAAGAAAATAAATCGCACAAGACTGCATACATCTGTCTACGTCTCCCGGCTTCATTGGATTTGCCGAAGTCCGCACTGAAGGGTCGAACTTTGTGCCTGCATATCCCAGAGACATGATCGCATAACTAGCACCTAGCTGTGGATTCAACTTATGAGTGGCATTCACGAAGGCACTAACCTCATTCACCAGGCCTAATTTCAGGCCAACAAGAACTCTTTCTGCGCCAACGGAAGCAAGCAACAATTGTGGACCACCCTGGGCTAAAACATCCGTTTTAAAAACATCATAAGCTTCGGCACTGGACACAGAGTAAATCTTAGAAGTGAGGTCGCTCAGCCTCGACATAACATCACCGAGAGTTTGTGGATCTTTCGAGTATTGTCCATAAAAGGACCAGTAGTAAGCCGTCTTGAAATCTTGAATAACAGATGATGAATTTTGATTTTCTGTCGTTTCAGCCTTTGCAGATAAAACCAGAGAGAGCATAAGGACGATACGTACTAAAATTTTACTCTTCATGGATGGACTCCTTGTTTATTTGATGGTTGATAAATAAGGCTGAACATTTCTTTCTCAATAGCTCTCACCATTTCATCCTCCGTGGAGGCGAGACAGATAGAGCCACAAAGATTAAAAGCGTTTTGGAAATTCCGGCGCCGACCGCGGCGGTTGATAAATTGAACTTGGTATATAGACGTCAAAAGTATATACACAAAGTTATAGCTACAACGGTGATGCCTAAATCGCCGTTTGCTTTTTAAACCACCCTCTTGCGGGCGCTTGAAATAGAAGAACTAATGCCACCACTTGAGCAACCAACTGCAATAGATCAAAAGCGCCTATAAAAGGAGTTTTCTTAAATGTCTGGATCAGTAATGACACCGTAGACGGAAGTCCCGCCACAAAAAATACCGCGCAAGTCCAACGGGCCCAGTTTTTTCCTTGTCCAATTTTCCAATTGAGAAAAGCGACAAGGGAAAAACCGAAGACTAGGCTGAAATACATGACCTTAACTCCGCCAAGTGTCGGCGCGATCTCTTGGGTCATTCTTGGGGCCTCAATGAAAGTTCTGACCAATCCGATACCGAGCGTGGCATACAATATTACTAAGGCCTTCTTCACGGCTTCCGGCATTTGCGTTTTCATAAATTATCCTCATTCATTGGTTTGTATTTGAAAATCGGCTTGATTAAGCCACGCAAACGACAAAGCAATTTGAATGATAAGGTTCTAACTGAATTATGTATTAGAAAATAGCCGACGTCCGAAAGTGTCCGGAACATCATCGGACACTGGGGGGTAGAAATAGAAAAAGCCGCTCTAAGGCGGCTTTTATCTAAATGGCGGAGAGTGAGGGATTCGAACCCTCGAGCCCCGCGAAGGGCTGCCAGTTTTCAAGACTGGTGTATTCAACCACTCTACCAACTCTCCGTCGACCGTTTTATGGGTTTTGAGGTGAGTATTCAAGCAGTTGTTGGACTTAATGCGCCGTAGCCAGAAAAAAGAAGCAGGCACCTTTTATCGGATTTCGGTTTTGCCGCCCATGTAGCTTTGAAGAGCTTTGGGGATGGCTACGGAACCGTCTTCGCGTTGGTAGTTTTCTAGGATCGCGACGAGGGTTCTGCCTACTGCTAGAGCAGATCCGTTCAAAGTGTGCACGAATTGAGGTTTGCCACCGGCTGTGCGGAAACGGATGTTGGCGCGACGAGCTTGGAAATCCTCAAAGTTCGAACATGAGCTGATCTCGCGGTAAGTGTTTTGACCCGGAAGCCATACTTCCAAGTCGTGAGTTTTCGCAGATCCAAAACCCATATCGCCCGTGCAAAGAAGCATACGACGGAATGGAAGTTCCAAGTCCATCAACACTTGCTCTGCATGAGACGTCAAAGCCTCGTGAACTTCATAAGATTTATCTGGATGACAGAACGTCATTAGTTCCACTTTGTCGAACTGATGCTGACGAATAAGACCTTTCGTATCTCTTCCCGCACTTCCTGCCTCAGAGCGGAAGCATGGAGAATACGCGCAGAAACTTTGTGGCAAATCTTTTTCATCCAAAATTTCGCCATTGTAGTAATTCGTCACTGGCACTTCAGCTGTTGGAATCAAATAAAGATCCCAGCCTTCCAAGTGGAAAACGTCTTCTTTAAATTTCGGGAAGTTTCCAGTTCCAAGCAAACTGTTAGAGTTCACCATGAATGGAGGAATCATCTCTGTATAACCGTGTCTTGTAGAGTGCATGTCCATCATAAATTGGATCAATGCACGCTCCATTTGTGCCGCGGCCCCTTTGAGGAAAGCAAAGCGAGTTCCTGTTGTTTTGCCGGCTCTTTCAAAATCGATGATCTTTAAAGACTCACCCAATTCCCAGTGCTCTTTCGGCTTAAAAGAAAACTTCGTCGGAGTTCCAACGACTTTTAATTCTTTATTGTCTTTTTCAGAAGAGCCCACAGGTACAGACGCGTTTGGTTTATTTGGAATCACCAACGCAAGATTTGTAACTTCTTGATCGGCTTCAGCTGCTTTCGCCTCAAGTTCTTTCACTTGAGATTTCAAAGCTTCTACTTCTGCTAGAATTGCAGAAGCATCTTTGCCTTCACGTTTTAATTTGCCGATTTCACCGCTCAATTTATTTTGATTTGCTTTTGCGCTCTCAGCTTGAGTGATCATCTCTTTGCGTTTTTTATTCAGCTCCATGATTTTCTCAAGGATGTCTGTCGATGCACCACGATTGATCAAACCCTGCTTGTATTCATCAAAATAAGAAGGTCCGTTTTCAGCTTTTTTCTCAAGAAGTTTAATATCGATCATTCAAATTTCCTTTTTATATTCATCAAAGGCTGATCAAAAAGGTCCAGGCGCAAGGCGGAGGGTCTTATCTGCAACGGAGGCGTACTACTAGTACGTCGGAGTGGAAGATAAGGCCCGACAACGCAGTCGAATGGGCCTTTTTCATCGGCCGTTAAGGAGCTACCAGTATATACATTCTCAAAAGCATCGCGACAAGCACGCAGATCAAATCGAAGATCAGAATTTGACCCATGCTCCAGTTCGAAAGAACTTTCATGATGATGCCAAGAATAACAACCATTACAAAAAGAAGAGCAAACGTTCCATAGCCGACAAGTTCCTGACCAATCAGTCCCAGAACAAGTCCCAGAAGAATTCCCGTTACAAATCTTAAAGTGAAATGAAAAAAGGAAAGCGTGGATGACTTAACGCCCTCTTGTGCGCTGCTTGCAAGTCCTCTCATTTTATCGCCGATTCCCATGGCTCCTCCGTCGTCCGTCCTTAGTTGCTGCCGAGTCTTAAAATTTTGTTCTCTATTTCAACACGATCCGGGGCATTTGGCGAGAGGCCTAAATATTTATTATAAGCCTGCGCCGCAGAGCGATTATCGCCCTTCACTTCATAGATCGCCCCTTGCTCTCTATAAATTTCCGCATAACCACTTTCGCGAGCGGAAGCCAATGCCAGCATGTCTTCTGCCACATCAATCGAACCTGATTGACGGTAACACGTTGCGGACTTCACGTAGATATCAGCCCCTTGGGGACGAAGTTTCATCGCTTGAGAGTACTCTGCCGCACACTCCGCATACTGCCTTCGAGCGGTATAAACTTCCGCAGCTAAAATATACGAATCAGCCACGTTCGGATTGATTTTCTTTTCAGCTTTCGAGGCCTCCAAGGCCATATTGAAATCACCGGAAGAGAACGCCGCTTTACCGATATAGTAATAAGTACGAGGGTAGTTAGGGTTCAAACGCTGCACACGTTTAAACTGCTGAATCGCTTCTTCAAAACGGCTCGTTTCCAAATAAAGTTTTCCGGCTTGGAACAAAGCCTCCCCATCAGTGGGATCTAAAACAGCCGCACTTAAGAAAGCTTTGAGAGCTTTGTCATTCAGGCCCAGAGCTTTTTCACTTTCTCCTAAACCCAGCCATGCTTTTTTATTTTTTGGATCAGCTTCAACAACTTTTTCGTAGATTTCTTTCGATTGGCTGTAGCGATCTTCCGACTTATAAACTTCAGCCAAAGCCACGCGATAATCCAACGTGTATGAGAAGCGTTTGATCAATTCATTGAGATAATTAATCCCTGAATCTACACCGTTTGTTTGCGCAAGCATCTTGGCATAAGTGATTTGCGCCTCAGGATTTGTCGCATCGATTTCAACGGCTTTCGTCGCATAGCGAATGGCATCTTTCGCAGCGTTTTCTTTTCGCTCAATTTCTTTTTTACTGATCGGCATGATCGAACGAGCGAGAAGACCGTTTGCCTTCGATAACAAGATAAACGTTTCGATATCGCCGTCGTAAGCTTTAACAGCTCTCATCGCATAGTTTACGGCACCGACCATGTTGTTTTTGCGGAACTCCAACATCGCAAGACCACGCAAAACTTCATAGTTATTTGGCGCAATTCGAGTGGCATTTGTGAGAATCTGCAAAGCTCCGACAAAATCAAAACGTTGAGACATATAGTCAGCTTGAAGAACGTAGGCAGAAACCAATTTTGGTTCTGCTTTGATGGCTTTATTTAGCCACTCAATCGCCTCAAAACTTTGATTGAGCTGCCACAAACATTTCGCGGCCTTCATCGCTGCCGTTCCGTTTTTAGGATCGACTTCAAAAGCAGCTTTAAATTCTGCTTGAGCCGCAAGGAAATCCCCTTGGCGCACATACTGATCACCAAGATAAAGCAGCTCGTTGTTCTGACCTTTTTCGCCTTTGATTTTATCCGAACCACCCAGGCGAATCACAAGCTGACGGATTTCACTGTTGTTAGGATTTAACGAAAATCCTTTTTGAGCGGCATCCAAGGCTTTTCGTTTTTCTCCACGAAGAACATAGATTTCAGCTAAGACGGAATAACCATCGGCTTCCACCAATTGAGATACGCGACCCTTTGATTCTAAAGCTGTACTAAGATAACTGTAGGCCGTGTCTGATTTTTTAAATCCGCGATATTCGATGATCCCTAAAAGAATTTTTCCTTCGCGATGTTTTGGATTTTTCGCGACAACATTTTTAAGCAAGCTTGAGGCTGACGTGAAGTCACCTTGATCTAACAAAACTTTTCCCAATGCCACTTGTGGATGAAGCCATTTCTCCCAAAGCTGCGCGGCTTTTTCATAGTAGGGAACAGCGTTCGTCAGATCTTTTTCGCCCTCAAGAAGTTCCGCTTTAAAATCATACATCACAGGCAAAAGAGAAAACGGTTCATTGCTTTCCAAAGTCGCTTCAACAACACCCTTGGCTTCTTTGTAGCGCCCTGAAGTCATGAGCTTTACAGCTTCACACACTTGACCAAACGGACTAACGATATTGAGCGCTCTTGTGGCTTGAGTTGCACCCGCGACAGTTTTGATATCTTGCGCGTCCTGAACTGCGAAAGGCCAAAGCTCTTTATAAACTACACAAAGAAGAGCGCGCACTTCGATATTCATCGGCGCACCTTCAACGATGGTGACAAGTTTATTTTGCGCAGAGATATAAGATTCAAACGTGTCTTGTTCCATGGCGAACAAGGCTTCGTTTAATTTTTCTTTCACTTGCTGATCATTCAAAGTTGCTGACGATTTTCCGGGAGCCAGCAAATGAATTTTCGTTCCGTCGGCAGGGCCACTGTCCCACAAAAGAATCGCACCAATTAAAATCACCGCGACAAGAATGATGGCCGGCAGTTTTAAATTTTTTGCGATCTCGCCTTTTTCCATATTTTTTAAATTGGAAAGCTCAATCACAGAATCCGTTTTTCCATTCGCAGAAACATTGGCGATAGGAATTGAAGCGGGAGGAACATACGCAGGACGATCGTAAACATCGATCTGCTGTTTTGGTTTATCTACTTTGATATTTGCAAAACTATCTGGCGTCGGCGCTTGATTTTGCGGCGGCTGTTGCTGCTTTGGAGGCGGCTTCGGAGCTTGAACGATCACCGTTTCCGCTTCCATCTTCTGCGCTTTTTTCGGATCGACATCGACGACACCTTCAAGAGCTTCAAGAAGTTTGTCGTAGAAAGCAGGTTCTTTGGAAATCATCGTCCATTGGCCATCGGGAAGTTTCGAGATCATCTCTTGACCCGAAAAGACGCCCTCACCAATCATGCGAAGAATGGCTTCTGTAGAATAGGGGCCTTTGACCTGACCATTCCGTGTTTTAACAACCCAAGTGACCTGAATACGTGACATAGACAGTTGATTATACTGAGCTTTTTAACAAAGGACTATGGCCCTGGAGACCAGCCCTCAAGGTCTGTGCTTTGGTCAAGGAAGATGTCACTTCAATGGTTCCAGAATAGAACCTCCGTCCCATTATGGAATTACCCTTGGTTCCGAATTGAGTGGGATGAATTCGAGTTCCGTTCTTCAAATCAAATATAAGGGCTTTTCACGACTGTCTCATATTGGCACACGGTTTGCTTTATAAGCTGAATGTCAGTTGTTATTTTGGGGAGAGTACGTAAGTGATCAGAAACGCATTGATAGCAGTATACATCTTGGTTGTTCTCGCGATTTCAGCAGTAGCTCGCGCGGGTGTGCTTCCAAACAATGCTCAAGGCGAAGACATCACTTCTTCTGAACTTCAAAACTACAACTTCAAGACACATGTAGGTGAAATCGTGGCTTTGGCTGATGGCTCGCTTGTTTTGGCGATGGAAGATCAGCAATCATTCTTCGTATTGAAGTCACAAATGGATCTTACAGCTTTTGTTGGTTCTAAAGTTATGATTAGCGGTATTGAACTTGAACATCAACTTGCTCCCAACTTCGAGCTTGAAACTGTGGACCCCCTCCCTGGTTTCGGTTCTGGGAACAAAACGGTCGTCTTCTTTGTGTTCGGTATCAGCGAGGTTAGATAATAACTTCGTGATCATTGGGTCTCAGCCCCATCCCCTCCGCGGGCTGAGACTTTTCTTTTTATCCCTTAAAAAGGCCTACGGATCCCCTCCATGTAGGCCTTTTTCTTTTTCTAGATTTGATCTTTTTGATTATTCGATACGACGGATTTTCGCGCCAAGAGAAGACAACTTATCTTCCAACTTTTCGTAACCGCGATCCAAGTGATAGATACGATTCACAACTGTTTCACCTGAAGCAACCAATCCTGCAAGAACAAGCGAAGCACTCGCGCGAAGATCTGTCGCCATCACAGGAGCACCAGTTAATTGGCCTGGCTTTCCACGCACAACAGCCACACGAGTTTTCGGAGTGATGTCAGCTCCTAAACGAGTGAGTTCGGTCACGTGCATGAAACGATTTTCAAACACAGTTTCAGAGATCACACTTGTTCCGTGAGCCACAGTCATCAAAGCCATAAATTGCGCTTGAAGATCTGTTGGGAAAAGCGGGTGAGGTGCTGTTGTAATATCAACCGCTTCCCACTTATCGCATGGGAAAACAGTCATTGTGTCTGCGGTAGTTTCAATTTTAAAACCTGCTTCACGCATTTTCAAAATCAAAGCTTCTAAGTGAGCTGGCACACACTTCGTCACAGTCACTTGGCCTTTTGTGATCGCACCCGCGATCAACAAAGTCCCTGCTTCAATACGGTCAGGCATGATGGAGTGAACTGCCGGTTTCAGTTTAGAAACACCTTCAATACGAATCACGCTTGTTCCGTGACCTGTGATCTTTGCACCCATTTTGTTAAGGTACTCAGCAAGATCTACGATCTCTGGTTCTTTCGCAGCATTTTCAAGAATCGTAATGCCGTCAGCAAGAGTCGCCGCCATCATCACGTTCTCAGTTCCGCCCACAGTCACAGTTTCAAAAAGGAATGTTGCGCCTTTAAGTTTTTTAGAAGCCGCATGAACGTAACCTTCTTTTTGCGTGATCTCTGCACCCAAAGCTTGAAAGCCTGCTAAGTGAAGATCAATCGGACGACTTCCGATCGCACAACCACCTGGTTGAGAAACAACGGCTTCACCGTATTTCGCAAGCATCGGACCCATACAAAGAAAACTTGCGCGCATTTTACGAACAAGATCATAAGATGCTTCATAAGATTGAAGCGGACTTACGCTGACATGGAATTCATCATTGATCCATTTTGTTTCACAGCCAAGACTTTGCAAAAGCTCTGCTGTTGATTCGATGTCTTTAAGCTTCGGAACGTTTTTAAAAACGTGCGTTCCTTCAGCAAGAAGTGTTGAAAAAAGAATTGGAAGAGCTGCGTTCTTCGCGCCACTCGTAGCAACCGTACCTTTAAGAGGGCCACTGCCCATCACAACCATTTTATCCATGCGTTACTCCACGAATGACTCTATCATGCCCGGAAAGATCTTTGATGACACTGATTTCGTTAAATATTTTTAAGTCGGCGAAGTGCTCTTTCATCGCGGGTCCCTGAGTCATACCCATTTCCATTAACATAATTCCCGGAGACTTCAGATGACAGGCATAAACCTGCGACCAATTTTTCAAAAGGGCTAAACCTTCAGCTTCGGCATACAAAGCCGAATTAGGCTCAAACTTTTTCACGTTTTCTTCTACAGCCGGATCGTTATGTGCAATATAAGGAGGATTTGAAACAAGCGCATCCACTTTGTCTTTGCCGACAAACTCTTTGTAGGCCGACATCACGACATCGTGATTCCCAGCGTCTGCATGGATGAACTTCACACGGTCAGAAACTCCTAAAGAGTCCGCATTGCGTTTTGCCACTCCAAGCGCTTTTTCTGAAAGATCAACGGAGATCAAACGCGCTTCAGGAAATTCTTTAAGAAGAGACAAACCAATACAACCTGAACCTGCGCCAAGATCAATGAAACCAAGATTTGGTTCTTTGTCTTTCGCCCATTGAATGACTTCTTCAACAACATGTTCAGTTTCAGGACGAGGAATTAAAACATCGGAATTCACTTCAAAGCGATGACCAAAGAAATCGCGATAACCAAGAATGTAGGCGACAGGCTCCCCTGAGGCCCTACGACGAACAAGCTCACGCAAAACCGCAAGCTCTTCCTCTTTCATCGGTTGATCAAAACGAAGATAAAGCTGAATGCGCTCAAGCTTTAAACCATGAGCAAGCAAAAGCTCCGCATCCAAGCGGGGGCTTTCGATTTTTTTATCTTTGAAAAATGCCGTCGTCTTATCGAGGATTTCTTTTAACTTCATAATGCAACTTTACTCTAGGTTGTTCAAAAAGGTTCAGACGCAAGGCGGAGGGTCTTATCCGCAACGGAGGCGTACTTAATGTACGTCGGAGTGGAGGATAAGGCCCGACAACGTAGTCGGATGGGCCTTTTTCAACAGCCTAAGCAGAGGCGGTTTGTTTTTTTAATGCCTCTGCTTGAAAGTTAGCAACGAGTGGGTCAATCAGCAACTCAAATGAGCCGCCCATGACTTGGTCCAGCTGATGAATCGTCAAACCGATGCGGTGATCAGTAATACGAGTTTGCGGGAAGTTGTAAGTACGAATGCGCTCTGAACGATCGCCTGTGCCAATTTGCTCCAAACGAACATCCGAAGCCTCTTTGCGAGCCTTTTCGTCTTCGATTTGTTGCAACTTCGCGTAAAGGATTTGGAAGGCACGCTCTCTGTTGGAAGACTGAGACTTACCTTCTTGGCACTTTACGTCGATACCTGTTGGAAGATGCACGATACGAACTGCAGACTCAGTTCTGTTGACGGACTGACCGCCGGCACCTTGAGAACGCATGGTCTCAATACGAAGATCACTCATCGGAATTTTGATTTCAGTGACTTCGACTTCAGGAATGACTGCCACAGTCACAGTGGACGTATGAATACGGCCGGCTGCTTCTGTTTTTGGAACACGCTGAACGCGGTGAACGCCTGATTCGTATTTCAATTTACTGAAGACAGAATCACCTGTGATGCTTGCGATGATCTCTTTAGCTCCGCCCGCATTTCCTTCAGAGAAAGAAAGCATTTCGACTTTCCAACCTTGAGAGGAAGCATAGTGAACATAACCACGGAAAAGCTCATCAGCAAACAACGCCGCTTCGTCACCGCCGGCACCCGCACGAATCTCAAGAATGATATTCTTGTCGTCGTTAGGATCTTTCGGGATCAAAGCGATTTTAAGTTCGTGCTCAAGCGCAGGAAGCTCAGCTTCGAGCTCTTTCACTTCTTCACGAATAAGTTCACGCATTTCTGGATCTTGTTCGGCAGTTAAAAGCTCTTTGCTCGCCTTCAAATTCTCGGACTTCTTTTTGAAGTCGCGATAGGGAACAACAATCTTTTCTAGATTTCCAAGTTCTTTCATCAACGCGCGATACTGCGTTTGGTTGGAAGCAATATCGGGCCTTTGAAGAGCCATATTGACTTCTTCATAGCGTGATTCCACTTCGTCCAATTTCGAGAACATGGGAGTAACTCCTAGATCAGTTGCAAAATCGAGTTGGGGTGCTGAAATAAGAATGCGGTTCGAAGAGTGAACCGCATTTCATACAAGAACGTCCTCCGAATGGAGGTCTGAAATTTACTTTTTGCCGTAACGTTTTTTGAAACGATCGATACGACCTTCAGTATCCATGACACGTTGTTTTCCAGTGAAGAATGGGTGAGATGCAGAAGAGATCTCAACTTTGATCAATGGATACTCTTTACCGTCTTCCCACTTAACAGTTTCTGAAGAATGAAGAGTAGTCGTTCCCAAGAACGAGTAATCGCAAGAGATATCCTTAAATACAACAGTATTTACTTTTGGATGTAGGTTTTGTTTCATGACCTGATTCCTTCTAAATAATTTAACCTATGGGTCTTAAGATGTAAGGGTTTAACATAGTGGTCTCGCCGTGTCGAGCATTAATCGCTGCTTTTTTTGGCAACAAAGAGCTTGATCAAGCGACCCTATGGTTTATAAATATCCTCGTATTATCAATGCTTTAGATAATATATCAAGTGGCGGAGGTTTTGTGGCAAAAACGGCTTCTGAGATTGAAATTCAGGACTTTAAGGGCTTTTCACCCGAAGCATTTCGCTTCTTAAAATCCCTCAAAAAGAACAATAAACGGGACTGGTTTCAGCCCCGCAAAGAAACTTATGAAGAGCTTTTGCGTCACCCGATGATGGCCGTCGTTTTTGAATTGGCGGAGGAATGCAAAAGTTTTGCTCCGGAAATCACCTTTAATCCCAAGCGCAATGTTTTAAGAATTTATCGCGACACACGCTTTAGCAAAGACAAGTCTCCTTATAAAACAAACGTTGCGGCAAATTTTCCGTTTGGCACTTACGGAAAAAACATGGATAGCCCAGGACTTTACCTGCACATTGAGCCGGGCCAAGTTTTCGTGGCTGGCGGACTTTATATGCCGAACTCTTTGCAGCTCAGAAAAATTCGCGAAGCTATTTTGAAAAATCCCGACGCATTTTTAGACATCGTTGAAAGCAAAGAGTTTAAAAAACATTTCAACGGTCTTGAGGGTGAAAAGCTTAAAACAACTCCGCGCGGAATTTCTGCTGAGCATCCGATGATTGAATATCTTCGCCACAAGCAATTTTTTGTCTCAAACACTTTTGAAGAAAGTGCGGCTTACAAAAAGGATTTCCCGAAAAAAGTTGCTAAAGAGTTTAAAGCGATGATGCCGCTTTTACGTTGGCTTAATAAAGCGCAAAGCATGTGGTGATTGTTTTCCAGCAATTTCTGTTTTGCTTTTTATCTTAAAGCAAAAGCGGCTCTTGCTGGTTTCTGAAACCTCCTTGAATCTAGTCGCGATGCTCAAGGAGGTTTTATGAAGTTCCTGCTTTTCACAGCAACACTGCTTGCCTTTACTGGCGCGGTTCACGCTGAAAGTATTTACTGTTCATTCACCGAACCATTTTTAACCGTCACATATAATTCTGAAACAAATAAAATTACGGTGACGTCTCCCGATGAAGGGTCCGCTGAAACCACGGGACACGTGACTTATCAAAAAGGTGGGATTTTAAAAATCACCGCCGATGGAATTACGCAATATCTTGAAGTGAATTTGACGAAAGAAGGTTCCGACGGAATGTCTGATTTCGTTTATCCGTTTGAAGGTTCTATCAGCAATCAACTGTATGGTGGCTGCGAAACGGACACCTTAAAGAAACAACAACCGAAGCCTTAAAAACGAAAAAAAATCCCAGGAGGGATTTTTTCGCGCCAGCCCCAAAGGGGTTAATAAGGGCAGGAGCCTGAAACAAAGGGAGTCTTACGACTCCCTTTTGTGCGTTGTAGCCAGAAAAAAGAAGCAGGCACCTTTTAGCCGGGGCCGGACATGGCTTTTAGGAAGTCGAGATTTGTTTTTGTGTTTCCAACTTTGTCGAGCAGGAATTCCATGGCGTCGACGGGATTCATTGGAGCAAGAACTTTTCTCAAGATCCACAAACGGTTCAAGTCCGCTTTTTCTACAAGCAAATCTTCTTTACGAGTGCCGGACTTGTTGATGTCCATGCAAGGGAAGATACGTTTTTCCATAAGCTTACGATCCAAGTGGATCTCGGCATTACCTGTACCTTTAAATTCCTCGAAGATAACCTCATCCATACGAGAACCTGTGTCGATCAACGCTGTTGCGATGATCGTCAAAGATCCACCTTCTTCGATGTTACGAGCAGCACCGAAGAAACGTTTTGGTTTGTGAAGGGCGTTGGAATCCACACCACCTGACAAGATTTTTCCAGAAGGAGGAACAACCGTGTTGTAAGCGCGGGCCAAACGAGTGATGGAATCAAGCAGGATCACCACGTCGTGTTTGTGCTCAACCAAGCGTTTTGCTTTTTCGATAACCATCTCTGCAACTTGAACGTGGCGAGTTGGTGGCTCATCGAATGTTGACGATACAACTTCACCTTTTACAGTACGTTGCATGTCAGTCACCTCTTCCGGACGTTCATCGATCAATAGAACGATCAATTTTACTTCCGGATGATTGTGAGTGATCGCGTTCGCAATTTGTTGCATCAAAACTGTTTTACCAGTTCTTGGAGGTGCGACGATCAAGGCACGTTGACCTTTTCCAAGAGGAGCCATCAAATCCACGACACGTGTTGTGTACTCTCCAGGGCTGTGCTCAAGTTTAAGTCTTTCATTTGGATAAAGCGGCGTTAAGTTGTCGAAAAGGATTTTGTCTTTACCTTTTTCAGTAGTTTCAAAATTCAATGAATCTACTTTCAAAAGTGCAAAGTAACGCTCACCATCTTTTGGAGGACGAACAGTTCCTGTGACCGTGTCACCTGTTCTCAAACCAAAACGACGAATTTGTGATGGAGAAACGTAGATATCATCCGGACCCGGAAGATAGTTGTAATCTGGAGAACGCAAGAAACCGTAACCATCAGGCAGGATTTCAAGAACACCAGAACCGTAAATATCTTGTCCTAGTTTCGCGGCACGCTTCAAGATTTCAAAGATCATGTCTTGACGACGAAGACCTGCGGCGTTTTCGATTTTTAGTTTTGTCGCAAGCTCAGTCAGCTGCGTGATGTTTTTTGATTTCAAGTCCTTTGAAGATAACCAAGTTTTCTCTTCATCGGTTAATTGAATATCAGCCAAATCCACTTCTTGCGTTTGCGCTGGTGGAGTTGAGTGCTGTGTATCGTCTCCTACAGGTTGACCTTCATCACGGTGTCTGTCACCACGGTCACCGCGATCATTACGGAAATCACGGCGTTGTTGTCCGTTGTTTCTATCATGACGATGTCCACCGCCGCGATTATCGCGGTTGTCACGGTTATCACGATTGTTTGGACGGAATTCGCGACGTTGTTGGTGTTGGGGACGATCTTGTCTTTGTTGTTGCTGTTGTGGTTCTTGTTGTGGAGCTGGGGTGGAAGCGGAAGCTTCGGAAGTTGGAGCTGCAGTAGTGGAAGTTTCAGCGGCTACCGGCTCTGGGGCTGGTGCAGCGGCTTGTGGTGCAGACTCAGCGGGTGTTTCTTCAGCGACTTTTGTGCGAGTGCGCTTCTTCACGACTTCAACGCCTTGTGAATCTTTGGGCTCAGACAAACAAATTCTCCTTGTAGGATTAAATAAAGAAAAAGAGGATCTTAGATTAAGAAGTTTGATCCGATTGGAACTAAACTGTTTTGCTTGCCCTAACTTTCCGCGATGGGGCTAGTTCTTGTCAACCGAAAATCTTTTCCGGGAATATAAGGATCTCGAGTTTTCTTAGGGGGCCTGTGTAAGATATAGAAATCATTAAGGTCTTAACCATCATTAAACTCTTAAAAAGTTCTCAAAATATCTCCTTCTAAATTCAAAACTATCTAAAATTCTGACAGTCCTGTGTTTTTTCCCTATCTAATTCCTGACAGTTTTCTGTCTAAATAAAATCCCTTATAAAGTTTCAATCTAGCAATGGAGACTTTATTATGAAGCTCGTTCACACTGTGACAAGTGCCTTGATTCTCTTTAGTTCGTTAGCAGCGCAAGCAGCTCCGGCAACAGCGATTACAAAAAAGATTTTAAGCCAAGGTGTTCCCGTTCAAGCGTACGAAAAACTTGTGAAGTTTATGGATGAGTTTCAGGGTCGCTCTTTCAACCAAGACACTTACACTTGTGAAGGACGTGATGCTTCCAGCGTGAAGCCTTGCGAAGAAGAAAAACGCACTCGTTCCAACAAAACTGTCACACTGAACTCACCAACATATGTGGCTATCGTTGACTTCGGTTCACCTTCTTCACAGCGTCGCTTTTATCTAATCAATCTAAAAACAGGTGATGTGAACAAGTACTATGTTTCTCACGGACTTGGCAGCGGCAGCACGGATATTCCGACGAAATTTAGCAACATCAAAGATTCAAAACAAACTTCCTTAGGAATGTATCTCACTGGAGAAGTTTACCAAGGTCATTACGGAAACACTCTGCGCATGTATGGTTTGGAACGTTCTAATGATGAAGCGTACAATCGCGATATCGTTTTGCACGGCGCCTGGTATGTGGGTGAAGACTTCATCAACTCTACCAATGAAAGAACGGGGCAGAAATACGGACGCTTGGGTGTGAGCTGGGGATGTCCTGCAGTTTCTCGTGCGATTGCTGATAAAATTATTCCTCTACTTAAGGGTGGAAGCTTGATTATGCACTATCATCCGACGTTGATGGATGAAGCTCTTTCAGGAAAAGAAGTTCGCGTCAGTCAGAAATAATCACTTCGTCTCAATTTGAAACATCTCCGGGCTCTCCTAGAGAGCCCAAACTGCAAAACTTGTTCTGGATGTTGTTCCGGATGTGGACGCAGTCCCTCTTCTTAAATTTCAAATCAGTTTTAAAATATTGAAGCCCTTTCAAGTGTTTAAATGTGAGTCAAGCTTGGTCTAGTTTTCCGAGATTTTGCTCTGTTTTAATAAAAATGACCCCGACTACCTATTAATTTTTCGTAAGTAATACCGAAAGGATAGTATCCGCATATTAAGCATAAGGAGTCTAACGTGGAGGACACAGTTAATGTTCCGGCACCAAGAACCCCTCTGAACCTAGAGGTTTCGTTTAAGCGCAACTATGCGCGCGAACAAACTAAAGGCACGCTTAAAAATATCAGCATCTCAGGAGCCTTTCTAGAATTTGTCGGTGGGGACGTGCGAGCCAACGAAAAGTTAAACTTAGTATTTATAGTTGCAGGTCGTGAGCGCAAAGTGGCTGCTCATGTGATCTGGACTAATTCAGTAGGCTGTGGAGTGAAATTCATGCCTGTGAATAACAGAGACGTTCAGATCGTCGATGACTTGATCTACTTCGTCGAGAATAGTCGGGAAGATCGAAGATCTGTGATGGATACGATCTTTAAAAAGGTCGGATAGTAAAAAACCAAAACACCAAAAATAAAAAGAGCGAGTGCAAACTCGCTCTTTTCTTTTTTTACTCACCGTGGATTTTATTATGTTCCTACGTGAGTGTTGTCCATCGCTTGTTGTTCAAGCTCTTTTTGTCTTCTTTTCTTTCTCATCACAATAAGAACTGCCAAACCTGCTGCCGCTAGACCAACAACCGCCAAAGCCATTGTTGTGTCGTTGTCCATGCCGCCCGCTGGAGCTTCTTCAGCTGCCGCATGATGTTGTTGCGGAGGAGCCGGCGGATTCACAGCCTCAACTGGTGGAGGAGGCGGAGGTGCCATTTGCTCTTGAGCAACTTCTTGTGGAGGTGGTGGTGGCGGAGCCATTTCCATTCCAGGAGGTTGCTGCTCAGGCATTGGGGGTGGAGGAATTTCGCCTTGAGCTTGTTGAGGAGGCATTGCCTCTGGCGGCGGCATTGCTGGAGCTTGTGGTTCTTGTGGAGGAGGCATTGAATTGATCGCCTCTTCATGATGCTGAACCGGAGCAGCTGCAATTGCGCCACCTCTCCAGTAACGAAGTTCCGTACCTTCAGCAATATTGCCTTTTGAATCTACAGAGTTGCTTGACCACACTTCTTTCCAAGCATTGTCATAACCCAAAAGATCCTTAGAAATTTTTCTGATGTTATCGCCGGATTTCGCCACGTAAACTTCTGGAGCCATTCCATTGTCTTCGTAGTAAGTAATCATTCTTGAAGAATCATCAGAACGGTGTGGAGAGTTGTAATAAACCTTATCGCCAGGACGCACATCGCGAGAAGCGAATGTTGGATTTCCTTTTTTCAACTCTTTCGTTTTATCCGCGCCGTAAATCATTTGGCTGATGCTTGCAAGAGAATCGCCAGGGCGTGCGAAGTAAACTGTGTTGTACCAAGTTTTGCCAACTTTCCAAGGAGCCGTTGCCACTTTTTGAAGAGGAGCGCTTGCTTTCTTGGGAGCTTCTGAAGAACTGTCTACGACCGTTGTTGAAGTTTCTGTTTTAGTAGAGCTTTCAACCATGGATGTTGTGTCTGTTGTCGCAGGAGTCGAGTCAACAACTGTTGTCGAAGTTTCTGCTGGCGGTGGAACATCTGCCATCGTCGATTCGGCAAATGGGTCCGCTGGCATTGTTTCTGTTGTTGTCGCTACATCTGTTTTTTCGGTTGTTGCTTGGCTTTCGCCAGGAGTGGATTCAGCTGTAGTTGTAGTTGTTTCAGTCGTTGTTGTCGTTTCACCCAACGCATCTTCAGGAAGTTGATCGCTTGCTAAAGAGTTGTCTCCAGCGATTTCAAGCGCTTCGTCGCCTTCAAGTTTCTCTAGATCGGCAGAATCATAATCAGCTGCTACTTCTGAGTCCGCTTGACTATTTTTAGACGTACAGCTTGTTAGCTGGAAGGCCAGACCTAAGCACGCTAGTAAGACTACGAGTTTTTTCATCATGTGTTCATCCTTGAGTGATGCTATGAAACATACTGTTTCAGTTAAGCGTTATTAACAATTTAAAGCACAAGATAGAAGGCTTGCAAATATTAATCAAATCACTGGACTTTTGGGGTTACTGGATCTTGAGCTTGCTACCAAGTTTCACTTTGTTTTTGTCGAACCAACCCTTATTCATCTCTAGTGCATACTTTGCGGGTTTTGCACTTGGATACGACGGAAGTTCCGCATCCGGAATTCCTTTACCAGAGACCATTTCCTGAACATCGATCAACGTCCCGTTTTTATCGAAGTAGCCGATAGCGAGATCTATTAACGTATTCTTCATCCAGAAAAATCTGGTCTCTTCATTTTTAAATATAAAGAGCATTCCTTCATCTGGTCCCATTTTGTCTCTGAACATAAGTCCACGTTCATGCTGATCAGGAGTCGATGCTACTTCTACGACCAAGGTCTTGCCTCCTAATGTGATCTTCTTTTTATCAAAGTCTTTTGCGTGAGCCGAAAAAGATAAAAACAGTGAGAGCATTCCCACTGCGAAGAAATTTTTATTTGCGAAGCATCTCCAGAGCAACGCCATAACGAACTCCCTTTGTTGATACAACCATTCCTGGTAAGTTTAGCGCTTCAATCACGGCGAGTAAAATAGAAGCTCCGGCATAAATAATATCCGCTCTTCCGCCCAGGCCGTATTTCGTTTTCTTTTCTTCAACGGTGGTGTTGGCAAATTCATCCACCCAATAAGCCAGTCGTTCCTTCTTCAAAAAGAAACCATCAACTTTCTTTTCATCAAAACCGCCGACTTCAATGGCCACCAAAGATGTGGGCGTGCCAGCAACGGCAATGATTTGATCGATTTTTTCTTTTTTTAGTTCCGGTAAAACAGTTTGCAACTGCGTTTGAATATACTGTTTTAAATTTTCTCTTTCGTTTTGCGGAACAGGTTGCGTGCTGATAAATTTTTCCGTCAAACGAACACCGCCGATATTAAGACTTTCTCCAAAAAGAATTTTCGTGCCACGGCCAGAAATAAGTTCCGTGGAACCACCGCCAACATCAACCACGAGAGAAGTTTTTTGATCGTCGCTAGAACCCGCTGTGGCCCCTTGATAAGTGATACGGGCTTCGTCTTCACCGGGAATGATTTCAATGGGAATCCCTAAATCTTCGCCCATTTTAAAGAGTTCTTTTCCATTTTTTGCATCTCGCGCCGCCGACGTGGCCATCGCCAGAATGCGATCGACTTTTTGCACATCAATTTCTTTTTTAAATTCCGTAAGGCATTGGCGTGCTCGGGTTAAAGCATCGGGATGGAACTCTCCCGTTTTATCAACTCCCTGACCTAAACGCACTACTTGCACTAAATCTTTATGAACCTTCGTGATTCCTTTTTCTGTTCCTTCAGCGATAAGGCACAAAAATGTATTTGTGCCTAGATCAAGAGCCGCCACTTTCATATTACTTTAATTTCTCCTGCAGAATTTTATTCACAAGTTCCGGATTCGCCTGACCTTTCGACGCTTTCATCACGGCACCCACAAAGAAGCCAAAAAGATTTTTCTTTTTACCCGTTTTGTGATCGTCCACCGCTTGCGCATTGTTGGCAAGAACCTCATCAATAAGTTTTTCGATGGCAGCTGGATCAGAAATTTGCACAAGACCTTTTTCTTTAACGACAGTTTCAGGGTCTTTTCCTGAATCCCACATTTCCTGAAAAACCGCTTTCGCCATTTTTCCGGAGATTGTGCCGTTATCAATAAGGGCGATCATACGACCCAGCTGTTTTGGTTTGATCGGTGAGTCCTTGATGTCTTTGTTCGCTGAATTAAGTTCACGAATCAATTCAGTCATAATCCAGTTTGAAGAGGCTTTAAAGTTTTTAGCCTCTTTGGCTGTCTCTTCATAGAAATCCGCCAAGGATTTTTCAGTCGTAAGAACCTGGGCATCCAATTCAGGAAGTGCGTGCTCCTCTTGAAAACGCCGAGCACGTGCAATAGGAAGTTCTGGCAATTCCTTTCTATATTTCTCAATCATTTCTTCTGTGACAAATACAGGTAAAAGATCGGGATCTTGGAAGTAACGATAATCTTGAGCGTCTTCCTTGGTGCGCATTGAGAAAGTGCGGTTCTTATCAGGGTCCCACAGGCGAGTTTCCTGAATAATTTTTTCTCCACGCTCAACAGCGTCGATTTGTCTTTCAATCTCAAACTCAATCGCTTTTTCCACGAAGCGGAAGGAGTTGATATTCTTAATTTCAACTTTCGTTCCAAATTGCGGCGCACCAACTTTACGGACCGACACGTTACAGTCACAGCGCATAGAGCCTTCTTCAAGATTTCCATCGCAGACGTCAAGATAGCGCACGATCTGGCGAATCGTTCTTCCGTATTCAGCGGCTTCCGCAGGACTGCGAATATCGGGACCAGAAACGACTTCAAGAAGGGGAATTCCTGAGCGGTTGTAGTTGATCAAAGTGTGATCGCCATGGTGAATGGATTTTCCTGCGTCTTCTTCCATGTGAGCTCGCGTGATGGACACGGTTTTTTCAACACCATCGACCTTGAAAGTCACCTTGCCGTTTTCACAGATCGGCTTGTCATATTGGGAAATTTGATAACCCTTAGGAAGATCCGGATAGAAATAATTTTTTCTCGCGAAAATAGATTTGCGACGAATATCACAGCCAAGAGCAAGACCCGTTTTAACTGAATACTCAATCGCTTTTTTGTTTACGACAGGCAAAGTGCCCGGCATTCCAACACTTACAGGAGATGTATTTTCATTATCGCCCGCATTAAATTCCGTCGAATCCGCGCAAAAGATTTTTGTCGCAGTACTTAACTGCACGTGAATCTCAATACCGATGACGGCTTCAAAACCTCTATATGACATGGGGATTTTTTCCTTTCACCGGCGAAGCGCTTTCCAGTGCGAATCCAACATCGAGCATCTTCTGTTCTTCGAAGTGGCTCGCTGTCAGCTGAATGCCAATAGGAAGACCGTCTTGTGACATTCCAAAAGGCACACTCATGCCTGGAAGGCCCGCAAGATTCGTGGACGTTGTGAAGATGTCGTTTAAATACATCGCCAGAGGATCTGAAATGCGCTCGCCTATTTTAAATGCCGGAGCTGTAGTCACAGGACTTAAAATTACATCGCAATTTTTAAAGGCTTCAAGATATTGGTTCATGATCAAGCGACGAACTTGGCCTGCTTTATTATAGTAGGCATCATAATAACCACTCGATAGGCAGTAAGTTCCAAGCATGATACGGCGTTTGACTTCTTTTCCAAAACCAAGTCCGCGTGTTTTTCCGTAAAACTCTTCAAGATCAATCGCCGAGAGATTTTTAAAATCCGCTCTGAATCCATATTTCACGCCGTCATAACGCGCAAGATTTGAAGACGCTTCACTTGCAGCCACGAGATAATAAACAGGAACTGCGAACTCTGTCATAGGAACGGAAACTTCAACAATCTCAGCTCCCATTTTTTTTAGAGTATCAACAGAGTTTTCCACAGTCTTCTGCACGTCAGGATGAAGACTGCCACTCATGTATTCTTTCATGAGACCGATCTTCATACCTTTCACATCGGCTTTTAGGTTTTTACTCCAAGCAGGAACAGATCTTTGCGTTGTTGTAGAATCGTATTCGTCAAAACCAGAAATGACTTCCAAAGTGAGAGCCGCATCTTTTACGGAACTCACCATGGGGCCCGCCTGATCCAAAGAAGAAGCATAAGCGATGATTCCGTAGCGGCTCACGCGGCCGTAAGTCGGCTTTACCCCCACGATTCCACAAAAACTTGCCGGTTGGCGAATGGATCCGCCGGTATCAGTTCCCAAAGTTCCTGCAACCAAACGTGAAGCTTGAGCGGCGGCAGAGCCTCCTGAAGATCCTCCAGGAACGCATTCTAAGTTCCACGGATTTTTTACGACACCATGAAAGGACGTTTCATTGGAAGAACCCATGGCAAATTCATCTTGATTGAGTTTTCCTAAGATCACGACGCCGGCTTTTTTAAGGCGCGCCACAACAGTGGAGTCATAAGGGGGAACAAAGTTTTCTAGGATTTTTGATCCTGCTGTTGTTTTAAGACCTTTTGTGCAAAACATTTCTTTAATACCAAAAGGAACTCCCGCTAAGACGCCCAGGTCTTCGCCTTTAGCTAGGCGTTCATCCAAAGCTTCTGCTTCGTTGGCAGCATTAGGATTGATTGATGTAAAAGAATTTAATTTCCCATCAATATTTTCAATGCGTGTTTTAAAGTGGTGAGTGATTTCTTTCACACTCACTTTTTTTGTTTTTACGGCGTCGACAATTTCGCTCATGGAAGCAAATGTTAAATCCATTTTCTTAGACCTCTAAACAACAGGTGGAACTTTAAAAAGGTTTCCAGCTTTCGCAGGTGCGTTCGCCGTCATTTCTTCCGCAGAAAATTCTTGTTTAACGACATCTTCACGCCAGAAAGATTCAATTTCTGTAGGAGTGATCAGAGGTTCGACTCCGGCTGTATTGATTTTTGAAATAGTCTCGAAATGATTGAGAGCTTTTGCGAGCTGAGTGCTGTACTCTTGAGCTTCTTCGTCAGTGATATGGAGGCGGGCGAGCTTCGCAATATGCTCGATGGTCTTTTTATCAATCACGGGGAATTCTCCTTTTTCGAGAATGAATATTTAAAATTACCCAGAAAAGAGGGCCCTCGTCACTCTTAGGTGGTGCATTTTTCGTGGGACCTAGACCTTTTCTATTTTGTATCAACGCCAAGCAATGATAGATTCTTGCCATGTCTAAAAAACGCCACGAAGAGTTAAAAAAAATCATTTCTCAGCACGATTACAATTACTACGTTTTGGATCGTCCTACGATTACAGATTTCGAATACGACCAACTTTTTGATGAACTTCTAAAATTAGAAAAGACCGAAAAAAATCTCGATCTTTCAGATTCGCCATCCCAACGCGTGGGTGGCACACCTTTGGCCGCTTTTGAAAAGGCACCGCATAGATTGCCTATGTTATCGTTAGCAAACAGTTATTCGCCTGAGGACATCGTTGATTTTGATGAACGCGTAAAAAAATTCCTGAGCACCGATAAGGACATCGAGTATCTTTGCGAGCCCAAGTTTGACGGTCTTTCTATGGAGCTCATCTATGAACATGGCAATTTTGTAAGAGCTTTGACTCGTGGAGACGGAACTGTCGGTGAAGATGTAACCCAGGGTATCCGTACCATTAAAAGCATTCCGCTAAAACTTCATACTAAAAATCCCCCGGCTCTTTTAGAGGTGCGCGGAGAGGTTTTAATGTTTAAGCAAGACTTCGCAAAATTAAACGAAGCCCAACAAGAAAGTGGGCAACAAACTTTTGCAAATCCGCGAAACGCCGCCGCGGGCTCCGTGAGACAACTTGATGCTAAAATCACAGCATCGCGCCCTTTGCGCTTTTACGGATATGCCTTGGGGGCCGTTGACGGAATTGAATTTAAAAATCAGCAAGAGATTGAAAATTATTTCGCAGAAGTGGGCATTCCTTCTTTGCAAAAAAATGCTGACTTTGATTTGGTTCGCGTCTGCGCGGGGCCTTTAGCCGTTGTTGATTACTACCACGAAGTAGAAAAACTTCGTCCAAATCTTCCGTTTGATATTGATGGTATCGTTATCAAAGTAAATTCACTTAGACTGCAAGACGATTTGGGCCTAGTCGCAAGAAGCCCGCGCTGGGCGACAGCGGCAAAGTTTAAACCCGAGCAGGCACAAACCGTGATTGAAACCATTGCAATTCAAGTGGGTCGCACTGGAGCTCTTACGCCGGTGGCAATCATGTCCCCCGTCAAAGTGGGAGGCGTGACTGTCACAAATGCGACTCTTCACAATCAAGATGAAATCAATCGCAAAGATGTTCGCGTGGGCGATACGGTTGTGATCCAAAGAGCCGGCGACGTTATTCCTGAAGTCGTCTCTGTTATTCTGGATAAGCGACCTAAAAACAGCAAACCTTTTGAAATGCCAACAGAATGTCCTGCGTGTGGATCAGAGGTACAAAAACTTGAAGGCGAGGTCGTCACTCGCTGTGTAAATCCACTTTGCATCGCCATGGTGAAAGAGTCTTTAAAACATTTTGTCGCTCGACGCGCGATGAATATCGATAAAGTGGGTGATCGCCTTATTGAAACTTTGGTCGACAATAAACTTCTTTCGCGTTTTTCTGACTTCTATCGTCTAACCAAGGAAGATGTTTTGTCTTTAGAACGCCAAGGGGATAAGTCTGCGGAAAACGTGATTAACAGTATTGAAAACAGCAAACACCCGACATTGGCGCGTTTTATTTTTGCTCTGGGTATTCGCTTTGTTGGCGAGCAGACCGCGAAACATTTAGCGGATCACTTCATCACGATTGATAATTTTATCAAAGCGGATGAAGAATCTCTTTTGCAAGTTCCGGAAATCGGTCCCAAGGTGGCAAAAGCTATCGAAGCTTGGACTTCTAACAAGGAGCTCGTTAAAGAAGTTCACGACATGCAAAAGCTTGGTGTGAAAATCACAAACCCTGTCCGTTCTCAAGAAGGGGCGCTTTCGGGAAAAAGTTTTCTGATCACAGGAACGTTGCCTGTTAAACGTGACGACGCCAAAGATTTCATTGAAAAGAATGGCGGAAAAATTTTAGGTTCTGTTTCTTCGAAATTAAATTACCTGGTTGTCGGCGATGACCCAGGCTCTAAGCTTGAAAAAGCTCAAAGCCTCGGTGTGACCGTCATCTCTTGGGAAGATTTACAAAAAATGATCTAACGAACGCCGGCGCGAGGAGCTGTGTCTTTGTTTGCTTGAACAAGCTCAGCCATTCTGCCGCGCAAGTGAGAGCATGTGGCGCCTAAATCCTTCACACTGTGTTCAATGCGTTTTTCGTTGTAGCCTCTTTTAGCAAAGTGGCTTCGTAAAGCACCTTCATCCTGCTGGCAAAGTGTATCCACGCGACGAACAAGGGCGCGGTAAGACTGCGGATTGTTTCTTGCAAAATCCAAAGCTTCTTTTGCAGGAGGAGATTTCTTTGCACACTCTTCTGTCGCATTTTTTGCGCGCACGGTGCAAATAGGTTTTCCCTCTTTCACGCCAAAGACGACAGGATTGCAAAGTACGGTGGCTTTTCCATCTTCTGTGTCACCTTGAATCGCGCCTTCTTTCGGCGGTGTTTTACAAGAATAAGTGACTTTTTTTCCAGCGGTATCAAACACTTCTTTTTCGGAAATAGGACTGCAGTTTTTTCCTTGCAAAGCCCAACCGGCGTAAATGCAGGCTAAACGATCTTTGGAAGTGACTTCGTCCACATCCAGGTTGTCATTGCTTTTAATACCGCCAATATCGCCAAGCTCTTTAAGTTTATAGTCTTCAACACGGCGATCATTGGATTTTCTCTCTAAAACTGCCCCCGTAGAGTCGCGTTTTTCAAATGTTGTAATAGGGCCTGCGCCTGATGGTTTTTCTACCTTGGCATCCGGACCCATATCGATGACTACGGGTTGAGATGACGATGGTGTCACAACTTTTTTAACGACCGTGTCTCTGCGAATCACAGGCGTTTGAAACTCAAAAGCGCCGCCTTCTTCCTGGACATGTTTGACGTGTTCTTCCAATTTTTTAACGTCGATGCCAACGCGAGCACCACGATAATCTTTGTTCTCAAATGCACGCATTAATTCTTGAGTAATTTTAGAGGAATCACTGTAAGCACCACTGGCAGAACAAACATTCACACCACTGACTTCATCACCTGGACAGTAAATACAAATGCGCGAAGGACTTGAAAAGTTTCTTACTTGGCATTTTTCATCGGCTGCATAGGCTGGAGTCGACTGCGTAAAGATCTGAAAGGCCGCACAAAATTTTTGGTTCGCCTGAAGACGCTCCATCATCCATGGAAAGATAGATGAATACTTCGGAGGTTTGGCACTAATGCGCTGACCGCTTTCAATCAGTTCAATATTATGATTAAAAGCGCGAAGTTCTTTAATCCAAGCTTCCTGATTTTCGGGAGTTAGAGCCCGAAATTCTTCATAAGATAAAGTGATTTTGTCGGTGCTCTTATAAAGTGCGCCTTGAGCATGAACGTAGAACGTGCCGAGTGTTATCAACACAAAAAATAAAACCTTCATCTGCGATTTCCTTTTTTATGAATCCGTTTCTAAATATCGGAAAAGAAACGCCTTAACTTGAGGCACTGGATGAAGGTCTAGGTTTGCAAACATAAAAAAACCCACAGTCTTTGCAAACTGTGGGTTTAGATTTTTATTTAAGGTGATCCGCCAAGAATTAAATGTGGTCGATCACAATGTCGCGAGCCATAACAGTCTTACGACCGTCAGCTTTAGCACTCTCGACACCTTTCAAGCAAAGTTGCTCGATAGCTTTGCTAAGAACATCAATTGTCTCAGCAGAAGTGTTCATTTGACCTTTTTCCTTGATGAGTTTTTTCACTTTGCTTGTCACTACAAGTACGTCTGCCATGATTAAACCTCTCCATCCGTGTGTTTACCTCTAAAAGGTTTGCATAGGGTCTAGAAATTGACAATATGAAATCTTCTTGCGGCGCACTAATTCTATGCGCGTCCCGGGTTGATCAAAAGTTCTGACTTCCCATCCTCGAACCGGAAAAGTTCTGCCTGCCTTGAGCCGCTTTCCCCCGGAGAAATCCACACGAAAGTTTTCTGATCCAAGGGTTTCGTACACTCCACATCCAAAAACGCGGGTGACCAGCACCCACTGTTGAGGTGTTCTACAGAACCAATAATCTCATGGCGCGTATGGTGGGTGTGCCCAAAGACAATGCGCTGCGCTTTCGTGATCGCACTCGCCATGGCCAGCACGCGGTCATCCGGTTCTTTGTATCCAGAAACCAAAGAGGTTACTGATTTACTGTAGAAAAGGAAAAATGGAAGAAGCAAAAACAACGGAATGAACGCCCAGAAAAATGAAATCTCATAAACGGAGCGAACAAAAACCATCAATTGAAAGATTAAAAAGAAGGCGATGAAGATAATAAAGGCGCGATCTAACCACAACTCACGAGCCAGCAAAAACGGGTTGCTTGCCGCGGGATCCACAAAAAGTTCTTTCAACTCGCGCACCATACGCGGTTCCGCGTTGGCTTTTTCGGCAATATAAGAAACACGATCTTCAATTTTCAGTGGGTTGCGAATCGGCGCCGCCAAACGGTCGAAGAACGAGTGAAGAAGAGTCACTACAGCACCCCAGAACCAAGTTAACACCAACCCTGGTTGTGCTTTCGCAACATACTTAAAGAAAAAGCGGATGTATTCCGGCAAAGTCATGATGTAGTTTGTGTCTACATGCGGATTAAAAAATCCCATGCCGTTCATAATGTAACGACAGGCGAGATTTCCAAACGGAAGTTTTAAAGAAACGAAATTGTATCCGCGCACAAAAGGATTCACCGGGTCTTCACACATGCAATACGGATCGTATTGATTCCCGTGCTCAATCAAAGTGTCCTGATTGCTGATATAAAACCATTCAACAAAACGAACTTCCTGACGTTTGTGTTCTGGCAAATTCAGATGACGATAGATCTCTTCCTGCACTTCGGGAAAGTGAAGCTCCAGGTCGTGATTTCCCATAACAAAAATCGCACGATGGCCGCGCAGAATAAATTCTCTCAACGCGCGCACAAACTCTGCGTGGTCTTTGAGTATGACCTCAATTTTAAAGCGGGAGCGTTCTTCGCGAGGATAAAGTCCACGATGTTTTTCAAGCCAACCGACATGAAAAACCGGCTCATCAGGCAAACGCAACACGCTATCAAAATCAAAGATGTCGCCGTTTAAAACCAGTTCAATCGGAGCGCCTTGAGCTTTTTCTTCGATATGTTTAAGAAAGCTTTCAAAAACATCATCAAAAAAGAACTGACGGGTTTTAAATTTTTTCCACAACGGAAAGCGAACGCGTACTGGTTCTGCCTCTGTTAAATGCAAATCACTAATGATCGCCGTGTACGGCGCCTTTTTAAAATCAGGAATCGGTTGTGAAAAAGAAGTGGGCAAATCTGCCTCCCAAGAATATGATCGTGCAGATGAACGAATTTATCAAGAACCTGAAGACTCCAATTGCAATTGTCGGTATGGGAAAAAGCGGTGAAGCTGCGAAACGCCTTCTTTTAAACTTAGGCGTCGCCCCTCAATCGGTACTCACATTTGATGGCAAACTGGAGACAGCGGACTTTAATGACCCCGAAGCTCTTATGACTCAGGCGAAACCGCAAACATTGGTGGTTTCTCCGGGTGTTCCACTGACGTCAGCATGGATTCAGGGAGCAAAAAACAAAGGAGCTAAGATCACGAGCGAGATTTCTTTAGCTTGCTCATGTTTGACGACAGAAAAGCTTATGGGCGTCACAGGCTCCGTCGGAAAAAGTACAACAGTCTCACTTTTGGGTGCGGGCCTTGAGGCTTTTTCTAAAACGGGTTTTGTCGGTGGGAACCTAGGCATTCCTTTTTCGGCGTACGCTGCCGACGTTGTTGAGGGAAAACGTCCTCGCGCGGACTGGATCGTATTGGAACTTTCCAGTTACCAGTTAGAAAACTGCGAGAACCTAAAACTTGATTATTCTGCGATCACTTATTTTACCTCCAATCATCTTGAGCGCTACGACAATCTAGAGCACTACTATCGCACGAAATGGAATATTCTTTCTCTCACTAAAAATGCGATGCTTTTAAACAGTGAAGGTGGTGATTTGGTTGAGTACTTTAAAATGAATCATCATGAGCAAGTGAAGGTGGTTTCAAAAAAAGATCCTTCTCTTGCAAATCTTCATTTGGAGAAAGCACAGCTTATTGGTCAACATAATCAAGACAACCTTGCTCTGGCGTCGTCGCTGGCGCTGGCAGCAGGCTGGCCTTCTTCAGCAATTGAAGGCATGAAGTCTTTTAAGGGACTTGTACATCGTCTTGAAAATGTCGGTACATTTAAGGGCGTTCGTTTTATTAACGACAGCAAAGCCACCGCAATGGACAGCGTGCTTATTGCGGCTACCGCGGCTTACGATACACTTACGAACTCAGGAAAATTATTTTTGCTTTTAGGCGGCCGAGATAAAAATCTTCCGTGGCAAGATTTAATTCCGCTGAAAAACTTCAAAGGTGTGGAGTTTGTTTTCTTTGGTGAGTGCCGTGAGATCGCGCAAAAGAAATCTCTTTTACCCGGAGAGTCCTTTGCGAAGCTGGGTGAAGCCTTGGATTTCGTTTTTGGAAATGTAAAAACTCACGACACCGTTTTACTCAGTCCCGGCGGAACAAGCCTTGACGAATTTAAATCATTTGAAGATCGCGGAAATTTCTTTAAGAAAAAAGTCGAAGACTTCGCGAAATAAAAATCTATTCGCGGAAAGTTAAGACAGAGAGCGAATTGGCATCAACAGGAAGCACGCGCGAATAAATCTTTTGCGTGCGACTTCCGACAACGACAACTTCATGAGTGTCTTCAGGAACATTGTAGAGAATAAATCCACCACCTGCGATTCCTTTGCGGTTTTGCAGGATGCGGCCTTGCATATCAAAGTAAACGATATGACGAGGTTCAAAGTTATCATAAGCAGCCAGATAAACTTCAAAATCTTCATCAGGAACAAATCCCACGATCACACCCGCACTTGCCGGATCGTCAATGCGCAAATATGTCTTAATCGTGTTAAGCCATGACCAATGAACTAGAGGCGCATGAATAAAGGCATCACTGTCGTTATACAAGTAACGAGCGGCTACATAGTCGGCACCTTCAGGCTGAATGCGCATCATCCCTAAACGACTGATGTGCGGAAGATTCACCGTCGCAACACCGTCTTGCACTTGCAAGTCTTCATTTAAACTTTGCATCGTCACAAGAGCCGAACGCGCCTCGCCAGTAAAGGCATCGTACACACGCAACGGAACTGCTTCCGTTTTAATTGTCGATTCAATATCGCCTTGAGCAACGGAGCCATCTTCAACGATGACGTTTTGATAGCCCAAAATAGAATTCGCTCTTGTTGCTAACAATGAGTGAAAGCCTGGGCTCACATCAACAAATGCGTAAAGTCCGTTGTCACTTGTGGCTTTCAGGTTCGGATCAGGAAGCATGAATTGATTAAAATAAATCGGCAGCAAGCTTTCGTCAGACTCAACGGCGACTTCAATTCCAGAAAGATTTTTTCCATCCTGACTAACGCGTCCCCAAATCACTGTCGGCGCACCATCAAAGGATTGAGTTCTTTGTTGAGCAACGATGTCTTGAAGAGCTTGAATCATCGATTCTGGATAAAGTTGTGATTTAAACTCAGCCCCTGAAATCACAATTGAAGCTGTTTGCAAATGCTTAGGAGCCGCCGCACGCATGACGGTGCTAGAGCCTTTTGTTACGTTATCCATCGCCACATAGCCGTCTTTTTTTACAGCCACTTCGCTAGCACCTTTTACAAAGGTCACACGCGTTTGTGCGGGAGCCGCATCATTGGCTTTCGGATTGTAAGCACTTGTGACGATTCCTGCAAAATCAGGATGTGGTTCGATACGAAGTTTAGGGCCTTGCAAGGATTTAGTTTGTGAAGCCACCAAACGATTCAGTCTAAAAGATCCTTCACCTAAAGTTTTTCCATCTTTATCAACAAGACGGGCCACAATCGTTCCTGAAGTGTCTTCGACATCAATATTATAAAGACCTTGTTGCAGGTCCACGCGGCCCAATTCTTTAAGGATGCCCTCATCACTGCGACGAACTTCAATATGATGTTCGTTTGTAACAGCCAAACCGCCTGTGATTTCAAGAGGGCCTACGATAGAACATGAACCAGTTCCTCTTTCTTCCACTAAAGCATTGGAAGGAAGAAACCCTTGTCCTTGATCAGCGGGAGCATTGGGATTTCCACCAGATGGAGCTGATGAAGGGCTGCTTTTATTTTCATGGTTATAATAGACTTGCGTGCGCGGAAGATCGGTATTCTTTTGTCCCGAAGCTGAAGTTCCAGCAACATAAACTCCATTCGGAGATGCTGCCGAAGGTGAAGTAAGAGCACCTGATTTTTCAAGAACGTCTTTGGCCATCTCCGACCAAGTTTGACCTTGCCAGTTTTCTGCCAGAACTTCGCTGCGTCTTTGAGCTTCTTGCAAACGAATCGCTTGAGCACGCGGAAGCTGCTCCATCCAAGAATTATCTTGAACTGCTACTTCGCTTTGTTCGCCAGAAGGCTGAGGGTTGGAAGCATAGGTGGCCTCAGCCACGACTTTTTCAACATTCTTTTTTAGAACCATTTCCGGCAGTTCCACTTTTTGTGAATAAAGAGGAGCCGTGGATTTTTCTGCCGCTAGATTTCTTGGCGTGATTTTTTCAATACGCGCCCACTCGTTAGCAACACGTTCTGATTCTAAAACTTCTTCGAAAGCGATGTGAGGTGGAGAATTTTTTTGAGCTTTAATTGTGAGGGCTTCATAAATAGGAATGAACTTCAAGCCACCTAATTGGCTTGACCAGCAAAAGCATCCCGCTATTACTGCCAACGGCAGAAGCCGTCGAAGTCGCATTCCTTGCAACAGTCACCTCATCTAAGAGAATAGTCATTCCTGACTATTCTCATGTTATTTAGAAAGAGCGGAAGTCGTCAATTACGTTGCGGGTGTCGCGACTTTGGTTAAGCGACTGGCGGATCTTTTCCGCGATCACGCCAGCTCGGTCATCATCGCGATCTAGAAGGTCAAAACCGCCTTCTTCATTACGACCTTCGACTAGGACCTCGACCTGAACGTCATAAGGGCGGCGGTCGCCAAGAACGGTGACATGGGTGTAATAACGTTCGCGGGCCATGTCCATCTTCTCGATAACTTTGTTTTTCTTATCGTAGAACTGAGAAAGAATCTCGCGCCCGTTTTGACTGACCGAGCGCGGTTCCCCAATCACGGCCATCACGGCGCGACGGGTTTCACTGACATTCAATGGAGTTTCTCGAATGATCACCCCGCCAGTTCGGCAACTGGACAAAAGGAGGGTTGATGCTAAAAGAAAAAAACCAAGAACCTTCTTCATTACTTCTTAGCCTTATTCCAATCATCCATAAACTGTTTGATGCCTTTGTCAGTAAGTGGATGGTGAGTCATCTGCTGCATAACCTTAAATGGAATAGTGGCGATATCAGCACCCATTTCAGCAGCGATTTGGATATGCATTGGGCTTCTTACGCTAGCAACCAAGACTTCAGTATCGAAATCATAGTTTTGATACATTTGAATAATCTGATCAACCATGACCATGCCTTCTTGGCCAATATCATCAAGGCGACCTACGAATGGAGAAACCATTGTCGCTCCAGCTTTAGCAGCTAGCAATGCTTGCATTGGCGAGAAAACCAACGTGACGTTTGTCTTGATGCCTTCTGCTTTGAATTTTTTCACAGCAATCATACCGTCTTCACACATTGGCACTTTCACGACCACGTTAGAAGCCAGCTTCGCAAGCTCTTTTCCTTCGCGGAACATTTCTTCAGCTTGAAGGCTGATAACTTCTGCAGAAACGGGTCCAGAAACTTCTTTGCAGATTTCTTTGATCACGTCGTGAAATGGTTTTCCTGATTTTGCAATCAAAGAAGGGTTTGTAGTTACACCATCAACCCAACCACGCATGTTGGCTTGTCTGATCTCTTCGATTTCTGCCGTGTCGATGAAAAACTTCATGGAAGCTCCCGTAAGGTAAGAATGTCTTTAAATATAACAATAAATTTGTATTCCGGGAGAGATTAAAAATCAACCAGGCTTTTACCTTGCATAAAAAACTCTGCCTGATTCGCAGGCGGGGCTGATTTAGAAATCTCACTCAGATTTTTTTGATAAATAGGATGTTCGTACTGACCCCATGCTTCAGCCGCACAGCGAATGATAAGAGGATCTTGATGAAGCTGCGGGTATGGAAGAGTCAACCGAGGCGACATCAGGATCATATCGTCAAACGTAAGAAGGGTGAGTTCCGAATGACTTTTTTTTGTGAGACCCTGGGAGCCCGTTTCGCATAAAGAAAGGACCAGATGTAAAACCTGATCTACCCCGAGCTGAGTTTCAAAACGAATCACAAACTCCAGACGAGCACTCAAGTCCAAACGCTCCGTCGTCAGATAGCGTTTGTAGGCTGAAGAGATCGTGGCGATTTCCCCGCACTCAGCGAACTTTCTTAAAAGATTTTTTGCTTTTTCCACACCGCCCACTAAATCAAGGGCGACATGAATCAACGCTGAATGGCGGGTTGAACTCATTTCTGTTTCCCAAATAGAACGTCACGGATCTGATAAAGACCTGGTTTTTGTTTAACAAGCCATTCAGCAGCTTGAACGGCACCTTTCGCAAAGACGGTGCGATTTAAAGCGCTGTGCTCAAACGTCAGAACTTCTTCATCACTCATGGAATAAATCTTGTGAACACCGAAAACGCCGCCACCACGAATTGCCAAAGGCGCCGGCAATTTTTTATCAACAGCTTTTTCCAGATTTTCCTGAAGGGTAATGGCGGTTCCCGATGGTTTATCTTTCTTGCGATTGTGATGAATTTCTTCAATTTGAAAATCGAAATGGGAAATCGCCGCCAAAGATTTAAGGGCTTCATTTAAAACCGCAACACCCAGACTCATGTTCGAAGACCACAAGACAGGGATTTTCTTTGCATATTGCTCAAGAAGATCTTTTTCTTTTTTTGAAAAACCCGTTGTGCCACACACAACAGGTGTTTTAGTTTCGGCCGCTCTTTTTAAAACATCTTTCAAAGCGTCCGGAGAAGAAAAATCAATCCATACATCTACGGACTTCGCTTTTTTTGCATCCCACTTGTCATTGCGACCAAAGGGATAAAAAACTTCACAGCGCGAGTTGTTTTCAATCACCTGAATGATTTCTTTACCCATGCGGCCCGAAGAACCGACAAGACCTACTTTGATTTTCTTCACAGAACACCCACGCGTTGCATTTCGGCTTTCAATTTTTCTGTGTGCTCAGGAGTGAGTTCCATCATCGGTAAACGCAATGAAGCCGAATCAATGATTCCCATTAAAGCCAAAGCTTTTTTCACAGGAATTGGATTGGCTTCCACAAAAAGTAAATTGATAAGATCCATGTATTTTTTAATATCTGCTTGCGCTTTATCAAATTGGTCTTCAAGCGCCCATTTTCTCCACTGAACCATTTGTTTTGGAATCACATGAGTCGCGACAGAGATCACTCCATGACCGCCGGCCTGAAGGAAATCCACGTAAGTACCGTCATCTCCAGAAAGCATCACAAAATCTTTTCCGCAAGCTTTGATGATTTCTTTTTCAAGATCGATTTTTCCTGACGCTTCTTTAATGCCGATCACGCCTGGAACTTTAGAAAGATCACCAATGGTCTTTGCTTCAAGAGACGTGATCGTGCGACCGGGAACATTGTAAAGCAATGTTGGAATTTTCACAGACGTTGCCACGGCCTTAAAGTGTTCATACAACCCACGTTGCGGAGGCTTGTTGTAATAAGGCACAACAACTAGAAGAGCATCACCACCCATAGATTCCGCTTTTTTAGAGTCTTCAATAGTTTTCGCCGTGCTGTTAGACCCTGTACCGATAATCAATGGAACTTTATCGCCGCAGAAAGAGCGAATGTGCTTAAATAATTCAGCCACTTCTTCTGAAGACAATGTCGGGCTTTCCGCTGTTGTTCCGTTGACAACAAAACCATCAACACCGCCATCAAGTTGTTGTTTTAACAAACGATCCAAAGATGCATAATCAATTTTGTCATTTTTAAACGGCGTTATTAAAGCTGTAAACGTGCCTTTAAAATTTTTCATCCGACCACCTCAAGATTGTATTTAAATTCTCCAACAAAAACGGCGTCACCAATCATCAATGGATGAGAGTCGCCTTCTAAGAAAACCACCTGCATAAGACCGCCAGGCATTTGCACTTCCACTTGTTTTTCAGAAGTCTCTTTTGCATACACCAAAGCCGCGGCAACAGCACCTGTTCCGCAAGCCAATGTGTAATCTTCCACACCACGCTCAAAAGTAACAGCTTTGATTTTTCCACTGCTGTCTTCAGCATAGAAAGTGACATTGGCTCCCGAAGGACGCAAGTCATGGTGAGAGCGCGCCTCTCTGGCCATTTCTTTGAGGGAAGCTGCATCGGCGATATTATGAATTTTTTGAACCAAATGCGGCACACCTGTATTCACCAACGCAAACTCTTCTGTAGAGCTTGATTTCGTTTTTAATTCAATGCGCTCTTGAATAAAACGAGCTTCCGGCATGCGCACGCGGATTTTTCCATCACCTAAGATTTGTGCTGTGACAAGACCTGCACCTGTTTTAAATTTCAGCGTGCTTTTTTCCGGATTTGAACTCTCTAGATTTTCATAACAAAAACGGGCCGCACAACGAGCGGCATTGCCACACATTTCCGCTGTTGAGCCGTCGTTGTTATAGAAGTCCCAAATAAAATCAAAACCTTCGGCACCCGATTGTATCAAAAGAAATCCGTCAGTGCTGACTCCTAAAACACGATCACAGACAAGCTTTGCAAAATTCGCGCGAGTCATTCCAAGATGTTTCTCGATGTCTTCCCACGCTGATCCCTTGCGCGCGTCAATCAAAGCAAACGTGTTTCCTGCTCCCGACATTTTTGTGATGGTCACAGGCAGGAAGTTTTTCATCGCTCCTCCGTCTCAGCAGAAGAACTGTCCTCTTGATCTCGAGTTGTGGATTTTTTTGTGGGTTTCTTTTGAGCGTCTTTAAAAGTAGGTTCACCGCGGCCTAGCGGTGCTGGGTTGAGCGGCGGTAAAGGACGACCTTTCACTCCACAACCCAGTGGCAATAAGAAAACCAAAATGAGGGCTATTTTATTCAGACGTTCCATTCATCCCCTTAAGCTCGCTTTCCACCTCAATTAGGCGGCGGCAAAGCATGGGGTCTATCATATACTGTCTATACTGGTTCGCTGAAATGTTTTTGCAGGTCATCACGTATTTCTGAGCAATGTCTAGATTCGACTTTTTCTGCGCTTGATCGAACTTCCAGATCCAATAGAAAGATTCTGGGTACTTTTCATCGGCTTTTTTCAGAGTTCCGAGGGCCTCTTGCGCCTTTGTAAGGTTTTTAGCAGATAAAAACTTATCCATTTCAAGAGCCAACCAGAACTTTTGCTGCGGAGACTTCTTCATCGCCACAGTATCCGCGACTTTTTGGTACTCCATCCATTTTCCCTGGCAGGCGAGGGCTTGAGCCATACTCAGCTTTAAATCTTCATCAAAGCTCACCAAAGTGAGTTGTTTTTGCACAGTCTCCTGCGCATTTTTGCAATCGCCTTTAGCAATCATCAAGCGCGCAAGTTCATTCACGATCGAGAAATTATCAGGCTCAATACGCGAAGCTTCGCTGACTTTATCAAAAGCTTGGTTCACATCGGTTTTTCGCAAAGAAACCCCGGTTTCAAAAAGCTGTTGGGCTTTGTCGCTAAAGAAAATCGTCGAAACTTCAGAAACGGTTTTTTTAAGTTCGGCAATGGCTTGAGGACGAGTTTCTTTTTGAATAGCGCTTGAGAGAATATTTAAAGCCTGCTGGCGGTCGCGCTGCAAACTTAAGTTGTACGCTTTTTCGATAATATCTTTGTAGGTCTCAGACTTACCGTTTTTTGTCTGAGCAAAAAGAGAGGGGCCAGAAAAGAGAAGAGCCACCCCAAGGGTGGCTCTTAGCAAAACCAATTTCATTAATTAGTTCTTTTTGAAAGATTTCAAAACAACAGTCACTTCACCGAATTGGCTTGGAGCAACTTGTTTCAACATACCAGAAAGTGGAACTTGCTCTGGGTTGATCCATGCGTTGATTTCAGCATTTTGCTCTTTGTCTTTTAGACGAGCGTGGATGCAATCGAAAGTTCCAGCAGGAACAGTGATTCTGTCTTCTTTAACGTCGATTACTTCAACATCTTGTTTTGGTGGTTGTTGTTCTTTACCGTTAACGATCATTTTTTTGATTTCACCAGTGTTTGGATCGATCAAAGTTTCAACCTTTTGTTTTCCAGCGAAACCAAGATCCATGTTTTGATCCATCCAGATGCCATCAGCAGCAACTGAACGAACTGCCATCGTCATAGATCCTTTGATGAATCCCATGTCGATGTTGTAGTTAGCCTGGTCGCCAACTTTCCAGTCCAAACCCATTGTTTGAGCTTGATCCATGATCGCTGCGTTTTGGATGTTCGCAACAACTTCAACTGCAGACGGAGCTGCAACTGCATTGATAGAGAATGCAAGACCTAGAACGGCAATAAGAGCCTTAACCATAAATTCCTCCTTGAATGGTTTTTCTTTTTTCGTTGTGTATTAATCACACCACGACCAAGGGAGGTACAGTCAAGGTTCAAATCATTGTTCTCTAAAACTACTCACTAAAACTTGACGCGGCTTGCTGCCATTGGCTGGGCCGACAACTCCTTCTTTTTCAAAGATTTCTATCAAACGCGCGGCGCGCGGATAACCGAGTCTAAATTTTCTTTGAATCAAAGACGCAGAGATTTCTTTTTGTTCCGAAGCCCACGATAAAATTTCATCATAGCGCTCGTCATACTCTTCATCACCAAATCCAGAACCACCACCAGAATCACCAGCTTCAGCACCATCGCCACCTGCAAATCCATCCAGAGCACGCATCGCGAGTGGATCATACTCAGGCTCTGCTTGAGCTGCCCAATGTTTCACAACGTTTCCGATTTCTTTATCTGACAAATAAGGTCCGTGATGACGAGTTGGTTTTCCCACACCCGGAGCCTGGAAGAGCATGTCTCCATTCGGAAGAAGACGTTCCGCGCCTGAATCATCAATGATAATACGCGAATCCATTTTCGAAGCGACCTTTAAGGCCACACGACCTGGAATATTCGTTTTAATCAAACCCGTCACAACGTCTTTACGCGGAGACTGCGTTGCTACAATCAAGTGAATACCGCAGGCGCGCGCTTTTTGTGTAAGACGCTGAATTGGTTCTTCGATGTTTTGTTTTTCAACGATCATCAAATCGGCCAACTCATCGACAACGATCACAATAAATGGAAGCGGCTGGAAGTAGTATTGTTCTAACTTCGCTTTTCCTTCTTCCAATTCTTGATTCACTTTTTCGTGTTCTTCAATTTCCGTTTTCGAAAGAGCGCCAGTCTTTTCATTGAACGCTTCAATTTTACCGACGCCGAATTTGGATAACGATTTATAACGTTTTTCCATTTCACGCACAGCCCACTTCAAAGCCGTTGCCGCTTTCTTAGGTTCCGTCACGTGTGGAAGAACCAGATGAGGCACTGTTGAGAACGGCGCTAAGTCGACCATTTTTGGATCGATCAAAACAAGACGTAATGTTTTTGGAGAGTGGCGGAAAAGAAGACCCGTGATGATAGATCCCACGAACACGGACTTACCTGAACCCGTCGTACCGGCAATCAACAAATGCGGCATCTTACGAAGATCAACGACTTTAGGTTCGCCGTCCACCGCGCGACCTACCGCCATTGGAAGGGCAAGGTCTTCGCTCCAGAAAGTGTCTTCGGCGATCAAATCTTTATAATAAACTGTTTCACGCTTTAAGTTCGCAGTCTCAATACCAACAACATCTGTTCCAGGAATGTGGCCAACCACGCGCACGGATTCAGAAGAAAGCGCAAGGGAAAGATCGTCTTCTAGTTCTGAGATCTTACTGATTTTAACGTCAGCATTTGGTTTAAACTCATACATCGTCACCAGTGGACCCGGTTTCGCATCTTGAATTTGTCCTTCGATAGAGAAGTTTTTAAGTTTCTCAACCAAGGAGTCTGCTTTTCTTTGAATCTCTGCCTTATCAATTTTAATACGCGACGCTGGAGGATCTTCTAACAATGCCAATTTCGGCATATCCCAGTTTTCAATACGACGTGGAGGTTTTGCCCTCATCACGACTTTACGTTTTTGCGCGAGTCTTACGGCAGGAACTTCTTCTTCGTCCTCTTCTTCAACCTCTTCAGATTCGTCATCAGCCCCATCCGCAGCCAACGCCGCGTCTAAGTCGTCTTCCTCGTCTTTTTCTTCCTCTTCGTCTTTGCCTACAAATTTTTTGTCAGAAAGAGGAAAGACCGTTTTAGGTTTTTCTTCTTTTACTTTCAGAGCTTTTGGTTTTTTCGCATTGTCCTTCACAAACATGCCGGCAAAGAACGCGGCAATTTTATCACCGACTTTTTTCTTTTTAAGCATCGCCAAAAACCCACGCGGAGTTTCTGAAAGCTCCTGCAAAGATTTTTCAAAATAAAATACGATCAACACAGCCATCAGTGACAACAAGATCACTTGCACACCGATAGAGTTGAACGCGCGGATCAACGCTTGAGAAACTCCCAATCCCAAAAGGCCGCCCAAATAAATTTGCTCGTGGAAAATCTTCGTATTCGGCAAATACAGGGACAGAAGGGCCGCGATATTTACGATCAATAATAGCGCCCACACAAAACGAATATTTTTTAAATTTAAAGAGTCCCCTTTAAAGCTCGCGTAAGCCATTTTCAGACAGCTTCCGACGACAACCCAGGCTGCCAAGCCAAAGAATTGGTAAAGCATATCGGCTAGAAAACTCCCCACAATGCCACAATAATTTGAAGCTTTAAGGCCTTGTCCGATAGAATTCATGGAAGGGTCATAGGGATTGTAGCTTACCAGAGCGAGGGCGAGGAAAAGCCCTATGCCTAAAAAGCTAATAGCAATAACGTCCTGACGAAACTTTTTGAGGAATTGGTTCATTTAAAAAATTTACGAAATTCCGCTGAGTTAGTCATGCTTATGAAGCGTTCCTTGACTTAGGACCTGTGGGATAGGACAAAAAGCGCATGATGCGCTTTTTGCGCGGAGCCCGAAAGGGTCGAGGGCAGGAGCCCTCGACACAAAAGCAACCAAATATGCTTAAAATAAATGAGATTTTCTATAGTATCCAAGGCGAAACGACTTATGTGGGGAATCCCACGGTTTTCGTGCGTCTTACGGCCTGCAATCTGCGCTGCACTTACTGCGACACAAAATATTCTTACTATGAAGGGGAAATGCAGGCCCTTGAAAATATTCTGCAAGAAGTTGCAAAGCACAAAGCTCCTTATGTTTGCGTCACAGGTGGCGAACCACTTTTACAAAAAGAAGTTCACACATTGATGAACACTTTGTGTGATCAAGGTTACAAGGTTTCTTTAGAAACAAGTGGATCAAAAAGTATTGAGCATGTTGATTCGCGCGTAAAAATTATTTTGGATGTGAAAACTCCTGACAGTGGTGCAGCAGATTCTTTTCTCATGGAGAACATCGGCTTTTCCACTCCCAGTACGGAGTACAAGTTTGTGATCTGTTCTGAAAAAGACTTTGAATGGTCCGAAGAATTCTGTCGTCAACATAATTTATTTGAAAAATTTGTGGTTTTATACAGCCCATCATACGGCCAAGTGTCTGAACGCTGGTTGGCAGAAAAAATTTTGCAAAAAAATTCATCTGCAAGGTTGCAATTGCAACTGCATAAGTATATTTGGTCTTCCGAAACACGCGGAGTATAGGTCTACTTCAAAAAGCGGTTTGATAAGTACCATGTGAAAAATTAAATCATTGGTATTTATGAAACCGCTTTGTTAGTAGAGCCTCCAAAACAATTAAGCTGACAATTTAGGGAGTTCCATGACGCCGAACCTAAACAGTTCTGATAATCTTTTTGTCGCCAACCTTCAGTCTGTAAGCTTGGAGAAGCTTGTAAAGAGCAAACTAGAAGTTCTCTTTGCACAACAAAAAGAAGCGCAAGTTGAGTTGAATGGTCTATATAACGTCGTTATTGAACAAGTAGAAAAACCTCTTTTAGAGCTAGCTTTGCGCGCCTATAACGGCAACCAAGTGAAAACTGCGCAAATGCTTGGCATCAATCGCAACACTCTTAAGAAGAAAATTGACAACTACAAGATTCGCGTAAAGAAATTGAACTAAGACTTCATTTAGAAGTTACTTCAGCGGGCCACCTCGAACCACCATCTCTGTCATAGGCCCGCAATTTTTTTTGATATTTGATTAATTTCGTTACTCTAGAGGGGTTCAATGAGTACGCGAATTCCACCTCAAAATCTTGAGGCCGAACAGTCTATTCTGGGCGGTCTAATGTTGGATAGAGAAGCACTCGACCAAGTGGGCGATATGCTCATGGCCGATGACTTCTATAAGCCAGCTCATCAAAAGATTTATAACGCTATTAAAGAGCTTCACAGCAAAAGCCAGCCGATTGATATCATCACGGTGACCAACGTTCTTCAGGGCGAAGGCTCGATGGACGTTGTCGGCGGACCTGAATATCTTATCAGCCTTCTTGATAAGACAATTTCTGCTGCGAACATCACGACACACGCAAAAATCGTGAAAGACAAAGCGACTTTGCGTCGTTTGATTGCGATCAACAGTCAGCTGATTGAAAAGGCCTACGATCAAGATTTCGTCGATGTTGAGTCTTTCGTAGACCAAGCGGAAAGTGCCATCTTTAAAATCGGTGAGAATAAAACAGCCACAGGTCTTGTGGGCTCTATGGAAATCGTCAAGGCTTCCATCCAAAAAATCGAAGAACTTTACAAAAACAAAGCTGAGATCACAGGTCTTGCGACAGGTTTTAAAAAGCTTGATGAAATGACAGCCGGTCTTCACCCAGGTGAGATGACGATCATCGCCGCTCGTCCGTCGATGGGTAAAACAGCGTTCTCTCTGAATATCTGCCAACACGTCGCTCTTCGTCTGAAAAAGACGGTGGCTTACTTCTCTCTAGAAATGGGTAAAGAGTCGATGATGATGCGTATGCTTTCTGCGGAATCCAAAGTGAGCATGAGCGAAATCCGTAATGGTCGCATCCAAGATTCGGCGTGGCCGAAGTTGATCAATGCGGCGAGTGCACTCAGTGAGGCGTCTATCTTCATCGATGACACTCCAGGCGTTTCACCGTTTGAGATTCGCTCTCGAGCGCGTCGTTTGAAAGCCGAACACGGTCTTGATCTTATTATGATCGACTACTTGCAGCTCATGAGTATGAAACAGAAAATGAGTTCACGTGAGCAAGAGGTTGCTGAAATTTCTAAATCTTTGAAAGCCATTGCCAAGGAATTGCAAATCCCAGTCATTGCTCTGGCGCAGCTCAACCGTGGCGTTGAGGGTCGTACAGAAAAGAAACCGATGCTTTCAGATCTGCGTGAGTCAGGTTCGATCGAACAAGATGCCGACGTTATCATGATGCTTTATCGTGATGACTACTACGATAAAGAAAATCCAGACAAACAAGGTCACGCGGAAGTGATCGTGGGTAAACAGCGTAACGGTGCTACGGGACCAGTTAAAATGCGCTTCGATGCTCAATACAATAGATTCCGTGATGCCGATCCGGAGCCATCAGGACCGAGTCAAATTATGCCTCCTCCTCAGGCCCCACCTCCAATGCCTGGCGGCAGACCTAAAAACTTTGCACCTGGCGCTCCAGTTTAAGATAATGGGCTTCTATGAAGCCCTTACTTTATTTGTTCAAACGTAAGAAAGCTCAAAATTTTCAGCCTGTGGTTTTAGTCACAGGTTGTTCTTCGGGTATTGGTTTAGCTCTCGCAAAACTTTTGTATGAACACACAGAGTATCGTGTTGTCGTGACCGCTCGTGAAAAGAGCCTTGAAAAAGTTCGCAATTATTTTTTGGACAATGAACGCTTCGTAGTTCGCGCTTTAGATGTGACATCCGAAGCGGATCGCATTCGTATTTTCAATGAAATCAAAAAGCTTTGGGGTGGTGTTGATATCCTTATCAACAATGCCGGCGTTTCTTATCGCTCGGTCGTTGAACATATGACTGAAAAGGATGAAGAGCTGCAAATGGCGACAAATTATTTCGGCCCCATGGGAATGATTCGTCTAGCTCTACCACACATGCGCGACACGGGCCGTGGAAAGATCATCAATATTTCTTCAGTGAGCGGAATGCTTGCGATGCCCACTATGGCCTCCTATTCCGCTTCAAAATACGCGCTGGAAGGGGCTAGTGAAGCATTATGGTATGAGACGCGCCCCTTTGGTGTGACGATCACGTTAGTGCAACCAGGGTTTATTCACAGCAATTCTTTTAGAAATGTGTATCACACAGAACTTTCTGATCCGACTCGCAACTGGAGCGGACCTTACAGCGATTTTTATAAGAACATGACTCCATTTGTGGAGCGCATGATGAATCTCTCGCTCACAACGCCAGAAAAGATCGCCAAACAAGTTGTGAAGGTGATGAAGAAGGAAAATCCGCCTCTATGGCACCCGGCAACTTTAGATGCAGTGTTGTTCTATTATTTCCGCCGCCTGCTTCCGCGCCGGGTTCTTTTGCCAATTCTTTACTGGCTTCTTCCCAACGCTAAAAGTTGGTCGAAAGATTACTCTCACCGCCGTCGCTAAAGCGAACCTAGACCTTGGACTTGATTGCGGGTTTAGGGTTGAGTTCCTTTTAACCTCTTGATGGACTGGGGATGTCTTAAAAGCGAGACCCTTGTTAAGCATGGAGGCTGATCATGGGAGAGACTTTAGCAAAGACAGTGATCGCGGCAACCGGACTGCCACAGGATCCTGTTGAAAGAGAATTTAACGCCCTACTAGAGAAGTACGGGAAAAGCCCTGAGACGCTCACCATTGATGAGCTTCGTGAAGTGATGGCTGAATACCTTCAGATCGTCTTTCTTGAAATGCAGACCGAAAAGAGCGCTTAAGCGCATGCCTAAAATAGAAAAAGGGCCCTGTATGAGGACCCTTTTTTCGTTTTGAATTTTTAGTTTCTACTATTTTGCAGAAAGCTTTTTCAAACCGTCTTGAACGAATTGAGATTCAGATTTTACTTTTGTGTAAACGCTCACTAGAGAGCAATCGTCTTTTCCGTCTTTACCAGCACCGCGGCTAGTAACACCCCAAACATATTGAGTGCCATTCACTTCAAGGAATGCAGGTCCACCAGAGTCACCGTGGCAAGCACCTTTACCTTTAGTTTGATCAAGAAGGATTTCGTGTTTACCGAACTCTTCAACAACTTCAACGTCTACTTTACGAAGACGGTCGTCAGATTTTGTATTCACGCCATCTGTTTCGATCAAACCGTAACCAGCCAAAGTTACTTTTGTACCTGGCTTCAACAAAGTTTCGTCATCAAGGAATTTAGCTACAGTGTAGCCAGGAGCCATTGCACCTGCGAATTTGATCAACGCAAGGTCATGAGCGTCTTCGCCTTCAGAGCCTGTTTTGCCGTAATCAGTGTGGATCACAGAATCAACAACAAGACGGATGTCAGCACGACCCATTTTTCTTAGGTCTGTGTTGAAGATAACATAAAGAGTGACCTCTTTGTATTCAGCGCCCACTTCAGGAACACAGTGACCTGCCGTCAAAACTACGTTCTCAGTCAAAAGAGAACCTGTGCAGATGAATTGTCCTTCTTGACCATCCGCTGTCTTTACAGACGCTACGATCGCCACAGTTGATTTTGCGATTGGATCTTTTGCATCAACAGTCACGCCACCAATAATAGATGAGCTGTCAGCACCAAGATTTACAGCATTTTGCTTAGCAGGAGAACAAGCAACAAGAGATCCGAAAAGACCTGCTGCCATCACTGCTTTAAAAAGATTATTAAATTTCATAGCGCCCCTCCAAGGTGCAGTTCTTAAACACCCAAAATGGAACCAGGGCAATACAAATTTTCAAATATTTAATATAACAAATGCTTATGGAGGCAGATTTAATTTCATTTAAGATTTTATAGCGGAGTACGAAGGACACCAAAAAGAAAAGGGACCCTTTGCAGGATCCCTTTCGAGAATTTTTCTCTTAATAATGTTAGAGCTCAGTCCAGCTTCCGCGCCAGCGGCGCTTCAGCCTCCTGCGACTCCCGTCGCCTTAAGCGCGCTCAACAGAGATTTGGATTTTTGCTTCCATACCTTCTGCGTAACGAACTACAGCTTTGTGCTGACCCAAAACCTTGATTGGCTCTTCAAGGTGAATATCACGACGGTCTACAGAGTGACCCATTTTTTGCAATTCTTTAGAGATATCTGTTGTTGTAACAGTACCGAAAAGTTTGTCAGTGTCACCAGCAGCCAACTTGAATGTCACAGTTGTGCCATTGATTTTGTTCAAAAGCTCTTGGCGCTCTGCCAATGCTTTTTTCTTTTTAGTTTCAGCAACGCGCTTCAAGTGTTCATATTCTTTTACGCGTTTTTCAGTAGCCTCAGCCGCTAGTTTGCGTGGGAACAAGAAGTTTCTTGCGAAACCTTCAGAAACGTTCACCAATTCACCAACACGACCTACATCTTTAACATCTTTTTGAAGAATAACTTTCATGTGATCTCCATTTCAGTTGTTCTCAGCCGGCTTATTCATCCTGCGGATGCGCCCTCTGAAATCAACCCAGTAATCGATCAAACCAACGACACTTAAAATAAGCAGCATTTGGCCGACCAAGATTATGTACGTCAGAACTCGAGTGAACACACCGGCTCTTATCGAATTCAGAAATACCTCCAACACTGCCAGCCCTTGAAAGAAATAAAGAACGATACAAACGTTTACAATATTTACTGCCAGGATGGCCGTGGCCTTACCGCCAAAACTCACCATTGTTAGAAGGAAGGCAGTCATCGCAACCCAAATCACGTAATCTGGAACACGATATTCTAACAACTTGAGCTGAGAGGCAATTTTCTCACGGGGCAAATTGAGCCATGAAAAAACCCTTCTCTCAAAAATCAATCCCACACCTAACGTCACAATGAGAACTATGACGACGGCTGATGGAACTTGCTGCACCAAAATCGCCGGATCCAGTTTCACAGTCGGATTCATTGTCTGAACTTGCTGTGCAAATTTCTCCGCCAAGCTTTGGACTTCAGCGTACGTGTTGATTCCGTTTTTCTTAAACGCTCCAAAGAGTCCAAGGCCTGTAGCCAAAGAACCTGCGGCGACGCTCAAAAGTCCCGAAATCCACCACCCAAGTCCTCTTTGCTCCATCTCCATGTAAGCCCCTAAAGTCATCCAAACAGAGCCTAAGAAAAGTGCGAGAGGTTGTGCGTTCAGGAGCCACGCTGCTCCTGTTACCAACAGTCCCAAAATCCAAAAGGCGAGGGGACCGTAGGCTTTACGTAATACACGAAGAAGAGGCGCTCCCAGAACTACAGTCATCATCGACAACAAAATCGAGAGAGATGAAATTGTGATGAATTTCTGCGTGGTCGCGGTCTTCTTCATGGCTTACGCTCTTAATTATTCGCCTTTATCAAAACGCTCAGAACGCTCTGCTTTCGCAGCTGCAAAAGCGGCTTTACGAGCAGCCATTTTTGCTTCACGTTCTTTTTCACGAGCAGCAGATTCAGAAAGACCTTTTTTGAAGCCTTCCATGAATTTTGCCAAAGAAACACGCTCGTCAAGACGAGTGTGCATGAAGCGAAGAACTTTGTCGTTGATGCGCATAGTACGCTCAAGCTCAGCAATCGCTTGCGTGTCTGCTTCAAACGTAGAGTGGAAGTAGAACGCTTTTTTCAATTTACCAATTGGAGTTGCAAGAGTTCTTTTGCCCCAAGTTTCCAAAGAGTTGATAGAACCTTTGTAAGATTCAATTGTCGCTTTGTTCTTTTTGAACAACTCTTTTTGATCTTCAAGAGTTGCATCTGGGTGCATAAGAACCACAACTTCGTATGGCTTCTTTGCATTTGTTTTAGATAGTTCCATTGACTATATCCTTTCGGTTAAAGCCCCCACCATAGTGAGCGGGAGCAAGGATGACTTTTAAAATGTTTAACGGGTTTAGCACGCCTTAGGCCCAAGCACAAGGATTAGGCATTTGAATCCCTAAGAAACCAGTCCTAGAATGTGTAAATGGTCACATTTATTGAGATAGTGGACGGTCCCAACGAAGGTTCTCGCTTCAAAGTTGAAGAGGGGCTTACCATTGGCCGCAGCAAGGCTGACATCATTATTAAAGACCCCAAGGTTTCAAGCACCCATGCCCAATTCGCATTAGATGGCAAAGGGCAGTTTGTTTTGCAGGATTTGGACTCCTCCAACGGGATCCACATCTCAGGCCGCCGTGTAAAGAAAGTCGCGTTATTATCAGGGGTTATCTTTGAGGTCGGACGCACTCAGTTTAAAGTCGTGACCGTTGAAGAAGAACTCGCAATCGACTTTAGCCGCCTCATAACTTGGCGCAGCATTCTCAAAGACAGGCTGCAGGCTTTGGAAAATCCGAAGATCAAAAAGCCCGCTGTTTTGCAAAGCTTTAGCCCCTCCTTAAAACTCTCATTCATCCAAGGCATTCAGACGGATGAGGAAATTATTTTAGGTTATGGCCCCCGCAGAGCCGGTGCTGACTCGTTAGATATCGAGCTTTTAGACGAAGAAGCGCCAAAAGAGGCCTTCGAACTTCACCCAGGTCCAGGCATGGTGCAAATTAAAATTAAAGCTCCTGGACGAGTGACTCTTAACAATAAGTCCATAGATGCCGAAATGCTTAAAGATGGCGACTTGATTTCTTTGGGAAATACCCTGATTAAAGTCACCTACTTGTAAGAAGGACAGCATGGAAATCACACCAAAAGAGACGGGCACCTTTGAAAGCTTCGACGGCACTCCGATTTACTACGAAGTGCGCGGCGAAGGTGAGCCTTTGATTTTGGTCTACGGTATCGCCTGCATCATGAATCACTGGCACCATCAGGTCGAATATTTTTCCAAACACTACAAAGTCATCACGTTTGATTTGCGTGGACATCAACGCAGCAATCCTGTTGTGGACATGAGTCAGTTGACGATGGAGGCTCTCGCAAAAGATGTGGTGCTGCTTGCGAAACATTTGAAAATTAAAAAAGCACATTTTGCCGGCCACAGTTTTGGCGCGCCGATCATTTTAAAAATCTATGACAATCATCCCGAACTTTTCCACTCGATGATTTTCATCAATGGCTTTGCTCGCAATCCGATCAAAGGCATGTTCGGTCTTGATGTTGTTGAGCCGTTTTTCTATTTCGTTAAAGGCCAATATCAAAGCCAACCCAATATGTGGAACACTCTGTGGAAAATGGCTGTTGATAATCCGATGGCCGTGTACCTCGCTGCTCTTGCCGGAGGATTTAACCTTCGTGTGACACACATCAAAGACATCGAAGTCTACATGCGAGGTGTGGCGCGATTGAACTTGCAGGTGTTTTTAACGTTGTTTGAAGTTTTGATGGAATATAACGGTGAGTCCGTGCTTGAAAAAATCCGTGTGCCTGCGCTGATTATTTCTGGCGAAAAAGACATGGTCACACCGATTCGCTTTCAATATCACTTTAAAGAGGCCATCAAACATTCTGAATTTGTACTTGTGCCGTATGGTTCTCATTGCACGCAACTTGATTTTCCTGACTACACGAATTTAAAAATTGAAAAATTCTTAGAGGATGTCAGAAATGGAAAAGTTTAAGGACTTCTTAAAACAAGTTCCTAGCTTTGACGACTTTCTGCATATCTCTGACGACAAAAATTTTCTTACTGTTCCCGAAGACTGGGGATTGATTCTTACAGACATCAAAGGTTCCACGAAAGCCGTGCAATCCGGCCGCTACCGCGAAGTAAATATGGTAGGGGCAGCTTGCATCACAGCTCTTCTAAATGAATTTAACGTGCGCGAGTTGCCGTTTGTTTTTGGCGGTGATGGCGCGACACTTTTAGTTCCTCCTGAATTTAAAATTCAAGCGTCTGTGGCGCTCAAGAGTGTTCAGGCGTGGTCGAAAAAAGAATTTGATCTTGAACTGCGTAGTTTTATTTTTGATCTTAAAGAAGTTTGCAACGAGGGATGCAAATTGCTTTTGGGAAAATATCAGCTTTCTCAAGGCAACGTTATTTATCAATTTCGCGGAGGCGCTTTAAGACGAGCCGAAGAGAAAATGAAAAAGGGGCTCGGTGGCCTTGCTATTCAAGCTTCTGATGATGAGATCGCACCGAAACTACAGGGCCTGACATGCCGTTGGGAGCCGCTCTCGACACAAAAAGGAACAATTCTGACGATTCTTGTGAGTGCCGCTGGCGACGAAGAAAGGTCGTTTGATATTTATCACCGTGTGCTTGCGGGTCTTCGCGAAATTTTAGGTGGCAATTTTAAAATCGCGTGTCCCACAAATCCAGGCAGCATGAAAATAAAATGGCCACCAAAAACTTTGGCGATAGAGGCGAAATCTCGTCCTGGTAAATTCATTCCGGAATTTTTTGGAGCTGCCATAGATTCTTTAATCGCCTTTATCATGATTCGTTTTAATATCTCAGCGGGAGGATTTGATCCCCGCAAATACAAATCAGAAATCATTTCAAACTCGGACTTTCAAAAGTACGACGATCTTTTGCGCATGGTTTTAGATTGCTCCTCCAAGCAGGCCCAAGAAATCGAAAGTCTTTTAAAATCTTTTGAAGAGCGGGGAGAGATTGTCTTTGGCACTCATCGCTCGCCACAAGCTCTCATGACGTGTCTCGTGTTTTCAGCGACACAGAATCAGCATTTGCATTTCATCGATGGCGCACAAGGCGGATATACACTTGCAGCCGTGGATCTGAAAAAGAAAAAGACCACCTAGTTTCCAGGGTGGCCTTTTTAAAGCACTTAGTTAATTTTTAAATTATCTCCAAGCGGCTTTTGTGATGTCGAAACCGTAGCGGTTTACAGAGTCATCAGAAGTGAACACGATTTTCACATACTCGCCGTCAACTGGAGTAGAGAAAGAATCATCGTTTTTACCGCTGATAGTTGCTACTTTTTTACCGTTCGCATCGTAAAGGTCTACTTTATCGTAATCTCTTTCAGTATCGAATTTAGAGAAATACAAGGCGATTTGTTTCGCACCTGGAACACGTACTTCGTACGTTTCGTTTGATTTCTCTTTGTATGGATGAGCTGAAGAAACGTTTACGTTCACTGTTTGCCAGTTGATTGGATCATTTGGATCTGGAGCCGGCAAAGTGTTCGTCAACATCGCATAAGCATCAACCAAACCACCGCGGGATTTACCACGAAGACCTGCGATCGGTCTTGAAGTTGCGATGATTCTTTCTTTCATTTCTACGTTCGTCAAATTTGGTTCATTCGAAGCCAAAAGAACCGCCATACCAGACACGTGAGGTGTCGCCATAGAAGTTCCTGACCAAGAATCGTAACCGCCACCAGTGATTGATGAATAGATATTCACACCCGGAGCACCTACGTGAACTTTTGTTTTACCGTAATTCGAGAAAGAAGCGATTTGGCCTCTGTTGTCGATAGCTGCGACAGACAATACGTTTGGTACATCGTAAGTTGCAGGGTAAGTCGGATTCGCGTCGTTGTTGTTTGACTCGTTACCCGCTGCTGCTACGAACAAAGCGCCTGCTGCATTAGATCTTTCGATCGCTTGCTTCAAAGTTTCAGAGTAACCACCGCCACCCCAAGAGTTCGACATGATTTTCGCACCCATTTTAGTTGCGTAGTCGATACCTTTCAAAGCGCCGTCAAGAGAACCTGAACCGCTCGCAGAAAGGAATTTAACTCCCATGATACGAACATTCCAAGCCACACCCACGATACCTTTGCCATCGTTACCAGAAGCACCGATAGTACCAGAGCAGTGTGAACCGTGACCGTGGTCATCCAATGGATTTCCAGTTGGTTTGTTAGCGTCTACAAAGTTAGCACCGTGAATATCATCAACGATACCGTTACCGTCGTCGTCAACGCCTGGCTTGCCGTTAAGCTCAGCTTCGTTCACCCAAAGATTGTCTTTCAAATCTGGATGATTGTAGTCAACACCTGTATCGATAACAGCAACGATCACGTCTTTAGAACCCGTTGTGATATCCCATGCTTTTTCCGCACCGATATCCACACCCGCAATACCTTGACGGCGTTGAGAGTCGGCTTGTCCTGTGTTGATCATGCCCCACAATTGACCCAACATTGGATCGTTTGGAGTTTTGTTGATTCTGTAGATGAAGTTTGGTTCTACGATATCAACAAGTGGGTTTTCAGAAAGAGATTTTACAACGTTGGATTGAATCTCAAACACGGGTCTCTTGATCACAACGATGTTTTGACCAGGAATAGTGTCCTTGATGTATGAACCCAGTTGTTGGCTCAAAATGTTGATGTTTGATTTTGCAGAAACAGAATCTTTGAGTTTAACAATGTATTCGCCTGGAACTGATTCAGGTGCTGCTGCGAATGCACTGACTCCTGCTAGTAGCAAACCGACCATGGTTGCCTTGGAGGCTCTTCCGATAAGCCTTTTCATAAAAAACTCCTTCACTGGGTGATTTCAAACGTGCCAGTTCCAAAATGGTACCAATGTGAAGGTGAGCTGGTTATCAATATTCAGAAATTAAAATAGAAAGCTTCGATTTTTAGCTTAAGGTCTGGGCATTTCAATGCGTTTGTCGAGGAAAAAGCAGGGCTTTCTCCTAGTTCGCAGGACTAAGAAACGGCTTTTTTCCCAGACGAAGGTTGAGGATTCTCTTCAGAAAAATCAAAACTAAGCTGCTGCGGAGACGTGAGTTTAACAACTCGTTGTGGGTTCTCAGCGATTTCTTTCTTCTCTGACGGAGTTGTCACGTTCACTCCTGTCGAAGCTTTGATGAGATGTTTGATAAAGGCTTCTTTCACACTGTCAGGTGCGTTTTTGTTGAAGCCCAATTCTTCCATTAAGTTGCCAATCTTCTTCATAAGCCAATCCTTGGTCTAGTTTCGGAAGTTTGTTGTGTGAGCTTTAGAAGAAAATCAAAGGTGGGATGAACTAAAGATGTCTCTCATTGAGACAGACCCATGGTGCAAAGTTTAAAGGTTAATTGTCGGTCGAATTATTTAGATAATTTTTCGCTGCAGCGACGTATCTATATGAAATAACAAGAAAGCTTAGAGACAAAAAAAGAGGAGTCCCCATTAAGGACTCCTCTTTCCATTTATCGATTTTCGATTCTCTATTTTCTATCCCGCTTTCTATCCCGCGCCGCCGTCTTTGTGCTTCGGACGTTTTGTCGCATTCGCAACGAAGAATTCGCGGTTCATACGAGAGATGTTTGTAAGTTGGATTTCCTTAGGACAAGCCGCCTCACAAGCACCCGTTGTTGTGCATGATCCGAAACCTTCCGCATCCATTGCTGCCACCATGCGAAGAGCACGGTCTTTTCTTTCCACCTGACCTTGCGGAAGCAAAGCCATGTGAGAGATTTTTGCTGATGTGAACAATGCCGCAGAAGCATTTTTACAAGCTGCTACGCAAGCACCGCAACCGATGCACGTCGCTGAAGACATTGCTTCATCGGCATCCGCTTTCGGAACAAGCACAGAGTTCGCATCAACAGCGTTTCCTGTGTTAGCAGAAATATATCCACCTGCAGAAATGATACGGTCGAAAGCAGATCTATCCACCATCAAATCTTTAATCACAGGGAAAGAAGTCGCGCGGAAAGGTTCGATTGTTAAAACCGCACCGTCTGTGAAATTTCTCATGTGCAATTGGCACACTGTTGTTGATTTCATTGGACCGTGAGCTTCACCGTCGATCACAAAACCACAAGCGCCACAAATACCTTCGCGGCAGTCATGATCAAAGGCGATGGGCTCATCACCTTTACCGACAAGTTCTTCGTTCACAGCATCGAGCATTTCCAAGAAAGACGCGTCTTCAGAGACGTTCTTTGCTTGCAACTCAACAAATCCGCCCTGATCTTTTGGGCCTTTTTGTCTCCACACTTTCAAAGTCAAATTGATATGTTTACCAGCCATTTTACGCCTCTTATTTGTAACTACGAGTTGCTAGGTGTACGTTTTCGAAAACAAGTTCTTCTTTGTGGCGGACTTCTGGTTTGTTTTCACCAGTGTATTCCCAGGCAGCGACGTGACAGAAGTTCGCATCGTCACGTTTTGCTTCACCATCCACTTGGAATTCTTCACGGTAGTGACCACCGCAAGACTCTTGACGTTCCAAAGCATCACGGCACATCAACTCACCAAGCTCCAAGAAATCAGCAACACGTCCGGCTTTTTCAAGCTCGACGTTAAGGTAATTCGCATCACCAGGGATACGAAGGTTTTGCCAGAATTCTTCACGAAGTTTTGGAATCTCTTGCAGAGCTTTTTTAAGACCTGCTTCGTTACGGCCCATTCCACAGTATTCCCACATGATGTGACCAAGCTCTTTATGGAAGCTGTCCACTGTGCGATTACCTTTAATGCCCATAAGCTTAGAGATTTCTTTTTTCACTCCGTCTTCTGCCGCTTTGAATGCGTCGTTTGAAGTCGAAACTTTTTCAAGCTTCGTTCCACCAAGGTAGTTACCCAATGTGTAAGGAAGAACAAAGTAACCGTCTGCCAAACCTTGCATCAATGCCGAGGCACCCAAACGATTCGCACCGTGGTCAGAGAAGTTGGCCTCGCCGGCAACGAACAATCCTGGAATTGTTGATTCCAAGTTGTAGTCCACCCACAAGCCACCCATTGTATAGTGAGGAGCAGGGTAGATCATCATCGGTTGTTTGTATGGATTTTGACCTGTGATCTTGTCGTACATTTCAAACAAGTTTCCGTATCTCTCAGAAATCTTGTCTTCGCCTAAACGTTTGATCGCGTCTGCAAAATCCAAGTAAACCGCTTTACCAGTTTCATTCACGCCACGGCCTTCATCGCAGCGATATTTCGCCTGACGAGAAGCCACGTCACGAGGAGCCAAGTTGCCGAATGAAGGATACACGCGCTCCAAATAGTAATCGCGTTCGTTTTCTGGGATTTCATTTGGATGACGTTTGTCACCCACAGCTTTAGGAACCCACACGCGACCGTCGTTACGAAGAGACTCAGACATCAAAGTCAATTTTGACTGATTTTCTCCGTGAACAGGGATGCACGTTGGATGGATTTGTGTGTAGCAAGGATTTGCGAAGTAAGCGCCACGTTTGTGAGCTTTCCATGCCGCTGTTACAGCACAGTTCATCGCATTTGTAGAAAGGAAGAACACGTTGGAGTAACCGCCGGAAGCGATCACAACTGCGTCTGCTTCGTGAGATTCAATTTCACCCGTGATCAAGTTACGAACGATGATGCCGCGAGCTTTTCCGTCGACGATCACAAGATCCAACATTTCGCGACGGTAGCGAAGCTCCACGTTTCCGGCATCGACTTGTCTCATCATCTCTGAGTATGCACCCAAAAGAAGCTGCTGACCTGTCTGACCGCGAGCATAGAATGTACGAGAAACTTGCGCACCACCGAAGGAGCGATTCGCCAAAGTTCCGCCGTATTCGCGAGCGAATGGAACACCTTGAGCGACCATTTGATCGATGATGTTCGCTGATACTTCCGCTAGACGATAAACGTTAGCTTCACGCGCACGGAAGTCGCCGCCTTTTACAGTGTCATAGAAAAGACGGTAAGTAGAGTCGCCGTCGTTTTGGTAGTTCTTCGCTGCATTGATACCACCTTGTGCCGCCACAGAGTGCGCGCGACGAGGAGATTCATGAATGCAGAAAGCTTTTACTTTGTAACCAAGCTCACCCAAAGAAGCCGCCGCAGAGGCTCCCGCGAGACCCGTTCCCACAACGATGATAGAGTGTTTTCTCTTATTCGCAGGGTTGACAAGTTTGTAGTCGAATTTGGATTTGGTCCATTTAGATTCAATCGGGCCACTAGGAATTTTGCTATCTAATTTATTAGCCATTTTCAGTGCTCCTTAGTGTGCAATAAGAAAAAGGTAAAGAGGTTGAGCGATAAAACCAAGCGCCACAACAAATGCATAAGCGTAGCTTAGTTTTTTCCACGTATTGCGGTAAGTGCCTTCCATCAAACCGAGAGATTGGAAAGTGGAACCCACACCGTGACTTAAGTGATAGCCCAGAATAATCAAAGCAACCACATACCACGCAACGTAACCAGGGCTTTGGAAAACTTCTTCCATCAAGCGAGCCAGGTCACGCATCACCACTCCGTTTACAGTTGTTTCGTAGTGAGCGCCGTATTTGAAAGTGATCAAGTGAAGAATCACAAAGACAAGAATCAAAGAACCTTGAATCGCCATTGTGCGAGAAGCGAGAGTCGCTTTCTTTTTTCCGCTCGCAGCGACTGCGTACTTAGAACCTTTTGAAGCTCTATTGGCCGCTGTCAAAGAAAACGCCGTGTACACGTGAACAATCAACGCCAGAACTAAAACAGTTTCTGCGACGTAAATGATGTTACCGCTTGTAATCGCGTGCCCGTAAGCATTGTAAGCATCGTGGCTGACGAAAATTAATAGATTACCGGCCATATGTGCGAGAACAAATCCCGCCCAAATTAAACCAGTGATTCCCATTAAGTATTTTTTCCCGACGGTGGAACCGAGAAATCCAGACATGGTGTTGAACCCCTTGTTTTGTTGCTATGTATTTTCTCAATAAGTTTACAATTAACTTAACTCCGAGGCCTTCGGATTGTCTATGACACCCGTCATGTTTCGCAACACGTTAAATATGGAATTTAGTTTTGCCTTTCCTGGACTTGCGATAGAACAAAACCTCTAAAAAAACGGGGTAAAAACATGAAGATTTTTGTGTGTATCAAGCAGGTGCCCGACACCGAAACAAAGATTAAAATCACTCCCGACCAAAACGGAATCGACACGGCGGGAATTAAATGGGTTTTGAACCCTTATGACGAATACGCAGTTGAAGAAGCTGTGAAACTTCGCGACGCCAACCCAGGTTCTCAAGTGTGGGTTTTGAGCGTTGGACCAAAGGCGCGTGTTGTTGAATCTCTCCGCACGGCTTTGGCGATGGGATCTGATGAGGCGATCGTAGTAAATGCTGAAAATCTGGACAACTACTCCACAGCAAAAGCTCTGGCTGAAGTTATTAAGGCTGAGGGTGGCGCAAAAGTTATCTTCTCTGGAAAATTGGCGATCGACGATAATGCGTCTTCAGTAAGCCAAATGCTTGCTGAGTTCCTAAATGTTCCTCACACGACTGTGGTTTCTAAATTTGCATTCAATGGCGAAAACGTTGTTGTTGAGCGCGATGTTGAAGGCGGAGCTAAAGAAGTCGTGCAAATGATGACTCCAGCAGTTGTCGCTGCAAACAAAGGCTTGAACATGCCTCGTTACGCAAGTCTTCCTGGCATCATGAAAGCAAAAAAGAAAGTGATCAAAGAAATTGAATTCTCTTCTTTGAACATTCCTGCATCAGACATCAAAGTTAAATACACAAATTTCGCTCTTCCTGCTGAAAAACCTGCGGTAAAAATCATCGCTGGCGATGCTTCTGCACAAGCGGCTGAGTTGGTTAAACTTCTTCGCGACGAAGCGAAAGTTTTGTAAGGAGTACGAAATGGGTAAAGTCTTAGTTTTTGCTGAACAAACAAACGGAAAACTTAAACGCAGCTCGATCGAACTACTTCAGGCGGCGGCGAAATCTGGAAACACAGTTGCGGCTGTGGTTTTCGGTTCTCACGCAGGTGATGTGACGGCTGCAGCGGGTCACAATGGAGCAAATGAAGTTCATGTTGTGAAAGACGCTTCTTTGGATTCTTACAATCCAGAGCTTTTCACTGCAAACATCGCAGCGATCATCGAAAAAGTTCAACCTTCCATCATTCTTGCTTCTGCGTCTTCGACAGGTAAAGACTTGTTTCCTCGCGTAGCAGCTCGTTTGGGCGCGGGTGTGGCTTCTGATTGCACAGAGTTGAATATCTCTGGCGATTCAGTGACAGCAACAAAACCAATGTACTCTGGAAAATGCTTCGCTAAAGCGAATTTCGAAAACACGAATTTGAAAATCGTTTTGATGCGCGCAAATCAACTTCCAGTGGCAGCAGCGGACACTTCTAAGTCTGCAAACGTTGTTGAACAAGCGGTTGTAAAACCAGATCTTAAAACTTTGATCAAAGAAATCGTTAAAGGCACAAGCGAGAAGCTTGATTTGACGGAAGCAAACATCATCGTTTCTGGCGGTCGTGGTTTGAAAGAGGCTGCGAACTTCAAAATGTTGAACGACTTGGCTGACGTTCTTGGCGCGACTGTGGGTGCTTCACGTGCGGTTGTTGATGCCGGCTGGGTTGGTCACGGTATGCAAGTTGGACAAACTGGTAAAACAGTGGCTCCTTCTTTGTACATTGCTGTTGGTATTTCTGGCGCGATTCAACACTTGGCAGGTATGAGTGGCTCTAAAGTTATCGTTGCAATCAACAATGATCCAAACGCTCCGATCTTCCAAAAAGCGACATACGGAATTGTTGGTGACGCTTTTGAAATCGTTCCAAAATTGACGGAAGAGTTCAAAAAAGCTCTTCACCACTAATCGTGTTTAGAAAGTATATTCTTCCGATTATTGTTTTCGTTTTTTACCGAACCCTTTCATGGACATGGAGGGTTCGGGTCATCGAACCTGATTCTCTTCATAATTCTTTAGAACATAAAAAAGCAGTTGTTCTCGCTCACTGGCACGGTGACGAGCTCGCACTTCTTTCCATCGTAAAACGCTATCGAATCGCCACGATTGCATCGCAATCCAAAGACGGTGAGTTGATGGCAAAAGTTTTGAAATGGTTGGGTGCAAAAACCAGTCGCGGCTCTTCAACTCGCGGTGGAGTTCAAGCGCTCAAAGGTCTTTTGCGTTTAGTAAAAGACGGGGGAAATTGCAGCTTTGCAGTTGATGGCCCTAAAGGTCCGTTACACAAAGTAAAGCCCGGAGTTTTCGAACTTTCTCGTATGATTTCCGGTCCGATTTATGCCGCCGGAGTTGCCTGCGATCGCGCGATTCATTTTCCAAAATCGTGGAACAAAACTTTTCTCCCAAAACCTTTTGCGAAGGTGATCATTTATTGGGTGGGACCTCTTGCTCCCGTGTCTCGAGATGCAGATCCTAGAAACCCAGACCTTGCTCTAGAGTTAGAAGCTCTTTTACACCACGCAAGACAGCAAGCTCTTAAATTCATTGCGGATAATGATGCCTAGTGCTAGCGTTTTTAGGTGACGTGTATTCAACTTTTTAAAGGGACTTTTAAAGTATGAAACTTATTATCAGCATCTTGTTGCTCATCTCTGCAAACTCATACGCTCAAAAAGCCACAGATGTGGTCGCTCAGGTAGGCAAAAAAACAATCACCGTTGAAGAATTCAATAAGAAATACAACGAAGTGAAATCTCAAACGATCAATCCTCCAACAAAAGAACAATTCTTGGAAGATTTGGTTCGTTACGAAGTCGGTTTGCAAGAAGCTGAAAAACGCGGTCTTCAAAAAGATCCTGTCGTTTTAGATCGTTTTAACCAAGAGATGTACAAAGCTCTTCTTGAAAAAGACATCGGCCCACGCATCCAAAAAATCCAAGTTTCTGATAAAGAAATGCAAGAGTGGTACGCTAAGAATCCGGAACTTCGCACAAGCCATATCTTGATTGAGTTCAAACCAGGCGCAACGCAGACACAAATTGCTGAAGCAAAAAAACGCGCGACTGAAATCTTCGAAGAAGTTAAGAAAAGTAAAAGACCATTTGAAGAGCTTGTTAAATTGTATTCTGATGACGCTCTTTCAAAACAAGCTGGTGGCGACATCGGCTGGCAATCACGTGTAACACTTGTACCTGGATACTATGATGCGATCGTGAACATGAAAGTCGGTGAAATCAAGGGGCTCATCGAATCTCAGTTCGGCTTCCACATCATCAAGCTGACAGGTCGTAGAAGCTTTGAGAACGCAAACAAGCGTCAAATCAGAGCCGCTGTTTTCGATGAAAAAAGAAAACAGATCTTCAACGAGTACTTCGATAAGTTGAAGAAGTCTTACCCAATTAAAGAAAATAAGAGCGCCCTTTAATTAAGGAACTTGTTTTATGAAATTTCTAAAGAGCCCCGTTACTGCGGGGCTTTTTGCTTTTATGAGTCTCGCTTTGGCGGGTTGTCCATCCAGTTACCAAAAGCTTTCAACGAAACCCGTTGAAAAGGTGAACGATCACGTTTTGACTTCAAAACAATTCGCCAATCAGCTTGCACGAAGACTTCGTAACTTCGATGCTCTGGCCGCGAAAGATCCCAACAATATTCATCGTATTAAAGAAGAAATTCTGCGTGATTTTCTGGTGAAGAGTTTAACTCTAGATTGGGCTCGTGCTCAGAGTATTGTGATCTCTGAAACCATGCTGGATAAAGAAGTCGACAAATTGCGTGCAAACTATCCTGACGATCTTTCTTTCCGTCGTGCCTTGGCTTTAGAAAACCTGTCATTTTCAGAGTGGCGTGAAGAGCTTCGTTATTCACTTGTGGAAAAAGAGGTCTTTAAAAAGCTCAATGAAAAAGTCAAAGCGCCTAGTGATGAAGAAATCAAACGCTATTACGAAGATCACAAAGACCGTTATAAACGCAAAGAGCGTATTTATATTCGCCAGATCGTGGTGGATGAAGACGCAAAAGCAGACGCCATCAAAACCGATTTAAAAACGGGTGATTTTGCGGAGCTTGCCAGAAAATTTTCTATCACACCGGAAGCCAAAACAGGCGGCGTGGTTGGATGGATTGAAAAAGGTTCTGTCGATTACTTTGATCCTTTATTTAGCGCAGGAGCGGGCCTTCAGACTGTTAAAAGTCCCTTTGGTGTGCATTTAATCCGTGTTGAGAAAAAAGCACCGGCTACAACCTTGCCTCTTGAAGAAGTTAAATCACAAATTGTCCGGGCCCTAAAAGCGCAACGCGAGCAGGCAGAATACGTAGCTTGGCTTGATGCCCAGCTTAGAAGTAGTAAAGTCCTAAAGGACTACGAATTACTGAATACGATTAAAGTAGATACGCGAGGGCCCAATGATTAATATTCTCTTTTCTTTGCTAGTCGCTGTTCCCAGCCACGCTGAAGTTGTGGAAAAAACTGTGGCTATCGTAAATACCGAATTGGTTCTTGAATCTGATTTTAAAGAACTTGAAAAACGTATCGGCAAGCAAGGTCTTATCGATGATTCACTTCTTTTCGATAAGCCGGTGACAAGCCTTAAAGGAAATCGCAAAGCACAGCTTGATTATTTGATTAATGAAAAGTTGATTGAAGCTGAAGTCAAAAGACTCAACCTCACTGTTACAAATGACCGCGTTGAATCTGAACTTAAAGACATGGCAAAAAGAAACAACGTCAGTGAAGCTGAGCTTGCCAACATCATCAAAGGCCAAGGTGTTTCTTTTGAAGAATACAAAGTCTTCTTAAAAAGCAGCATTGAAAAGCGTTCTTTGATGGACTCAGAAATCATTTCAAAACTTCGTATCTCTGACGAAGACGCTTTGAACGAATATCTAAAAACAAATCCGAACAACCGTCCTTCGATTGACGAGTTTAGCGTGTCACACATCTTCTTTAGCCCTAAAAAAGGCGGAGCAGAGGCAGCCCTCAAGCGCGCGGAAACTGTGATGGGCAAACTTCGCAGTGGCGAAAGCTTTGAAACTTTGGCTCAGCAGTTCAGTGAAGACCCAAATTTTTCATCTGGGGGAAGCCTTGGAACATTTAAATCCGGCGAGTTCTTACCAGAGATTGAAGAAGCTATTTCCAATTTGAAAGTGGGCGAAACAACTCCGATCGTGAAATCTCGTATGGGTTATCACATCGTAAAGCTCACTGGAAAAAAACTGACGACAGATCCAAAGTTTGAACGCGCAAAAGAAGCCATCAAAGCAAGACTTCTTGAGGCCAGCTTCAAACGCCAACTGAAAACTTGGTTGCAAAACAAACGCGACGAATCTTTCGTTCGTATCAATGAGTAAACTGCGAATTGCTCTTACTACAGGTGATGTTGACGGCATTGGCTTTGAAGTCACTGCCAAAGCTCTGCATCACCTCGGTCCGCAAAAAAATGTTCAGTTTATTTTGTGGCGTACTGATGGCGGTGATCCTCGATACCTTAAACTTATCGATAAAAAATGGACACGCATCACTGTTGATTCTCTTGAAGAGGCTCTTAAAGTTGACGGCCCTTATTTGATCGATATTGCTTCTGATCTTTCACCTGCAGAGTGGGTTGAAATCAGTGCCAAGGCTTGTTTGCAAAAAAAGATCGATGGCATCGCGACAGCTCCTCTTTCAAAAACAAGTATCAAAGATTCCGGCTTTAAAGATCTTGGTCACACCGATATTTTAAAGCGCCTTTCAAAAGCCAAACACGTGAACATGGGTTTTGTTGGAGAAAAATTTAACGTTGTTCTTGCGACAGCTCACGTACCCGTTTCCAAAGTTTCAAAGAGTTTAAATTTTACGGTTCTTGCAGAGGCTTTAAAAAATGCTAACGAACTTCGTAAAAAACTTCCGGCGGCACAAAGCAAAAGACCCATCGGTGTTTTAGGATTAAATCCTCACGCCGGCGAAAAAGGTCTGATCGGAAATGAAGAGCTTCTTCTGTTTCCTCAGCTCATTAATTTTGCGAAAGAAAATAGAATCCCGATGGAAGGGCCGTTGGTGCCTGATGCTGCTTTCTTTGAATCCAATTGGAAGCGCTATTCGGTTTATTTGACTCTTTATCATGACCAGGGACTTATTCCATTTAAGATGATTCACGGGCAGGATAGTGGGGTTCATATCAGCCTTGGAATTCCTTTCATCCGCACAAGTGTGGACCATGGGACTGCAAAGGATATTTTTGGTAAAAATATCGCAAATCCGCATTCGATGATTGATTCCATTCGCTGGGCGATAAAATTAGCTCGACTCTAGAGCGCTAAAATTATATCTAAATATTTGAAATAATTGAGGTGATTTATGTTTCAACCCGTCATTTTTAGAGAATACGACATCCGCGGCGTTTACAACGGCCAATTCGACGACCACTTTGCTTATCTCCTGGGTCGCGCGTTTATCGTTTACATGAAAGACAATGCGGGCGTGACAAATCCGACAATCGCTTTGGGTCACGACGCACGCGAAAGCTCTCCAGCTATCATCAGAAATCTTGCAAAAGGGATGATGGAATCCGGAGCCAAAGTAATTCACTTAGGACTTGTGACAACTCCTGTTTGCTACTTCTCAACATTTGAGTTGAAAGGTGTCAACGGAGCCATTCAAGTAACAGGCTCGCACAATCCACCAGAGTACAATGGATTTAAAATTTCTGTGGGCAAAGGCACTATCTTTGGTGCAGAGATCCAAAAACTTCGCGAGATCATTCAAAAAAATCAATTCATTGATGGCAAAGGCTCTGAAGAGAGCTTCGATATCAAGCCTATGTACTACGAGCGCTACAAAAAAGAATTCGGCACAATCAAAGACACAAAAGTTGTTTTGGATTGCGGTAATGGTGCCGGTGGTTCTGTCGTGCGCGGTCTTTTCAATGCTGTGGGATTAAATCCAACAATTCTTTTTGAAGAACCAGATGGCAGATTCCCAAATCACCATCCAGATCCAACTGTTGAAGAAAACTTGGTGGACCTCAAAGCACAAGTTCTTAAAGAGGGTGCTGTTTGTGGCATCGGCTTTGACGGTGATGCAGATCGTATCGGTGTTGTCGATCACACAGGTCGCATGATTTACGGTGATGAATTGATGGTTGTGATTTCCCGCGCGATTCTTGAAACCCAAAAAGGTGCTAAGATCATTGGAGACGTGAAGTGTTCAGATCGTTTGTATCAGGACGTTGCAAAACACGGTGGCCAACCGATCATGTGGAAAACAGGTCACTCTTTGGTGAAAGAAAAAATCAAAGTAGAAAAGGCTCCCTTCGGTGGAGAAATGTCTGGTCACGTTTTCTTCGCGGATCGCAACTACGGTTACGACGATGCTCCTTACGCAGCTCTTCGTTTGGTAGAGATTTTGGCTAAAACAGGAAAGACGATTCCACAATTATTGGAAGGTCTTCCTCCAGCATTCAATACTCCTGAAATTCGCATCGACACGACAGAGGAGAAAAAAGTTTTGATCGTAGAAAAGATGATCGAGGCTTTCCCAGGTGGCCCGGGTGCTGATTACAAAGTGGATTTCACAGACGGTATCCGTTTGAGTTTCGCAGACGGGTGGGCCCTTTGCCGCTCTTCAAACACTCAACCTGTTGTGGTGGTTCGTTACGAATCTTCATCGCAAGCTGGCCTTGATAAGATCCGCAGCCGCGTTGAAGCGGTCGTAAATAAATATCTTTAATGAGATTTTCTTTTTCTGAGTTCACAAAAGCCCACTTAAATGAGTGGGCTTTTATTTTAGCGCCCTCGCCAGACCGTCCGTGTTTCACTCCCGTCAGGTTATTCAGTCCGTATCCCAGTCACTGGTCCTTGGACTGTGTTACTAGTTGGAAGCTGTTGCTTAAGACTCTTAATACTTAACAATAGTCAAGATTAGCAAAATGATCACAAGGATCACTTTAGTAATCTCAAGAACACGCCGAAGACGCAAATAGGTTTGTTTGCGCATCGGACACCTCCTGTTTTTTCGGACAGGAGATCCACCAAAAGCGAGTCTGGCTAAGGCCATTCTCGCTTTTGCATTTTTTGAGCCTGTTTATTTTTTAACTTATTTGAAGTTGTTCCTGTTCAAGGCCTACAGTCATCACAGCTCCAAGAGACGAAATCAGCGCAACTTCCTCATCAAATGAAAGAATTCTGCCGAACTTGAGATGAACACGGCTTTTCATATTAAAGCTGTAGATTTCAAACTCTTCGCCATCACTAACGATGCCACCAATATTTTTTATTTGTTTTTCAAGAGCTCGATTTTTTGAAAAATAAAAATATCGACTTTTTTTAATTGTGGGATGAGCCACTAAAGCGACTGCTGCGCGATCGTCTGCATTGATCACAGTATTAACATGCGGACCAACTCCAGAGAAAAGTTTTAAGTATAATTTTTCTATTTCTTCAGAGTATGTACTTAGACTTTTGATCACAACCACGTCAGGATGAATTTTTAATACGTTGTCAGAATGAAGCTCTTTTTCAGAAACAACCAAGACATAAGGTTTCTCCACAGGAAGATCCATGTTCTCCTTCCATTGAAGAATCGGGACGTCTTGATGTGCATTCCTAAAATGTTTCTGAATATATTCCGCCGTTTTTTCTAAACCGTCGACGCCAGTAACAACAATGGAAACCTTGCCATACAAACTCATGATAACTCTCCTCTCATCAGCCTTAAGTGGCTCTGATTTTTTTTCGATGGAGGAAAGGATGGTTTCGATTTGTTTCTTTTGTTCTTTGAGAAGCTCAGCTTCTTGATTAATCAAATCAAGTCGCGTGCGCATCGTGATTTTTAATTTTTTAGAATCAAGTGCGTGATCAGACTGCAAAAGACTTTTGATTTCAGCAAGGCTAAATCCCAAGTCCTTAAACTCTTTAAGACGTTTTGCCAAAGCCAGTTGTGAATCATCGTAATAGCGATAGCCGTTTTCTCCACGAGTGTGAGACCTAAGAAGTCCCATCTTCTCATAAAGACGCAAAGCTTTTGCCGAAACACCGATTGCTTTTGAAAATTGTCCGATCGTCAGCCAGTTCTTCATCCTAACCTCTAGATGAATCTCGGGCTTACCCTTGGGTCAAGGTCAATATGGAAAATGGAGAATCGAAAATGGAAAACAGAGTGGAGCAGGGAAAATAAAAAAGGCCAGGAAAAAATCCCAGCCTTTCATTCAATCGTTCTACCAAACCAACTAAGGTTGGCGATAAGGGTCTGAGCGCAAGGCGGAGGATCTCAGCTGCCACGTAGGCGTACTTCTGTACGCCGGAGAGCAAGTTGAGACCGCACAACGCAGTCGATCGGGCCCTTAGCGACGACCGACTAAGCCAAACGAAGAGCGATGATCAACGCGTAGATAACCAATGACTCGATAAGTGCAAGACCCAAGATCATTGGGATCAAAAGCTTACCAGAAGCTGCTGGGTTACGAGCGATACCATCAAGAGCTGTAGCAGCAGTTTTACCTTGAGCCATAGCGCCACCGAATACAGACAAAGCGATAGCGATAGCAGCAGCGATAGCTACCAAACCTTTATCAGAGTGAGCAGCAGCAGCTTCAACAGCTGGAGCAGCAGCGTCTTGTGCGAATGCAGATGCAGAAGCCAACAAAGCAACCATTGCAACGATCATTTTTTTCATGTGTGTTTCTCCTCAATATGAGTGGTTAATTTTGCTTCTTAGTGGTCGTGTGCAATCGCGAATGCCACATAAACCATTGAAAGCAATGTAAATACAAAAGCCTGAACAAAGCATACGAACAATCCCATCATGTAGAATGGAATTGGTACACCGATTGGAACGAGATCAAGGAACACAGACAATACTGTGTGGTCACCCATCATAACGTTCGCAAGACGAAGACCTAAAGAGAACGGACGAACAAAGTGTGAAACAAGTTCGATCACGAACATCAATGGAGCTAGGAAAATAACCGGACCCATGAAGTGCTTAAGGTATGCCACGATCCCGTTTTCTTTGATACCTTGGAAGTTGTAGAACAAGAACATCAAGCAACCGAAACCAAATGTCGTGTTGATGTTTTCAGTCGCAGGAGTCATTCCTGGAATCATACCGATTAGGTTGTTCAAAAGAATAAAGAAGAAAACAGAAGTGAAGAAAGGAACGTAGTGTTTACCGTGTTCACCGATAACCATCTCTGCAAGTCCGTCCATCATTTCAGTTAGCATTTCCATGATGCCACGAAGAGAGAATTTGCTAGCAGGAAGAACCGCAGTTTCACCTTTACCAAGAGATGCACGAGCAGCAGCTCCGATTGCAAATACACCAACAGTTGCAATACCCAAAGTTGCAACGTGATCGTAGTGATGACCTACTCCTGGAATAAGTTGTGTCCAGTTAAATGACATTGTCTTTTCCTTCTCTTTTCAAGGCTTCTTTCAGCGCATACACAATCGCTGAAAGAATAAAGCTCGCCACGCCCAAGGCAAACCACAAAGGGTTAAACCAAGAAAGCTTGACCAGCGTAAAGATAATAATCCCTAAAATCGCGTACTTAAATACAATGATTCCGATAGAGAGGGCAATCAGTTTCTTCTGAAAGATCCACCCAAAGCCAATTCCAAGAAGAAAAAAGCTGGAAAGAATCGTCAAAGCCCCAGCCACGAACGAAAAAGCCTGCTGTGGCGCATAAAAATAAGCCAAAAGGAGGCCACCCAGGAGTGTAGTGAGAGCTTGAACTGTAAGAACTATTTTCATTTTACCGATCGGATTTTTTAGAGCCCGCTTCTTCTTTTTCGTCTTCTTTTTGCATTCTGCGAAGAAGCCAAATCACTCTCCACAGCCATCCGATCAAAGCCGCAAACGTCAGCCCCACAAAGATGAGACCTTTCGTTTGATATTTTTGATCAAGGAATTGCCCTAGGTAAAAACACCCTAAGATCAAACCGACAAGTTCAAAGCCGATGGATGCAAAAATTATATACTTTTTCATTACTTCCTAAAGCCTTTCGCTCCGGGAGCATTTTTCATACGTTCTTGAAGTCGCTTAATACGAAGTTCTATATATTCGGGCGGGCTGTATTTGTTTTTGTATTCTTCCAAAACAGCGATCGCACTTTTGAAATCCAAATTTTCTTCATAACAAACAGCCAGAATCAAAGCGACGTTTTCCTGAATCGCTTTTTCCGGGAAGTTTTTAATGAGGTCTTTAAAAATATCCGCAGCCTTCGCAAAATCTTTGCGCGCAACTAGAATATTTCCTTTAAGCATCAACGCACTAAAACGAGTGTTGTCATCGCCTTTAAGTTTTAAGAGTGAATCAATTTCAGACTCTGCCTGGAAAAAGTTATTTTGATAATACTGAGCACGCGCCACGTTCATTTTATATTGAGCGGCTTCAAGATCCGTATGAGGCATCTGCTGAAGTTTGCTGTATTCAACAATCGACTCTTGATAGTTTTGAAGATTGTTAAAGTAAATCGCTGCGATTTGTTTCTGCGATTCTAAACGCTCTTTTTCATCAAGTGAGTGCAAAACAATAAAGTGATGATATTCGATCGCCTTATTGAAATCCTTAATTTCGAAAAAAGAAATCCTTGCAGCTTCGCGAGCCGCTTCCAGAGGATATTTTGTGGGATTATTTCTTTTAATGACTTTATCGAGATAGCTCAGGGCAATTCGGTAGTGCTCCTGAGCTATCTCTTTTTGTGCTTGCTTATAATCCGCCTCCTCTTGGGAAGAGCAGGCGGTGAGTGCCAGCACTAAGGCAATCAGAAAAACTCTGATCATCTTAGTGAGTGACTCCTGCTGGAGGAGCCGCTGCTGCCGGTGTCTCTTCAGGAGTTTCATCCTCTTCAACAACCGCAACACCTGTGACAGTTTCTTCTTTTTCATCGATGTTGATCAAACGAACACCTTGAGTGTTACGTCCTAGAACAGAGATGTCCGTCACTTTCATGCGGATCACTTGTCCTTTATCAGTCGAAAGAATCAGTTCCATTTTTTCTGAAACTTTTTTCGTTCCGATAACAACGCCGACTTTGTCTGTCGTTTTCTGAGTGATGATACCCACACCACCACGAGATTGGATGCGGTATTCTTCAACTTCAGAGCGTTTTCCGTAACCTTTTGAAGTCACCATCAAGATAGTATCTTTTGTGTTTTTCTCAAGAACTTCCATCGCCACAACAACGTCGTCTTTCGCAAGTGTGATAGCTTTCACGCCGCGAGCCGTACGACCCATTCCACGCACGTCTTCTTCGTTGAAACGAATCGACATACCTTCTTTGGTTGCTATGAAGATATCGCTTTGGCCGTCAGAGATCTTTACGTCGATAACGCCGTCTTCAAGATCTGTCGTCAATGCGATGATACCTGCGGTTCTTGGATTTGCGAAAGAATCCAAAGACGTTTTCTTGATGATCCCTTTTTCAGTGAGCATCACAACGTATTTGTTTTCGCTAAACTCATCCACCGGAAGAATCGCACGAACGCTTTCACCACTAGAAAGTTGAACCACGTTTGCAAGTGATTTCCCTTTCGAAGTTCTGCTTCCTAGAGGAAGTTTATGAACTTTACACCAGTAAACTTTACCCTTATCCGTGAAGACAAGAAGCATCGTTTTCGTGCTAGCAGAGAAGAGATCCGTTACATAGTCTTCTTCTTTCGTTTCCATACCCTTCAGACCTTTACCGCCACGTTTTTGCACGCGGTATTCGGCTGTTGGCATACGCTTGATAAGACCTGTGTTTGTGACAGTCACAACCATGTCTTCATCAGCAATCAAATCTTCGTCTTCGATATCATCAAGGCTGCCTTGGATTTGCGTACGACGAGGATCTGCGTAACGTTTTTTAATATCTTCAAGTTCAGTTACGATAATTTTGTAGATTTCACGAACGTCCGAAAGAACGAATTTCAACCAGTCGATTTGTTTCATCAGTTCTTCAAGTTCAGCGATGATTTTATCACGTTCTAAACCTGTCAAACGTTGCAAACGCATTTCGAGGATCGCAATCGCTTGTTTTTCAGAGAATTCAAATTTCGACATCAAGGCTTCGCGAGCGGCATTAGCCTCTTTAGAAGCGCGGATTGTTTTAATAACTTCTTCGATATGATCGAGAGCTTTTTTTAAACCTTCCAAGATGTGTGCGCGCTCTTGGGCTTTCTTAAGTTCGAAGATACAACGTTTCGTAACAACGTCACGACGGTGATCCACGAAAGCTTCAAGCATGCCTTTCAAATCAAATGTCACCGGTTGATTTTTCGCATCAAGCGCAAGCATGATGATACCAAGAGACGTTTGCATTTGAGTGAACTTGTAAAGGCGATTCAAAATCACGCTGGCATTTTCACCGCGTTTTAGTTGGATCACGATACGCATACCTTCACGTGAAGACTCATCGCGGATATCAGAGATACCTTCGATTTGTTTATCACGAACAAGGTCCGCAATCGATTCGATCAATTTCGCTTTATTCACCTGATACGGAATTTCCGTAACGATGATTTCTTCACGGTCTTTCACTTGAACAATTTCAGCAACGGCTTTCAAAGAAATAATACCGCGGCCTTTTTTGTAAGCTTGCAAGATACCTTCGCGACCTGCGATCACACCGTAAGACGGGAAGTCAGGGCCCTTGATATGTTGCATGAGATCTTCAAGCTGACAGTCAGGGTTGTTGATCAAGTGCACGCAGCCATCGATCACTTCGCCCAAGTTGTGCGGCGGAATATTTGTCGCCATACCAACGGCGATACCCGCAGAACCATTCACCAAAAGATTCGGGAATTTCGCAGGAAGAACTGTTGGAATTTGAAGAGAGTCATCGTAGTTCGGACCAAATGAAACGGTTTCTTTTTCAAGATCGTTCAGAAGTTCTTCAGCCAAATTTGTTAAACGGATTTCCGTGTAACGCATGGCTGCCGGATTATCACCGTCGATAGAACCGAAGTTTCCTTGGCCATCCTCAAGCGGGTAGCGCAAAGAGAAATCTTGCGCCATACGAACCATCGTATCGTATACAGAAGCGTCACCGTGAGGATGGTATTTACCGATTACGTCCCCGACCACACGAGCCGACTTCAAGTACGGTCTGTTATGGCGGTTGTTCATTTCATTTTGTGCGAAAAGAACACGACGGTGCACGGGTTTTAAACCATCACGCACGTCTGGAAGAGCACGGCCTACGATCACGGACATCGAATATTGAAGGTAGGCTCCACGCATTTCCTTGCTAATATCGACGCGGGTTACACCCTTTTCATCTTGATTATTTTCCATAATAACTCACCAACTTAAAACTAAAAATTAAACATCCAAAGAACGGGCAAGAAGAGCATTGTCGTGGATAAATTGACGACGAGGCTCAACCATTTCGCCCATCAGAATCGAGAAAGTTTCATCGGCCGCAACAGCGTCATCGATCGTCACTTTCAAAAGAGTTCTGTTTTCTTTATTGAGAGTTGTGTCCCACAACTGCTCTGGATTCATCTCTCCCAATCCTTTGTAACGTTGGATGTAGATTCCTTTTTTCGTCGACTCCATCACATGTGTGTAGAAATCGTTGTAACTTTCAAAAGGAATTTCCGTTTCGCCTTCAAGGATCGTGAGTGGCAATGTGCTGATCGCTTGGATTTCAGCCCAGATCTTACGAAGCTCGATGATTTCTGAAGAACGAAGGTTCTCCGCACCGAACTTAGTCATCATGCGATCTGCGTAGCGAACTGTGTAGATGTCAGCATAAGATTTGCCGTTTTCATCTTTTTTAACTTCGCCTTTGTATTCTGTAATTCCAAGTTTTGGATCTGAATTAATCCATGCACCCAAATCTTTAAGAGCAGATTCCATTTTCTTTTCGTCAGCCACAAGAGTTTCGAAATCTCCCACTTTGCTAAGTAGGAAATACAAAACGTCTTTATCGTATTTCTTAGAAGAAACACGAAGTAGGTTGTTGAATTTTTGAATATTCAAAATCAATTGACGAAGATCTGCTTCTTTTAAGCTTTCTTTGCCTTTGATTTTGAAATTTCCAAGACCTGAACTCAAAAGATACTCAGTCAACGCCGCTTCATCTTTCAAGTAAGTTTCTTCTTTACCTTTTTTTGCACGGTAGAGTGGTGGTTGCGCAATATATACATAACCACGTTCAAGAACTTCCGGCATTTGACGATAGAAGAATGTCAAAAGCAGAGTCATGATATGCGATCCATCGACGTCGGCATCGGTCATGATAATGATTTTATGATAGCGGATTTTATCCACGTTCACATTGTCTTTACCGATTCCAGTGCCCAGTGCTGAGATGATAACTTTGATCTCTTCAGAAGAAATAATTTTATCAAAACGCGCTTTTTCTACGTTGAGGATTTTACCTTTCAAAGGCAAAATCGCTTGCGTGCGACGATCGCGACCTTGTTTCGCGGAACCACCGGCAGAGTCTCCCTCCACCAGGTACAACTCGCAAAGTGCTGGATCACGTTCTTGGCAGTCCGCCATTTTACCTGGCAAAGACCCACCATCCAAAGCTGTCTTACGGCGAGTAAGATCACGGGCTTTACGAGCCGCCTCACGCGCACGAGCCGATTCCACGCACTTAGAAATAATATTTTTTGAAACAGACGGGTTGCGATCCATCCAGTCCGCTAGTTTTTCATTTACCATGGACTCAACGATACCTTTAACTTCGGCGTTACCAAGCTTCGTTTTCGTTTGTCCTTCGAATTGCGGTTCACGAACTTTCACAGAAATAACGGCTGCCAAACCTTCGCGGATGTCTTCACCCTCAAGATTTGTTTTTAAATCTTTCAAAAGATTTTTTTCAGTCGCATACGCATTTGTTGTACGAGTGAGTGCCGCACGGAAACCAACTAGGTGAGTACCACCTTCGTGCGTGTTAATGTTGTTACAGTATGTGAAAATAGATTCTGAGTAAGAATCATTCCACTGCATTGCAATCTCAACATCGACATTGTCTTTTTCACCTTTGAAGTAAACGACTTCATTGTGAAGAGATTTTTTAGACTGGTTCATGTACTTCACGAACTCAGCAACACCTTCAGCGTATTGGAAATCTTGTTTTTTTCCAGTGCGCTCATCCGTCAACGAAATATGAAGGCCGGCATTTAAGAAAGCCAATTCACGGAAACGATTTGCAAGAGTGTTGAAATCGTAGACGACTGTTTCGTCTTTGAAAATATCACGGTCTGGTTTGAACGTTGTTTTCGTACCAGTTTTTGTTGTTGGTTCACCTTGCTGAATCGGCGCAAGAATTTTTCCACGCTCGTAGTTTTGTCTCCAGAAATAACCATCACGCTGAACTTCAACATTCACACGAGTTGAAAGCGCATTCACAACGGAAGCACCCACACCGTGCAAACCACCAGAAACTTTGTAACCGCCACCGTCGAATTTACCGCCGGCATGAAGAACGGTCATAACAAGTTCAAGAGCTGATTTTCCAGTTTGTTTTTGAACAGCCACAGGAATACCACGGCCGTCATCTTCAACAGTGACTGACTCGTCGGCATTGATAGAAACTTTGATTGATTTGCAATAACCGGCAAGATGTTCGTCTACCGAGTTATCCACAATCTCATACACAAGGTGGTGATAACCTTTGAAAGCCGTATCACCAATATACATCCCTGGGCGTTTACGAACGGCTTCAAGTCCTTCAAGAACCTGAATCGAATCGGCGGAATATGTTTTTTGTTCTTCAACTGACACTGGGTACCCCTCACTAGCTAGCGAGCTTTAGCGAAAACTAAAACTGCGTTAATCAAGGATGTGACCATCCTTAATGCGCAACACGGAAAGCTGATCGAGGCTGAAAGACTCAGGCAATGTAAAATCTGTGGTTGTCACAAAAATCTGCGTATTGATCTCGTGTAAGAACGTAATCAAGGCATCTCTTTTGGCTTTATCAAGCTCAGATAAAACATCATCTAGCATCAGCACGGGATAGGTTCCGTGAGCCTTCCTATGATACATTATTTGGGCCATTTTGAAAGACAATATGATGGCTCTTTGCTGCCCTTGGCTACAATAAAATCTTGAGTCTTTTTGCCCATATAGAAACACAATATCGTGCTTATGAGGACCCACTAGACTGGAACCTGAAGAGAGCTCCGCATCATGCAGTTCTTGAACACGTTTTTGAAGTGCAAAATAGACTTCTTCTCGCGAAAATTTCACCGCATTCTGATCAGAAATCACATATTCCACGGAGATATCCACAGACGAATTGCCAGAAATGTATTGCATGGCATTATTAAACTCTTTGGAAAGCCCAGCCAAAGCGGTGATGCGGGCGTACGCTAAATCGGCTCCTAAACGCAAGAATTGGGGGTTTAGAGCCTCCAAAAGGTTTTCCGTGACTACTTTGTCGTTCAGACCTTCCAAATAGTTTTTAAGGATCTTGTTACGCGTTTTTAGAGATTTCCTATAATCCGCGATCAAATCCGCATTTTTCCGATCAAAAGTAATCAGCAATTCATCCACAAGTTCACGGCGATGATCCGCGCCTTCTTTGATCGAAGAAAGACTTTCGGGACTGAATACTACACTCGCAAATATTTTTCGAATGTCTGTAGAGCTCACACGTTTTTCATTAAGCGTAAGAACTTTGCGACTTTTTGAAAGACCTAGTTTTAATTTGTAGTGAAGATCATTTTGACTAATCAAAGCTTGGATAAGCGCTTCTTGATTATTGGAATTGATCAGAGTGCGATTGTCAGAGTAGCGAAAAGAATCTCCTTGAGAGATCAGATACATGGCTTCAAGGAGATTTGTTTTACCTTGGCCGTTCTCTCCGACGAAAACATTCACTCGCGGAGAGAAGGGAATGACGACGTCCCGATAATTTCGAAAATTAACAAGACGAAGTCTTTCAAAGATCATCAGATTCTCATTGGCATCACAACGCAAGTGTAACTTGCATCGTTGTGCGGTCTCATAAGTCCTGGAGAAAGATGGTCGTTCAATTCAAAATCAATTTTTTCTTGATTCATGCTCGTCAAAATATCAGTGATGTATTTTGCATTGAAACCAATTTTGATTTCGTTACCTGAATACTCAACTTCGATTTCTTCTTTCGCATCACCCAACTCAGGATTGTTCGAAGAAATTTCCATACGGCCGTTTGAAAGATTCAAAAGAACCGCTTTTGATTTTGCATTCGCCAAAAGGGATACACGTTTTAGTGAAGTCAAAAACGCTTCTCTAGAGATCATCACTTTTTGATTCAGCTTCTGTGGAATAAACTGTTGATAATTCGGGTACTTTCCTTCGATCAAACGAATCATCAAAATTGTTGATGAATGTTTAAGTACGAATTGAGAACCTTCAATGGCGATTTCCACAGAACCGTCGATGCTCTCAAGAATTTTCTTAATTTCGTGAAGACCTTTACGAGGAATGATCACGCCTTGAGTGGCATTCACTTTCACTTCGCTAGAAGGTTTATTCACAAGACTCATACGGTGACCGTCTGTTGCCACCATTTTAAATCCACCTTGAGAATTCAACTCAAAGAAGACCCCATTTAAGTGGTAACGAGTTTCATCGTTCGATACAGAATAAATTGTTTTATCAATCATCTCTTTCAACACTTGTGCTGAAATCGTGATGAAGGCTTGAGAATTGTACGTCGGGAAGATTGGATATTCTTCAGCAGAGATACCCACAATCTTTGATGTGTATTTCCCTTGTTTGATCTCAAGCCAGTTATTATCTTTTTTGATTAAAGTGATTGGACCTTCAGAAAGTTCTTTCGCGATATCAAAAAGACTTTTTGCACTGACTGCAACTTTTCCTGCTTGATGAACTTGTGCTTTGATTTGATCAGTAAGACTGACTTCCAAATCTGTTGCAAAAACTTTTAAAGAGTTTGAATCCGCTTCTAAAAGAACGTTGATGAGGATGGGCATTGTGTTGCGCTTCTCAACAATGTTCTGAGTTTTTCCGATAAGGCTTAATAAATCTCTCTTATCAATTTCAAGTTTCATGAAAACCTCTTTACTTGGATTCTTACCCATCTCTTATTAACTATTACTTATATATATAAATACTAGTAGTAGTAGTAGGGGCGTGGAAAACCTAACAAATCTCTTAAATACCTGTAAACACTAAAAAACAGTTGTGGATAAGGACTCTGTACAAACTCGCAGAAAGTGCCTCGAAATTGGGGGTAACTTCTATCCACATTACGAGCCCCAAACTCTTCCACAACTCTTTCCACAGTCCACATTCACACACCTGTGATATTGTGGATCCTTGTTTCTAAATCTTCGATATCTTTAGAAATATCTTGATCCGTCGCCTGTAGATTCTTAACCCTTTCAAGCGCATTCATCACCGTCGTGTGATCTTTTCCGCCAAAAGCCTTCCCGATATCCACCAAAGATTTGTCGAGAAACTTCTTAATTAAGTACATCGCAATTTGACGTGGAACGACAATCGGCTTCGCACGAGTAGAGGATTTAAGGTCCAAAACGCGTACTTTATAGTGATCAGCAACGATCTTCATGATCTCTTCCACAGAAATCGTGGATTGAGTTTCATGGTGCGAAAGAATGCGTTTCACAAGCTCATAATCAATCGGAAGACCTTGAAGTTCAGAGAACATCTTCACCTTCTTAAGGTTGCCTTCAAGTTCTCTGATCGATCTTTTGGATATTCTGGCGATGTAATTTGCGACGTCTTCTGGAAGACGTACATTAAATTTCTCGGCCTTATAACGAAGAATCGCGATACGCGTTTCTAAATCCGGCATTGTGATATCTGCAATAAGCCCGCGTTCCAAACGCGTACGACTGCGATCTTCAAGGCCGTGAATATCCTTCGGCATACGATCACTCGCCAAGATAACCTGCTTACGGCTATCAATGAAACTATTGATCGTGTGGAAAAACTCTTCTTGAACAGCTTCACCACGCGCGATGAACTGCACGTCATCCACTAATAGAATGTCGGAGTTTTCGCGGTATTTTTGGCGGAACTTATCCATCTCATGACGACGAATCGCCGAGATACATTCATTCATAAAGCGTTCAGCTGAAATATATGTAATTCTAAGTTGCTGATATTGATCACGAATATGGTTACCAGCGGCGTGCAAAAGATGCGTTTTACCCATCCCAACCGGTCCATATATATAGAGGGGATTGTAATCATCAGCGCCCGGGTTTCTTGCTACGTTATAGCAAGCTGCATGAGCAAATTCAGAATTTTTACCCACGACGAAGGTCGAAAAAGTAAGTTCAGAATTAAGAGTATCCGGACCCCCAGATCTTGGTTGAGTAGTCTGAATACTCTGAGCACGAGCTAATTGAGCTTGGAGGATCTCTGTACCACCTAATGTCTCATCTTGAGCCGTTGAGCTTTCGATATGGGTGTTTACTTTGTTCCCCGTAATACTAAACTCAACCTCAAATGGTTTTCCATAAGTATCTGAAATCTCAGTATAAATTTTATCCTGAAGGTTCTCGATCACGAAATACTGGTGTAAAGCATTTGGGACCCCAAGTATTAAACGAGGGCGTTCAATGCTACCCGATGTACTTACGTATTCAATCGGATCAAGCCAGGTATCCAATAACTTGTTGTTATCGTTCCTGCTTTTCATCTTAGTTTTGATAAGTGTCCAAAAAGACGAGTTTAATTCCAC